>NZ_JBEYVO010000001.1:0-623418 GCF_040644055.1 Streptomyces sp. NPDC047043
CAGCGCCCGCGAGACACCCGCCCGCGCGGCCACATCCGCCATCGTCGGCCGCTGCCTGCCCGCCGCATCCACCAGTGCACCCACCCTCCGACGCCGGTCGTGCCGGAGCCTGTCGGCGATCTCGGAATCTCCTGGCGACAGGCTATTGACATGACATTTGGACTGGAGTCATCGTACTTGAGCTAGAGCGCGCTAGTAGAGCGCTTCACCAGCTCCTCGAAAGCCGCCCTCCCTCCTCTCCCCAAGGACTCGAGCATGACCGTACGTGTAGGTGTCATCGGCGCCGGATGGATCGGCCAGGAACACATACGACGCCTCACCGAGGTCGTCACCGGCGCCACCGTGACCGCCGTGACCGACATCGACGACGCGCGCGCCGAGGAGGCGGCGGCCCGGGTCGGCGCCCGGGTGTACGCGAGCGGCGCGGAGCTGATCGCGGCGGACGAGGTCGACGCCGTGCTGGTCACCTCGTGGGGGCCGACGCACGCCGAGCACGTGCTGAACGCGATCGCGGCCGGCAAGCCGGTGTTCTGCGAGAAGCCCCTGGCCACCACGGCCGAGGACTGTCTGAAGATCGTCGAGGCCGAGCGGGCGCACGGCCGCCGGCTGGTCCAGGTCGGCTTCATGCGCCGTTACGACGCGGGTTACCGGCAGATGAAGGAGGTCATCGCCTCCGGCCGGATCGGCGAGCCGCTGGTGGTGCACTGCGCCCACCGCAACCCCACCGTCCCGGAGTCCTACACCTCGGAGATGGCCGCTCTCGACACGGCGGTGCACGAGGTCGACGTGCTGCGCTGGCTGCTCGACGACGAGATCGTCTCGACCCAGGTCGTCACGCCCCGCGCCACGAGCAAGCGGTTCGAGCACCTCAAGGACCCGCAGATCATGCTCTTCGAGACCGCGAAGGGCGTCCGGATCGACCTCGAGGTGTTCGTCAACTGCCAATACGGCTACGACATCCAGTGCGAGACCGTCGGCGAGGAGGGTCTGGTGCGGCTGCCCGATCCGTCCTCGGTCGACGTGCGCACGGCGGGCCGGCACAGCACCACCGTGCTCACCGACTGGGTGGGCCGTTTCGTGGACGCCTTCGACACCGAGTTCCGCGAGTGGATCGCGAACCTCGCGGCGGGCAACGAGCCCGTCGGCCCTTCCGCCTGGGACGGCTACGCCGCGACCGTCATCACCAGAGCCACCGTCGAGGCCCTCAACTCGGGCCGCATCGTCAGCACGGACATGAAGCCCCGCCCCGCGTTCTACGGAGGTGCCGCGTGAAGATCGCCCTCGATCCGTACATGTTCCGCGCCCTGCCCATCGACGACATGGTCCGCACCGTCGCCGAACTCGGCTACGACTACATCGAGTTGTCACCGCGCGAGGACTTCATGCCGTTCTTCCTCCACCCCCGCGCGGACGACGAACGCATCAGCCAGCTCAAGAACGCCCTGCGCACCCACCGCGTCCAGCTCTCCTCCGTGCTGCCGCTGTACAAGTGGTCCTCCCCCGACGAGAGCGAACGCCAGGCCGCCGTCCGCTACTGGAAACGCATGATCGAGATCACCGCGGACCTCGCCTGCCCCCTGATGAACTCCGAGTTCAACGGCCGCCCGGAACGCGCCGCGGAGAGCGAGGCCGCCTTCTGGCGCTCCCTGGAGGAACTCCTGCCGCTCTTCGAGCGGGAGGGCATCGCCCTCAACCTGGAGGCCCACCCCGACGACTTCTGCGAGGAGAACACCCCCGCCGTCGACCTGGTCCGCGCCATCAACCAGCCCTGGGTCAACTACCTCTACTGCGCACCCCACTCCTTCCACCTCTCCGGCGCCGACCCGACCGCGGACATCGCCGCGATGCTGCGCTACGCCGGCGACAAACTCCAGCACGTGCACATCGCCGACTCCTTCAACCACAAGGGCTCCTCCGGCCTGCGCTACATCCTCAACCCGCCCGGCACCCCCGCCCGCATCCACCAGCACCTCGACATCGGCCAGGGCGAGGTCGACTGGGACACCTTCTTCACCACCCTGCGCGAGCTGAACTTCGACGGCGTCGCCACCGCCTGCGTCTTCGCCTGGGAGGAACGCGCCCGCGAATCCTCCGCCTTCATGCTCGACCGCATCACCAAGGAACTCGCCGCGTAGCTGTTCCTGCCGCGCTGTTGCCCGGTTTCACCGAGCCGTTGTCACGGCCGGACTAACAGCGGGCCCGGGGGACTCATCTCCCGCAAATAGAACAGTGATTCCCCCATTTCGCCTCTGCGTCGCTGCCATATTCGAAAGCCACTTCGGAGGTGGCTGTGACGCGAGAGGCGACAACATCCCGTGGCGGGGAGACGGCGACACGCGCTCCCGACCGCTCCATCGACCGCACTGCCGGGCGCATCGCCGAGCTGGAGGGCCGTCGGGCGCAGGCCGTGGCGGGTGGACCGAGGAGGCGTGGGGAGTTCGGGGCCCGGGAGCGGATCGAACGGCTGCTGGACGCGGGCTCCTTCACCGAGACGGGAGTGTTCGTGCGGGCCCGACCCGCCGGGGACGGTGCCCAACGCCCGTACGGCGACGGGGTGGTGACCGGGCACGGCACGGTCGACGGCCGTGATGTCTGCGTGTTCGCGCAGGACTCGACGGTCTTCGGCGGGAGTATGGGCGAGGCCTTCGGGGAGAAGACCGTCGCGCTGATGGACCTCGCCCTCAAAACCGGCCGTCCGGTCATCGGGCTCAACGACGGGGGCGGCGCCCGCATCCAGGAGGGCGTCGCCTCGCTCGCCCTCTACGCCGAGCTGGTCCGCCGCAACGTCAAGGCATCCGGCGTGATCCCACAGATCTCGGTCGTCCTCGGCCCGTGTGCCGGCGGGGCCGCCTACTCCCCCGCCATCACCGACTTCACCGTGATGGTGGACGGCGCCTCGCACATGTTCGTCACCGGGCCCGACGTCATCGAGGCGGTGACCGGCGAGCGCACCAGCGCCGAGGACCTGGGCGGCGCCCGCACCAGCAACACCGTCAACGGCAACGCGCATTTCCTCGCCGCCGACGAGCAGGACGCCTTCGACACCGTACGAGATCTGCTGTCGTATCTGCCCGCGAACAATCTGGAGCGGCCGCCGGAGTACGCACCGGCGGACGTGCCCGGCGGTGCGTGGCTGGACGAGGTCGTCCCTGACCGGCTCGGGCAGGCCTACGACATGCGGGACATTCTGCGCGCGGTCGTCGACGACGGTGAACTCCTCGAAGTGCAGGAGTTGTTCGCGCCGAACATCATCTGTGCGCTGGCCCGGGTCGAGGGCCGGTCGGTCGGTGTCGTCGCCAACCAGCCGCTGCACTTCGCCGGGGTCCTCGACATCGACGCCTCCGAGAAGGCGGCGCGGTTCGTGCGGTTCTGCGACGCGTTCGGCATCCCGCTGCTCACGTTCGCCGACGTGCCGGGCTATCTGTCCGGGGTCCGCCAGGAGCAGGCCGGGATCATCCGGCGCGGCGCCAAATTGCTCTACGCCTACGCCGAAGCCACCGTCCCGAAGGTCACCGTGGTCGTCCGCAAGGCGTACGGCGGCGGGTACGCGGTGATGGGGTCCAAGCATCTGGGCGCGGACATCAACCTCGCCTGGCCGACCGCCCGTATCGCCGTGATGGGCGCCGAGGGCGCGGTGGGGGTGCTGCACCGGCGCGAGCTCGCGGCCGCCTCCGACCCCGAGGCGCTGCGGGCCGGCCTGGTCGCCGCGTACGAGCGCACCCACGGCACGCCCTATCTCGCCGCCGAGCGCGGCTACGTCGACGACGTCATCGCCCCGCGCGACACCCGTGCCCAGGTCTGCCGTGCCCTGCGGGCGCTGCGCGGCAAGCGCGCCCCGATGCCGGAGCGCCGGCACGGCAACATCCCCCTCTGACCTGCCGACTGCTCCAACTGCTGCGCCCCGCAAGCCGATTACGTGACGTGAGGAGCCATGCCCGATGGAGAGCCGCCGCCCCCCGCTCGCGCCCGTCCACCCCAGCCTGCCGGAGTATGTACGCCACTGGGCCCAAGTCACCCCCGAACGCCGGGCGTTCACCTTCGTCGACCATCCGGCGCCGGGCTCGCGCGGCGTCCACCGCACGCTCACCTGGAGACGCCTGGACCTGCGGGTGCGGGCGCTGGCCGCGCGACTCGCAGAGGCGGCCGAGCCCGGGTCGCGGGTGGCGCTGCTGTGTCCGCAGGGCACGGAGTACGTCACCGCGTTCCTGGCGACCCTGGCGGCGGGCCTGGTCGCCGTACCGCTGTACCCGCCCGGTCTGCCCGGGCACGGTGACCGGCTCTCGGCCGTGTTCGCCGACGCGCGCCCGGCGGTCGTGGTGACCGCGAGCCGAGCCCTGGAAGAGGTGCGGGACTTCTGTGGCGACACCTCGGTGGGGATCGTCGCCGCTGACCAGGTGCCCGACGCCGCCGCCGGGGAGTGGCAGCCCGTCGCCCCGGACCCGGCGGCGATCGCCTATCTGCAGTACACCTCCGGCTCGACCCGCACCCCGGCAGGCGTGGAGATCACCCACGGAAACGTCGTCGCCAACGCCCGTCAGGCACTGACCGCCTACGGTGCCGACGCCCACCCAGTGACCTGTGTGGGCTGGCTGCCGCTGTACCACGACATGGGGCTCGTGCTGAGTGTCGCAGCCCCGGTGGTGCGCGGGCTGCTGTCGGTGCTGATGGATCCGGTCGCGTTCCTGCACGAGCCCGTGCGCTGGCTGCGGTTGCTCGCAGCGCATCCGCGCGCGCTGACGGCCGCGCCCAACTTCGCGTACGACTACTGCACTTCGGCCGTCACCGACGCGCAGAAGGCGGATCTGCGGCTGGACCAGGTCGCCGCGCTGATCAACGGCAGTGAGCCGGTCCGTCCCGGCACGGTCGACCGCTTCCACGCCGCGTTCGCCGCGCAGGGGTTGTCGCCGGAGGCGCACTGTCCGTCGTACGGGCTGGCCGAGGCCACGGTCTTCGTCAGCGCGGCCCGGCCGGGGCAGCCGCTGCGCCGGTTCGCGCTCGACCGCGACGCCCTCGCCGCCGGGAAGGCCCTGGCCGCGCGGGCGGACGATCCCCGGGCCGTACTGCTGGCGGGCTGCGGCACCCCGGCGGGTCAGCGGGTGCGTATCGTCGATCCGCTGTCCGGGGCCGGCCTGTCGGAGGGCGAGGTCGGGGAGATCTGGGTGCAGGGGCCCAACGTCGGCCGCGGCTACTGGAGTCGGGAGCGGCAGACGCGGCTCGTCTTCGGCGCCGAGTCGGACGCCGGGCCGGGCGGCTGGCTGCGCACCGGCGATCTGGGGACGGTGCTGGACGGGCAGTTGATCGTCACCGGTCGGCTCAAGGACCTCATCGTCGTCGACGGACGCAACCACTATCCGCAGGACGTGGAGGCCACGGCCCACGACGCCCATCCGGCGGTGCGCCGCGACCGCCTGGCCGCCTTCGGCGTGCCGGGCGGCGTGGGTGAGCGGGTGGTCGTCGTGGCCGAGCATGTGCGGGCCATGAGCCTCGCCGAGATCGACGTGCCGGCCGTCGTACGGGCCGTGCGTGCCGCCGTTTCCGGCCGGCACGGGCTGCGGCTGGCCGAGGTGGTGCTCGTTGCGCCGGGCACGGTGCCCCGGACGTCCAGCGGCAAGGTGTCGCGGGCGCTGGCCCGGGAGCGGTATCTGGCGGGTGCGTTCGCGGCGGAGTGTGCGCGGTGAGAACGGTCGACGAGGGCGGGGTGCGTCGGCTGATCGTGGAGCGGGTTGCCGCGTGGAGCGGGTCGGCGGCCGAGGCGGTCCCGATGGACCGGCCGTTGGCCGACCTGGGGATGTCCTCGCGGGACGCGGTGATTCTGGCCGGTGAGCTGTCCACCCTGACGGGGCGTGAGCTGCCGGCGACGCTGCTGTGGGAGGCGCCGACCGGCGATGCGCTGGTGGCGCGTCTGTGCCGGGGCTCGGCGGAGCCCGCGTCGACCACGCTCCCGGCCTCTGTCACGGCGGACTTCGGTGAGCCCGTCGCCGTCATCGGGGTCGGCTGCCGCCTGCCCGGGGGTGTGCATGGGCCGGGCGACTATTGGCGGCTGCTGAGCGAGGGCGTCGACGCGATTCGCCGCGTGCCCGAGGACCGGTGGCGGGACTTCACCGCGTTTCCGCCCGCCGATGCACCTTCGTACGGCGGCTATCTCGACGACATCGCGGGATTCGACGCGGAGTTCTTCCGGATCACCCCGCGCGAGGCCGCGGTGATGGACCCGCAGCAGCGGATCCTCCTGGAGGTCGTCCGCGAGGCGCTCGACCATGCCGCCGTCCCGGCCGCGTCGCTCGCCGGCAGCAGCACCGGCGTCTTCGTCGGTGTCTCGGCCCCCGAGTACGGTCAACTCACCGGCGCTGACACGGGTGTTGTCGATCCCTGGGCCCCGGCCGGTGCGGCGCTGAGTGTCGCCGCGGGCCGGGTGGCGTACGTGCTGGACACCCGCGGGCCGAGCATGGCCGTCGACACCGCGTGTTCCTCCTCTCTGGTGGCGGTCCATCACGCGTGCGTGAGCCTGCGCACGGGTGAGAGCGACCTGGCGATCGCCGCCGGGGTCAACCTGCTGCTCTCCCCCACGATCGGCGTCGCGTTCGGGCGGGCCGGGGCGCTCGCGCCGGACGGGCGGTGCAAGCCGTTCTCGGCAGGGGCCGACGGCATCGGCCGCGGCGAGGGCTGCGCGGTGGCGCTGCTGAAGCGGTTGTCCGACGCCGAACGCGACGGCGACCGGATCCTGGCCGTCGTCCGCGCCACGGCCGTCAACTCCGACGGCCGCTCCAACGGCCTCCTGGCACCCAACCCCGCAAGCCAGCAAGCTCTGTTGGCGACCGCGTACGCACGGGCCGGACTCGATCCGGCGGGCATCGACCATGTCGAGGCGCACGGCACCGGCACCCCGCTCGGCGACCCGATCGAGGCGGGCGCGCTCGGCTCGGTTCTCGGCGCGGGCCGGGATCCCGACCAGCCGCTGCTGCTGGGCTCGGTCAAGGGCAACCTGGGACATCTGGAGTCGGCCGCGGGCATCGCCGGGCTGGTGAAGACCGTGCTGGCGCTGCACCACGACGTGGTTCCGCCGTCCTTGCACTGCGCGGAGGGCAGCGCCCTGGACGACGTGCGGCTGCGGGTGGTGACCGAGCCCGAGCCGTGGCCGCGTTACGGCGGCACGGCCACCGCGGGGGTCTCCGGATTCGGCTTCGGCGGCACCAACGCCCATGCGGTACTGGAGGAATGGCGGCCCACCGTCCTGTCTCAGCCGCCCGCCGAGGAACCGGCTGCCCGCCTGCATCTGCTCTCCGACGTCGACGGCGAACGCCTGCGGGACACCGCGGCCCGGCTCGCCGACTGGCTGCGCACGCCCCAGGGCGGCACCGCGCGCCCCGCCGACGTGACCCGCACGCTCGCCGGCCGCACCGGACGCGGACCCGTGCGGGCCGCCGTCGCGGCCCGCGACCGTACCGAACTCACCGACGCCCTGGGTGCGTTGGCGCAGGCCCACCCGCATGCGCGAGTCCTGACCGGCGAGCGTGACCGCGTCGGGCGCGGCCCGGTGTGGGTCTTCTCCGGATACGGCAGCCAGTGGACCGGCATGGGCCGCCGCCTGCTGGCCGAGGAGCCCGCCTTCGCCTCCGCCGTCGAGAAGCTCGACGCCCAACTCGCCCCGGAGTGCGGCCTGTCCCTCTACGACCATCTGGCCTCCGGAGACGACCTCGACCGCCTGGAGGTGGCCCAGCCCGTCCTGTTCGGCGTGCAGGTCGCGCTCGCCGAGCTGTGGCGCTCCTACGGCGTCGAACCGGCCGCCGTGATCGGCCACTCGATGGGCGAGGTCGCCGCCGCCGTGTGCGCGGGCGCCCTGGACGTACCGGACGCGGCGCGGGTGATCGCCGTACGGGCCAGGCTGCTTGCTCGGCTGCGGGGCGGCGCCATGGCGGTCGTCGACGTCCACGACACCGAACTCGCCATCCTGCAAAGTGAGTTCCCGGGTGTCCATGTCGCCGTCCACTCCTCCCCCGGCCAGAAGGTGGTCACCGGCGAAGAGCCGGCGGTGTCCCGGCTGGTGCGGCGGCTGGAGGAGGAAGGGCGGGCGGTCCGCGTGATGCGGGTCGTCGGCGCCGGGCACTCACCACAAGTCGACCCGCTGTTGGAGGAGTTGACCGAAGCCTTGGCCGACGTCGAGGGCAGACGGCCGCGCATCCCCGTCTACTCCACCGTCCTGGACGACCCCCGCGGCGACTCCGCCTTCGACGCCGCCCACTGGGCGGCGAACCTGCGGCGACCCGTGCACCTGGAACGGGCGCTCTCGGCCGCCGCGGCCGACGGCCACACCGCGTTCGTCGAGATCTCGCCCCACCCGGTGCTGCTGCGGGCCGTCGCCGACACCGCTCCGGGTGCCCTCGTCGTGGGTACGCTGCACCGCGACGGCGACGACTTGGTCTCGTTCCTCGGCGAGTTGGGTGCCCTGTATGCCGCGGGGCTACGGCTGCCGGTGCCGTCCGGTCGCGTCATCGACCTGCCCGCACCGCGCTGGCGGCACGTGCGGCACTGGTGGACGGACGGGCGTACGGCGACCACAGCTGCACCGGCGGAACAGGTCGCCGTGCCGTCCGATACTTCCGTCGCCGCACGCCTGTGCCACCACATCGCCGCCGTCACCGGTCACGCGCCGACCCGCATCACCCCCGTCACCGTGCTGGCCGACCTCGGCCTGGACTCCTTGATGGCGGTGCGCATCCGCACCGCCCTGGAGCGCGAGTTCGGCATCGAACTGCATCTGCGCGAGCTGCTCGGCACCCCCACGGTCGAGCAACTCGCCGAGCGCATCGGGCAAGCGCTCCCGGCCGACGGCGGCTCACCTCTGCGCACCTTGCGCGCCACCGGCTCCCGTCCGCCGCTCTTCCTCGTGCACGCCGCCGGTGGAACGACCGACGTCTACCGGGCGCTGGCGGACCGGCTCGGGGAGGACCGGCCGGTGTTCGGGCTGGAACGGATCGAGGAGGCGGGCACGGTGACCGAGAAGGCGCGCCGCTATGCCGAGGCCATCATCGCGACCCGCCCCAACGGGCCCTGCCTGCTGGGCGGTTGGTCCTTCGGCGGCTTCGTCGCCCAGGAGACAGCGCGCCAACTCACCGCCGCCGGGCGGGAGGTGGAGCTGGTCGCGCTCATCGACTCCGTACGGCCCCTGCCCAGGCCCGGACAGTCGCCGGAGGACCGGATCCGCGCGCACTTCACGGGGTTTGCGCGGCACGTCGCCGACACCTACGGGGTCCGGCTGGAGTTGCCGTACGACGAACTGGTGGCGATGGACGACGATGGCGCGCGCATCGACGCCGTGCTGCGGGCCCTGCGTGAAGCCGCCGACGTGCCCGCCGCCGTGCTGGAGCATCAGCGGTCCTCCTACCTGGACTTGAGGATCGGCGAGGCGCATCGGCCGGGCCGTTACGACGGGCCCGTGGTGCTGTACCGGGCCACGGAGGCCGCTCCGCACACCGTGCGCGACCCGGCGTACGAGCGGGACGACGAGGCCCTCGGCTGGGACGAGGTGTGCCCGCGGCTGTCGGTCGTGCGGGTCGGCGGTCACCATCTGTCGCTCCTCGACCCGCCGCACGTCGAGGAGATCGCCGCCCATCTGCGGCGGGAGCTCGCCGCTCAGTCCCGCTGAACCGGATATCGAGGAGCCGCCATGCCCCACCGTCACCGCACCACCGCAATCTCCCGACGCACCGTCACCAAGGCCGCGGCTGCCGCCGGTCTGGCCGCCCTGCTCGGGGCGGCTGCCGGTACCGCGCGGGCCGCGACGCAGGTCGGGGCGCGCACCTTCGACGTGTCCGTGGGCTCCGCCGCGCTGGGCCGCAGCGCCCCGGTGCGGCTGATCCTGCCGTCCGGCTTCGACTCGCAGACCGGGCGGACCTACCCCGTGCTGTATCTGCTGCACGGCGCCCATGACGACTACACCTCGTGGACCCGGGAGACCGACATCGAGGCTTTCACCGAGGGTCGGGATCTGATCGTGGCGATGCCGGACGGGGGTCCGACCGGCATTCCTTCCGCCTGGCTGAGCGGCCCCGACTACGAGACCTTCCAGCTCACCGAGGTACCGGCGATGCTTGCGCGCGACTACCGGGCCTCGGGCGTGCGGGCGGTCGCCGGCGTCTCCACCGGCGGATACGGCGCGATGGCGCACGCGGCCCGCCATCCCGGCGCGTTCAGAGCCGCGGCGTCCTACAGCGGCATCCTCGACACCACCGCCCTCGGCGTGCCCACCCTCGTCGACGCCATCGTGGCCCGCGAGAACCTGTCGCCCTTGTCGCTGTGGGGCAACCCGGTGCTGAACGTGCTGACCTGGCGCGACTTCAATCCGCGGGCCCGCGCCGAGGGGCTGCGCGGCACTCCGCTGTACGTCTCCGGCGGCAGCGGCGTGGTCGGTGGGACCGGTGACTGGCTGCCCGAGGCGCTGGAGAGTGCGCTGTGGCCTTCCGCGCACAGCTTCACCAGCACGCTCAACCGGCTGGGCATCGCGGTCACCACCCACTTCTACTCAGGAGGAGGACACAGCTGGGCGTATTGGAAGCCGGAGTTCGCCGCGTCCTGGCCGATGCTCGCCGGTGCACTGGGACTGCCGGAGTGATGTCGGTGCCGTCGGGGCACGGAACGGAGCGCAGGGGACGTCCGTCCAACACAGGACTTGCCCCTCGACCCACGGGACCCAGCCCGCGGGTGAGCCTGCTCCGGTTGAAAGGAGGGTCCGCGATGGCCGTCCCCACCCCGCACGGCGGGCCGGCCGGTCCGGCATCCCCCTCGGTGCCGCCCGGCCTCGCCGAGTTGCTCCGTGCCCAACTCGAGGCGGTGGCCGACGAGGTCGAGGACGAGGTCCGCCGACAGGTGCCCGAGTACGCGGGCCCCGCGGACGGGATGTACGCCAGGAACCTGCGGGCCGGGGTGGTGCAGGCGCTGACCCTGTTCGTCGACCACATCGCCGACCCGCGCCGCCGGAGCGACGCGATCGCGTCGACGTACTACGAACTCGGGCGCGGCGTGGCCCTGGAGGATCGCAGCCTGGACGCGTTGCAGTCCGCGCTGCGGATCGGCGGAATGCACGCCTGGCGGCTGATGGGCCGTACCGCGGAGGAGCTGGGGCTGGACTCGGCGGTGGTGGCCGCGCTGGGCGAGCTGGCGTTCCGGACCGTCCACGAGGTGGCCGAGGCGGCCGCGGCCGGTTACGCGGAGGGCCGGCTGCGCAGCACGGACGAGCTCGAGCGGCGGCGCAGACGGCTGCTCGAACTGCTGCTGGGCGAGGGGCCGGTGTCGTTGGAGGCGGTGCAGGATCTGGCGCACGGTGCCCGGTGGTCGGTGCCGCGGCAGGTCGCGGTCGTCGCCCTCGCGGCCTGCCCGGACCAGCGCGAGGAGGAGCGGCCACTGGCGGCCGCCGGGGCGCTGGTGGACATGGAGTCCCGGCCGCCGCGGATGCTGGTGCCCGATCCGGACTCGGGCCGCTTCGGCGGGCGGGCGTTCACCCTCGCGCTGCGCGGCCGTCCGGCGGCGATCGGACCGACGGTGCCGCTGACCGAGGCCGCCCAGTCGCTGCGGTGGGCCGCCCGGGCGCTGGGGCTGATGGGTCGCGGGATCCTGCCCCGGCAGGGCGTGGTGCGCTGCGCCGACCATCTGTCGACGCTGCTGCTGCACGGGGACGAGCCGCTGCTGGCCCAGTTGGAGACGCGTGCCCTGGCCCCGCTGGAGACGGCCTCCGAGGGGCAACGGGCCCGGCTCGCCGAGACGTTGCTCGCCTGGCTGCTGAGCGGCAGCAACGTGCCCGATGTCGCCGCCCGCCTGCACATCCACCCGCAGACGGTCCGCTACCGCCTGCGCCAGCTGGAGAAGCTCTTCGGCGACGCCCTGCACGGCCCCGGCACCCGTCTGGACCTCATTCTGGCCTTACGTGCCGAGGAACTGCGGGCGGACCAGGAAACGCCTTCCACGCAAGGAATTCCCCCCGGCTCACCTCAGCTCAAGAAATCGTAGAACTTCTGAATTCCCATACATAACACCCTGTCAGACAAAGCGAATACGTTCGGGACGTCCTTTCCGCAGGCGCGCTCAACGCGCCCGACCCTCAAAGGATCCCCATGCGTATTCGCTTGTGCCTCGCAGCGCTCTCCCTGGCCGGCGGGGCCGGACTGGCCACCGTCTCGACATCGACCGCATCGGCCGCCGCCTGCTCGGACATCGACGTCGTCGCGGCCCGCGGTACCTTCGAGCCGGGCACGCTCGGCGCGATCGTCGGCGACCCGGTGTATTCCGCCCTGCAGAAGAAACTGACGGGAAAGAACCTCACCAGCTACAAGGTGAACTACCCCGCGGACCTTTCCCTCACCTCCGCCGCGCAAGGAAACGCGGACCTGGTGAACCACGTCAACAGCCAGGCCGCGGCCTGCCCGAATCAGCGTTTCATTCTCGTCGGCTATTCGCAGGGCGCGAACGTCGTCGACAACTCCATCGGAATCAGCAGCGACGGCGCGGTGGTCGGCAGCCCCATCGTGGCGACCATTCCCGCCGCGCTCGAACCGCGGGTCGCCGCGGTGCTGCTGTTCGGCAACCCGATCCGGGCCCTCGGCAAGAGCGTCACCGGCACCTACCAGAGCCGCACCATCGACTTCTGCGCCAAGGGCGATCCCATCTGCGAGAACGGCGGCGGCGACGTCCTCGCACACCTCGGCTACACCGCGAACGCCGACGCGGCGGCCGCCTTCGCCGCGGGCAAGATCTGAGCGCGGCAGGCAACAGGCATCGGGCCCGGGAGGAGCTCCTCCCGGGCCCGACGGCTGTGCGGCCACGGCTGCTTCGACCTGATCTCGGCCTGCTGCGGGCCGACAGGTTCGGGCCATCTATTGCGTGGTTCAACGGAGTCAGCGGGACGCCGTCTGGTGGAGACCGGGGACGTCCAATTCGTCAGCGCTGAGGTACTGGTTGTACGCGGTGACGTTCGTGAAGAAGATCGGGATGGGAAGGGTGAGCCCCGGTGGAAGCGGCGGCGGCATGCTCGGGGTGAACGTGACGGGGAGCAGGCCGAGGAGGTTCCCGCTGAGGATCTTGGTCAGCAGGACCACGGGCTGACCGGTGGCAACCGTCGTGCCGGCGGTACCGTCCGTCTCCAGCGTGCCCTGGCAGGGATACCAGGGGCCGGGAGCGGACGGGTCCACGCGGCCGATCCCGGGGATGCCCATGTCGAGCAGGGGCAGCCGGAGGCCGGGCAGGCCTTGGAAGGGCGGCTCGGGCGGCGGTGGCTGGTTGCGGCCGCACTGGGGCGCAAGAAGCGGTGCGGTCTCGCGCAGGCTCGCAATGTCGACCCGGGACGCGGTGAAGACCAGGACCTCCTCGGAACCCAACGCCGTTGGCACCTCGGTGATGCCGTGATAGGTCAGGCCGGTGAGCACCATCAGTGGGCTGAGGACCCGGAACGGCTGAGCGGCGGTGCGTACGCCGTACGCGGCGGCATCGACACCGAGGCGGAGAGAGATCAAGGGCTGCGGAAGGCACCATTGCGAATGCTCGTCCCGGCCGGAGTGGGCGCCCAGTTCGATGTGCAGGGGCAGCAGCGACAACGGCCCGTCCATCCGTCCGTCGGCAGGCAGCGGCGGGATGTTCAAGCGCAGGACGGATGGCGAGGCGGTGTTGTCGGCGGCGACGCGGGACCGGCTCGGCTGCTTGTCCGACGTACCCGGTCCGGCGGTGTGCTCGGGCCTACTGCGCTGCGACGGGCCGGCGGGGCGGGTCGGGCGCGGCGTCGCACGATCGTGCTGGGCGGCCGGGCCGCTGTCGTGGTCGTCGTGTGAATCGTGCAGGCCGAGCAGGTCGGCGACCGAGCCGAGAAGGCCCGCTCCGGATGAATGGGTGGGAGCGGGCGCAGGCGCGACGGAGTCGGGTCCGCGACTGGGCCCGTGTTTGTCGTGTGCCTCGGTCCGCGGGTTCGGCAGACGGGGGCCGAGGGACGTGTGCGGGCGCGGCGGGCCGTCCACCGGGATGCGGCTTCCGGTGCCGCGCGCGCCGGGTACTGCCCCGGCCAGCAGTCCGTCGAGCAGGGAGCAGACGGTCAGGCTCGGTGGGGATTCGGCGGCGGCAGTGCCCGCGAGCACACTGGGCGGATCGTCGAGCCTCGGCACCATCCGGGGGAGGTGCACCGGTGCTGGTTGCAGCCCGCCGGTCAGCAGAGCCCCGATCGGAAGCACACCGAGCGCCCGCATACGGTTTGTGCGCAAGCTCAGACGGTTCATGCGCGGGCTGCTGCCGGCTTGTCGGCCGCCGCCCGTATGACCTCCGGAGCCGCTTTCCCCGCTGCCCGGTGCACGGAAGCCGCCGGGGCCACCGGGCCAACCGAGACCGCCCGAATCATCAGGGTCACCACCGGTCCCACCGGAACCGTCCGAACCGCCAGGGCCGCCCGGACTGGGCCCCTGCGGGCCGCCGGATCCGGGGCCGTCCGAGCCGCTGCCACGACCCCAGTCCGGCCGGATCCGTGGCCGTTCCGGCCGCGCATACGGCACCCAGCTCACCGCCATCGCGCCGCCGGTGATGCCCAGCAGAAAACCGATCAGGAAGCCGCCGAAATTGGAGAGCACGAGTGAGGCGACGGCGAACACCAGTGTCGCGATGCCCGCGAACACCCGGTGCCCGGGCGCCAGCCACATGCTGAGCGCGAGGACCGCCATGAAGATCCCCATGAGTGACCCCGCCACGCCGGCGATGCCTTCATGCATCATGATCGGCAACGGCGCGAACGGGATGGAGAGGATCTCGACCCCGGCCAGCAGCGTCCACACCCCGGCCCAGAACGGGCGGCTGCGCCGCCAGTCGTGGAAGGCGTTCCACCATCCGAGCAGCCGCCCGTCGGAATCCGCCTTCCGCTGACGTCCCGCGCGCAGCCGCGCACTACTCACGTCGATCTCCCCCAGTGTGGTGGTGGTGGTCTTCGTGACCCGGCGTCAGAAAACATGAGTGGTCGCCGACCTGCACGCTCAGGTGGAGTCCCGGCAGCCGGAACGTCGCCGCACTGACCGAACGCGTCTGCTGTCGCAGATCATCGATGTGTACGGTGTCGGCCTGCTCGCCGAAGCCACCGGGTTCGCCGTGCACACCGGGCACACCCTGCACGGTGGCGGCATCCTGGCCGATGTTGATGTTGTGGAAGACCGCGTCACCCTGTAGGTCGTGACTGTCCGCGACGAGCCGGTCGGCGTGCGCGGGTTCCCCGCCGCTGCCCGAGGTCAGCCGCAGGGTGACGGGCCCGAGGACGGGCACGTCCTGTACGACGGACTGGCACAGGTCGTACAGGTCCGCGGACCGGATCCCCGACAGCGCTTCCGGGTACGAGGCGTGAGCGCCGCGGTCCAGCACACCGAACTGGACGAACCCGCGCCCTTCGAGCGTGCTGGCTCCGATCTGGAAACTCTCGCCGGAAACCGTGAACGAGTTGGGTGACACTCCGAAGGACGCGGCCAGGGCGCCACGCGCCATCGCCGTGCACAGCGCTGCGGACGCCAGCAGGGTGGGCACCATGGCCACGGCCAGGCGCCTCCATCGGGTGTGGCCCGTGAGCCGTGTGCTCACGGTGGTCTGGGTGGCACTGTCGGCGTTGCTCGTCATCCCTCTCCCCGTCAGACGATCGGGGTCGGCCCACGACCGGGCTGAGAAACCCCGATACCCGAGTCTCGGGCGGTACGCATCGCCAACTCCGGCGGGACCCTCTGGTGACTCCGAAGATCAGCCGGGGACCCCAATGGACCGACGATTTCACCCGCTTGGCCCCAAGGGAGAGGGAGGGCCGTTCAATAGCAGGGCTTGGCTCCGGCCTTCACGCTCAGGTGCAGGCCGGTGAGCCGGAAGGTCGCTGCGGTCACCTCTCGGGTCGACTGCTGCAGGTGATCGATGCGTACGGTGTCGGCCCGCTGTCCGAAGATTCCCGCCAGGGCACCGGAACCGTCTCCGAAGGTCGAGGCATCCTGTCCGATGGTGATGTCGCGGAACACGGCGTCGCCGCCGAGGTCGTCGGTATGGACGACGAGATGGTCCGCGTGCGCGGGCTTGCCGCCCCCGCCGGCGCCGATCCGCAGCGTGGTCTCGCCGACGACGGGCAGGCGGATGACCATCGACTGGCACAGGTTGTACAGGTCGGCCGAATCGATGCCGGCGATGGCTTCCGGGTACGCCTGGGACTTCGACTGGTCCATCCCGACGTACTGGGTGAACCCGGTGCCCTGCAGCCGGTCGGCGGAGATCTTGAGGTTCTGTCCGGAAATCACCATGGACTGTGCGGACACCGCGAGCGAAACAGGGAGGGTGCCGGTGCCGATGGCCGCCAGGAGTACCGCGGACACCAGCAGCGTCGGCACCATCACCAGGCCGAGCCGCTTCCACCGGGTGTGCCCCGCGGGGCGGGCCCCGGGATCAGGGAACGTCATCGCTGCCTCCCGGCTCGGGCGGTGCCGAGCGGCGGGGCGGGACAATCCCACGCCGCTGGCTGCGACCGTCGGGCCACAGCCTCATTGCAACCTGCGGCCTGACGGTCGGCAACCGGAGCTTGTGCAAGATCGAAGCTAGTGGGGCTCTCCGGCGAAGTGTGCGAGGTTGGTGGATACGGGCTCGGGCCGCCCGTTGTTCTGCTCGGGTGCCGCGGTGAGCACGTCGAGGTGCTGGTAGCCGTCGGCGACCACCGGATGCAGGTCGGCCGGGATGCGGCCGGCGAGCAGACCGTCGCCCGCGAGCACGGTGAGCGTCGGGTTGGCGGTGAGCCCCTCGGGGTGCACGATCAGCTGCTTCACCTGTGGGGAGGTGGCCAGTTCGAGGTCGGTGACCAGTTTGGTGGGGAAGTACTGCTCGGTGAAGTCCAGCGGCTGCCGGGCCAGGCTGCGGGCCAACTCCCCTATGTCGGTGACCTCTTTGCCGGCACTGGTGAAGGGCGTGCCGTCGGCCGACTTGTACCCGGGGTCGTCGGCGGCGCCCACACGGTCGTAATTGCGCCATGTGTAGAGCGGCCCGTGCGGTTCGGCGGGGATGGCCTTGTACTCGACGCCGAACAGTCCCGGCTGCTGCGAACTGCCGTTGGCGGCGGGGAAGTTCTTGTCGGCGATCGGTCCGCCGTCGAAGAAGCCCACGCTGCTCTGCAGAAATGCCAGCGGTACGGAGTTGTCGTCCAGCAGCGCTCCGAGGACGGCCGTGTTGGTGAGCCGGAAGTCCTTCACCGCGGGAGAGCCGGTGAGGAACGTGGCGGTGTCCTTGGAGAACAGGAAGCGGTTGGTGGCCTCGATGTTGGTGTTGGCGGGCAGATAGCTCGGCAGGTCCGCCTCACCGCCCGGATCCTGTACGGCGCCCACGCCGGCGATGGCCAGCAGGGTCATGGTCTCGGGGTTGAGCAGGACCGGCGCGGACAGTGAGCGCGGCAGCACTCCGCTGTCGAGTCCGGTCTGTACGGCGCCGTAACCCAGGCCCACGTCGGGCAGGTTGGTGTCGTCGGGCATGCTGCCGCTCAGGTCGCCGAGCGAGGTGGAGACGGTGGTGTCGAGGGCGAAGTAGCCGGCGCACTGGTTGTATCCGGCGTCCGTGGTGGTGGCCCGGTTGCCGTCGAAGTCGGCGGCCGCGAAGTAGCCGGTGATCACCCCGCCGAGCGAGTGTCCGCCGCACAGCACCTTGTGCTTGCGCATCTGCTGGTCGGGCAACTCGGCGGCGAGCAGGTCGTATTGGTCACGTACGGTCTGCTCGATGCCGAGCTTGGCCATCCACCCGAGTTTGTCGTTGCCGACGAAGCCGGCGAAGGTGCGGCCGTCGACCTGCTTGGCGCGGTAGTAGTAGTCGACGGCCGTGTGCTGGTCGCCGGAGTCTATGCCGGTGTGGTCCTCCAGGCAGTTGGAGCGCCGATCCAGCGCCCAGAACTCGATGTGCCTCCCCTGCTCGGCGGCGCGCGCCACGGTGTTGCGGGCGACGCTGTCGAAGGCTCCGGCTCCCTCGAGGATGCCCGGCTGGGCGACGAGGATCCGGTCGGCGTCGGCCGAGGCCGCCGGCCCGTCGGTGGAGCGGTAGCGCAGATACGACAGCCAGTCGCATGCCGCCGGACGGTCACCGAAGGACGCCGGCAGCGGGATCTTCACTCGCACCACCGACTCGCTCACTCCGGCGACCGCACTCGTCGACGCGACGGGTCTCTCGGTCCGCGCGCTCTCCCCCCGGGCGTCCGGTGCGGTCATGGTGATCGCCCCGGTGGTCAGCAGCACCGCCAGCGCGGCACTGCGCAGGGTCTTCGCGGTTCTTCCTCTGCTGCGGCTCGTGTCCATAGCCGGACCGTAGGGCTGCGCGGACCGCGCGATCGGGCAGTGCTCACAAAGACTCAGCTCCTGGTGAAGCGTTTGTCACCAGGAGCTGAGGCGCCCGTTCCGCGTCCCGATCCGCATGATCCGAGATGTGACCCAGCCCACGACGAAAACGATGCCGTTTCGATAGCGGCGGGGGCTATTCTGAGCAGCAAGTGAACGAAACAGTTTCGTTTAGAGGATGAGGGAGGACGGACGTGGTCTCCGTACTCATCGTCAACGACCAGTCCCTGCAGCGCGTCGGCCTGCGCATGCTCCTGGCCGCCGAGCCCGACCTGAGCATCGCAGGTGAAGCCGCGAGCGGGGCCGAGGCGGTCCGCATGAGCGCCGCACTCCGTCCGGACGTCGTCCTGATGGACAGCCGCCTGGCCGAAGCGGACGACATCGATGCCATCCGGCGCATCGCACGGCCCCCGCGCCTGCTGTCGGCAGCCGAGTCCCCCATGACCGCGGGCTCCCCTCCCCGCGTACTGGTGCTGACCTCGAGCACTGACGACAGGCACGCACACGCGGCCCTGCGCGCCGGAGCCGGCGGATTCCTCCTCACGGACGCAGCTCCGGAGGAACTGACCGCGGCCATCCGCGTCGTGGCCGCCGGCGACGCCGTCATCACCCCGGCCCTGACCCGCGCACTCATCGACGCCGTCCGCACACAGCCGGTCCTGCGCCCCCTCACTGGGGAGGCCGGGCTGGCCACCCTCACCGAACGCGAACGCGACGTCCTCACGGCCGTGGCTTCGGGCTGGTCCAACACCGAGATCGCCGTCCGACTCTCCATCGCCCCGACCACGGTCAAATCGCACGTCAGCCACATCCTCGCCAAGATCGGCGCCCGCGCCCGCGTCCAGGCGGTGGCCTTCGCCTACGAGTCCGGCCTGGTACGGCCGGCGGCCTGACGATCGCAGGACTGCCCAGCGTGTGCCTCAGGCGGGTGCCGCCGTAGTGCCGCGGACGACCAGGTGCGGGGCGAGCACGACCTCACGGGGTTCGGTGCGGTCCTGGTCGAGGCGCTCGACGGCGGCGGTCACCGCGTGCCGGGCCTGCTCCAGGGCGCCCTGGCTGACGGTGGTCAGGTTGAAGCAGCCCAGCCGGGAGAGCGTGTCGTCGTCGTAGCCGGCCACGGAGACCCGGCCCGGGACGGAGATGCTCGCGCGGGAGAGCGCGGCCAGGACACCGATGGCGCACTGGTCGTTGAACGCCACGACGGCGGTGGGCAGTTCGTCGCCGTCCAGGAGATGCCGGGCTGCACGCTCCCCGGCCGCTTCGGTGGTGGCGCCGCTCAACACCCGGATGCGCTCGCCGAGTCCGTGGCGGCGCATTGCCGTGCGGTAGCCGCGGCGCCGGTCGGTGGCGATGACGCCCTTGCCGCCGTCGACGTAGACGATCTCCTGGTGGCCGAGTCCGACCAGGTGGTCGACGATCTGGCCGACTCCGTCGTCGTCCGCGGTGCGTACGACGTCCAGCCCGGCGTCGGCGATCCGGCGGCCGACCGCGATGACGGGCGCCTTGTTGCCCAGGGCCGAGAGCGTGTCGGCGACGGCCGTGGGGCCGAGCAGGATCAGGGCCTCGCTGCGGAAGGCCAGCAGCGCGTGTGGCCCCGTTCCCGCCGACTGGGAACGGGGCCACTTGCGTTCCCGGGTCCGCAATCTGTGCACGTGCACAACCTCAGCACACGTATTTACAGCGCACTGGGCCCACTTCTACTGTGAACGTTCCCGGACACTCTTGCATGCACATGCCAGGTGACGACCACATCCATCAAAGGAGATGGGATGCCCGCGAACGGTTCGAGCCGAACAGTGAAGGCCGCCCTGCTCATTGCGGCGGCCGCCCTGCCCGCGTCCCTGCTCACCACCCCCACCACCGCCTCCGCCGCGAACTCGCTCAGCATGCTCGGCGCGGACGTCTCGACCGCTCAACGGGCCCTCGACCTCGGCGCCAGGTACTACGACGCGAGCGGCACCGCCAAGGACCCGCTCGACATCCTCAAGGGCCTGGGCGTGAACTACGTCCGCCTGCGGGTCTGGAACAACCCGGCCGGCGGATACAACAACAAGGCGAAGGTGCTGGCGTACGCCAAGCAGGTCAAGGCCAGGGGTCTGAAGCTGCTGGTCGACTTCCACTACTCGGACACGTGGGCGGACCCGGGCAAGCAGTACAAGCCCGCGGCGTGGTCCAGCCACGGCATCAGCCAGCTCCAGACCGACGTCTACAACTACACGTACGACGTCTGCAACAGCCTCAAGTCCCAGGGCACCACCCCGGACAGCGTGCAGATAGGCAACGAGATCAACGTCGGCATGCTCTGGGACGACGGCAAGGTGGTCAACAACGACTTCACCAATCTGAGCCTGCTCCTCAAGTCGGGCTACAACGCGACCAAGGCATGCAACAGCGGCACGAAGGTGGTCATCCACACGGCCGACGCGGACAGTGACGCGCATGCGCGCTGGTTCTACGACGGCATCAAGGCGAAGGGCGTCAACTGGGACATCACCGGGCTGTCGTACTACTGCATGTGGCACGGCACGCTGGCCAACATGGGCAGCGTCGTGTCCGACATGAAGTCCCGCTACGGCAAGGACGTGATCATCGCCGAGACGGCCTACCCGTTCACCTCGGCGAACGCGGACAGCACGAGCAACTCGGTCACATCCGGCTGCTCTGGCTATCCGCTCACCTGGCAGGGCCAGGCCGCCAACTTCACCGCCGTACAGAACACGGCCCGCAGTGCCGGGGCGATCGGGGTCTTCTACTGGGAGCCGACCTGGTACGCGGTCCCCGGCAACGGATGGGATCCGGCCGACATCAACAACAGCGGCGACGGCTGGGACAACATGGCCACGTTCAACTGGACCGGCCAGGTGAACCCGAACATCAAGTGGACGCCGTAGACGCTGCGTTGAGCGCGGACCGGCGGACGGATCACAGGGTGAAGCCGATGACCTGTCCGTCGGTCTCGATGTTGGCGCCGCTGACGTTGAGGGCGTCGTAGCAGCCGTGGCTGCTGAAGACCTGCACCCACTGGCCGGCGCAGACGGTGACCGAGATGTCCTTCGCCTCGCCGACGGTGAAGCCGCTGTGGCAGGTGTAGAAGCCCGTGGTCTGGGTCATGACGGAGTCTCCGTCGGTGATGGTGACACGCAGGGTGGCCGTGACATCGGCCTGGGCCGCCGATGCGGGTGCGGGTGCGGCGACGGCAGTACGCCTGCCAACTCCGGATTCTCGGCCCCGGACGCTCGGCGGCGACGGAGTGGGGGTGCCTCGAAACGGTTGCGCGGCGCCGTGCGGAAGCGCCGCCCGGGGATTGTTGGAGGTTCCACATCCATGGGCCACACCACCTTCGGCCATGTTCCGGCCCAGCCCGCCCAGCCAGTCCATCAAGCCACCGTCAACCACCGCTGCAGAACGCCGAGTTGGTGAACGAACTCCCGTCGCGGCGCTGTGCCTCGCACCGTACGGACTCGTGTGCACGGCAGCGCGGAACCGAGCCAAAGCAAAGGGCAGTTCGCTACAACGAGCCCGTCCAGCCCGTGGCGGCCGCCACCTCCCGCGCAATGTCCACCACAAGCCGCCCGTCGGTCGCCACCCGCACCGCGTCCGCCGGAGCCCGCTCGTCCAGGAGACGTGCCTTGCGCATGCTGCCCTGCAGTTCCGTCTCCAACTCCGAGCCGAGTTCCCGCCCCACCAGCCGCTGTCGGGCCGTGGCATCGGAGGCGGTGAGCAGCACTCGTACGATCCGCACCCCGGTCCCCATGGCGCGCTCGAACATGCCCGCCGCTTCAGGAAGCACGCTCGCGGTGTTCGTATAGATCAGGCGGCGGTACCCGCGTCGAGCGAAGTTCCCCCACACGGCCGTCAGATTGCTCTCGGTGATTTCGGAGCGGTCGGGGTCCCCGTCCGGCGCCGGATGCACCTGCCCCATGAAGTCCCCGTCGATGACGGCGTGAGGCACAGCCGCGGCACGCAGCAGTGCCGAAACCTCCCACCCCACCGTCGTCTTGCCCA
This sequence comes from Streptomyces sp. NPDC047043, assembly GCF_040644055.1. Classification (NCBI taxonomy): domain Bacteria; kingdom Bacillati; phylum Actinomycetota; class Actinomycetes; order Kitasatosporales; family Streptomycetaceae; genus Streptomyces; species Streptomyces sp. NPDC047043. The sequence goes on from NZ_JBEYVO010000001.1 coordinate 22,344, forward strand.
CCCCGGCCCGCCCACCGACGAGCAGCACTTCCGCGCGATCCATAGCGGTAGCGTGCCAGTTGACGACCACCGCGGGCGATCCGATACCGCACCCGCAGCCACGTACCTGGGGGACGGACCACAGCATGCCTACGATTCACCGCGAACCGCGTTTCCAGTACGACGACTTGGTCGACCTCGTGGAGGGACAGCTGCGGGTCGTGGAACTCACCGCCATCAACAGCGAGATCGGCGGTCCGGGCGAGCGGCTGTGGATGACCGAACCCGGACTCGGCATGGCCGATGTCTACCGGCTGTGGCGCAAGGGCAAGGGCAACCGCACGTACTGGGCCGTGGACCGGGACGACCCGTGGGATGCGATGCGCTGGCTGCGCGAGGCGCTTGCGGATGTCCTGGACCGGCTGACCCGCCCCGGATCGACGAAGGAGTACGCCCTGGAGGCGGGCCGCGAGGAGCGTGACCTCGCGGTACTGGCCGAGTTGGAAGCCGTCTGGCTGTCCGGTCTCTCACCGCTGAGCGAGGCATTCGGACCCCGTGCTGCCGAACTGGAACTGAACCGCGAGCTCCTCATCCCGGCCCGGGCGGAGCTCGCCCGGGCCACCGCACTGCGCTCCCGCATGCTGCAGGAACAGTTCGGCACCGGCCCGGAAGCCGCAGAGCGAGCCGCGAACGAACTCGGCTGGGAGCTCGACAAGGCCCGCACGGCACTGGCCGCGCGGGACGACTACCAGCGCTGGGTGCGCGAGGGGGCCGCGCACGCCCGCGCCACCATCCCGGTACACCGGCCGCCGGGCGAGACCGGCCTGCCCGACGTACTGGCGGCCACCCTGATGACCGCGGCATGCCAGGGCGAGAAGGTCGTTCCCGAACGCCCCAGCCCCATCCCGCTGCCGGACGAACTTACCCCCTGGTACGTCTTCGTCGAGAACCTCGGCGCGTGCGTCGCCATCGCGGTCGAGGACGCCTACGCCCCCGACGCCGGCCCCTGGGAGTACATGGACGTCGCCCCGGTCGCCATGGTCATCGAAGCCGGCTGGACCGTGCGCGACGGCGTGGTCTTCTCGCCCGTCCCCTACGACGGTTACTACGAGTGCATCGAGTACGACGAGGAGGCGATCCTCGTCGGCGGAGGCAGTCCGGTCCGCGGCGACACCGACTGAACGCCGGGGCCGCTCGCCTTGTGAGTCTTGTTGGCGTAGCCTCCTGCGCTGGTGTTGGCCCGGTACGTGGGGGGCCGGTTTCTTTGGGGGTTGGTGGCATGGTTGCTGGTCGTGTTGTGCGGTTCGACGGAGCCCGCGGTTATGGGTTCATCGCTCCCGACGACGGCACCGACGACGTCTTTCTGCACGTGAACGACCTGCTCATTCCCGAGCAGCAGCTGCGCCCGGGACTCGCGGTCGAGTTCGAGGTCGAGGAGGGAGACCGCGGTCTCAAGGCCTCGTCCGTGAAGCTGGCTTCGACGGTGGGCGTAAGGCCACTCGCACACGTGAGGGCGTCCTTCCCGGGCACCACCAGACCGGTGGACGGCGACGACTCGCTCTGCGACGTCCTCACCTCGGACGAGTTCCTCCACGAGGTCACCGAGGTCCTGCTCGCCACGGCTCCCACGCTGAACGGCGAACAGATCCTCCAAATCCGCCGCGGGCTCCTCCGGTTCGGCAAGAACCACGGGTGGACCGAGGACTAGGCTTCCCCCGGCTCGGTTGCCGCCACGACCGTTGCGGAGCCCGGGGCCGTAGCACGGTGGAGTTGAGCTCCGCTGTCTTCCCGGGAGCCGGTGTTCGCCCGAGCCTTCGCCGCAGCACGGCTCGGCGTGGTGAGCACGGCGAGGCAGCCGACGACGAGAGCGATGCCCAACCAGCCGAGCAGCGGCAGGCGTTCACCCACCACGAGTACGGCGAGTACGGCCGCGACGGCGGGTTCCAGCAGTGAGAGTGTGGTCGCGGTGCTCGCCGGGACGTGTGCCAGGCCCCAGCCGAAGAGGACGTAGCCGATGAACATGGGCACCAGGGCCATGTAGGCGCCGACGGCCGCGTTGGACCAGGAGTCGAGAAGTGGCGCGCCGGTGGCCAGCAGCACGGGCAGGAGCAGCAGACCGCCCAGCCCGAAGACGGTGCCCATGGCCGCACCGGAAGTGACACCGCGGCTGATCAGCCGGTGGGCCGCCCAGGAGTACAGGGCGTAGGTGAAGCCGGCCAGCAGGCCGAGCCCGACGCCGAGCACGATCGTCTGCGCGGAGTGGGCCCCGGACCCGGACTCTGCCCGGGCCGCTTCGGCCAGGCACAGCAGAACGGTTCCCGACAGGCCCAGGGCGGCACCGATCATCCAGCGTCGCGTCAGGCTGCGTTTGTCCACCACGCGCTCGATCACGGCCGAGGCGAGCGGGGCGGAGCCGATCGACACGACGGTTCCGGCCGCGACCCCGGCCAGATGCATGGAGCTGTAGAACGCCAGCGGGTAGGCCCCCACCGACAGTGCACCGAGCGTGACCACCCCGCGCTGCGCACGCAGCGCGGATGTCTCCCGCACGATGCGGGGAGCGGCCACGAGAGCCTGGAGCAGTCCGCCCAGGCCCATGGCGGCGGCGCCGATCGCGAGGGGTCCGACGGCCGGGGCGAACGTCGCGGCGGTTCCCGTGGTGCCCCACAGAACCGACGCCACGAGAACGCACAGGGAGCCCATTCCCACCGAGCCGGCCCCCCGTCCGACGGGCCGCGTCACAGCCGGTCCAGCAGGTTCGCCGCCATGGCGCGCGCATGCTCCAGACGCGTAGCCGCGCCCTCCAGCCCGGCGCGCGCCATCGCGCCTTCCAGCAGGAACGACAGATGCTCGGCCACCGCACGGGCCTCTTCGGGCCGGTCGGGCAACAGCCCTTCCAGGTGTGCGGCGAGCAGCGACTCGACCTCTTCCTTGTGCCGGCGCACCACGTCCCGCCCCTCGTGCCCGGCGGGCAGTTCGGCAGCCGCGTTCAGCAGTCCGCACCCGCGAAAGCCGTGCTCGTAGGCGAAGGCGGCGTGATCGGCGTACGCGTCGAAGACGGCCAGTACGCCGCCGCGCCCGTCCTGGACCTCTGCCAGCCGCCGCCGGTACAGGCCCAGCCACTCCTCGTGCCGTTCATCGAGATAGGCCATCACCAAGTCGGCCTTGGAGGAGAAGTTGTTGTACAGGCTCATCTTCGCCACGCCCGCCTCGGCAGTGATCGTGTCGATCCCTGTGGCCGACACGCCGTCCGCGTAGAAGCGACGCGCTGCGGCGTCGAGCAACCGCGTACGCGCGCTTCCCCGCTTCTTGCTGGGCCGTGCTGCGGGGGTGGGAGTGTCACTCATTGCGCACCTTCCTGCTACTAGGTAGGTCAGTCTACCTAGTAATCGGAGGAGACTACACCCGGGATATTGACAACGACGCCGAGCACTCGCTGGATTCTGCGTAAGGCATTACGCATCACGCCTCAGCGGCGCGGAGCAGCGGACCTCGTATCCGCGTGGACACCACCCTGCGAAGGACCCCATGCCCATCCATCAGGTATCCACCACCGACTACCACACCGGCGGTGAACCGTTCCGCGTCGTTCCCGAACCGCCTGTCGCCATCGCAGGTGCCACCGTCGCCGAGCGCCGGATGTTCGCCATCGGCGACCCCGAGGTGGACAACCTGCGCAAGCTGCTGTGCTTCGAGCCCCGCGGACACGCCGACATGTACGGCGGCTTCATCACGCCGCCCGACGACGAGGGCGCCCACTTCGGTGTGCTGTTCTGGCACAAGGACGGCTTCTCGACGGCCTGCGGACACGGCTCCATCGCGCTCGCCGTCTGGGCCGTACAGACCGGCCGCGTCGCCCGCGAACCCTCCGGCCCCACCACGGTCGTCATCGACGTCCCCTCGGGCCGGGTCACCCTGCGCGTGCACACGGCCGGCGAACAGATCACCGGCGTCGACTTCGTCAACGTCCCCAGCTACCGCCTCGCCGAACACGTCACCGTCGCCACCACGCGCGGAGACGTTGTCGTCGACATCGGCTACGGCGGCGCCATCTACGCCCACTTGAACGCAGCCGGCGTCGGACTGACCGTCACCCCCGAGCACTACGGCGACCTCATCGCGATCGGCCGCGAGGTGAAGTGGGCGCTCAACGACACCGAACACGCCCGGCACCCTGTCGACGACCGCCTCAGCGGCGCCTACGGCACCATCCTCTACGACGACCTCGGCACCGACGAGAACGGCAACCCGCACCAGCGCAATGTCACCGTCTTCGCCGACGGCCAGGTCGACCGCTCCCCGTGCGGCTCCGGCACCTGCTCACGCGTCGCCGTGCTGGCGGCCACCGGTCGCCTCAAGCCGGGCCAGACCTTCGTCCACGACTCGATCGTCGGCACCCGCTTCCATGCCCGCATCGCCGGGGAGTTGACCGCCGACGGACACCCCGCCGTCGTACCGGAGGTCACGGGGACGGCGTACCGCACCGGCGAGCACCGCTTCGAACTCGATCCCACGGACGACCTCGGCACGGGCTTCGTCCTGCGGTGACCGCCCGGCCAACCGACTGAGCGGGCGCGGCACTTCTGGCCACGCCTGCTTCCAACTCCGGAGACTCAGGAGTCGTTCTCGGCCCGTCCCGCCCAGATGCCGCGGCTGTGAGCGAGGGTCAACTCGCCCTGGTCCGCGAGCTTTTGAAGCCCTGCATCCGGGCCTGGTCGCGCAACTGGCCGACCATCGCGACCAGACGGCGATTTCCCCGCAGCTCCAGCAGACCCAGGTGGAACTGTCGGTCCAGATCGAGGAAGGAGGTCAGGTCCCCTTCCCGGGCGGCGTCGGTGATCTGCTCGGCCAACGGAATGGCCTGGCCGTCGAGGAGTTCGGTGACCTCGGACGTGGCCGGCGGCGTTCAGCGCGGCCTCGCTCCTCCCCCGGCGCAACGTCCGGCTAGGGACGCGCCAGGCCGTCGATCATCAGGGTGAGGGTGAAGTCGAAGCGGTCGTGGCCCTCGCCGGCCGTGAGTTCGGCCGCGTGGCGGGTGGTGTGCGGGAAGGTCTCGGCGGGCAGCGCGGCCAGTCGGCGCCGGAGCTCGTCGGTGTCGAGAACCCAGTCCGCCTCGCTGTGGACCTTGCGCTGCTGCACGATGGAGATCTCCAGGCAGTAGGCGGCCACGTACAGCAAGAGGGCGTCGACGGCCCAGGCGGCGGTCTGCGGGGCGACGCCGCCGGCCAGCAGGATCGCCAGCATTCCCTCGCTGACGCGCAGGGCCTCGAGGTCGGTGGGGGCCATGGCGAGCGCGGCGCGGGAGATGCCGGGGTATTTCAGGTACTGGTCGCGCACCTGGATGCACACACCGCGGAGCTGTTCCCGCCAGGCCGCGGGGTCGGGCTCGGGCAGCGCAAGCTCGCCGCACAGTCGCCCGATGAGCAGTTCGTCGAGGTCGGCCTTGTTGACCACGTGGGCGTAGAGCGAGGCGGGTCCGGTGTCGAGCGCGCCGGCCAGCCGACGCATCGTAAGCGCCTCGTACCCCTCGGTGGCGACGACGCCCAGTGCGGTGTCGATGACCTGCTCCACGGTGATCGGGGCCGTGCGGCGCCGCGGCCTGGGAGCGGCTTCGGCATCGGGGTTCGGCGGCTGGTGACGTGCCGCGCGTCGCTCTCTCGGGTTCACCCGGCCACTATAACTTGACACGAACACTGTTCGTTCATAGAACAGTGTTCGTGACGACGAATGTGAAGCAAGACGTGGACGTGACCGTGGTCGGAGCCGGGCCGGTAGGCCTCGTGCTCGCCGCGGAGCTGGCGCTCTCCGGGGCGACGGTGCAGGTACACGAGCGACTGGCCGAGCCGGACGAGGGGATGAAGGCGGGATCGATCAACATTCCGACGGCCGAGGCACTCGACCGCCGCGGCCTGCTCCCTGCCGCCGAACAGGTGCAGCGAGAGATCCTCGAGCGGGTGGGGTCGTTCGCCCCCAAGGCCGACGACCAACAGCCCGGCGGCCACCGGCGAGCACGCGAGTCCCGCTTCACCGGGCACTTCGCCGGAATGGTCCTGGACGCCGACCTCGTGGACTGGTCCGATGCCGACCTCGCCGCGCACACTGCGGCCGACGTTGCGCGGATGGTGCCACAGCGTGAGCTGGAGCAGCTGCTGGCCGAGCACGTCGCACGACTCGGCGTACCGGTGCGCCGCGGGGTGGAGGTCACCGCGCTCGAGGACACCGGCGACGGTGTGCTCGTCGGGACCACGGCCGGCTCCGTGCGCACGGGGTGGCTGGTCGGGTGCGACGGCGGGCGCAGCACCGTGCGCCGCCTCGCGGGCATCGACTTCCCCGGCACCGACCCCGAACTCACCGGACACCTGGCGGTCGCCGACATCGCCGACCCGGAGAAGCTCGCGAACGGATGGGCGTGGTCGGCCCGGGGGGCGTACCGCTACGGGCCGCAGCCCGGGCGAGTGGTCACCGTCGAGTTCGACGGCGCTACCGCGGACCTCCCCCACGCGCGGCCCCGCTCGCGCGGGGCGACCCCCGCGGCGCCGGTGACTCTCGAGGAGTTGCAGACGAGTCTGCGCCGGGTCTCGGGGACCGATGTCACGCTGAACGCGCTGCGCGGCCGCGCGACCCGCTGGACCGACAACGCCCGCCAGGCCGCCGCCTACCGGTCGGGGCGGGTACTGCTGGCCGGCGACGCCGCGCACGTGCACTCGCCGTTCGGCGGTCAGGGGCTCAATCTCGGGGTCGGCGACGCCATGAACCTCGGCTGGAAGCTCGGTGCCGTGGTCGCCGGGTGGGCACCCGAGGGACTGCTCGACACCTACGACGCCGAGCGTCGTCCCCTCGGCGCCTGGGTGCTGGACTGGACGCGGGCCCAGATCGGGGTGATGCGCGGGGACGCCAAGTCGGCCGCGCTGCGGGAGGTCGTAGCCGAGCTGCTGAGCACTCGGGCGGGCACGACCTACGCGGTCAAGAAGATCTCCGGCGTCACACAGCGCATCGATCTGCCCGGCGATCATCCCCTGATCGGCCGCTACGTCCCCGATCTGTGGCTGAGGGACGGCTCCCGCCTTGTCGACCACGGTCACGCCGGCGGGTTCCTGCTGCTCGACCGCACTCCGGACGGCACGTTCGCCCGCCTTGCCGCGGCCTGGAACGGGCGTGTGAGCACCGTGACCGACGACCAGGCAACGCCGACCGGGGTGTTGGTACGCCCGGACGGTGTGGTCGCCTGGGCCGCCGACACCCCCGACACCGACGCCGTCACCGGCCTCGAAGCCGCCCTGAACCGATGGGCCGGCGCGCGGTCGTCCTCACCCGAGCACCGGCCGGTGGGCTGAGACTAGGCATCGCCCGGCCTCCTCTGCCAAGGGAACGGCTCTCGTTCAGGCCCCCGTGTCCGTCGGCTCGCCGGGCAGCCACTGCAGAGCGAACCAGAGTTCCATCCGGACGCCGGGATCCTGAAGGTCGACGTCGAGGAGGTCGGCGAGCCGTGCCAGACGGTGGCGCACGGTGTTGCGGTGGACCTGCAAGGCCGCCGCGGTGCGGTCCCAACTGCCGTGCAGGGTCAGCCAGGTGCGCAGGGTGTCGAGGAGGACCGGGGCCCCCGGTGCGCCGGCGCGGTCCAGTGGGGCGAAGCGGGTGCGGGCGAGTTCGCGGCCGTCGGCCGGGGGGACGAGGGCGTGGACGGTGAGCGCGTCGGGGTTGTGGATGACGGCGGGTGCCTCGGCGGCGATCGCGCGTTGCAGGGCGCGTTCGGCCTGGGTGTCGGCGTGCGGCAGGTCGGGTGCGGACATGGGTGCGCTGAAGCCGAGGACCCACCCCAGGTCGGCGGCCTGGGCGGGGACGCTCGGCGTGGTGTCGGGGGCGCTGGGGATCAGGGCCTTCAGACTGGGGCCGTCCATGTGGACGTAGGGGGTGCCCAACAGGGCGGCCAGGGCTGCGAGTTGAGCCGGGTCGGCGGCGGTCCGCGGTACCGAGGCGTCCCGTGCGGGCCGGTGTCGGCCGTGTACGACCGTCCAGTGATCGCTCGTCCCGTCGCCGGGCAGGAGGGCGGGCGCCACCTCGGCGGGCGTGGCCCCGAGCATGAGCCGAACCAGCGCGCCGACGCTGTGGGTGTCGGTGCTCAGGGCGTGCCGCGGGCTGGTGAGCAGGGCGAGCAGGACCGTCGCCGTGCTGGTGACCTGGCGGTGCACGACGGTCGGGGCCGTGGTGGCGGCCTGGCCGAGAGCCAGCGCCGTGGTGCTGCCGTCCGCACCGGGCAGGGTGTGGACGGTCAGGTGGACCCCTTGGGCGTGATGGGCCGCTGCCGCCGTCGGACCCCCGCCCCGCTGCAGTGTGCGTACCGCGAGGTCGTGGAGGAGCCGTGGCGCGGGGGACGAGGGGCGGGAGCCCGCGCTGAACAGTTCGGTGCCCTGGGCGTCGTAGAGGACCGACCAGGTTCCGGTGCGGGCGGCGAGCTGTCCGAGGACGGCGCGCAAGGTGTCCGGGCGGGCGGCGGCCGAGGCCAGTGCCGACTGCGCCCGGGAGATCTCCCGCAGCTCCCGGTTGCGGGTCTCGGAGATCGCCGCATACGTGGCCTGCCCGACGGCGACGAAGGGGGTGGCCGGCGGCAGGCGCAGCAGCGGCAGCCCGTGCCGGTCGCAGGCCCGGACGAGGTCGGGCGGCACCTCCGGGTGCACGGGAGCGACGCCGAAACCGAGCGCGGCGACCCCGGCGGCGACGACCCGGCGCACGTACATGTCGACGCCGTCCGCGTCGTCGGGTAGGCGCACCCCCGCGGTGAGGAGGAGTTCGCCGCCGACGAGGTAGGGCGTGGGGTCCTCGATCTCCGTGGTGCCGACCGTGCTGACCAGGCGGTCCTCGGGCGGCCCGGCGACCTGGGTCAGGCCCAGCCCCGGGTCGGCGAGCAGCACACCGAGCCGCACGGACGGCTGCTCGGCGTTGGCGGATTCATCCAACGGGCGTCTCCATATTGGACAGAAACTTCACTTCAGACCCAGTACACCCGGTGGCTACGGTCATGTCACCCCCCACCTCTCCCCGCTCTCCCTCTCCCCTCCCCGGAGCACCCACATGACCGTCGATTACCTCGTCATGGCCGTATACCTGTTGGGCATCATCGGCGTGGGCTGGTGGGGCAAACGGCGTGCCGCCTCCAAGAGCGACTTCCTGGTCGCCGGCCGCCGGCTCGGCCCCCTCATGTACAGCGGCACCATGGCCGCCGTCGTCCTCGGTGGCGCCTCCACGATCGGCGGCGTCCGCCTCGGCTACACCTACGGCATCTCGGGCGCCGCCATGGTCTTCGCCATCGGCCTCGGGCTGCTGGCGCTGAGCGTCTTCTTCTCCGCCCGGATCGCCAGACTGCGCGTCTACACGGTCGCCGAGATGCTCTCCCTGCGCTACGGCGACGCCGCCAGCGTGATCTCCGGCCTCGTCATGTGGGTCTACACCCTCATGCTGGCGGTGACCTCGACCATTGCGTACGCCAGTGTCTTCGACGTCCTGTTCGACGTGCCGCGCTGGGTCGCGGTGGTCGTCGGCGGCACGATCGTCGTCGGCTACTCGGCGCTCGGCGGCATGTGGTCCATCACCCTCACCGACATGGTGCAGTTCGTCGTGAAGAGCATCGGCGTGCTCGTCCTGCTGTTGCCGATCGCGGTGGTCAAGGCGGGCGGCTTCGGCGCCATGGCCGACCGACTCCCGCACGGCTACTTCTCGCCCACCTCGATCGGCGGGCAGACCATCGTCACCTTCGTGCTGATCTACACCTTCGGCATGCTCATCGGCCAGGACATCTGGCAGCGGGTCTTCACCGCGCGCAGCGACAGGGTCGCCGCCTGGGGCGGCACCGTCGCCGGCGTCTACTGCCTGGTCTACGCCCTGGCCGGCGCCTTCATCGGCATGGCGACGAAGACCCTCTACCCGAACCTGGCCGCAGCCGACCAGGCGTTCGCCACCATCGTCAAGCACACTCTGCCGACCGGCATCCGCGGCCTGGTCCTCGCCGCCGCCCTGTCCGCGATGATGTCCACCGCCAGCGGTGCCCTGATCGCCTCCGCCACCGTGGCCAACAACGACATCTGGGCCCGGCTGCGCCGCCGTACGGCATCGAGGGACCACGACGAGGTCGGCTCCAACCGCCTCGCCATCGCCGTACTCGGCGTCGTCTCCATGGCGATCGCCTGCGTCCTCGGGGACGTCATCGAGGCGCTCACCGTCGCCTACAACCTGCTCGTCGGCGGCCTGCTGGTCCCGATCCTCGGCGGCCTGGTCTGGCGGCGCGGAAACCTGCAGGGCGCCCTGACCGCCATGGTCGCTGGGGGTGCGACGGTGATCACCCTGATGGCGACCGACGGCCTGCTCGCCAACGAGCCGATCTACTACGGGCTGCTCGCCAGCCTCGTGGCGTACGTCGTCGTCAGCCTCCTGACCAGGCCGACCGAGGACACGATCGTCGAGGCTTGGCGCCGCCGCCTGGCGGGCGAGCAGGCGCCGACCGCGGCCGCCGCCCCGGAACTCAGCGCGGCCTGACCCACACTCCGCACCCGCACCCGCACGTGCCCGTACTCCCGAAAGGCTCCGATGCCCTCCCCCGCCTGCGCCTCGGAAGAACTCCGCCTGCGTCGTGAACTCGCCGCGGTCTACCGCCTGGTGGCGCACTTCCGGATGACCGACCTGATCTTCACGCACATCTCGGCACGGCTCCCCGGGCCGGAGCACCACTTCCTGATCAACCCCTACGGGCTGCTCTTCGAGGAGATCACCGCCTCGAACCTGGTGAAGATCGACCTCGACGGCAACCCCGTCGAGGAGACCCTGCACCCCGTCAACCCGGCCGGCTTCGTCATCCACAGCGCGATCCATGCCGCCCGGCCCGACGCCCACTGCGTCCTGCACACCCACACCAGGGCGGGCTGCGCGGTCGCGGCCCAGGAGGAGGGCCTGCTCCCGCTCAACCAGATCTCCATGGAGTTCTACGGCAGGCTCGGCTACCACGACTACGAGGGCGTCGCCCTCAACCTCGCCGAACAGCGGCGGCTCGTCGCCGACCTCGGCGACCATCCGGCGATGATCCTGCGCAACCACGGCCTCCTGACCGTCGGCGAGACCCCCGCCCAGGCGTTCCTGCGCATGTACTACCTGGACAAGGCCTGCGAGATCCAGACCACGGCCACGGTCGGCGGCGCGAAACTCGTCCTTCCCGACCCCGAGACCTGCGAACTCACCGCACGCCAACTGGCCGGCCCGGACCACGGCTCCGACCTCCAGGACGACAAGGCGTACGACCTCGCCTGGTCGGCACTGCTACGGCTCGTCCGACGCATCGCCCCTGACTACGCTACGGACTGACCTCAGGCGGTCGGAGGCTCGGCGGCCGGGTGCGGCAGGTCCAGCAGGGCCCGCAGCGGGGCCGACGAGTGCGGGCCGGCACGCCAGACCAGCGCCTTCGCGTACGGGATTCGAGGCGTCACCGGCACCACGGTGACCCGTGGATCCCCGGCGATGCCCCGGGCGCCGCCGGCCGCGAGGGCGATGCCGACGCCGGCGGCGACGAGTTCCAGCTGCAGCGCGACGTGGTTGGTAGCGTACGCGGGCCGGAAAGGGACGTCGGCCGCTTCGAAGGCCTTACGCAGACGGACGTACAGGCCGCTGTCCGAGCCGTATGTGATCAACGGGGTGGCGGAGACCTCGCGCAGGGACAGTGCCGGCTGTCGGGCCTGCGGCCGGTCGGCGGCGACGAGTGCCACAATCTCGTCGCGGACGAGGACCCGGTGTCCGAACAGCGGGTCGAGTCCCTCCGGCGGGACGGCGACGAACACCGCGTCCAGGGAGCCCTGCCGCACCTGGGGAATCAGGCCGGCGCTGACTCCCTCGAGGAGATTCACGGTGACACCGGGATACAGCCGGTGGAAGGTGCCGAGCAGTGCCGGGAGGCTGCTGCTCTCCACGCCGTCGGCCACTCCGAGGGCAAGGGCACCGGTGAGCAGACCGGAACGTGCGGCGAACTCGGCCTTCGCGGCGGCGACGGCCGTCGACACCGTACGGGCATGCGGCATCAGCGCCTCGCCCGCGGCGGTCAGCCGGACCGTACGGGAGTCGCGCTCGAAGAGCGCCTCGCCCAGTTCCCGCTCCAGGGAACGGATCTGCTGGCTGATGGCGGGCTGGGCGACATGGCAGCGGGCCGCGGCCCGCGTGAAGGACTGTTCCTCGGCGACGGCGAGGAAGTACTGCAGCGTGCGCACCTCCATGACATCAGTGTATTCCCTCTCCTTATAGCTGGAGGAAGACCTAGGTCTTTGACCTATGAGTAGTGCGGCAGCAGGCTGGTGGCACATCCACCGTCGAGTCGCTCCGACACGAGCAAGGAGTTCCGTCATGCCCCTGGTCCGCATCGATCTCGTCAAGGGCCGCAGCGACGCCCAGGTCCGCGCCGTCGCCGACGCCGTCCACGCGGCCGTCGTCGAGGTGCTGGCCGTCCCCGAGCGCGACCGCTTCCAGATCATCACCGAGCACGAGGCGAGCCGGGTCATCGCGCTCGACGCCGGCCTGGGCTTCGAGCGAAGCAACGACACCGTGATGATCCAGATCTTCACGCAGACCGGCCGCTCGACCGCGGTCAAGCAGCAGCTCTACGCCGCCGTCGCCGCCTGGCTGGCGAAGGTGGGTGTGGCCGGGGAGGACGTGTTCATCGGATACGTCGAGAACACCCCGGCGGACTGGTCGTTCGGCTTCGGCCGGGCCCAGTACGTCGAGGGCGACCTGGGCATTCCCGCAGCCGCTGCCCGCTAGCCGCACTCCGGTGGTGGGTTCGAGGTGCGTCGGGCCTCGATGTCGCCGCTCCACGCCCAGCCCTACGGCAGCATCGCGGCCACCACCAGGGCGAGCAGGCCGATGTACGCCCAGACCGAGCCACTGCTGGATGCCGTCCACTCTCGCCGGGCCACACCTCAAGCACATGCTCACCGACCGGGATCCCCCAACCGCGGGGCCGGCGAACGGCCCCGGGCCGCACGCTTGCGCCGCATGCCGCACCAGGTCCCCTCTTGCCTCCGACGGGACGGCACCGTACGCTCACCGACCGTACCGACTGGACGGTATGCCTGGCAGACGCATCGGTGCGCGACGGCGGCGGGCTGCCCGGCTGCACCGACCGCCGATCCCACGCGACCGTCGAAGGAGCCGCCCGAGATGAGCAGAATCAACCACCAGGTGCGCCTGGCCGCACGTCCCGTGGGAGAGCCGCGGCCCACCGACTGGGAGCACGTCGAGGAGCGGACGGGGCAGCCGGGCGACGGGGAATTCCTGGTGCAGGTGCTCTGTCTGTCGATCGACCCGGCGATGCGCGGCTGGATGAACGCGGGCAGGTCATACATCCGTCCGGTGGAGATCGGCGAGGTGATGCGCGCCGGCGCGGTGGGAAGGGTGGTCGCCTCCCGGCACTCCGGGTTCGCGGTCGGCGACCATGTGTCCGGCTCGTTCGGCGTGCAGGAGTACTGCGTGTCGGACGGCCGCGACGTGACCAAGGTCGACCCGGCGGCTGCCCCTTTGCCGACGTATCTCGGCGCTCTCGGCATGTCGGGCCTGACGGCCTACTTCGGCCTGATCGACATCGGGCGTCCCGAGCCCGGTCAGACCGTCGTCGTCTCCGGAGCGGCGGGGGCGGTCGGCAGTGTCGTCGGTCAGATCGCCAAGATCCTGGGCTGCCGGGTCATCGGCATCGCCGGCGGTGAGTCCAAGTGCCAGCTGGTGGTCGACGAGTTCGGGTTCGACGCCGCGATCGATTACCAGAAGGAGGACGTCCGCAAGGCGCTGCGCGAGCACGCCCCCGACGGCGTCGACGTGTACTTCGACAACGTCGGCGGTGACGTTCTGGACGCCGTGCTGCTGCGGCTGGCGCGCGGTGCCCGCATCGTCGTCTGCGGCGCGATCTCCCAGTACAACAGCACCACGCCACAAGGCCCCGACAACTATCTGTCGTTGCTGGTGAACCGCGCCTCAATGACCGGCATGGTGGTGTTCGACTACGCCGACCGGTACGCGGAGGGCATCGCCCAACTGACCACGTGGCAGGCGGAGGGCCGGCTGAAGTCTCTGGAGGACGTGGTATCGGGCCCAGTGGCGGCATTCCCCGACACCCTCATGCGGCTGTTCCGTGGCGAGAACCGCGGCAAGCTGGTGCTGAAGATCGCGGACTGACCGGGCAGAGGGAGGGAGAAATCCAGTGAAAGCACTGAGCTACCACGGCCGTCACGACATCCGCTACGGGGATGCCCCCGACCCGGCCGTCATCAACCCCACTGACGCGGTCATCGAGGTCACCACGGCCGGCATCTGCGGCAGCGACCTGCACATCTACCAAGGCAGCCCGTTCAGTCCGGAACTCGGCTACACACCGGGACACGAGTGCGTCGGTGTGGTGGTCGAGACCGGCGACCGGGTCACCCGCTTCAAGGCCGGCGACCGGGTCCTGGTGCCCGCATCGGTCGGCTGCGCCCTGTGCCGGTCGTGCGCGGCCGGGTTCACCGCCCGGTGCGAGCGCGCCAAGTCCAGCACGGAGCTCTGCTACGGAGTCAGCCCACAGCTGCAGGGCAGCCAGGCCCAGGCCCTCTCGGTGCCGTACGCCGATGTCAATCTGGTGCACGTTCCCGAGGGCATCTCCGACGAAGCCGCCGTCGTCCTGACGGACAACGCCCCCACGGCCTGGTACGGCTGCCGCCGTGCCCGCATCCAGCCCGGTGAGACGGTCCTGGTCATCGGCCTCGGTCCGGTCGGCCTCATGGCCGCCCAGTCCGCCTTCGCGATGGGCGCCGCACGGGTGCTGGGCACGGACCTGGTCGCGGAGCGCCGCGCCTTCGCCGCCAGCCTGGGGGTCGAGCCGGTCGAGGGCGAGGACGCGCGGACGGCCATCCGGGACATGACCGGCGGACGCGGGCCGGACGCCGTGGTGGAAGCCGTGGGCTCGGACGCCACCATCGAGCTCGCTCTCAAGGCCGTCCGGCAAGCCGGCCGAGTCAGCGTCATCGGGGTCAGCCAGAGCAAGGCGTTCCCCTTTCACATGGGGCTGGCGCAGGTCAAGGAACTGGAGTTCGCCATCGGGCTGTGCTCGGTGCACTACGAGCTCCCTCCCCTGATCGCCCTAACCCGTGCGGGCCGGATCAAGCCGGAGGTGGTCGTCTCGCACCGCTTCCCCCTCTCTGAAGGCCCGGCGGCGTACGAACTGTTCGCAGGCCGCTCCGACGGCGTCCGCAAGATCCTTCTCGACCCCGCCCGCTGACCCTGTTCATAGGGGGAGACAGGGTTTCCTTTCATGCCGGGCATTTCCTGGCACGGGCGAACCGCCCATGCGCGATTGACGGCGTACGACCTTGTCGCCACGGATCACTGGTCGCCGGCTATGAGCCGGCGGCTGGTCATCCGGCGGACCGGCGGGGCCGGCACACCAGTGCCGTCGAGGATTCCGCGCCAGCGCGCTCGTTGCGCGCGGCCGCGGTCCCGGCGCGATCAGCGCACGCGGCGGGACGCGGCTTGGCCGGCTCAGCCGAGCAGGTGCGCACTGCTCGTCCGACATGTCGGCCGCCCGCTCAGCGGGCCGACGTAGTGCAGCCCGACGGTCTGTTACTCAACTCTGTGCGACCGGGAACAACGAGCCCTTCCGCAGCTCGGGCATCCGCAGGTCGGAGGGCATCGACTCGGACCGCCCATGCCGGCTCGGTTCGCCGGGGAACCGGACTGCTTGCGGATGTTCACCGGCTTACCGATCTCCGCCCGGCACCACTCAACCCCGAAACGTGACCCACGTCAGACTTACAAGGCATCCCAACCAGTCGGTATGGTGCGCGGCCTGATCACTCTTCCCCGTTCACCTCAAGGATCCGAGCCGCAGTGGAAGGCCAGGCGATGACATACGCCGACGAGAACCGATACCCACCGTCAGCACCTACGGGATGGGCGCAGTCGCACCCCCAGCCCCACGGGGTCCCCCCTCGACACGATGCATACGGGCAGAACCCGTGGCCGGAGCCGTACGGGCACGACGCCCCGCGATACGACCCGTACGGGCGCCAAGCCCCTTGGGACACCTCCTACACGCCCGAGACTCATCGGCACGACGCCGACCTCGCCGCCCTCCGCTCCGCCTACCGCCTGCTCCGCAGGATCTCCACGCTCACCGCGCTCGGCTCCTTCGTGGCGTATGTCGTGCTGTCCTGCTACGCGCCCGGCCTGATGGGATCCAAGATCACCGGAGAGCTGAGCCTGGGCATGGCCCTGGGCGTCCTCCAACTCGTCGTCACCTTCGCGGCCGTCTTCTGGTACGGACGCAGCGCACAACGCTCGGTGGATCCACTGGCCCGCGCGGTCAGGGAGCGGGCGGTCCCCGTCGGCCGGGACGCGGGAATGGCGAGATGAACGACTTCAGCTCCGGGACACAGGCCATCGTCATGGTTCTCTTCACCACGCTGGTCACCGTCACACTGATGATGTGCGTCATGGCGGGTCCGGACCGCGACGACCTGACGAACTTCTACACCGGCTACCTGTCGCTCACCCCGCTCAAGAACGGCCTGGCGATCGCGGGCGACTACATCTCCGCGGCCACCGTGCTGAGCACCACCGGCATCATCGCGCTCGCCGGATACGACGGCTACGTCCTCGCGGTCAGCACCGCCCTGTCCCTGGTTCTGCTGATGTTCCTGCTGGCCGAACCCCTGCGCAACGCCGGCAGGTTCACCATGGGCGACGTCCTGGCCCGCAACATACCTGGACGGGCCGTGCGTGTGGCGGCCTGCGTGGTGACGCTTTCGGCGACCCTGCCCTTCCTGGTCGTCCAGCTCTCGGGAGCCGGGTCGCTGCTCACCTTCATCCTGAACATCCCGCACGTGGCGGGCGTCAGGACGGCGTGCATCGTCATCGTCGGCAGCCTGATGATCATTTATGCGGCGATCGGCGGTATGAGGGGCACCGCTCTCATCCAGATGATCAAGATCGTGCTCCTGCTCGGCACCAGCATCATCGTCGCCGCTCTCGTACTCAACCGCTTCGACTGGAACCCCGGCGACGTGCTCAGAGCCGCCCAGCACGGCAGCGGCGCGGGCCCCGCCTACCTCCAGCAGGGCCTTCAGTTGGGCACCTCGGCCGTTGACCGGCTGGACTTCGTCAGTCTCCAGATCACCGTGGTCCTCGGCGTGGCCTGCCTGCCCCACATCACGATGCGTCTGTACTCCGCGCAGGACGTGCCGGCCGTGCGTCGCTCCATGTCGTGGGCCGTCGGCACGGTCACCACCTTCTGCCTGCTCGTGATCATCATGGGTACGGGTGCGGCGGCCCTGGTCGGATCGCGATACATCACCGCGGCCGACCCGCACGGCAGAACGTCGGTGCTCATGCTGTCGCAGGTGCTCGGCGGGGGTCCCTCCTCCGCAGGCGCGACGATCCTCTACTCGGCCGTGGCGGGCATGGTGTTCATCACCCTGCTGTCGTCGGTCGCCGGGATGACCCTGGCCGCGGCCTCGTCACTCGCCCACGACCTGTTCGCCCATACGCTGCGCCGGGGACAGGCCGAGCCGCGTACCGAGATGACAGTGGCGGCGTGGACGAGCGTGGCCGTGGGAGTCGTGGCCATCGGGCTCGCCACCACGGTGCAGAACTGGGACGTCGGCGTGTTGACCACGCTGGCCATCTGCGTAGGAGCATCGGCGGTGGCACCCGCGCTCACCTACTCCTTGTTCTGGCGAGGGTTCACGCGCACCGGACTGCTCGCCACTCTCTACGGCGGCGCGGCCTGCGCCATGCTGCTCATGGTCTTCTCCAAGGCCGTTTCGGGCACGCCGTCCGCCGTCTTCCCGGACTCCGACTTCGCCTTCTTCCCCATGCAGTCCACCGGACTGATCTCCATTCCGTTCGGCTACCTGGCGGGTTGGCTGGGCAGCCGTCTGGACCACCGGCGCCGTGCCGCAGACAGCCGCGAGCAACGGCGCCTGTACGACGAGAGCGAGCCACGGCTGCTCGCCGCAGCCGAATGACCACGGCGGCGCGGGGAGGCCGGCTCCGGGCGGCCTCCCCGCGCCGGCCGCGGCCTGAGACCGTCAGACGGACGTGCCGGTCAGTGGCTGTTCGGTCCACACGGTCTTGCCCTCGCGGGTGTAGCGGGTACCCCAGCGCTCGGTCATCTGTGCCACCAGGAACAGGCCACGCCCGCCCTCGTCGGTCGTACGGGCGCGGCGCAGGTGGGGTGAGGTGTGGCTCGTGTCGCTGACCTCGCACACCAGACACCGCTCACGGATCAGCCGTAGGGTCGCGGGACCGTCGGCGTAGCGGTAGACGTTGGTGACCAGTTCGCTGGCGATCAGCTCAGTGGTGAACGCCAAGTGCTCCAGGCCCCACTCGGTCAGCTTGGCCGAGGTCAATGCCCTGGCCCGGGCGGCGCTGGTGGGCTCCGGTGGCAGACTCCAGGAAGCGACGTTTTCCGGTGGCAGCAGGCGGGTGCGGGCGATCAGCAGAACGACGTCGTCGCTGTGGCGCGAGGGCACGAGCGAGTCGACAACTGCCTGGCATGTCCGTTCCAGCGCGTCCGCAGGGCGGCTGAGCGCCGCACGCAGCTTCGTCAGGCCGATGTCGGCATCGATGTGGCGTTCGCCGATGATTCCGTTGGTGTACAGGCACAGCAGACTTCCCGGGGCCAGTTCGATGTCCCGGGCCTCGAACGGCAGTCCGCCCAGGCCGAGCGGGGGGCCGGCGGGCAGGTCGAGCAGAGCCACCCGTCCATCCGGAGCGGTCACCACGGGCAGCGGGTGACCGGCGCGTGCCACGGAGCAGCGTCCGGAGACCGGGTCGTACACGGCGTACAGGCAGGTGGCGCCGACGACCTGCTCATCCATGGGCCGTTCGCCGGCTGCTTCCCGTTCGGCCGCCAGCAGGTTGACCAGGTCGTCCAGGCGGGAGAGGACCTCGTCCGGTTCCAGGTCGAGGCTGGCGAGCGTATGGACGGCGGTGCGCAGTCGGCCCATGGTGGCGGCAGCGTGGATGCCGCGTCCCACCACGTCGCCGACGACGAGGGCGACCCTGGCCCCGGACAGGGGAATGACATCGAACCAGTCGCCGCCCAGGCCCGGGGCCGCGCTGGCCGGCAGGTACCGCAGGGCCACTTCGACGGCCGACTGGTCCGGAACGGCCCGGGGCAGAAGGCTGCTCTGCAAGGTGAACGCGGTCTGCTGCTGCTGGGTGAAGCGCCGGGCGTTGTCGATGGCGACGGCGGCGCGCGAGCCGAGTTCCTGAGCGAGGGTGAGATCGTCCGCCTCGAAGGCATCGGGACGGCGCGAGCGCCACAAGGTCATGACGCCGAGCACGAGGCCACGCGCGGCAAGAGGTACCACGATCAGGGAGTGGGCGCCCAGGTCCGGAGCGTCGGCGCCCTGGCGGCCTTCCGCCGAAAACCACTCGGGCGGGAGAACCGGTTCCAGGACGGGCCGTCCCTCGGCCAGGCATCCGACCTGCGGTGTGTCGGGCCCGAACTCCAAGGGGTCGCCGTGGGGGTGGGGCGGGCCGGGTTGCTGGGCACCGACGCTGCAGGTCCCCAGTCGCACCACGGGCCCTGCCAGAGCGCGCGTCGGTTCCTCACCGCGCGTCACGGGTTGAAGCAGGTCCACCGACACGTGGTCGGCGAGGTGAGGCACCATCACCTCGGCGAGTTCCCGGGCGGTCTCCGCCACGTCGAGGGTGGTTCCAATACGGCTGCCGACCTGGTCGAGGAGCGCGAGCCGACGCTGGGCCCGATGGCGTTCGGTGATGTCCTCGATCATCTCGGCCACACCCAGGATGCGGCCGGAGGGGTCCTCCATCCGGAAGGACGACACCAACGCGACCCGCTCTCGTGCCGGATCCTGCTCCAGGCGAGCGAACTGCTCGGAGTAGACCAGGGGCCGTCCGGTCTCCATCACCTGGCGCACCCGGTCCACGGCCTTGCGTTCGTCGTCGGGAAGGAGCATCCGGCCGGTGGGCAGCCCGCGAAAGTCATCTGCCGGTACGCCGCTGAACCGTTCGATGGCTCGGTTGACGCGGAGAATCCTCAGGTCGGGGCCGTGGACGACCAAGCCGATCGGGCACTGGCGGTACAACCCGTCGAGAACCGCGCGGTCCCTCTGCCACTCCAGGACGTCACTCGCGAGTGCCCCCGCAAGAAACCACTCACGGACCCGGCCATCGCGTGACAGCTCATGGGCCCTGAGCCCCAGCTCCACGAGCCCCCCGTCGCGGTGCCGCAATCGGAGCACACCGAACCAGCCGCTGGCTCTCCTGCAGGTCGCCGCGGCCTCAGTGACAGCCGGCAGATCACGAGGATCGACAAGGACCTCGAACGCCGGGCGACCGATCACGGCTGTGTCCGGATAGCCGAGCAGTTGCTGAGCCCGCCGGTTCCATCCGACCACGACTCCCCGGTCGTCGAGCACCGCGAAGGCGCCGAGGTGCAGGGCGAACGGATCCTCGTGGCTTTCGCTGAGCTCCTTCATCCGCTTCTCCACCGCTGGACACCACCGTGCACTCGGTCACCGACGGTCTGCCGCGGGTCCTGACCACGGCCGGTGACCGGCATGACGGCGTCCGCGGCGGTTGTTCGGCGTTCCCGAATGCACTGGCCTGCTGACCATGTAAGCCTATTGAAATCCGGCGAAGGTCGCGGCCTTGCCCGCGGCGTGCCGCCGTGTCGCGAAGGAGGGTGCGCCGCGTGAAATCCGCGCCACCCGGGTCGCCCCGGGCCTGATCGACACCCCGATGGGCCGCGAGGCCCCGGCCCGGCGGTCGTCGCGTTCCACCTGGCCCGCGCGCATACCGCTCGGGCGCCAGGGCACCGTTCGGGAGGTGGCGGAAGCCGTCACCTCCCTGCACGCTCCGGCCACCGGGTCCGACGAACAGGCCGATGACGCCACTGGAGGTCGCGAGGGCAGTGGATCTACTGCGGCCTCCAGTGACGGGGGCGGGGGCAGTCCCCAGGGGTCAGGGCATCGACCAGGACCGCCCCCGCCAGCTCACTTCGCCAGCGGGCCGAACTCCTTGCGGGTGTCCACCGGCTTACCGAACAGCTGCCACCGCTCGCCCTTGAACCGCATCAGCTGCATCGTCTCGATCGGGAAGGCGTCATCGGTTCCGGTGGTCAGGGTGACACCGGGCAGCAGCATGCCCACCTTGACGTCCTTGAGGTTGCGCACCGCGTCCCGCAAGCCCTCCCTGGTCGGGCACTTCATCGCGTCCAGGGCCTTGTGCAGGCTGGAGGCAGCGGCCCAGCCGTAGGCGTTGAACTGGTTGGCCGGGTCGGAGTCGGGCGCGTACTTGCGCAGCGCGTCCCGGTACGTCTTCATCTCCGCGTCGTCGGCCCACTGCGGATCGGCGGGGTCCTTGAAGTAGGTCGCCGAAACCACGCCCTGCACGTTCTTGAACCCGACAGGCTTGAGCACGGTGGCGGACGAGGACACGTTGTTCACGATGTGCAGCGGGTTCCACTTGGTGTTCTTGGCATCGGCGGCGAGGGCCTGGCTGCCGAACTTCGGCGTGGTGATGCTGAGCAGCACATCCGCCTTGGACCGGGCGAGGCTTGTCATCTGTGCGGAGACGGAGGGGTCGGTGACCTCGTAGCTCTCCTCGGCGACCACCTTGATGCCGCTGCCGGCGACGGCTGCCTTGAACCCGCCGAGCAGATCCTTGCCGAAGTCGTCGTTCTGGTGGAGGACGGCGACCCTGGCCTTCGGCTTCTCCTCCTTGAGGTACTTGGCGTACACCCGTGCCTCGGCGACGTAGTTGGGCTGCCAGCCGGTGGTCCACGGGTGGTTGTCGTCCGTACCCCAGACGGAGGCGCCGGTGGCGACGAACGGCTGCGGCACCTTCTGCTTGTTGAGGTAGTCCCACACGGCGGCCGTGGACGGGGTGCCCAGGGTCTGGAAGACGGCGAAGACCTTCTCCTGCTCGACGAGTCTGCGGGCCTCCTCGACCGCCTTGGGCGGCTGGTAGCCGTCGTCGCGGACGGTGAACTCCACCGTGCGGCCGTCGATGCCGCCGTTGTCGTTGACGTGCTTGAAGTAGGCGCTCACGCCTTTGCTGATCGTGCCGTACGCGGAGGCCGGTCCCGACAGTGGGTAGATGCCGCCCAGTTTGATGGTCTTGTCCGTGATGCCGGTGGTCTGCTGGCCCTTGCACGCACCGTCGGCGGCGGCGTCCTTGTCGTCCTGCCCGCGCTGGCTGTTGCAGGCGGTGGCGAGGAGCAGGGCGGCGGACACGGCTGCGGCAGCCCGCAGAGTGGTCGTCTTGCGCATGTGATTCATTCCTTTTCCGTGCGGGGCGATGCGCCCACGGGTTCGGCATCGACAGGTGCGGAATCCGCCGAGGTGAGCGGTGCGGAGGGGTCGGGCGTCAGGTCGCCGGGGGCGGTGCGGTTGAGGCGGCCGGCGGCAGCACCCCGGGCACGGCCCGCCAGACCGGCCAGTCCCGTCGGCGCCACGAACATCACCGCGATGATCAGCAGGCCGAACACCACACCGGGCGCCGCCTCGCTGATGTCCTGGGCCACGCTCGGCACATACACGACGAAGGCCGCCCCCAGCAGGGGTCCGTACAGCGAGGCGAGCCCTCCGACCACCAGGCCGGCCAGCAGCGTGATGGACAGGACAAAGCTGAACGAGTCGGGTGAGACGAAGCCGATCACCCAGGTGTAGACGCACCCGGAGACACCCGCGAACAGTGCGCTCCACGCGAAGGCGAGGGTCTTGTGCAGCGAGAGCCGTACGCCCATGACCTCGGCGGCACTCTCGTTGTCCCGCACGGCGAGCAGTGCCCGGCCGACCCGGGACCGCAGCAGGTTGCGGGCGAGCAGCAGAGCCGCCGCGGTGACGGCGAGGACCACGAAGTACATCCACTGGTCCTCGGCCAATCCACTCCACACGGGCGGTTGCAGCTTGTCCACCGTCAGGCCCATGGAACCGCCCGTGACCGGTTCGAGCCGCTTGAGCAGCGGCGGCAG
The DNA here is from genome assembly GCF_040644055.1 of Streptomyces sp. NPDC047043. Classification (NCBI taxonomy): domain Bacteria; kingdom Bacillati; phylum Actinomycetota; class Actinomycetes; order Kitasatosporales; family Streptomycetaceae; genus Streptomyces; species Streptomyces sp. NPDC047043. The sequence goes on from NZ_JBEYVO010000001.1 coordinate 45,322, forward strand.
GAACACGGCGAACGACAGCGTGACCAGGGCCAGGTACAGTCCGCGCAGCCGCAGGGCGGGCACACCGAAACCGAGGCCCAGCAGGAAACATCCGCCGGCCGCGACCGGCAACGTGGCCAGGTGCCCGGTGTCGTAGCGGTCGAGCATGACTGCCGCCGTGTAGGCCCCTGCCGCGAAGAACGCCCCGTGCCCGAGGGAGATCTGCCCGCCGAATCCGACCAGCAGGTTCAGGCCGGCCAGCGCCACGGCGTACACCAGCACCATGGTCAGCTGGAAGACCTGGAAGGGGGCGAAGTAGAACGGTGCGCCGACGGCGACACCCGCGCCGAGCAGCGCGGCGAGCGCGACCCGCAGGCGGCGGGCGCGGTCGGTGCCGAGTGTTGCGACGATCGTGCTCATGCGCGCTCCACCGCCGCCCGTCCGAACAGGCCCTGGGGCCGCACCAGCAGCACCGCCAGAATGATCACCAGGGGAACGCCCACCTTCAGATCGGCACCGATCACGTCCACGTACGCCCCGGCCAGCGTCTCGGCCACGCCCACGAACAGGCCGCCGACGACCGCGCCGACCGGGCTGTCGAAGCCACCGAGGGTGGCCGCGGCGAACGCGTAGATCAGCACCCCGCCCATCATGTTGGGCTCGAGGAACAGCACCGGCGCGACGAGCACGCCCGACACCGCACCGACTGTCGCGGCCAGCCCCCAGCCGAGCATCAGCACGCGGCCGACTCTGACGCCCGAGAGCCGGGCGGAGGCGGGGTTGCAGGCGACCGCCCTCATCACCAGGCCGACGGAGGTGTGCTGAAACAGCAGATAGAGCAGGCCCATCACGACGGCCACCACCGCGATGATCCCGAAGGTCGACCAGTCCACGCGGACCCCGCCCAGGTCGATCCCGCCGTCGGGGAAGGGCTGCGGGAAGTCCTTCACGGTGAACGACCAGATCAGACCGGCCACCGCGTTGACGAAGATGAACAGGCCGACCGTGACGATGACCATCGTCAGCTCTGGTGCGCTCTGCACAGGACGGATGACGATGCGTTCGACCAGCATGCCGCCGACGAACGACGCTGCCAGGGTCACCGGCAGCGCCAGCCAGAACGACATCCCGGACGACACGAGCTGCCACGCCACGTACGTGGAGATCATGGCGAGCTCACCCTGCGCGAAGTTGACGATTCCGGTGAACCGGTGGATCAGCACCAGGGCCAGCGCCAGGCTGGCATAGACCGCGCCGGAGCCGACCCCTTCCACCACTTGCTGAAGCAGTTCGCTCACGGCACTCACCCGCCCTTTCCGGAGCGGACGGAGACACCGAGGTACACCTCGGCGACCTGCCCGTCCTCGCGGATCTCCCGGGCCGGCCCGGACAGCACCAGGCGACCGGCCTCCAGTACGTGCGCCCGGTGCGCCACATCCAGCGCGAGTTGGGCGTTCTGCTCGACGACGACCACGGTGGTGCGTTCCTCCTCGTTGACGGCACGGACGATCTCGAACAGCTCGCGAGTGACCAGCGGCGCGAGCCCCAGCGACGGCTCGTCCAGGAGCAGCAGCGAGGGCCGCAGCATCAAGGCCCTGCCGATGGCGAGCATCTGCTGTTCGCCGCCGCTGAGGCTGCCCGCGGTCTGGCGGGACCGCTGGCGCAGCTTGGGGAAATAGCCGTAGATCCGTTCCAGGTCGGCCGCCACGGCTGCGCGCTCGGCGCGGCCCCGCCGCCACCGGCGGGCGCGCGAGTGGGCGCCGATGCGCAGGTTCTCCTCGACGGTCAGGTCGTTGAAGGTGCCCCGGCCCTCGGGTACGTGCGCCACGCCCAGACGGGCGGTCTGCTCGGGCGAGCGGCCCAGCAGCTCCGTACCGCTCAACGTCACCGAGCCGCGTCCGCGGACCATGCCGCACAGGGCCCGCAGAGTCGTTGTCTTACCCGCGCCGTTGGGCCCGAGGATCGCGCACACCTCGCCGCGTGCGACGGAGAAGTCGAGCCCCTGGAGCACGCGGGCCTGGCCGTATCCGGCATGCAGGCCGGCGACCTTCAGGAAGTCCGGCTCCGCATTCGCCTGCCCGGCCTCGGTGCCGTCGGAGGTGGGTTCCGTCATGCCGCCACCCCCAGGTACGCCTCAACGACCGCCGGGTCGCGCTGGATCTCCTCCGGCGAGCCCTCGGCGATCCTGCGCCCGAAGTCGAGACACACGACCTTGTCGCACAGGCCCATCACGAACCCCATGTGGTGTTCGACCACCACGAGCGTGAGGTCGAACTCCTGACGCACCGACCGGACCAGATCCGCGAATTGGTCGACCTCGCCGTGGCTGAGCCCGTTGACGGGTTCGTCGAGCAACAGCAGCCGGGGCCGTACCGCGAGCGCCCGGGCGAGTTCGACGCGTTTGAGCGTGCCGAACGGCAGCCCGGACGCGGGGTGGTCGGCGACCTCCGCCAGGTCGAGCCGCCGAAGCAAGTCGTCCGCCTGGTCACGCAGTTCCCTCTCGTCCCGCCGGACGCGGGGCAGCCGGAGCGCCGCAGCGAGGTGTCCCGTGCGCCCCCGGCTGTGGGCACCGACCATGACGTTCTCCCGGACCGTGAGCCGTGGGAACAGACCCAGGTTCTGGAAGGTGCGGGCGATGCCGCGCCCGGCCACGGAGTGCGGCGGAAGGGCGAGCAGGTCCTCGTCCTCGAACCGCACCGTCCCCGCATCAGGGGTGCAGCGCCTGGTGAGGCAGTTGAACAAGGTGGTCTTGCCGGCTCCGTTCGGTCCGATGAGCCCCACGGCGGTGCCCGGCTCGACAGTGAACGCGACACCGTCCAGTGCCGTGATCCCGCCGAAGCGCACGCTGATACCGTCGACCGCGAGCATGAGTGACGCCCCTTCCGAGGTGCTGGGGGGTGGGCGAGCGTCACAGTAGGTGTGGGCCTTCCGAGCGCACATTGGGTGCGAGCACCCAACTTCGCGGCCTCCGACTTGTGCGCCGCGCCCAACTCCCCCGGCATCTGGCCCTCCGAGCCTGTTGACGGAACACGAGGTGGCCAGCGACGATCGGCGCCATGCCTCGCGGACCCGCCCTGGGCGTCCCCACACGCTCCGACCCGCTCGGCCGGGAGCGGCACCGGATCCTGCACGCCGTCCAGGACCGGCTCGAGGACGTGGCGAAGACCGCCGTCGCGGTGATGCGCACGGAGATCCCGTCGTACGCACTGCAGGACGAGCGGTTCTTCGACGACGTACGGGACCAGGTCCTCACGCACTACCGGATGCAGCTGGCGGCGCTGGCCGGCGACCGAGAGATGGCCCCCGAAGACCTGGTCTTCAGCCGCGCGGCCGCCATGCGCCGGGCACGCGCGGGGTTCGCCCTCGAGGACTGGATCAGTGCCTTCCGGGTGGGCCGGCAGGTGTTGTGGGACGAACTGTTGGACTGCGCGGGGACGTCCGCCGAGGCACAGCAGGCCGCGCTGTCCCTCGTCACACCGTTGATGCGCTACGTCGACTACGCCAGCACCCATGCCGCGCAGGCCTATGTCGAGTACGAGCAGCACGTGGTCGCCGACGCGGACCGGGAGCGCCGGGATCTCCTGGACCAGCTCCTGGCCGGCGTGGCGCCGACGCGTGGTCCGCTGCTCGCCGCGGCGCAGGCGTACGGCATCGGACCGCGTTCGCCAATGATGGCGGTCGTGGCGGTGTGCGTCGGCGACACCCGCACCGGCGACCTCGCCTCGGCTGAGCACGGCTACGCGACCAGCGCTTCCATCGGGATCTCCGGGCCCTGGGCCGGCCGAACCCTGGTCGTCGTACGCCACGGCGAGGTGGTGGCCGTGCCCGTGGTTCGCACCGGCATGAACGCGGAGGACATCTGTGCCCACTTCGAGGCCGTGCAGCAACGGCTCGCGCGAGAGGGAACCATGCTCTCCATGGGCATCAGCACAGTCGCCGCGGGCGCCGGCGAGCTGCCGCGCGCCTACGAGGAGGCACGGGCCGCCCTCGACCTCGTGCCGAGCGGGGGCGGGGTGGCGGCACTGCCGCGCCTTTCCCCCTTCGACTACCTGGCGCTGCGCGCCGACGACCTCGCCCGCCAGCTGGTCGATCCCCGCGTGCGTGCGCTGCTGGAGGAGGACCACAGACGTGGCGACACACTGGCGGCCACCATACGGGCCTTCGCGGAGGCCGACCTCAACCTGCGCCTGACCGCCGACCGGCTGCGGGTGCACCACAACACAGCGCACTACCGGTTGCGCCGGATCGAGGAACGCACCGGGCGCAATCCGCGCCGGATCGCCGACCTCCTGGAACTGCTGGTCGCCCTCGCCATACGCGACGGGGCCGGGGAAGGTGGGGATCACCAGTGAGCGGCACCATGGAGTCTGCCGGGGCCGAGGCGGCACGCCAACTGCCGGACGAGCAGGAGGGAATGGCCCTTCCGGAAGCACCCACCGGGCAGAACCGAACGGCGTTTCTGGACGCCGCGCTGGAAGTGTTCACCGAGCGCGGTTACACCGACGCCGGCCTCACCGAGATCGCGGCACGCTCAGGCATCCCGGTGGGCAGCCTTTTCCAGCACTACGGCGGAAAGCGGGGGCTCTACCTCGCGCTCTGGGAGGAGTTCCGGGAGGAACAGGAGCGCCGGACCGCGGCCACGGTGACCGCCGAGCGCAACCGTGGCGTGGACGACCCCATCGCCCTCTTCGTGGCGGGAGCCAGGGCCTACCTGGAGGGCGCCTGGGACAACCGGCATCTCGGCAGACTCCTCGCGGAGGAAGACGGCCCCGCGGGCTTCGACGCGCTGCGCCGCCAGTGGGACCGTGCCTGGGTACGGCGCAACGCCCGGCTCCTGGAGGTGGACGAGAAGCAACGTGCCGGCCGGGTTCGGGTGAGAGTGCTCACCACCGTGATCGGCGGGGCGGCACGCGAGCTCGGCGACTGCGGGGACGACACGGAGGCCCTGGAGATCGTCGACGAGGTGTGCGGCATCCTGATCCATCTGACGGCACCGCCCAGCTGAACGCCTGGCGCGTGGCGGGGCGTCGGGCCCCGGCCACAGCTCGACGACACCTGACTCCCCGGGCGCCGGGCACCGGCCGAGGGCCAGGGCAGCTGCGGCCACTCGACGCCGAGGTTTCGACCGCAGCTCACCGCCCCGGCGTCGAATCCGCCGACGTCCGCGCCAGACACCGATGCCGGCTCCTCGCCTGAACGGGAGCGCGTCACCGAGAAGCCGGCCGCCGTCGATCACCATCGTCTCGCCGGTGATCCAACTCGCGGCGTCCGAGACGAGAAAGGCGACCGCAGAGGCGATGTCGGCAGGCCCCCCGATGCGCCCGAGCGCCGTCGCGGCGGACACGGCCTGCTCGTGGTCCTTCCACAGAGCCTCGGCCAGCTTTGTGCGCACCACACCCGGTGCCACCGCATGGACGCGGACCTTGGGCGAGAGTTCCAGGGCCAGTCGCTTCGTGAGGTGGATCAGTGCGGCCTTCGACGCGTTGTACGGTCCGATGTTCGCCTCGAAGGCCATGCCCCCGACCGACGCGGTGTTGACGACGGCGCCGCCGTGCTCGCCCATCCAGGCCCGTGTGGCCAGAGACGTCCACAGGACAGGAGCCCACAGGTTCACGTCGAAGGTCTTGGCGAACCGGCCGTGGTCCTGGTCAATCACGGGCCCGAAGGCCGGGTTGGTCCCCGCGTTGTTGACGAGGATGTCCAGGCTTCCGAAGCGCTCGAGGGTCGGATCGACACAGCACGGGGCCGCTTCCTCGTCGACGGCGTGCGCACCGACGCCGACGGCTGTGCCCCCGACCTGGGCCGCCTCCTGGGACCGGTGGCGGGCGGTACCGGGTGCGACGAGACAGGCGGTCCAGGCTGCCGCTCAGCGGTGGCCGGGGAACCGCAGGGCGTTCGCCCAGAGCCGGGTGACCGTGGACACGAGCTCCTCGAAGTCCACAGCCGTACCTTCGTCTTGCCGTTCGCCGAGCACGAAGGCGTTGTAGGCCATGAAGCTGACCATGCCCGACAGCGCACGGGAGGCCATCATCGGATCGACCTCACGGTCTGCGACACCCCGCGCCTGAAGGTCGGCGATGCCGCGGGCATTGCGGCGGATGAACGCATCGCCACGCCGGCTTCGGAACTCACGGAACTCCGGCTCCACTTGTGCTACCTGCTCGAGCAGGGCCATCAGCTTCGCATTGCGTTTGTATGCCTCGAGATACCCGCGATTGCTCGCCTCGAGCACCGCATAAGGATCGTCGGCATCCTGCACCCGGCCCATACCGGGGTGCATCATGTCCTCCTGCGCCTCCAGGAGGACGGCGGCAAGCACCTCTTCCTTGCCGGCGAAGTAGGTGTAGAAGGAGCCCGCCGCGCATTGCGCCTCTTTGGTGATGTCGGTCAGGCGGGTGTCGAGGTAGCCGTCCCGTTCGAACACCTTCCGTGCGGCTTTCACCAAAGCGGCCCGTGTCCGCGCTCCGCGCTTCGTCGCAGGTGGCTCCCGAAGGTGCGAGAGGGGCGCCATGGGCGGTGCCTTCTCGCCGTCCAACTCCTCGGGCGCAGTAGTGTCCATCCCGGAAACCCTACTTGAATCCGACACCATGCTCACAATCTGTCAGGGCGGGATGCTGAGTGGCGGCGGGTGCCTTCCGGGATGTGAGCAGGTCATGGTGCGGGTCGCACCCTTGTCCATGAGTTGGCTTGGCGATTGTCAGGTGGTGATCCCGAAGCGTTCGGCGAGTTGGCGGCGGGTGTCGGCGGCGCTGGTGTGCAGTACGCCCGCGATTCCGATCCGTGCCGCTCCGTCGAGGTTCTGCTGCAGATCGTCGATCATGACTGCCTCCTCGGGGTCGATACCGAGGCGTTCACATGCGATCGCGTAGATCCGCCGGGAGGGCTTGCGGATGCCGACCTCGGAGGAGATGACGATCACATCGGCGACAGCGGCGAGTTCGACGCCGTCGTAGGTTCCGGTACCGAACGAATTGGACACGAGCGCAACGGAACGGCCGGCGGCCCGGAGATCACCGAGCAGCGCGAGCATGTCATGGTCGATCGACATTCCCGCTTGCATCCGGGCCGTGAGCCCCTCGGCCGATACGTCAGCGCCGTGGGCGCGGAGCCGTTCGGCGAATCCGCGCTCGAAGGCTTCGGCGTCGATACGGCCGCACTCGTGGTCGGCCAGGAGGGTGCGTGACGCCTCGTCCCGGCCGAGGAGGTCCAGCGGCAGGCGTGGGTCGCCGCCGAGCGAGGCGCCGAAGTCGGTGAAAGCCCGCAACACACTTGAGGTGATGACACCGCCGAAGTCCACCAGGACCGCGGTTCGGGTCTTTTCCACCCCGTTCCACAAGGTGTCCACGCTCAGACGACCTCGAACAGTCCGGCTGCGCCCATGCCGCCCCCGACGCACATCGAGATCACCACGTAGCGGACACCCCGGCGCTTGCCTTCGATGAGAGCGTGCCCCACCAGTCGGGCACCGGTCATTCCGTACGGATGGCCGACCGAGATGGCGCCGCCATCGACGTTGAACCGCTCCGGGTCGATATGCAGTTCGTCCCGGCAGTACAGCGCCTGGGAAGCGAACGCCTCGTTGAGTTCCCACAGGCCGATGTCGTCAATGGTGAGGTCGTGCTGCTTCAGCAGTTTCGGAATGGCGAACACCGGGCCGATGCCCATCTCGTCCGGCCCGCAACCGGCAACGGTCATACCCCGGTAGACACCCAGCGGTTCCAGGCCGCGACGCTCGGCCTCCTTCGACTCCATCAAGACCGACGCCGAAGCCCCGTCCGACAACTGCGAGGAGTTGCCCGCCGTGACGCTGGAATGCGCGCTCGCCTGACCGTCCGGCAGCACCGGCGCCAACCCGGCCAGGCCCTCGAGCGTCGTCGACGCACGGTTGCCCTCGTCCCGGGTCAGGACCACTGCCTCGTCCCGAACCTCCCCGGACTGCTTGTCCAGGACCTTCCTGACGCTGTCGAGCGCGACGATCTCCTGGTCGAACCGGCCGGCCTCCTGCGCCGCCGCGGTGCGCTGCTGCGACACCAGCGCGAACTCGTCCTGGCGTTCTCGGCTCACGCCGTAGCGTTCGGCGACGATCTCCGCGGTGTGCAGCATCGGCAGGTAGATGCTCGGCTTGTGCTCGACCAGCCAGGGATCCGCCATGCGGTGGGTGTTCATGTGGTCGTTCTGCACCAAGGAGATCGACTCGACACCGCCGCCGACAGCGACCTGCATTCCGTCCGCGACTATCTGCTTGGCGGCCGTCGCAACGGCCATCAGGCCCGACGAGCACTGCCGGTCGATCGTCATCCCCGACACGGCGTCCGGAAGTCCGGCGCGGAGAACGGCCTGACGCGCGACGTTGAAACCCGCGGACCCCTGCTGCACGGCACAGCCGAAGATCACATCCTCGACCTCACCTCCCTCGAGCCCGGCGCGCTGCACCGCGTGTGAAAGGGCATGGGCGGCAAGTTCCTGCGCCTGGGTGTCGTTGAACGCGCCGCGATAAGCCTTTCCGATCGGCGTCCGTGCCGTCGAAACGATGACTGCTTCCCTCATGTCGCCTCACTATTTCCTGTTGCCCGGTTCGCGCGGGGCCTCGTCGGGCGGAACTCCGAACGCCGCCAGCCGAGCTCGATTGCCGGTAGGGGATACCGACCGCCAACTGCGGCGAGGAGAAGGCCCATTGGCCGTCTCCTCGGGTGATCGATGACGTGTCACGGTCGCAGGGGCGATGGGATTCTGCCTTCCGACCGGTTATAGTTGAATTCGGCGTCAGGTTCAACCAACCCCCGGGTCTTGACAGTCCGCCCCCTCCCCTGAATCATACCGACCAGTTGGTATGAAGGGGTGGATCGTGACTCAGCTGAGCATCTCCACGGGTGGGGGCGTGTTCGACGCGGTCGTGGCGGGTCCACCCGAGGGCCGCCCGGTGCTGCTGCTGCACGGCTTCCCGCAGACGGGGCTGGTGTGGCAACGGCAGATGGAGGCGTTGGCCGCGCACGGCTACCGGGTGGTGGCACCCGACCAGCGTGGGTACTCCCCCGGCGCCCGCCCCCGGCGGCCCGAGGACTATCGCATCAGCGTCCTCGTCGACGACGTGGTCGCGCTCAGTGAGGAACTCGGCTGGGCGGCGTTCGACCTGGTCGGCCACGACTGGGGAGGCGCGGTGGCCTGGTGGACCGCACACGCCCACCCCGGCCGCGTACGCACCCTGACGGTTGTCTCGACCCCGCACCCCGGCGCTCTGGCCACCACCCTGCGCACCGACCAGGATCAGCGCACACGCTCCCAATACATGATCGACTGGGGCGAAACCCCCGCGACCGAGGAGCGCATGCTCGCCCACGATGCCCAAGAGCTTCGCGATGTCTACGCCGGAAAGGTTCCGCAGGACAGTGTGGACGCCTACGTGCGCCACCTGTCCCAGCCGGGCGCTCTCACCGCGGCGCTGAACTGGTACCGGGCGGGCCGCCCCGACGGCGCGATCGGCGTCATCGACGTGCCCGCGCTGTACGTCTGGAGCACGCTGGACAGCGCGTTCGGCCCGGCGGCGGCTCAGGAAACCGGGCGGTGGGTCAACGGACCGTACCGGTTCGAGACTCTCCAGGGCGTCAGCCACTGGGTCCCCGAGGAGGCGCCGGAAACGCTGAGCCGCCTACTGCTCGAACATCTGCGAGTGCACGGCGAGTACTGAACCGGCAGCGAGTACCCCGTTCGTCGACTCTCCGAAGAGGAGTCCTCCTTGACTTCTCCCGCAGCTGAAGCAGGGAGATTCTTCCCTCGCGGGTTGAGCTTTCTGCTTCTCAGACAGCAGCTGCCCCGAACTAACGGCAAGGGACGTGGGTACGCCCAGCAGTCTTACGCCAGCTCCACAGACCTGACATCCCGCCAGCCCGGCGGTAGGCCCGGCCAGCTTGGTTATCGCCGGCCGGACGGCATACAAACCACCGCTTACCTGCGGGTGGTTGGCCATGAACGCCGATCCGCCCTGGCGGCGAATCGGCTTTCCCTGCCCTGCTCCGCAGGAGTCCGTTTCCTCCCCCGCCTGAAGGCGGGGGTATCCACGGAGGAATCCCGATGAAGACAGCGCGCGCGGCCTGGCGCGGTCTCGAGCCCGTACACGGCATGATCTACTTCGTCCCCGAGGCAAGGCGACGGTACGCGGACCTCGGCCTGAGCGGACGCGCCGGGTACTTCACCTCGCGAAGCGCCGCGTTCGGCCGAGCATCCGCCGAGCTGGTCATCTCGACCTTCTACAACTTCAACCCCGATGTCGTACGGCAGGCGGTCGACGGGGTCTGGGACGCAACGACGCCGCAGCAGGTGTTGGACGCACGGTACGCCGCGGCGGGCGAAGCCCTGCGACGGGCGGGAATCCACGAGTTGCCCGACTTGGACGAGGTGCTGGCGCTGACTCGCCGGGCCGCCGAGGCGGCCTGCGAACACGCGCAGGGCCGCCCCCTGTTCGCCGCGCATGCCGCACTGCCTTGGCCGGAGGAGCCGGTATTGCAACTGTGGCATGCCCAGACGCTGCTCCGGGAGTTCCGCGGGGACGGCCATGTCGCGTGCCTGCTGAGCGAGGGCGTCGGAGGGTTGGAGGCCCTGATTCTGCACGCTGCGACCGGCGAGGTTCCCGTCGACTTCCTCAAGGCCAGCCGCGCATGGCCCGAGGAGGACTGGGACGGCACCCAAGAACGCCTACGCAAGCGAGGTCTCCTCGACGGCGACACCCTCAGCCCGGAAGGCGTAGTCCTGCGCCGGCACATCGAGGACCGCACGGACCGCCTGGCCCTTCCCGCCTACGCCGCCCTGGGTGACGCCGGCTGTGAGCGTCTCGCCGAACTCGCGAGCTCCTTCGGCCGCGCCGTCGTCAAAGCCGACCTTCTCAGTCTCGGCTGACCGGGCGTCCCATGGATCACGTTGCGCAGGGCAGTCATAGGTGACGCACCTGTCCCCGCACACGATGAAGTGGTCCCTGGCAGCCTGAAAGTCAGCACCGGACCAGTGGGCGGCGGGACATCGCCTGATCCGGGGATCTCGGGCGGGACGGGCCCGGAACGCCTCCCACAGCGATGCCGTCATGAGCCGTCGGCGGCACCTGTTCGCGGCTGTCGGTAGGGCCGCACCGCTCGGCGTGCAATGGCGAAACCGTGCGTCTCCGAAGGGCCGTCGTAGATACGGAACGGCCGCACCTCACCGTGCCGCCGGACCGCTCGGTACTCGAAACGGTCGAGGAGGCCGGCGTCGCGGTGGACTTCTCGTGCCGCGCCTGGTTCTCGACCTGTGACGGCGATCACCTCCAGCAATTTACTAGGACGTCCTAGTATCTCTGATGTCAGCAGTACCCAGCTCCGTCCGGGAAGGCCCTCATGAGCGATCTGCACCGGCCCGTGCACCCTGTTCGCCTGGTCACCGCTTCAGCTCTGTTCGACGGGCATGACGCATCGATCAACATCATGCGGCGGATCTTCCAGTCCCAGGGTGCGGAGGTGATCCACCTGGGACACAACCGCTCGGTGCGGGAGGTCGTGGACGCGGCGCTGGAGGAGGACGCACACGGCGTGGCCGTCTCCTCGTACCAGGGCGGGCACGTGGAGTACTTCGAGTACCTGGTCGAGTCGCTGCGTGCGCAGGGCGCCGACCACATCCGCGTGGTGGGCGGCGGAGGCGGCGTCATCGTGCCCGAGGAGATCGCCCGGCTGCGCAACAGCGGGGTGACCATCTTCTCCCCGGAGGACGGCCAGCGACTGGGCCTGGCCGGGATGGTCAACTCGGTGGTGCGGGACTGCGACTTCGACCTCTGGGACGGCAAGCCGACCGACGCGGCCGCCGTACTGGCCGGTGACCGGTTCGCGATCGCCCGTGCCATCACCGGTGCGGAACTCGGCAAGCTGCCCCCGGAGTTCCTCGCACCACTGCGTGCCGCGGCCACCGCCGGGGCGGTTCCGGTGCTGGGCATCACCGGCACCGGTGGTTCGGGGAAGTCGTCGCTCACCGACGAGTTGGTGCGCCGCTTCCGGGTCGACCAGCAGGACAAGCTGCGGATCGCGGTGATCGCGGTCGACCCGACCCGTCGCCGGGGCGGCGGGGCGCTGCTCGGTGACCGCATCCGGATGAACTCCCTGGACGGCAACCGGGTGTTCTTCCGCAGCCTGGCCACCCGCGGCAGCCGTGAACTGCCCGAGCATCTGTCCGACGTGATCGACGTCGTCAAGGCCGCCGGCTTCGACCTGGTGGTCGTGGAGACGCCGGGTATCGGCCAGGGCGACGCGGCGATCGTGCCGTTCGTCGACGCCTCGCTGTATGTGATGACGCCGGAGTTCGGCGCCGCCTCACAGCTGGAGAAGATCGACATGCTCGACTTCGCCGACGTGGTGGCGATCAACAAGTTCGAGCGGCGCGGTGCCAAGGACGCGCTGCGCGACGTGGGCCGCCAACTGGTGCGCAACCGCGAGGCGTTCGACAAGCGGCCCGAGGACATGCCGGTGTACGGCACCTCCGCGGCCACCTTCAACGACGACGGCGTCACCGCCCTCTATCAGCACCTCAAGGCGGGCCTGGCCGCCCACGGCCTGCCCCTGACCGAGGGCACCCTCGCACCCGTCGACGTGCGCCACTCCTCCGGCATCCGGCAGGTCGTGCCCGCGGACCGGGTGCGATACCTCGCCGAGATCACCGACACCGTCCGCGCCTACCACGGCGAGACCGCCCAACTGGCCGAGGCGGCACGGCGGGTGCAGCGCCTGGACGCGGTCCGGGACGAACTCGCCGAGGCCGGCTCCGACGCCGAGAACGTGCAGTCACTGCTCGACGAGGCCCGCAGGCGGCTCCCGCACGACATCAGCGAGCAGATCGAGAACTGGCCCGCCGTCATCGCCGCCTACTCCGGTGACGAGCAGATCGTGAAGGTCCGCGACAAGGAGATCCGCACCAAGCTGACCCGCGAGTCCCTCTCCGGCAACACCATCCCCCGCGTCGCCCTGCCCCGCTTCACCGACCACGGCGAACTCGTACGGTTCTGGCGCCGGGAGAACCTGCCCGGCCAGTTCCCGTTCACCGCCGGGGTGTTCCCGTTCAAGCGCGACGGCGAGGACCCGGCCCGGATGTTCGCCGGCGAGGGCGACCCGTTCCGCACCAACCGCCGCTTCAAGCTGCTCTCCGAGGGCCAGCCCGCCACCCGCCTGTCCACCGCTTTCGACTCCGTCACCCTCTACGGCCGCGACCCCGGCGAGCGGCCCGACATCTACGGCAAGGTCGGCACCTCCGGCGTCTCCGTGGCCACCCTGGACGACATGAAGGCGCTCTACGACGGCTTCGACCTGGTCGCGCCGACGACGTCGGTGTCGATGACGATCAACGGGCCCGCGCCGACCATCCTCGCCTTCTTCCTCAACACCGCCGTCGACCAGCAACTGGACCGCTTCCGGGCCGGCGAGGGCCGCGAACCGTCGCCCGAGGAGACGGCCGAGCTGCGGGCGCTCGCGCTGGCGAACGTGCGCGGCACGGTGCAGGCCGACATCCTCAAGGAGGATCAGGGCCAGAACACCTGCCTGTTCTCCACGGAGTTCTCCTTGCGGATGATGGCCGACATCCAGGAGTGGTTCATCGAGCAGAAGGTCCGCAACTTCTACTCGGTGTCCATCTCCGGCTACCACATCGCCGAGGCCGGCGCGAACCCCATCAGCCAGCTCGCCTTCACTCTTGCCAACGGCTTCACCTACGTCGAGGCCTACCTCGCCCGGGGCATGCACATCGACGACTTCGCCCCGAACCTGTCGTTCTTCTTCTCCAACGGCATGGACCCCGAGTACTCCGTCCTCGGCCGCGTGGCCCGTCGCATCTGGGCCGTCGCGATGAAGGAGAAGTACGGCGCGGGCGAGCGCAGCCAGAAGCTGAAGTACCACGTCCAGACCTCCGGACGCTCCCTGCACGCCCAGGAGATGGACTTCAACGACATCCGCACCACCCTGCAGGCGCTCATCGCGATCTACGACAACTGCAACAGCCTGCACACCAACGCCTACGACGAGGCCGTCACCACCCCCACCGAGGAGTCCGTCCGCCGCGCCCTGGCCATCCAGCTGATCATCAACCGGGAGTGGGGCCTGGCGATGAACGAGAACCCTCTGCAGGGATCGTTCATCATCGACGACCTCACCGACCTGGTCGAGGAGGCGGTGCTGAAGGAGTTCGAGCGGATCAGCGAACGCGGCGGTGTGCTCGGCGCGATGGAGACCGGCTACCAGCGCGGCCGTATCCAGGACGAGTCGATGCTCTACGAACAGCGCAAGCACGACGGCACCCTGCCCCTCATCGGCGTCAACACCTTCCGCAACCCCCACGCCGACACCGCCGAACCCGGCCTGGTCGAACTCGCCCGCGCCACCGAGGAGGAGAAGCACTCCCAGCTGGAGCGGGTGCGCGCCTACCAGGCCCTGCACCGCGACGAGGCCCACGCCGCCCTGGCCGCCCTCAAGGACGCGGCGGTGGGCGGTGACAACGTCTTCGCCGTCCTCATGGACGCCGCCCGGGTCTGCTCGCTGCAGCAGATCACCGACGCCTTCTTCGAGGTCGGAGGCCAGTACCGCCGCAACGTCTGACCACTACCACTGACAGGACAGGACATCACATGGACTCCGTCACCCGTCTCGGCGTCGTCGGCTGCGGCCTCATGGGCTCGGGCATCGCCGAAGTCGCCGCCCGCAACGGCCTTGACGTCCGGGTCGCCGAAGCGACCCCCGATGCCGCCGAGGCAGGCCGCCGTCGAGTCACCACCTCCCTCGACCGAGGCGTCAAGCGCGGCAAGCTCACCGAGGCACAGCGCGACCAGACCCTCGCCCGGCTCTCGTTCACCCACGACCTCAGTGACCTGTCCGACCGTCAGTTCGTCGTCGAGGCCGTCGCCGAGAACCGCGAGATCAAGACCGACGTCCTGCGCTCCCTGGACAAGGCGGTCGAAGACCCCGCGGCGATCCTCGCCACCAACACCTCCTCCATCCCCGTCGTCGACCTCGCCGTCGCCACTGAGCGGCCCGGCCAGGTCATCGGCATGCACTTCTTCAACCCCGTTCCGGTACAGAAGTTGGTCGAGCTCGTTCCCGCCCTCACCACCAGCCAGGACACCGTGCAGCGCACCCGCGACCTGGCCACGCAACTCGGCAAGCAGCCCATCCAGGCACCCGACCGCTCCGGCTTCGTCGTCAACGCCCTCCTCGTGCCCTACCTGCTCAGCGCGGTGCGGATGGTGGAGTCCGGCGGCGCCCGGCCCCAGGACATCGACCAAGGCATGGAACTCGGCTGCGCCCACCCCATGGGCCCACTCCGCCTGCTCGACCTCATCGGCCTGGACACCGCCCAAGCCGTCGCCGAGTCGATGTACGAGGAGTTCAAGGAGCCGCTGTACGCCCCGCCGGCACTACTGCGCCGCATGGTCGCCGCAGGCCACCTCGGCCGCAAGAACGGCCGCGGCTTCTACGCGTACGACGCCTGAACAAAGGCCGGCCGCATAGGCGGCACACGCACACTCCACCCCCGAACTATGTAGCCCCACCACATGTCCGCCTGAGCTGCCTCTTCCTACGGTGTGCCGACACGTACCCGTCCCCACCGCACACGAGGAAGTGGCGCTCATGGCCTCCGCAGCACCCGCTCCACCGACGCCGACCAACCTGAAGCGCATAGTCGCCGCCAGCCTCATCGGCACCACCATCGAGTGGTACGACTTCTTCCTGTACGGTTCCGCCGCCGCGCTCGTCTTCAACAAGCTGTTCTTCCCGGACTCCGACCCGCTGGTCGGCACGCTGCTGTCGTTCCTGACGTATGCCGTGGGATTCGCCGCCCGTCCACTGGGCGCCCTGGTCTTCGGGCACTACGGCGACCGGATCGGGCGCAAGAAGCTGCTGGTGCTGAGTCTGCTGCTGATGGGCGGGGCGACGTTCGCGATCGGCTTGCTGCCCACGCACGCGACGGTCGGATCCGCCGCTCCGGTGCTGCTGACCACGCTGCGGCTGGTCCAGGGCTTTGCGCTGGGCGGCGAGTGGGGCGGGGCCGTGCTGCTGGTGTCCGAGCACGGGGATGCTCGGCGGCGCGGTTTCTGGGCCTCGTGGCCGCAGACCGGGGCGCCCGCAGGGCAGTTGCTCGCGACCGGCGTGCTGTCCCTGCTGACCGCGGTCCTGTCGGATACCGCCTTCGGGTCGTGGGGTTGGCGGATCCCGTTCCTGCTGTCGGGTGTGCTGGTGATCGTCGGTTTGTGGATTCGTCTCTCTGTCGATGAATCACCGGTCTTCCAGCAGGCGTTGGCGCAGGCCGAGGCCCGCAAGGCGGACCGGACCGCGGAAGCCGAGAAGATGCCGCTCGTCTCCGTGCTGCGCCACCACTGGCGGGACGTGCTGGTCGCGATGGGCGCACGCATGGCGGAGAACATCAGCTACTACGTCATCACCGCGTTCATCCTCGTCTACGCCACCACCTCGGCCGGCGTCTCCAAGCAGACCGCCCTCAACGCCGTACTGATCGCCTCGGCCGTGCACTTCGCCGTCATCCCGGCCTGGGGCGCGCTGTCGGACCGTATCGGGCGCCGTCCGGTGTATCTGCTGGGCGCGGTCGGCGTCGGCCTGTGGATGTTCCCGTTCTTCTCCCTCATCGACACCGGCGGCTTCGGCAACCTGATCCTCGCCGTGACCGTGGGCCTGGTGCTGCACGGAGCGATGTACGCGCCCCAGGCCGCCTTCTTCTCCGAGATGTTCGCGACCCGGATGCGCTACTCCGGTGCCTCCATCGGCGCCCAGTTCGCCTCGGTCGCGGCGGGCGCACCGGCACCGCTGATCGCCACGGCGCTGCTGGCCGACTACGACAGCTCCACCCCGATCGCCCTGTACGTCATCGCGGCGGCCGTCCTGACCGTCCTGGCCGTGGGCCTCGCGAAGGAGACGCGCCACCGGGACCTGGCCGAGGTCGAGTCGTCCGGCGAGGCGGACCGTGCGACGGCCCCGAAGGCGGACGCGCGCACCGTGTGACCTGCAGGACCCGGCCCCCGTGCGCCTCGCGTACGGGGGTCAGTGCTGTGCGGGTGCCGACAAGCGGTGCAGCCGCAGGGCGAGTTGGATCTCCAGGGCGCGGGCGGGCTCCTGCCAGTCGTCACCGAGGAGGCGGCCGACGCGTTCCAGGCGCTGGGCGACGGTGTTGACGTGGACGTGCAGTTCGTCCTTGGTGCGGGCCGGGCTCATGCCGCAGGTGAAGTAGGCGTCGAGGGTGCGCACGAGGTCGGTGCCCCGGCGTTCGTCGTAGGCGACGACCTGGCCGATGGTGCGGTCGACGAAGCCGGCGATGTCCCGGTCCCCGGCGAGCAGCAGGCCCAGGAAGCCGAAGTCCTCGGCGGCGGCGCCGTCGCCGGAGCGGCCGAGCAGACGCAGGGCTTCCAGGCAGCGGCGGCCCTCGGCGTAGGCCGCGGCCACCGCGTCAGGGCGGGCGGCGAGATCCTGGACGGGGGCGGACGCGCCGACGGTGACCGCTTCGTGCACCGCCGTGCCGAGGTGGCGGGCGGTGCGGCGGGCCACGTCGGTCGCGGTGTCACCAGGGGCCAGCGGCAGCAGCAGGACAGTGCCGCCGTCGCGTGCGGCGGCCAAGCCGTGCCGGGTCGCGGCGAGGTGGGAGGCGGCAGACCACAGGCGACGGCGGGCGGCCGCCTCCTGGTCGGCATCGGGGGCCGCTGCGTCGAGGCGGGCGGCGAGCACGACGTGGCTGGCGTCGAGGTCGGCGTGCAGCCGTGAGGCGCGTTCCCGCAGCAGACGCGGGTCGCGGTCGCGGGCGTCGAGGAGGTCGTCCAGGAGCTCGCCGCGGACGCGCTGTTCGGCCTCGGCGGCGGAGCGTCTGGCGAGCAGGAGCAGCGAGGTGACCATCGCGGCCCGCTCCAGGGTGCGCTGGTCGACGGGGTCGAGGCCGGGGTGGCCGCGCAGGACGAGCGCGCCGAGCAGTTCGCCGCCGGCGGCCACGGCGGCGATCCAGTCGTCCTCGTGCCGTACGGCGTGTCCTTCGGCGCGGGACGCCTCCAGGGCCGCCGTGGGTGTGCCGGCGGCCTCGGTGAACTCGACGGTGTGGTCGAGGACTTGGGAGACGGCGGCGGCCACGTCGTGGACTCCGCCGCCGCGCAGCACGAGTTCGGCGAGCCGGTCGTGGACGTCGGAGGCGCGCTCGATGACGCCGCTGCGGTCCTGGATGATCTCGTTGGCCCGCTCCAGGTCTGCGAGGGCCGAGCGGGTCTCGGTGAGCAGGTTGGCGGTGTCGATGGCGGCCGCGGCCAGCGCGGCGAACGAGCCGAGCAGCGCGATCTGTTCCCGTTCGAAGACCCGGGCGCGCCGGTCGGCCGCGAAGAGGACCCCGATGACGTGGTGGCCCAGCATCAGGGGCACGCCGAGGATGGCGACCAGTCCCTCGTCCCGTACGCCGGTGTCGATGGCGTTCGTGTGCTGGAAGCGGTCGTCCTTGAAGTAGTCGTCGGTGACGTAGGGGCGTGCCGTCTGGGCCACCAGGCCGCCGAGCCCCTCCCCCATACCGAGCCGCAGTTGCTGGAAGCGGGCGGCGACCGAGCCCTCGGTCACCCGCATGTAGGTGTCGCCCCGGGCTGGGTCGTTGAGGCTGAGGTAGGCGATGTCGGTGCCGAGCAGGGAGCGGGCGCGGTGCACGATTGCCTGCAGTACGGCGTCCAGGTCCCGCAGGCCGGCCAGGTCGTGGGCCGTCTCGAACAGGGCGGACAGCTCGGCCTCGCGCCGGCGCCGCCCCTCCAGCTCCGCGCGCACCCGCAGGGCGAGCAGCTTGGCGTGCTCGAGCGCGGCGATCGTCTCGGCCGGCCGTCCCTCGGCGCGGGCCAGCAGCACCGGCTGCTCGTAGGCGTCGGCGGACGCGCCCCTGGCCAGCAGCTCCAGGAACGGCGACTCGGCGCCGGTGAGCGCAGAGGCTGCACCGTCCTGGCGCTCGGCGGACTGCACGTGATCGCGGGACATGCTCACAGGATTCCCCATCACGCGGCCGCCGCGTCAGCCCTGTGGACAACTCGTCGTGGCACGGGTACCGGCCCGCTCAGTGGGCGGTCCAGCCGCCGTCGAGGACGAGCGCGGTGCCGGTCACGAAGGAGGCCTGCGGGCTGCACAGATAGGCCACGGCCTCGGCGACCTCCTCTGGCTCGATGAGCCGCTTGACGGCACTGTCCTGCAACAGCACATCGGCCAGGACGCGCTCTTCGGGGACGCCGTGCGCCTCTGCCTGGTCGGCGAGCTGCTTTTCGACCAGTGGGGTGCGCACATAGGCGGGGTTCACACAGTTGGAGGTGACGCCGTGGGGAGCGCCTTCGAGGGCGGCGGTCTTGGACAGGCCCTCCAGACCGTGTTTGGCGGCCACGTAGGCCGACTTGTAGGCCGAGGCGCGCAGGCCATGGACGGAGGAGATGTTGACGATGCGGCCCCATCCCTGGCCGTACATGTGCGGCAGGGCGCCGCGGATGAGCCGGAACGGTGCCTCCAGCATCACGGTGAGCACGGTGTGGAAGACCTCTGGCGGGAACTCCTCGATGGGGCGCACCAGTTGCAGTCCGGCGTTGTTGACGAGGACGTCGGTGCCCGCGGCGGCGAGCTCGGCGGCGTCGAGGGCAGTGAGGTCGAGGACGTGCGGCTCGACGCTGCCGGCCAGGCCCCGGGCGGACTCGGTGAGGGCCTCCAGGCCCATGGCGTCCCGGTCCACCGCTCTCACCTTGGCCCCGGCGGCCGCGAGCCGCAGCGCACAGGCGCGGCCGATGCCACCGGCGGCGCCGGTGACGAGGGCGGTGCGGCCGCCGAGGTCGAGGGAGGCGGGGTGGGAGGCCGGAGCGCTGCTGGGCGGGGTCATGCAACGACCCTAGGCAGCGCCCGCACCCGTCCACATATGGCCGCCGCCCATACTTCAGTCGGAACTCATGGGCTCGAACCACGTGGGTTCGTCGGCCAGCGCCTGCTTGATCCGAAAGTGGTGGTAGTCGGTCATCTCCGGCAGCTCGTCCAGCGCGAACCAGCCGACGGCCAGGGACTCGTCGTCGTTCACCCGGGCCTCGCCACCGATGGCGCGGCACCGGAAACAGATGTCCATGAACTGGCAGACGTCACCGTTGGGGAAGGTGACCTCCTTCCCGGACCGCACGGAGACCAGCCGCTCGACGGCGACCCGGACGCCCGTCTCCTCCTCCACCTCGCGCGCGATGGCGACGGCGGGCTGCTCACCCGGCTCCGGGATGCCGGAGATCAACGCCCACTTGTGGTTGTCCGCGCGCTGCCCCAGCAGGACTCTGCCCTGGTCGTCGAAGGCAACGGCGCTGACGCCGGGAAGCCAGAGCAGTTGGTGGCCGGCGGTGGCCCGGATCTCGCGGATGAAGTCAGGTGTTGGCATGATCCCGACCCTACGGCGCCCACGTCGCCACGCGGGCGTACTGCCCAGGTCGCCCGCCCCGCGTACGGCTACGCGTCACCGGCGCGCCGTCCGCGCACTCCGGCGCCGATCGCCCAGCCCAGCCCGCCCGCGGCGACCAGCACCAGGGCGATCTCGGGCAGGATGCCGAGCCGCGTGGCCGGAGTCTCGGAGGAGCGCAGCGGCACCTTCTGCACCAGGTGAGCCGGGACGAACATGCCGGTCTTCTGCGTGATCTTCCCGTCCGGCATGATGATCGCGCTGACGCCGCTGGTGACCGGCACGGTGACGGTCCGGCTGTGCTCGACGGCGCGCACGCGGGACATGGCGAGCTGCTGGTAGGTCATCTCGCTGCGGTCGAAGGTCGCGTTGTTGCTCGGCACGGAGATCATCTGTGCGCCGTCGGTGACCTCGGAGCGCACCGCCCAGTCGAAGGCGGCCTCGTAGCAGGTGACCAGGCCGACCTTGGCCTGGTCCATGGTGAACACGCCCGGCTTGGTGCCCCGGCTGAAGTCCTGGCGGACCATCGAGGTCCAGTTGCTGTTGATCGCGCCGATGAGCGAGCGCAGCGGCAGGTACTCGCCGAAGGGCTGGATCTGCCGCTTGTCGTAGGTGTCGGTGGGGCCCTTCTTGGGATCCCACAGAATCTGCTCGTTCCACAGCTTGCCGTCCCGCGCGACGACGCCGCCGACCGAGATGGGCACACCGATCGCCTTGGCGGCGCTGTCGATGACGGCGTACGCATCCGCGTTGGCGAAGGGGTCGACGTCGGAGGAGTTCTCGGGCCACAGCACGAAGTCGGGCTTGGGGGTCTTGCCGGCCTTGACCTCGGCGGCCAGACGCTTGGTCTCACGCGCGTGGTAGTCGAGCACGGCCCGCCGCTGCTCGTTGAACTCCAGCCCGGAGCGGGGCACGTTGCCCTGGATGAGCGCGACGGTCGCGTAGCCGTCCTCCGCCTTGTCGCTGACCAGCGAATCGGCGGCCACCGCGCCCGCCACCGGGACGGCCACGCTCAGCAGGGCCACGGCCGCGGCCGACCGTCGTATCTCCCGGGTGCGTCGCGCATCCAGGGCCAGGCGTACGACTTCGTAGAGGCCGAATCCGCACAGGACGACCGCGAAGCCGAGCACCGGGGTGCCGCCCACCGCGGCCAGTGACAGGAAGACGCCGTCGGCCTGGCCGAAGGCGACCTTGCCCCAGGGGAAGCCGTGGAACGGCACGCGCGCGCGTGCCGCCTCGCCCGCGATCCACACCGCGGCCGCCCACACCGGCCAGGCGGGCAGCTTCGACACCGCGGCGACGCCCGCGCCGACCAGCGCGATGAAGATCGCCTCGATCGCCACCAGGGCGAGCCAGGGTCCGGAGCCGACCTCCACGCCGGTCCACACCAGCAGCGGCAGCAGGAACCCGAGGCCGAAGAGGTAGCCGAGGCCGAGGCCCGCCTTCCAACTGCGTCCGCGCAGTACCCAGCCGAAGCCGGCGAAGGCCGGCAGGGCCAGCCACCACAGGGTGCGCGGCGGGAAACTGACGTAGAGCAGCACTCCGGAGAGCGCCGCGGCGAGGGCCGGTACCAGGCGCACGAGGCGCGCCGCGCGCGATGCGGGCGCGACCTGCGGCTGCGTCTGGTCCGACTCGTCCACGGAGGTTGCGGTGACGGTCACTCCGGGAGTGTACGGCGGGTGACCTTGACGCGGACAGCGCGGTCCGCATGGCAGCACGGGGCGCAGCCCGCAGCAGTCGCCGCAGCGTTCCTGCGTAACTCGGTCCAACTCATCCACAAAACGCCCATCAGCAGTTACGGTGTGCCCAGCCTCAGTCGTCGGGCCGGTCACGGCCTCGGCAGCGAGGGTCGTGCGAGGTCGGGGGGCCTCGGTCGGGTTCGGGGGGCTGGGTGGGTTCCACGGGGATGACGTCTCTGGCCGGTCCTGGGGAGGACGGCGAGAGACGAAACGTTTCTGACGGGGCGGGCGTGGTGGTGCTCGGGGCATGCGCCACCTGGGCGCTGATCACGGCGACCGTGCAGGAGGGTCGCCCGGAGGGTGTGCTGCTGGCGGTGCTGGCGGTGGCCGCCGGCTACGCCGCGGGCCGGATCTGCGGGGCGCTGCTGCCGGTGGCCGCCCCGTGTGCCGGGGCGCTGGCCGGGCTCGGGCTGGCGGTGGCCGTGCCGCATCTCGCGCCCGGGCCCCAGGCCGTCGCGCCACTCGGCCATGCCGGTGCCACCGCCGCCCTGCTGACGCTCTGCGTCGGCGGCGCGTGCTGCGCCGCCTGGGCCGCCGAGGCACCGGCGCTGCGGCTGGCCCTGGGGGCGCTGGCGGCCGGCATCACGGTGACCGCCGCCGTCCTGGGCTCGACCAGCGGCTTCGTCATCTGCACCGCCGTACTGCTGTGCTCGCTCGCCGCCGGCCGGATGCAGCGCCGCGGCCTGGGCATCGCCGGGCTCGCGCTGGCTGCGGCCATGGTGACCGGCCTGACCTGGGCGGTCGCCGCCAACACCCTGCCGGACGGGCTCACCGCCTCCCTGGAAGGACAGCTCACCCAGCACCGGATCCAGCTGTGGCAGGACGCCCTGCACCTGGCGCACCGCAACGCCGCCCTGGGCGTGGGCCCGGAACGGTTCGGCGAGCTGAGCACGACGGCGACCCGGACCCTGCTTTCGGACGGCAAGCCGCACTCGGCGCTGCTGCAGCAGGCGGCGGAACAGGGCATAGTCGGGGTCGTGCTGCTGGCGGCGTCGTTCGGCTGGGTGCTGTACGCACTGTGGCGCTCCCCGCGGCCCACGCCGGTGGTGCTCACCGCGGGGGCGGCCCTCACGGCGCTGGCGGCGATCGCCGCGGTCGGCAACGCCCTGAGTTTCACCGCGGTGTCGGTCGGTGCGGGCGTGCTGGCGGGTCTGGCCACGGCCAGGCCGCTGGTGGACGAGTCACCGCAGCCCGAGATGGGTGCGCGTTCGCGCGGTGACCGTCTTACGCCGTGATGCCCGTACTCAGTGCGTGGCGCCGGGCGCGGCCGACCGCAGCCGGGCCCTGATGACCCGTACGGCGGCCTCGGCGTTGTCCACGGTGATCGTGAAGGTGTGGCCGTCCCACAGCTGCAGGACGACGCCCTCGCCACGGCGTACGACGACCGCCGTGCCCTTCTCGGGGCGCCAGCGGTAGCCCCAGCCGCCCCAGTGGCGGGGCGTGACGAGCGGGGCGAACTCGGCGCCGGCCACGTGCGAGAGGGGGATGCGGCGGCGCGGCACACCGATGTGGCCGCAGCGCACCTCGAGGGACTCCTTGTCGAGCTTCAGATCGACATGCACGAAGGCGAGCGTGCCGAAGAGGACCAGCAGTCCGGCGGCGATGCAGCCGACGACGGACATGACGAGCGGGGCGGTGCCGGACGTCCACGCGGAGTCGACGGCCAGCTCGATGCCGAGCGCCATGAAGGCCGCGCCGCCGAGCGCCAGCAGCCACTGGACCCGGCTGGTGGCGCGTCCGGTCCAGACATCGGGATGCTTGTCGCTCTCGCCGTGGGGGTGGTCCCTCATACCAATGAGGTTACTCATGTTTCGCTGCGCTGGTACCGAGTCGCACAGCGTGACTGCACCGACCGGGCCGAACGGGCTCGGTCCGGATGGTGGCCCTCGGTTACCGGGCGGGGCTGACCGCCTGGAGGAGGCGGCCTTCCTCGTAGGAGAGGGCGGTCGCGGGCAGCTCGGCCCGCCGTCCGCTGAGCAGCACCGTGAGCGTGGTGTCGGCCCGGGCTTCCGGGGCCGGCTGCGCGCCGATCCTGCGCAGCGACTGGGCGGCGACCGCTCCCGCGGATCCGTGCAGGATGAGCGGCGGGCGGCCCGGCTTCTGCACCGCCGCCCTGATCGGCTCGGCGACCAGCTCGTAGTTCGTGCAGCCGAGCACGACGGTCGACACGTCGTCCGGGGTGAGCGCAGCCGCCGCGGCGACGGCGGCCTTGATCGCGGCCTCGTCGGCGTGGTGCACGGCGTCGGCGAGGCCGGGGCACGGCACCTCGGTGACGGCCACGCCGTCGGCGAACTCCGCGATCAGATTCCGCTGGTAGGGGCTTCCCGTGGTGGCGGGCGTCGCCCAGATGGCCACCGGCCCGCCGCCCGCCGCGGCCGGCTTGATCGCCGGGACCGTGCCGATGATGGGCAGGTCGGGCTCGAAGCGGGCCCGCAGCTGGGGCAGCGAGTGCACGGACGCGGTGTTGCAGGCGACGATCAACACGTCGGGGCCGTGGGCGGCTGCAGCCCCGGCCACATCCAGAGCGCGCTGGGTGATGTCCTCGGGAGTGCGCGGCCCCCAGGGCATCCCGTCGGGGTCCCAGGAGAGTACGAGATCGGCATCGGGCCGCAGGCGCCGTACTGCGGCAGCGGCGGGAAGCAGACCGATTCCGGAGTCCATGAGCGCGATCTTCACCCGGCCACGATAGACGATGGGCCCCTGCGGGCCGCCCGCGTGGGGCAGACTGCGCAAGTGAGCGCCATCGCGTGGATTGCCGCCGTATCCCTCGCCGCATGGCTGTGGCTGCTGCTCTGCCAGGGCTTCTTCTGGCGCACGGACATCAGACTGCCGCGCCGCGAGGACGTCGGCGGCTGGCCACCGGTCTGCGTGGTCGTCCCCGCCCGCGACGAGGCCGCCGTACTGCCCGCGAGCCTGCCCGCTCTGCTCGCGCAGGACTATCCGGGGCGGGCGGAGATCTTCCTGATCGACGACGGCAGCTCGGACGGCACCGGGGAGTTGGCCCGCGAACTGGCGCGCACCCACGGCGGACTGCCGCTGACCGTCGCCTCCCCCGGCGAACCGCCGGCCGGCTGGACGGGCAAGCTGTGGGCCGTGCGGCACGGCATCGCGCTGGCACGCGCGCGTGGGCCCGTATATCTGCTGCTGACGGACGCCGACATCGCGCATGCGCCGGACAGCCTGCGGGAACTGGTCGCGGCGGCGCGCACCGGCGGTTTCGACGTCGTCTCGCAGATGGCCCGGCTGCGGGTGGAGAGCCTGTGGGAGCGGCTCGTCGTGCCCGCCTTCGTCTATTTCTTCGCGCAGCTGTACCCGTTCCGCCGCATCGGCAGGAAGGGGACGCGGACGGCGGCCGCGGCGGGCGGCTGCGTGCTGCTGCGCACCGAGACGGCAGAGCGCGCCCGGATCCCGGACGCGATCCGGCACGCGGTCATCGACGACGTGGCACTCGCGCGGGCGGTCAAGGGCAGCGGCGGGCACATCTGGCTGGGGCTGGCCGAGCGGGTGGACAGCGTGCGCCCGTATCCGCGGCTGCACGATCTGTGGCGGATGGTGTCGCGCAGTGCGTACGCGCAGTTGCGGCACCGTCCGCTGCTGCTGCTCGGGACGGTCCTCGGGCTGGTGCTCGTCTATCTGGTACCGCCCGTGGCCCTGATCTGGGGGCTGGCCGGCGGGGATACGGCGGCCGCGGTCGGCGGCGGGCTCGCATGGCTGGTGATGACAGGGACGTACGTTCCGATGCTGCGCTACTACCGCCAGCCGCTGTGGCTCGCGCCCCTGCTGCCGTTCACCGCGTTTCTCTATCTCCTGATGACGGTCGATTCCGCGGTGCAGCACTACCGGGGGCGCGGTGCGGCCTGGAAGGGCCGCACCTACGCACGCCCGGACGCCGTCACGGACGAGCGCCCTCTGTAATGAGGCTCACTTCCTGCCGGGCGTCCAGTTCATGCCCCACCCGTAGGCGTAGTCGACGGTCCGCTGGGGGCTCACTCCGCGGTCGGGCACCAGGTAGCGGGCCTCGCGCTGGACGACCAGGTCACTGCCGGTGTTGGTGATCAGTGCGAGGGCGCAGACGGTCGAGGGGACCGTGCACTCGTCGAGCGAGAAGTCGATCGGGGCACCGTACTGCGGCTGGAGGGTGACCGTGGCGTGCAGGTCGGCGAAGGACCGCGCGCCCTCGTAGATGGTCACGAAGACGAGGATCCGCCGGAAGTCCTGCTTGTGGTCGAGGTTGACGGTGAGGTTCTCGCCGCTCTCGACGGCGCCGGTGCGGTCGTCGCCGTCGAGGTGGATGTACGGCGGCTGGTGCAGGGCTCCGAAGGCGTTGCCGAGGGCCTGGACGACGCCCTTGCGGCCGTCGGTGAGCTCGTACAGAGCGCACAGGTCCAGGTCCAGGTCGGCGTGCGTGGCGACCGCCCGGCCGCGCTTGCTGCCCCAGCCCGAGAACTGCTTGCGCACCTGCCAGTTGAGGTTCACGCGCATGGCGCCCGATGTGCCGCCCTGCTTGGCCAGCGAGACCGCGGGGGCCGCCTTGGTGAGTGTCACCTTGCTCAGCCGGACCGGCTGCGCGGGAGGCGCCGACGGCGGGGGCGGTTGGACCGCGGCCGGGGGCGCCACCGGCCGCGGCATGGTCACGGGCGACGCGACCGGCGGCGGCATGGTCACCGGGGGCGCGGCGGGCGGGGCAGCCATGGTCACCGTGGGCGGCGGAGGTGCGGGCGCGGCAGCGGGGGCGGTGTGTTGCGGTTCGTCCACCGTGATGCCGAAGTCCGTGGCCAGACCCTCGAGCCCGCTGTCGTAGCCCTGGCCGACGGCACGGAACTTCCACGCGCCCTGGCGACGGTAGAACTCGCCGAGCACGAAAGCGGTTTCGACGCCGGCGCCGGTGCTGTCGAAGCGGGCGACCACGCCGCCCTGGGCCGCGTCGCGGACCTCGATGTAGAGGTCCGGGACCTGCCCGAACGTGCCACCGTCCGCGGAGGCGACCAGGACGACGGTCTCGACCACCGGCTCCACGCGGGCAAGGTCGACCAGAAGCGTGTCGACGACACGGCCGCCGAGGTCCCGCTTGCCTTCGTGGCGGACCGTGCCGGAGGAGTGCACCGGCTGGTTGTAGAAGACGAAGTCGCCGTCGGAGCGGACCTTGCCGCCCACGAGCAGAAGAGCAGAGGCGTCCGCGTCGGGCACTCCGGGTCCGGAACGCCAGCCCAATTCCACCCGCAGTGCCGTAGTCGGCACCGGCGTATTCGATCCTTTCGGCATTGACATGTCCGCCCCCATCACGTGTCACTGCGCCGTGTCCCGGCAGCCCTTCGGGTTGTCTACACGCACAACCTATTCCCCCCGACAGGGAACTCCCATGAGGAGCACAGCCGAACCGGTGTTCAACCCGCCGGTAACCCGCCCGGAACTCGGCCTTTACAGGATCCGGCCCCTGATCTCCGCCCTATTTTGGCAAGTTCGCTCGCATTGGGGATCCCGCGTCACTGCCGACGCAGAAAACAACCCTCTTATCGGTCTCCCCAACCAGCACATCGTGGGCTTAACTTATGTGCCATGACCTCCCCCCGCTCCACCTTCGGCGGCGGCTACTACTCCGCCTTCCCGGACACCCCGATCTACGACAAGCTCGTCGCCGAGCGGGGCACCCCGCAGATCGCTCCGATCCGGGTCCCCGCCGCGTACGACGCGCCGGGCAGCTACCTGCCGGCGCTCCCGTCGGCCCTGCCCGCCCTTCCGGCGGGTCCGTCCCAGCCCTCCTACGGCTACCCGCAGGCGCAGCAGCCGGCTCCGCTGCAACAGGCGCCCGCGGCGTACATCCCGCAGCAGGCCACCGCGCCGCGCGGGTATCCCGGTCCGCAACAGCAGCCGCAGCGGCCGATGGCGTCCGGCACGGGCTACGAGGCGATGCGCCCCGCGGCTCCCCGGCCCGCCCCGGCGGCCCCCTACCAGGATCCGTACAACAACCAGCAGCAGTACCGCGGCTACTGAGCCTCCGTCCCCGGCTGTCGGTGCCACCTGGCACGATGGCTGCATGGGGAACGCTCTGCTGCACTCGATTCACGTCCATCCGGTCAAGGCGTTCCGGGGCCTCGCGCCCCGGGAGGCCGACGTGGAGCCCTGGGGGCTGGCCGGAGACCGGCGCTGGGTGCTGATCGACGACGGGGGAAAGGTCGTCACACAACGTCAGCAGCCGCGCCTCGCGCTGGCCGCCGCCGAGCTCCTGCCCGGCGGCGGTGTGCGTCTGTCGGCACCCGGCATGGCCCCGCTGACCGTGCCGGTGCCACGGCCGGTGGACACAGTCCCGGTGGAGATCTTCCGCGACAAGGTCGAGGGGGTCCTCGCCGAGGACCAGGCTGCGCACGCCTGGTGCAGCGACTATCTCGGGGCCGAGGTGCGCCTGGTGCACATGGACGATCCGGCCACGCGCCGGCCCGTCGATCCGGAGTACGCGCGGCCGGGCGAGACGGTGTCCTTCGCCGACGGCTATCCGCTGCTGCTCACCACGACGGCCTCCCTCGACGCCCTCAACTCCCTGATCGCGCAGGGCAACCACGGGGCCGAGGGACCACTGCCGATGAACCGCTTCCGGCCGAACGTGGTCGTGTCCGGCACCGCCGCCTGGGCCGAGGACGACTGGTCCGTCGTGAGCATCGGCGAGGTCACCTTCCGCGTCGCGAAGGTGTGCGGGCGCTGTGTCGTGACCACCACCGACCAGGGCACCGCCGTGCGGGGCAAGGAGCCTCTGCACACGCTGGGGCGCCACCGCCGCCTCGACGGCAAGCTGGCCTTCGGCCAGAACCTGGTGCCCCTGTCCCCCGGCACGATCCGGGTCGGTGACGCGGTGACGGTCCTCGAATAGGCCTCCACCCAGGTCTTCGGAGAAAGATCCGGACAAGATCCGCCGGACGGGAACCCCGGCCGGGGGCCGGGGCGTTGAGTGTTCGTGAGAAGTTCATGAGAGGCCCCGGTCGCAGGTGATTTCGCTCTCTCTTCGACCGGACCCGCGGGTGGACGGCTCCGCCAGGGGTTATCACGGAGCGGGAAGGGGGTGAGGGACGTTGCGAGCAATCGGAGGGCTCTGGCGCTGGCGGCACAACCCGCTGCGGCGCACGAGCGATCTGGTCGAGGCCTGGGTGGCCCTGGTGGCGCTGCTGCTGATCCTGGTCGTCGCGCCCGTGATCGGCTCCCTCGTCGGCGGCCTCGCGCAGGACGCCCTGCAGCAGTCGGTCCGCGACCAGCACGCCACCCGGCATCTGGTGACCGCCACCGTGGTGCGCAAGCTGGACCGCTCCCCGCTGGACACGGATCCCGAGACGTCCTCGTCGCGGGACCTGCGCAGCCGGGTCGTCGCCGACTGGACCGCACCGGACGGCACCGGCCACCACGGCACGGCGCTGGCCGGCCTCAAGTCCCCCCACCACGGGGACCACTTCAAGATATGGACGGACGCGCACGGCGACATCGTGGCCCAGCCGCTGGACCCCGCGACGGCGACGACGCACGCGGTGCTCGCCGGGTTCGGTGCGGCCATGCTCACCGCGGGCGCCGTCGAGGGCGGGCGGCGGCTGATCCTTTGGCGCATGGTCCGTCGCCGGTACGCCCGTTGGGACCAGGCCTGGGACCGAGCGGGCCCGGACTGGGGCAGGACCGGTACCGGCAGCTGACGGCCTTCCGGCTCTGGTCAACCCACCACCCGCGCGCACGCTACGGTGGACCGGCCGAGGTTCTTCGGCAGCACAAACCCGCGTACTACGAGGTGGGGGCACAGCAACGCCATGGCACAGGGCACGGTCCAGGTGACGCACACCGGTACATCGAGGTGGCGGCGCCGCACGGGTGAGTACGCATCGCTCGCCGCCGCCCTGGAGGCCGCCGCGGACGGGGACGTCCTCACCGTCGCGCCCGGCACCTACCGGGAAAACCTCGTCGTCCAGCGGTCGGTGACGCTGCGTGGCCCGGAGGGTTCGCCCGGTTCGGTGCGGATCGCGCCCGCGGACGGGGTGCCGCTGACCGTGCGTGCCTCGGCGGTGGTGCAGGACCTGCATGTGGAGGGCCAGGACGCGGCGGCGCCCGCGCTGCTCGTCGAGGAGGGCACGCCGGAGCTGCTGGACCTGAGGATCGTCACGCGGTCGGCGGCCGGCATCGAGGTGCGCGGCGGTGCGCGTCCGACCGTGCGGCGGTGCACCGTCGACAATCCGGCCGGCATCGGTCTGGCCGTGGTCGACGGCGCGGGCGGGGTGTTCGAGGAGTGCGAGGTGGTGGCCGCCGGCCAGTCCGGGGTCTCGGTGCGCGGCGGGGCACACCCGCGGCTGGAGCGCTGCCGCATCCATCACGCCTCGGGCTCCGGTCTGACGGCGACCGGGGAGAACTCCGCGCTGGAGGCGGTGGGTTGCGAGGTCTACGAGGTCCGCGGCAGCGGCGTCCAGGTCACCGCCCGGGCCACCGCCCACCTCACCGACTGCGATGTGCACCGCACCACGGCGGACGGTGTCACGCTCGACACCGACGCGGTGCTCACCCTGGCCGACTGCCGTATCCACGACATCCCGGAGAACGCGGTCGACCTGCGTTCGCGCTCGGTGCTCACGCTGACACGGACGACGGTGCGTCAGTTCGGGCGCAACGGCCTGTCGGTGTGGGATCCGGGCACGCGCGTGGACGCCAACCAGTGCGAGATCTTCGACAGCACGGGCGACTACCCGGCCGTGTGGGTCAGCGACGGCGCCACCGCGGTGCTCGACTCGTGCCGGGTGCACGATGTGCCGGACGCCCTGTTCGTGCTCGACCGCGGCTCGCGCGCGGACGTCGTCGACAGTGACCTCTCGCAGGTGCGCAACACGGCCGTGTCCGTGAGCGACGGCGCCACCGCGCAGCTCGACGACTGCCGTATCCGGGACGCCGCGACGGGCGCCTGGTTCCGCGATCACGGCAGCGGCGGCACCCTCAACAACTGCACCATCGACGCCACCCAGACCGGCGTGATCGTCACCAAGGGCGCCGATCCCACGATCGAGCGCTGCACCGTCGACTCCCCCGCGGAGGCCGGCTTCTACGTCTCGGCGGGCGGCCGCGGCAGCTTCCTCAACTGCCGGGTGACGGGCAGCGGCGGCTACGGCTTCCATGTGATCGACGGCTGCCGTACGACGCTGACGAAGTGCCGTACGGCGCGGTGCGCGCGCGGTGGGTACGAGTTCGCCGAGGGCGGAGCCGACGCGGCCTCCGGCACCGGCCCCGTCGTCGAGGACTGCACCAGCGACGAGAGCGCCGGCCTCAAGCCGCCGACGGCCCGGGAGACCGCCGTGCAGACGGCGGGCCATTCCCCCGGCCTGCTGGGCGCCATCCCCGGCCAGCGCAGCACCGAGCAGGAGCCACTGGTCGCCGCGACGCAGCCGCAGCACCCGACGCGGACGTCGAAGGCCATGCTGGGTGAACTCGACGCGCTGGTGGGCCTGGAGAGCGTCAAGCGCGAGGTGCGGGCGCTGACCGACATGATCGAGGTGGGCCGGCGCCGGCAGCAGGCGGGCCTGAAGGCCGCCTCCGTCAAGCGGCATCTGGTCTTCACCGGCTCCCCCGGCACCGGCAAGACGACGGTCGCGCGCCTGTACGGCGAGATCCTCGCCTCCCTCGGCGTGCTGGAGAAGGGCCATCTGGTGGAGGTGTCCCGGGTGGACCTGGTCGGCGAGCACATCGGCTCGACGGCGATCCGCACCCAGGAGGCCTTCGACCGGGCGCGCGGGGGTGTGCTGTTCATCGACGAGGCGTACGCGCTGTCGCCGGAGGACTCGGGCCGCGACTTCGGCAAGGAGGCCATCGACACGCTGGTGAAGCTGATGGAGGACCACCGGGACGCGGTGGTGGTGATCGTCGCCGGGTACACGGCCGAGATGGAACGCTTCCTTTCCATCAACCCCGGTGTGGCGTCCCGTTTCTCACGCACCATCACCTTCAGCGACTACAACCCCGACGAACTCCTGCGGATCGTCGAGCAACAGGCCGAAGAGCACGAGTACCGGCTGGCGGAGGGCACCGCTGAGGCGCTGCTGAAGTACTTCACGGCGATCCCGAAGGGCCCGGCGTTCGGCAACGGCCGCACCGCCCGCCAGACCTTCGAGGCGATGGTGGAGCGGCACGCCGGCCGGGTCGCCCAGCTCCCGGAGCCGAGCACGGACGACCTGACCCTGCTCTACGCCGAGGACCTGCCCGACTCCGCCTGAGGGCGCGGTCCCGGCAGGTCCGGCTTGAGCCGGGCCAGCAGCCGTCTGCGCTCCCGTGCGAAGGCCGGGTCCGCCTGGTAGTCGCCGTGGCCCAGGATCGGTGCGGGCAGCGGGTGTTGTGCGGTGCGGCCGTAGGCGAGCGGGTCCTTCAGCGGGGCCCGGTCCACCTCGGGGCCGCAGTCGCCGGGCAGCCGGACCGGGCCGCCGATGGGGTCGGTGCGGCGGTAGAGGTTGCGCCAGCAGTCGACGTCGTGGTGCAGCGAGGTCAGCGCGGCCGGTCCGAAGTGGGCCGGGAACCAGCGGCCGTAGAGGCGCTCGAGCGGGGAGCCATAGGTCAGCAGGGCGACTCGCTTGCGGACGGCGGGCTTGAGCTGCCAGGCCGCCGCCGCGGCGAGCACGCTGCCCTGGGAGTGTCCGGAGAGCACCAGTCGGCCGCCCGTGGCGCGGGTCCAGGTCGCCATCCGCCAGGTCAGGTCCGGCACCGCGCGCTCGGCGTAGCAGGGCGGGGCGAAGGGGTGGGCGGCGCGCGGCCAGAAGGTGCCGACGTCCCACAGGATGCCGATGGTGCGCCGGGCGGAGGCGTCCTTGTAGGCCCGCCGTCCCCAGGTGACGAAGAGTATGAAGCCGAATCCGATCAGCCAGGAGCCCAGGGCCTGGGCGGTCTCCGCGGCGCCCTGCACAACGGCGTAGGCGTGCTGTGCGGCCTGGCCGGGCGCCTTGTCGGTGGCCCACGCGCCGAGCAGGGCTCCGGCGCCGAGGATCAGGGTCGTGGTGGAGGTGACGGCGACGATGAGCGGGCCGCGGTCGGTGAGCGCGGCCAGGGCACGCGTGGTGGCGACGCGGCGGGTGCGCGCGGTGTCCTTGGGTTCGCCGGGGTAGTCGAGCTCCACCTCGCCCAGTTCGGCGCGGCGCAGCTGCCAGGCGCGCCGGCCGAGCCAGCCGCAGAGCACGAGCAGCACCAGGAGCAGTACGGGGATCACGGACGCCTGCCAGGTCAGCAGGACCGGCGGGCCGTCGATGGAGGTGCCGGTGCCGTCCAGCCAGTCCGACACCCGCTGGGAGACGCCGCCGGACATCACCCCGCCCAGGGCGCAGGCCAGCATCGCGACCGCGGGTCCGGCCAGGCCGTGCATCGCGGCGCGCGGGTCGGGATGGGTGCGGTGGAGCAGGTGGGCGACGACGGCGAGGGCGATCACGAGGGCGCCCTGGGCCAGGGCGAGGCCGCCGAAGGTGGTGCCACCGCCGAGCAGGCGGCCGGTGGAGTGCCAGCCGGGGCGCTCCCATCCGGCATACACCGTGGCGCACAGCAGCAGGGCCAGGGCGGCCAGCGGCAGACGACGTACCAGATGCTCGTCGAGCTCCTGGTCGAGGCGGTTCTCGCTGCGTCCGCGGCGGCAGACCACCCAGACCACGACGGCTGCGGTGATCACGAGCGCCGCATTGAGCAGCAGGCCCGCGGTGGCGAGCAGGGCCGGGCCGCCGGGCTCGCGGTCGAAGCGGGCCGCGGCAGAGGCCAGCGCGGTGGCGACGGTCAGCAGACCCGCCGCGGTGTGCGCGGCGCGCAGCCGGGCGACCAGGCGGCGGCCGTACCAGAAGCCGGGGCGGCCCAGGGCGGTGCGGCTGGTGACCTCGTCGGGTTCGGGGCTGCGGGAGATCGGCTGCTGGGACTCGTACGCGCTCCAGGTGCGGTGGGACAGGTACCAGAGCAGACCGGTGAGCGCGGCGGGCACCAGGGCGGCGACGGCCAGGCGCCGTCCGGGCCTGCTCCACCAGCCGTCCTGCGACACGTCCGGTGACAGGAAGCCCAGCCAGGAGTGACGCTCCGCGCACGCACGTGTGCCCGCGCACTGCCAGGCCGCCAGGTCCAGGGCGACCTCGCAGGCGGCCGCGACCAGCAGCACCGTCAGGGTCAGGCCCGCCAGCCGCACCAACAGCCCGTAGAAGCGGACCGTCCGGCTGCGACCGCGGGCGGTGGGGCGCATCCAGTGGGCGAGGTTGACGACCATGAACGGCAGCAGCAGGAGCCACAGGGCGCGGGCGCTGTTGCCCGAGGTGAGGTTGCACCAGACGTAGGCCTCCGGGACCGGTCTGTCGCGGTAGTCCCCGGGTCTGCTCTCGGCGTCGACGTCCTCGGCGCGCCTGAAGACGGCCGCGGTGCCGTCGCCGGTGATCCGCACCGTGCGCGGATCGTCGAGCATCTCCTGCGGTGTGGTGCCGCCCACCCCGTGGACCAGGAGTTCCAGGGCGGTCGCTGATTCCTCGGGCCCCTGGGCGGGGCCGTCGGCCGAGGCCCGTTCCTGCGCACGCTCCACTGTTCGCCCTTCCCCCGTGACGCGCCGTCGGCTTGTGTCCGTGCGGGCACCAGGATCTCCGCTGGGCCGGGGGCGCACACCTCAAGCCACGGAATCTCCCCGATCCGGGTGACATGGGGGGAAAAGATGAGGCGTTGGTGACATGTGCGCGTCGGGTGGTCGCTGGCGCCGCGGACGCCGACCCGTAGAGTATGGGAGGTCCGCGCACCGGGTCGGGGAAAATGTCCTTGTCGGAGCAGGTGTGCAGGGCGTGTCGGACGGCTGTAGGCGAAAGGACCGGAGCGTACGTGAGTGAGAATCAGAACCTCCTCGCGGAGCAGCGGCGCGCCCTGATCCTGGACGAGGTGCGGCGCCGGGGCGGGGTGCGTGTCAATGAGCTGACGCGCAAGCTCGGCGTGTCGGACATGACCGTGCGCCGCGACCTGGACGCGCTGGCCCGGCAGGGCGTGCTGGAGAAGGTGCACGGCGGTGCGGTGCCGGTGGTCGAGGCGAGCACGCACGAGCCGGGCTTCGAGGCCAAGTCGGGCCTGGAGCTGACGGCCAAGGAGGACATCGCGCGTTCGGCGGCCCAGCTGGTCGCGCCGGGCACCGCGATCGCGCTCTCGGGTGGTACGACGACGTACGCGCTGGCCCACCAACTGATCGACGTGGCCGATCTGACGGTCGTGACGAACTCGG
Organism: Streptomyces sp. NPDC047043; assembly: GCF_040644055.1. Taxonomy (NCBI): domain Bacteria; kingdom Bacillati; phylum Actinomycetota; class Actinomycetes; order Kitasatosporales; family Streptomycetaceae; genus Streptomyces; species Streptomyces sp. NPDC047043. The sequence goes on from NZ_JBEYVO010000001.1 coordinate 80,665, forward strand.
TGCGGGTGGCCGATGTCTTCCACGCGGCGCAGCGCACCACGGGCCCCCGGCAGGGCGCGGCCACCGTGGTGCTGACCGGCGGGGTGCGCACCCCGTCCGACTCGCTGGTGGGGCCGGTGGCCGACCAGGCGATCGCGGCGCTCCACTTCGACATGCTGTTCCTCGGAGTGCACGGCATATCGGTCGAGGCGGGCCTGTCGACGCCGAACCTCGCGGAGGCCGAGACCAACCGGCGCCTGGTGCAGTCGGCGCGGCGCGTCGTGGTGGTCGCCGACCACACCAAGTGGGGCGTGGTGGGGCTGAGTTCGTTCGCGGCGCTGGAGCAGGTGGACACGCTGGTGACGGACGCCGGGCTGCCGGGCGAGGCGCGCGAGGAGATCTCCGAGCACCTGCGGCAGCTGATGGTGGCGGGCGGGCCGGAGGCCTGACCCTCTGCAGGAGGCGGTGCTGACATCTGACGGGCCGCCAGCTATCGTGACGTCGCCCCGGTCAACCAACCTTCTCCGCCAAGGAGGTTCGCGTCCATGGCCCACCGTCTGCGCCCCGTCGGGCTCGAGTTCATCGAGACCGCCCCGGTACGTCTGGTCTTCGCCCAGGAGATCGACGCGACGCCCGAGGCGGTCTTTCACGCCCTCAACGACGACGTGCCGGGATGGGCGGAGTGGTTCGCGGCCGTGACACATGCGCGGTCGACCGACGACGGTGCGGGGCGTGACATCCGGCTGAAGGGCGGCGGGCGCTTCCGGGAGACGGTCATCGCGGCGAAGGAGGCCGAGGTGTACGCCTACCGGGTCGACGCCACCAACGCGCCGGGCGCCCGCGCCCTCGCCGAGGAGTGGCGGCTCATTCCGGCCGGGACCGGCACGCGCGTGCAGTGGACCTTCGCCGCGGACGGGACGGCACCGTTCCGGCTGGTGGTGAAGGCGGCGCGGGCGGGCCTCGGGCGGGCCTTCCGGGACGCGGTGGTCTCGCTGGACCGGCGGCTCGCGCGCCAGGGCTAGGGCTCAGCAGGGCCAGATGCCCGTCTCCAGCAAAGTGTCGATCGCCGCCGCGTAGGGCTCGATGTCCAGGCCCTGCTCGGCCAGCCACGTGTCCGAGTAGTACTTGTCGAGGTAGCGGTCGCCCGGATCGCACAGCAGCGTCACCACGCTCCCCTGCCGTCCCTCGGCCACCATCTCGGCGACGATCTTCAGCGCGCTCCACAGGCCGGTGCCGGTCGAGCCGCCCGCCTTGCGGCCGATGGCCTGCTCCAGGGCCCGTACGGCGGCGACGCTGGCCGCGTCGGGCACCTTCATCATCCGGTCGATCGCCCCGGGCACGAAGCTCGGCTCCATCCGGGGGCGGCCGATCCCCTCGATACGGGAGCCTCGGTCGCAGGCGACGTCCGGATCGCCGGTGGTCCAGCCCTCGAAGAAACAGGAGTTGTCCGGGTCGGCGACGCAGATGCGGGTGTCGCGCTGGGTGTAGTGGACGTAGCGCGCGAGGGTCGCGGAGGTGCCGCCGGTGCCGGCCGTGGCCACGATCCAGGCGGGCTCCGGGAACCGCTCCAACTCCAGCTGGCGGAAGATGGATTCGGCGATGTTGTTGTTGCCGCGCCAGTCCGTGGCCCGTTCCGCGTAGGTGAACTGGTCCATGTAGTGGCCGCCGGTCTCCACCGCGAGGCGGGCCGACTCCTCGTACATCTTGCGGGAGTCGTCCACGAAGTGGCACTGCGCGCCGTGGAACTCGATCAGGCGGACCTTCTCGGCGCTCGTCGTGCGTGGCATGACGGCGATGAAGGGCACGCCGATCAGCTTCGCGAAGTACGCCTCGGAGACGGCCGTCGAGCCACTGGAGGCCTCGATCACCGGGCGGCCCGGCCGGATCCAGCCGTTGCACAGGCCGTAGAGGAAGAGGGAGCGGGCGAGCCGGTGCTTGAGGCTGCCGGTCGGGTGGGTCGACTCGTCCTTCAGGTACAGGTCGATGCCCCACTTCTCGGGCAGCGGGAAGCGCAGCAGATGCGTGTCGGCCGAGCGGTTGGCGTCGGCCTGGACCTTGCGGACGGCCTCTTTCAGCCAGGCACGGTAGGCGGCGTCGCTGTGGTCGACGTCGAGGGTTTCGCCGGTCCGGGCGGGCTGGGTGGTGCTCACGGCGGTGCTCCTTAGGGCTTTTCGCCGACGGCGTGTCGTGCTGCCGACGCACCGATCATAAACACCTTCCGCACGCTTCTCACCTGCATAAACACCACTTTGAGCAGCCCAAAGAACAGCCTGGGGCAGGGGTGCGCCGGGGTGTGGGGGCGCATTCGGCGAGTGCTCCGGGCGCTCGGTGCGCGGGACCCGTGCGTACTGGTGCTCGACGCCGGGTGCGGGCAGACTGCACCGAACGGGGACGCACACTGGATCACGACACGCGCCGGACCAGGACCCACGCAGGAGTACGGGCCGGCGCACCGGACGCGTACGAGGGGGCGGGCGGCATGGCGGAGCCGGAGTTCACGGCGACGGGCGTGCGGATCGGAAAACGGCTGCGTTCGCTCACCCGGGCCGGGCAGGTCCGGATCAGCGACGGCAGGCTTGCGTTGCTCACCAGTTACGGCACCGAGATCGACAGTGCGCCGGTGCAGGCGGTGCGCGCGTCCAAGCCCTGGTTCGCCGCGGAGGACCGGGCGCTGGCGGACCTCAACGGCAAGCGGTACCTGCTGACCCTGGGCGATCACGATCCCGCACCGGGCGAGCCCGGGCCGCCCGCGGCCCGCCGGTTCATCGAGGCCGTACGGAAGGCCGCGGGGCGCGGCGGCTGACAGGCAGCAACCACAGGGCGGCGGCGGGCCGCGAGTTGCGGTCCCGCGCACCCTGGGTCACGCTGGTCTCACGTCACTCTGGGTTTACCGGCGATAACGCTGCGAACCAGCCCGCCGGGCACGACAGCAGGTGGCCGCTCCCTCAGGCACTCTGCTGGATCCGTCTTCCGTGTTCTTCCGGACCTCTCAGTCGGGGAGTCGCAGCCGTGATCAGTCACCCAAGCAGGCACTGCACGGTGGAGCTCCAAGCCCTGCCGTCGCGGATCGGCCAGGTCCGCAGAATCGTCTCTGCGCAATTGCGCTACTGGCATCTGGACCCTCTCATCGACCGGGCCGCGCTCGGTGTGACGGAGCTGTTGACCAACGTCCACCGCCACGCCCAGCCCGACAAGGTGTGCACCGTGGAGATAGAGCTGCTGCTGGACCGGCTCACGGTCTCCGTGCACGACCACGACCCCCGCCTGCCCGAGGTGCGGGACGTGGAACCGTCCGCCACCAGCGGGCGCGGGCTCGCCATGGTGGCCGCCGTCAGCGAGAGCTGGGGCGTGCGACCCGACGGCGAGTCGGGCAAGGTCGTGTGGTTCACGCTGCCCACCGCGCCCGCCCCGGTCGCGGCGCCGGCCCGGCTGCCGAGGCGCACGGCGGAGAAGCCTGCCCATCGGTTCGTGGAGGTCGAGGTCGACGGCCACAGGGCCGGACATGCTCCCGCCCGGTCGACCGTTGCCGGTTGACCGGGCGGTGATCTGCTGTAGCCGTGTTGGTCGGCCGGAGATCACTCGGTGGCGATGGCGCGCAGTACGTCCAGGCGCGCCGCGCGTCGGGCCGGGCGCAGACCCGCCAGGGCTCCGGCGGTCACGCCGACCAGGGCCACGATGAGCAGTTGTATGGGTGGGATCGCGAAGGCGAAGGCGCTGTCGCTCGCGCCGTCCGAGGCCTTCACCAGCACCCAGCCGAGGAAGGCGCCGAGGCCGAGGCCGCCGACCGTGCCGAAGGCTGCTACCAGGATCGACTCCCAGCGGACCATGGCGCGCAGCTGGGGGCGGGTCTGGCCGACGGCCCTCAGCAGGCCCAGTTCGCGGGTGCGTTCGTGGATGGCCAGGGTGAGGGTGTTGGCGATGCCGAGGAGTGCGATCAGGACCGCGAGGGCCAGCAGCGCGTACACGAGCGTGAGCATCATGTCGATGCCGCCCGCCGAGGACTGTGCGTACTCGTCGCGGGTCTGCACTTCGGGGTTGCCGTACCGGGCGGCGGCCTTCTCGACTGCTGTCCTGCCTGCGGCCGTGCTCACGCCGTCCTTGAAGGAGACGGCGACGAGGGTGTCGGAGTCCTGGGTGCGGTGCGGGGCCCAGGCAGCGCGGGTGATGACGTAGTCGCCGGCGAGTTCGGACCGGCCGTAGACCGCGCGGACCGTGAAGGTCTGCCTCTTGCCGTCGGTGAAGGTGAGTTGAGCCTTGTCGCCGGTGGTCAGGTGTTGTTTGTCGGCCTCGGTGCGGGTGATGGCGATGCCGTCGGTGCCTAGGGCGCGCAGGGAGCCGTCGACCTTGCCGAGGTCGAAGGTGCGCTCCAGGGCGAGAGGATCGGTGACGGTCAATGCCCGTCCCTTCCCATCGACTTGGGCGACTCCACGGCCCAGTCCCACGGCCGTGTCGACCTCGGGCAGCTGCTGGATCGCGCCCGCGAGGCGGGGGCTCAGGCCGCTGCCGCCCGCGCCGAAGGACGGGGTGCTCACGGCGACGTCGCCCGCGAAGGAGCGGGAGACGGTCTGGTCCATGGTCGCCTTGAGCGAGGCACCGAAGACGGTGAAGAGGGAGACCACGGCGACGCCGATCATCAGGGCGCTGGCGGTGGCGGCCGTGCGTTTGGGGCTGCGCAGGGCGTTGCGGCGGGCGAGGCCGCCGGTGACGCCGCGGAGCCTGTCGAGGGGGCCGCCGAGGATTCGTACCGCCGTCGTCGAGGCGACCGGGCCGAGGACGACGAATGCGGCCAGGGCGAGCACGGCGCCAAGTCCCGCCATCCACAGGGACGGTGAAACCAGGACGCCGCTGAGCGTCGCGGCCGCGGCGAGGGCGGCCAGACCCATGCCGGTGACGGCGCGGGTGCGGGAGGCGCCGGAGGTGTCGACGGCGGTCTCGCGCAGGGCCGCCAGCGGGGCCGTGCGGCCGGCGCGGGCGGCAGGCACAAGGGCGGAGCCCAGGCAGACCACGATGCCGACCGCCAGCGGGAGGGTCATGGACAGGGCGCTGATGACCAAGTTGCCGTCGGGGAAGGGGAATCCGATCGCCGGGAAGAGTGCCTGGAGGCCGGCTGCGATGCCGATGCCGCCTGCGAGGCCGGCGACCGAGGCGGTGACGGCGACGACGGTGGCCTCGACGAGAGTGGTCGCGGTGACCTGGCGGCGGGAGGCACCGAGGGCACGCAACAGGGCGTTCTCGCGGGTGCGTTGGGCCACGACGATCGCGAAGGTGTTGTGGATGGAGAAGGTGGCGACGAGCAGGGCGATGCCGGAGAAGACGAGGAGGAAGGTGGTGAAGATGGTCAGGAACTGGCTGGAGATCATGTCCGTGTTCTCCTGGGCCGACTCCTGACCCGTGATGGCCTCGACCCCCTTGGGGAGGGCGGGAGTCAGCCGGTCCACGAGTTCCTTCTCGCTGACGCCGGGGCCTGCTCGTACCTTGATGCTCGCCGCCTCGCCGGGGCGGGCGGTGAGGTACTTCTCGGCGTCGGCGCGGGTCATGCCGGTGAAGGTCACCTGCGCCATGCCGTCCTCGCCGCCGAAGGTCGCCAGGCCGACGATCGTCACCTCGACCGGGTCCGGGGTGCGCAGGGTGGTGGTGTCGCCGATCTTGAGGTCGCCCTTCTCGGCGGCGCCGCGGTTGACGACGACCTCGCCGGGCCTCTGCGGGGCGCGGCCTTCGGCGAGTTGGTACGGGTTGAGCTCGGTGTCGGTGATCCAGTTGCCGGCGAGGGTGGGCGGGCCCTGGCCGTCGATGGGCTTGCCGTTCTTGCCGACCAGTTGGCCGGCGCCCTCGATGTCGGGGGCGGCGGCCGCGACGCCCGGCACCTTCTCGAGGGTGCGGACCAGGGCCGTGTCGACGGGCTGGCGGACGCCCTGGCTCTCGCCGGGCGTGGTGATGGCGTCGGCGCTGCGGACGACGGCGTCCGTGCCGCTGGTCGCGTTGCCGAACATGGTGTCGAAGCTGGCGCGCAGCGTGTCGCCCATGACGAGGGTGCCGGCGAGGAAGGCGACGCCGAGGAACACGGCGAGAAAGGTACCGGCGAAGCGCCGCTTGTGGGCGCGCAGGGAGGACACGCTCAGGCGTACGGCGGCGCTCATGACGACACCTCGAAGGCCTTCATGCGATCCAGGACCTTCTCGGGGGTCGGGGATTCCATCCGGTCGACCAGGCGGCCGTCGGCGAGGAAGACGACCTCGTCGGCGTGGGCGGCGGCCACCGGGTCGTGGGTGACCATGACGACGGTGCGGGAGGTCTGGCGCGCGGCGCGGCCGAGCAGGCCGAGGACCTCCTCGCCGGAGCGGGAGTCGAGGTTGCCGGTGGGCTCGTCGGCGAAGACCACGTCCGGCTGTCCGGCGAACGCCCTTGCCACGGCGACACGTTGCTGCTGGCCGCCGGAGAGTTCGGAGGGCCGGTGGTGGAGGCGGTCGCGCAGGCCCACGACATCGATCAGGGCGTCGGTCCACTCCGGGTCGCCCTTGCCGCCCGCGAGGTCCAGCGGCAGCGTGATGTTCTCGGCGACGGTCAGCGTCGGGACCAGGTTGAACGCCTGGAAGACGAAGCCGACGCGGTCGCGGCGCAGCAGGGTCAGGCGGCGGTCGTCGAGGCCGCTCAGGTCGGTGTCGCCGATGTAGGCGGTGCCTGAGCTGAGTGTGTCGAGGCCGGCCGCGCAGTGCATCAGGGTGGACTTGCCGGAGCCCGAGGGCCCCATGATCGCGGTGAAGCGGCCGACCGGGAAGTCGACGCTCACCCCGTCCAGGGCCCTCACCTCGGTGTCGCCGCGGCCGTACACCTTCACGGCGTCGACGACCCGGGCGGCCGTGCGCCTGGCGGTCGTGGTGGTCACGCCGCACCACCCTTCGTGCGGCCGAACTGCTCGTCCAGGACGGACAGCCGGCGCCAGTACTCGTCCTCGTCGATCTCGCCGGCGGCGAAGCGGCGGCCGAGCACCGCGAGCGGCGAGTCGCCGGACGGGCGGGGGTCGTCCATCGCGCGCCAGGGTCCGCGCCGGCCGCGCCAGACGGTGCGGCGCAGCATGGTGACGACGCCGATCACGACGGCCGCCCAGATCAGCGGGAAGAAGAGGATCCACGGGCCGGGGCCGCCGTCCCAGTTCGCAAGGGTCTGCATCTCGAGTCATCTCCCGGGTGGTGTTGTGGTTGATGCCTCGAGACTCGCGCCGGTGAGGGGTCCGGGTCGTCGTACGGCCAGCGGCAGTGCGTGTACCTCCCGGGGAGTACGCCGGCTTGTTCCCGCTGCTCCGCACGGGGCCCGGTGCCGGGCGAAAAGATCTCGACTTCTGTAACTACTAGTATGTACAGTGAGGGCATGAGCACCTCGGACCGACTGATCGAGTCCACCCGCGAGCTGCTGTGGGAGCGCGGTTACGTGGGCACCAGCCCCAAGGCGATCCTGGAGCGCGCGGGCGCCGGACAGGGCAGCATGTACCACCACTTCAAGGGGAAGCCGGATCTCGCGCTGGCGGCGATCCGGCGCACCGCCGAGGAGTTGCGGGCTACCGCCGAGGGGGTACTCGGCGGGCCGGGGACGCCGTACGAGCGCATCGAGGCGTATCTGCTGCGCGAGCGTGACGTGTTGCGCGGCTGTCCCGTAGGGCGGCTGACCATGGACCCGGACATCATTGCCAGGGACGCGTTGCGTGCGCCGGTCGACGAAACCCTCGACGCGATTCGCGAGTTGATCGCCGGGATCGTCGAAGAGGGCAAGGAACAGGGGCAGTTCGCGCCCTCGCTGGACGGCGAGGAGATCGCCGCGACCGTCCTGGCGACGGTGCAGGGCGGGTACGTCCTCGCGCGTGCCTCCGGCTCCCCCGCCGCCTTCGACGCCGGTGTCCGAGGTCTGCTTTCCCTGCTCGCCACGCGATAGGAGTACCCGTACGTGCACATCACCAGGAAGCGCCCCGAGACGCAGCAGGGCCCGGCGGAGAACTTCACCGGCTCGGTGTGGCTCGACGAGATAGCCACGCCCGCGGCGCCGTCCCGACTGCGCATGTTCAGCGTCCACTTCGCGCCCGGCGCGCACACCGCCTGGCACCGCCATCCGCACGGTCAGGTCCTGCACGTCCTGGAAGGCGAGGGGCTGGTGCAGCGCAAGGGCGGTGACGTGGAAGCAATCCGTGCGGGCGACACGGTGTGGATCGAGCCGGGCGAGTGGCACTGGCACGGCGCCGGACCGCGCACCTTCATGACCCATCTCGCCGTCGTCGAGGCCGCGGCGGACGGCACGACCACGGAGTGGGACACCCACGTCGGTCCGGAGGACTACCCGGTTGGCGATTCCCGGCACAACTCGGCCTGAGGAGGCATCCGATGCACGCCATGCAGTACGAGCTGACCCTGCCCGCCGACTACGACACCGCCATCATCCGCGCCCGCGTCGCCCGCATCGGGCATCTGCTGGACGACTGGGAGGGCCTCGGCTTAAAGGCGTATCTGCTGCGCGAGCGCGGGCAGTACGGATCGCCGGTCAACCAGTACGCGCCGTTCTACCTGTGGAACACCGTGGAGGGCATGAACGCGTTCCTGTGGGGCGGAGCTTTTCAGGGGCTCAGCAATGACTTCGGGCGGCCGTCGGTCCGTCAGTGGTCGGGGGTGGCGTACGAGGACGGCGGCGGCGTCGGCTCTGTGGCGCGGTTCGCGGTGCGGAGGCGTCAACTCGTAGCGGAAGGCGTCGAGTTGGCGGAGGTGATGGCGGACGCGGTGGGCGAGACGGAGCGGCTGGCCGGTACGGACGGGGCGGTGCTGGCCGCGGCCGCCGTGGATACGAGCCGCTGGGAGCTGGTCCACTTCTCGCTCTGGGAGCACGACGCGCCGAAGGCCGACGGCGACCTGTTCCCGGTGCTGCATCTGTCGCCGGGGCGGGGGCGGTTGCCGCGGGGGCGGCAGTGGTGAGCAGCGTTCGTACGGTGCTGGGCGACGTACGGCCCGGGGACCTGGGCGTGTGCGACGCGCACGACCACCTCTTCATCCGCAGCCCGCAACTGCCCGGCCAGGAACTCAACGACGCCACCGCCGCGCGGGCCGAGCTGGAGGCGTTCCGGGCGGCCGGCGGGGCGAGCGTCGTCCAGTGGACGCCGTACGGGATGGGGCGCCGCGCCGCCGACCTGCCGCTGCTGTCCCGGGCAGCCGGGGTGCACGTGGTCTGCGCGACGGGACTGCATCAAGCGGCGCACTACGCACCGGAGTTACTGGACGAGCTGCGCGGCAAGCTCGCCGACGTGTTCGTCTCCGAACTGACCGGGGGCATCGGCACGTCGGGCGTCCGGGCCGGGCTCGTCAAGGTCGCGGGCGGCTTCCATGCCCTGGACGCGCACGCCCGCTGGACGATGACCGCGGCGGCCGAGGCCCATCACGCGACGGGCGCGCCGATCGCCGTCCACCTGGAGATGGGCACGGGCGCGCTGGACGTACTGGACCTGCTGTGCGGGGAGTTGGGGGTGCCGCCGCACCGCGTGATCCTCGGTCATCTGAACCGTTCGCCCGACTTCGTGGTCCAGCGGCAGGCGGCCGAGTCGGGCTGCTGGCTGGCTTTTGACGGTCCGTCACGCACCCATCACGCGACCGACTGGCGGATGCCGGACGCCGTACGGGCCCTGGCCGAGGCCGGTTTCGGGCATCGGCTGCTGCTCGGCGGGGACACCGTGGTCGCCGGGGCGCGGTCGGTCGACGGCGGGCCCGGAATGCCGTATCTGCTGCGCAGGGTGCGACCGCGGCTGGCGCGAGAGCTGGGTGCGGAACTGACGGACCGGGTCCTCACGGAGAACCCCGGCCGGGTGTTCGCCGTGGAATGGCGCTGAGCGGAACGGAGAACCACCGTCATGCCCTTTGTCCGCATCGACGCACTGCGGGCCGACCCGGCGCGCCTCGACGCACTCGGACGTGCCGTGCACGAAGCCCTGGTCGAGACGATCGGCATCCCGGCCGACGACCACTTCCAGGTGCTGGTGAGCCACGACGGCATCAACAGCGCCTGCGCCACGGCGATTACCTGGGCGTGCACCGGGACGACGGCATCGTCTTCGTCGCCATCACCATGCGGTCCGGGCGCACCCGCGGCCAGAAGCAGGCGCTGTACCGGCGAATCGCCGAACTCGCCCACGCCTACGCGGGAACGGAGCCGCGGAACGTGTTCGTCACCGTGACCGAGAACGGGTCGGCCGACTGGTCGCTCGGTCACGGTGCAGCGCAGTACGTCGAGGACCAGAAGGCCTGACCAGGCTCATCGGCACAGCTCGTCGATGTCGTCGGAGAAGGTCGGGAACTCGGCCTGGGCGGTGGTGACGATCTCCCGGGTGGTGCGGCGCGGGGTGGTCGCATGGCGCTCGGCGAGCTCGGTCAGTGCCGTGTTGGGACGCGGCTCGTACTGCTCGTACTCCACGATCTCCATCGGGCCCAGGCCGTCGGCCAGCACCCACAGGAAGTCGGACAGGTTCGCCGCCACCACCCCGCGCTCGCCCTCCGAACCCAGGAACACCACGGGCTGCTCGGCGAGAGTCCGCCCCGGCCGCACACACCAGAGGGCGGCCAGACCGCCGGTGCCGTCCTGCCCGAAGACCCGGTAGGCGTCGCCGACGAGCTCGTGGTTGCCGGTCCAGTTGCGCAGCCAGTCGGTGGTTTCCTCGGCGGAGTCGAAGGCGTCGTACGGCTCGAAGTCGACGCCCTCGCCCTCGTCGTAGTCGAACTCCACCCGGGCCACCTCAGCCAGGGCAGTCGGAAAGCTGCGGTCGTCGTGTCTCGTCTCGATCACGCGCGCAGGCTATCCGCCGCCACTGACAACGGCCCTACGCCACCGAGATGTCCACCGACGGCCGCAGCTTCGCCGCCGCGGCCAGGGCCTCGTGCACCGGATGGCTGCCGAAGGCCGCCAACAGGGCCTCGTCCGCCGGGTGTTCGGCGGCCGGGTAGGCGATCTGCTCGTACGCCGCCTGGAAGCGCGGGCCCCAGCGGCGGGCGCCGAGGCGGGCCGTGCGGGAGCAGTTGTCGACCATGTACGCCACGTTGCGGGCGTGCATGTAGGGCAGCAGGGAGTCGACCGCCTCGATCACGGACTCGTTGACGATCTCCGACCAGGGGTGGCCGCGCTCGGTGAACTCGTCGATCTGGGCGGTCATGGTGGCGACGAACACGCCGGCGGTGAACGGGTCGACGGGCAGGGGGTGTTCGCCGCGCCGGGCGTGCACCTCGTTGCTGACGGCCCACATCGGGGAGCCGCCGATCCCGCTCATCGGGCGGTTGCCCAGGCGGCGTTCGGCGAGGATCACGCTGCGCAGTTCGGTGCCGTCGGCGACCTCGTCGTAGATCTCGGCGACGAGGTCGCGGGCCGGTCCGTACGTGGCCGTGTACGCGCGGTCGAAGACCTCCCGGCCGGCCGGGTCGAGGCCCTCGCGCACGGCGCGCAGCCCGGTGTGCGAGACGGTGCGGGCGATCGGGCCGGTGATGTTCTCGCAGGACCGCTCATAGGCGGTCACCTCGTCGTCCCCGGCGAGGCGGAAACGGGTGTGGAGGCTCTCGACGATGCCGTGGACCGCGCCGAGCAGGATGGCGCGTTCGCCCACGATGTCGGAGAGGTACTCGCTGTCGAGCGTGGTGCGGAAGGTGTACGGCGAGCCGAGCGCGACCGACCAGCCGAGCGCGAGGTCGGTGGCCCGGCCGTCGGGGTCGGCGTGGACGGCGTAACTGCTGTTGATTCCGGCGCCGTTGATCTCCTCGCCCTGCTGGTAGAGGCGGCGCACGGAGTCGCCCATGCCCTTGGGGCACACGGCGATCACCCCGTGCCCGGACGGGAACTCCCCGCCCGTTTCCCGGAGATGACCGAGCAGGAAGCCGTGCGAGAGGCCGATGACCGCGCCCGGCTTGAGGGCGGCGAAGATCTCCTGGTGGTGGGCGGCGAGTGCGGCGTCCGCGATCAGGAGGATCACGAGGTCGCTGTCGGCGGTGACGGCGAGCCAGTCGCCGAGCGTGCCGTCCTCCTCCGTGAAGCCGTGGGCGCGGGCGTCGGCGGCCGAGGCGGAGTTCGGGCGCAGTCCGACGCTCACCCGGATGTCCGTGCCGGCCAGCGAGTCCCGCAGGTTCTGGGCCTGGGCGCGGCCCTGCGGGCCCCAGCCGATCACGCCGATGCGACGCACGCCGGCGAAGGCCTGCGGCAGCAGCGGGAAGAGGAGCCGGCCGCCGCGGAGGATGGTCTCGGTGCCGCCGGGCACGTCCATCGTTTCGAGGGGGAAGACGCGGGAGGTGTATGACGTGGTCGTGGTCGAGGTCATGGTCGAGTTGTAGGCTCCGGCAGAGCATTGCAGCAAGCGCAACATGTGAAGCGGGGTGTTGCGGGAAGCGAAAGGGCCAGGTGAGCTGGTGCGCGACGACCATCGGGAGCTGCGGCTCTTTCTGCATCTGACGCAGACGCTGAACTTTGGACGGACGAGTCTGGACTGTCATGTCAGCCCGGCGACGCTCACGCGTACGGTGCAGCGGCTGGAGACGGATCTCGGGCACCGACTGTTCGAGCGCGGACCGCGCGGGGTGTCGCTGACGGCGGAGGGGCACCGGTTTCGTGAATACGCCGTCCAGGCACTGGAGTTGTGGCGCTCCTACCGCGAGGAGCATCCCGATCCGGCCCGACTCACCGGCCGTCTGGCACTGTTCGCCACGGTGACCGCATGCCAGGCGCTGCTGCCCGACCTGTTGGCACCCTTCCGCACCGCCCACCCCCAGGTCCTCCTCGACCTGCGCACCGGGGACGCGGCGGCCGCGCTGGCCCGGCTGGACGAGGGCGAGGTGGACGTGGCCGTCGCGGGGATCCCGGCGCGGCTGCCGGAGGGGCTGGTCGGGCGCACGGTGGCGGTGACCGAGCTGGTCCTGGTCACGGCACGGGACCGCCCGGATCCCGGGCTCGAGGGCCCGTTCGTCCTGCCCCACCGTGGGCTGGTGCGCGAGGCCGCCGACCGGTGGTTCCGTGCCCGTGGCACGACACCCGAGGTGGCCTGCGAGCCGGACGGCCACGAAGGGCTGCTGACGCTGGTCGCCCTGGGCTGCGGCACCGGCGTGGTCCCCCGCCTCGTACTGGAGCACAGCGCGGTGCGCGACCGGCTGGCGGTGATTCCGGCCGATCCGGCGCCGGATCGGTTCGAGATCGGGTTGTGCGTACGGCGGGCCGATCTGCGACGGCCGTTGGTGGCGGCCCTGTGGAGCCTGTGCCAGTGAGCCGGCCTCCGCCTGTGCCAGTCAATCAGGGGGACGTTTTGCCGAGGTCGAGCCGCTCGATGCGCTCCACGTTCCCCCGGTCCTCGGCGTCCTCGCTGGCCTCGCCCGCGAACCAGGCGTCGAGGATCTCCGTCAGCAGCGGTTCGGAGGTCAGGCGCAGGCTGAGTGCCAGTACATTGGCGTCGTTCCAGCGGCGGGCGCCGTCCGCCGTGTAGGCGTCGGTGCACAGGGCGGCCCGTACGCCCGGCACCTTGTTGGCGGCGATGGACGCGCCTGTGCCGGTCCAGCAGCACACGACCGCCTGGTCCGCGGCACCCTCGGCGACCTCGCGTGCGGCGGCCTCCGAGCAGGCGGCCCACTGCGGGTCGTCGCCGGGGCTCAGCGCCCCGTGGGTCACGACGTCGTGGCCGCGTCGCCGCAGCTCCGTGACGAGCGTGCGCGCGACGGGTTCGTCCATGTCCGAGGAGACAGAGATCCGCATGCTCGGAGCCTAGCCTCCCAGCGCCCGGGCGAGCAGGTCGCGGCGGTTGTGGGTGCCGGTCTTGGCGAACACCGACTTCAGGTGGTCCTGCACGGTGTGCTCGGAGACGTACATGCTGCCGGCCACGGTGTGGCTGTCGGCGCCCGTGGCGAGCAGGCCGAGCAGTTCGCTCTCCCGTCCGGTCAGAGCGAAGGCGCGGGCGTAGACGGCGAGCCGCTCGCCCGGTGAGGTCTCCTCGATGGTGACGGCGATGGTGCGCCGTTCCGTCGGCCCCTCCTCCCCCAGCCGGGCCGCGCGCAGCGTCAGCCACAGCCCGCCGGCGAGGTGCACGCGCGCGCGTGGCGGATGCGGGTCGACGCCCGCCTCCACCGCCAGGAGCTGCGCGGCGACGTTGTACGCGCCGGCCGGCACGGGTGGGCGCCCCTGTTCCGGCGGCACCAGTACGCGCAGGTAGGCATGCGTGTCGGGGGTCTGCCCGAGGACCTGGAGCTCGGGCGAGAGCAGCAGCACCAGTGGCCCGGGCCGGGGCGCCTCCCGCTGCCGTACGACGAAGGTGGCGGCCTGGCTGCGACGCAGCGCGGTGGTGATCGGCGCGGTGAGGCGAGCCAGGTGGGCGGCCTCGGCAGGGCTGAAGGCGCGGTCGGCCCGCCACAGGTCGAGGAAGCCCCAGTTGCCGTGGCGGTCCCGGAAGGTCAGTGAGGCGACGTCCCGGATGCCGTGGGCCTGCAGCAGGTCGCGCCACAGGGGCCCACGGTCACCCTCGGGACGGTCGCTCAGCAGGGCGACATCGCGCATCGCGGTCCAACGGTTCGCCCGGGTCAGGTACTTGAGGCGGATCAGCCGGGGCAGCTCCGGCAGATACGGCACGTCGGCGATGGGCGCGCAGCCGACCGCGGTCTCGGGGTCGGTCAGCAGGAACGCGTACGCGTCGAAGCCGACCGCGGCCCGCACTTCGCCGAGGAGCCGCAGGCGCAGCTCCCGTGCGTCGCCACCGGCCTCGCACAGCCGGACGATGCGCTCGTAGCGGGCCGCGAGCCGGTCCTGGTCGGCCATGATCCGAGCGTACGCCCGCTGCTGCCCTGCTGAGTGCAGGAGCCATGCGCTACGCCACGGAGCACCCTGCCCGCTAGCCGACCGGATTGCCGCCCTGCGCCTGCACGCCGGTGATGGCCGCGGCCAAGTAGGCGGCGTAGGCCTGTCGTTGGTTCCATGTGAACAGGACTGTGCGGGAGTTGTTCGCGATGGCCCTCTCGGCTTCCGCCGTGGCGATGACGAGTCGGCCTCGATCCTGCTCGGTGGCAAGTTGCACATACCCGTTGACGAGACGGGTGGGCTCCTTGGAGAGAACCTTGATCACGTTGCGGAGCGGGGTCACTGAGTCCCTGGCACCGGTCATCTTCCCCATGAGCTTGCGTTTGATCTCGGCCCGGTCCGCGTAGAGGTCACGGTCGCGACGTACCCCTTGAAGACCTGTGGTTCGGACTGGGGCGTGGGCTCGCCCTTGGAGAGATTGTGTGCCATCGGGCCAGTGTTGCGGCTGAGCATCTTCCCCGGAAAGCCCCGGAAAGCCCCGGCAATGGGGAACGGCTCCCGCGTGCGCTGCGGCTCCCCCACATATCTGGGATGTACGGCGGCCCGGCCCGCCGCCCAGCATGAAAGTGACCGGGGAAACGGCCCGAGGAGGAGTCATGTCGACCCTGCACATCGAGCATCCGATCACGGACTTCGCCGCCTGGAAGACGGCCTTCGACCGCTTCGCCGGAGCGCGGGAGAGCGCGGGCGTGCGGCGGCATCGGGTGCAGCGGCCGGTCGACGATGCCGCGTACGTCGTCGTGGATCTGGATTTTGACGATGTGGCCGGGGCCGAGCGGTTCCTGGGTTTCCTCAGGGCGCGGGTGTGGTCCTCGGACGAGCACGCCCCCGCCCTGGCCGGCACGCCGCGGACGCGGATTCTGGAGACGGCCGAGGAGGGGTGATCGTCAGGCGAGCGCTCCCAGCGGGTCGTCCAGCACCGGCTGCCACGCCAACTCCGCTGCTCCGACAAGGCTGTTGTGGTCGAGGGTGCAGGCGAGAATGGGCACGCCTCCGCTCTGCCCCCACAGGCTGCGGTCGGCGACGACGGCGCGCAGGCGCTCGGGATCGGCGTCGAGGAGGGTGCGGTGCAGGCCGCCGAGGATGATGCGGTCGGGGTTGAGGATGTTGACCAGGCCCGCGAGGCCGAGGCCGAGGCGGTCGATGAGGGCCTCGGTGGCCGTGCGGATGGACGGGTCGTCGTAGTGGTTGCGGATCAGGTCGATGGCCTGCTGGAGGAGGGAGACCTCGGGACCCGGGTCGCGGCCGGCCGCGGTGAGCAGAGCCAGCGGGTCCGCCTCGACGTCGAGGCAGCCGCGGCTGCCGCAGTGGCAGGGGCGGCCCTCGGGGTTGACGGTGAGGTGGCCTACCTCGAGGGCGAGGCCCGAACTCCCGGTGTGCAGACGGCCGTCGAGGACCAGCGCGCCGCCCACGCCCCGGTGTCCGGTGGCCACGCACAGCAGATCGCGGGAGCCGCGGCCCGCGCCGTGCCGGTGCTCTGCGAGGGCGGCGAGGTTGACGTCGTTGCCCGCGAAGGCGGGGCCGGTGATGCCGGCCGCGCGTACGCACTCCGCGAAGATCCGGCGGACGGGCGCGCCGGCCGGCCATGCCAGATGCAGCGGGTTGAGGGCGAGGCCGTCGGGTTCGGCGACGGCGGACGGTACGGCGAGTCCGGCGCCGACGCAGCGCCGTCCCGTCGAGTGCAGCAGTTCGGCGCCCGCCTCGACGACGGAGCCGAGGACCTTCGCCGGGTCGGCGTCGACGGTCTCGCAGCCGGGTGCGGTGGCAACGATGCGGCCGCCCAGTCCGACCAGCGCGGCCCGGAAGCCGTCGGCGTGCACCTGCGCGGCGAGCACGACCGGGCCGTCCTCGGCGACCGCGAGCCGATGCGAGGGCCTGCCCTGCGAACCGGCCGCCGCGCCGGGCCGGGCGTCGACCCGGATCAGCCCGAGCGCCTCCAGTTCGGCGGCGACCGCGCCGGCCGTCGCCCGCGTCACCCCGAGCTCGGCGGTGAGCACGGCCCGGGTCGGCGCACGTCCGGTGTGCACGAGCTCCAACGCGGGCCCGAGCGCACCGCGCCCCCGGTCCAACCGCGCCCTCGAGGTGGTCCCTTCCCCCGCCTGCCGGGGGTCCGCGTTGCCGCTCATGAGGGCGAGTCTCCCATGATCCGCAGTTGTGTCGGCCTACAGGCCACTGACCCGAAGCGTGATGTTCAAACGTCCGGACAGCCCCAACTCCGGCGGCCCACTGCCCGCATACACCCTGGGCACCCCGTGATACGCGAGCCGCGACGGCCCACCGAACACGAACAGGTCCCCGCTGCGCAGCTCGACGTCCGTGTACGGCTTGGCCCGGGTCTCGGTGTTCCCGAAGCGGAGGACGCACGTGTCGCCGAGGCTCAGCGACACCACCGGCGCGTCCGCCTTCTCGTCGCTGTCGCGGTGCATGCCCATGCGGGCGTCCCCGTCGTAGAAGTTGATCAGCGCGATGTCGTAGGAGCAGGGGTCGGGGTACGAGCTCGTCGGCGCTCCCAGCGCGTCGGTGACCGCCTGCCGCCCCAGCTCGTCGAGCCACGCCGGGAACGGCTTCACGGGGGCGCCGTCACCGTCGGCGACCGTGCGGGCGTAGGCGTACGGGTACCAGTGCCAGCCCAGACATACCTGGCGGGCGGTCATCGTGCCGCCGCCGGGTGTGCGCACGGTGCGCAGGCCGGCAGGCGGCCGGGCCCAGTCCCGGCACGCCTCCAGCAGCTCCCGCTGCCGTCCCGCGTCGAGCCAGTCCGGCACGTGCACCGCGCCCGGTGCGACCTCCGTACGAGCCCTGGGGAACAGCTCGGCGTCCATGGGTCCCATCCTGCCTGACGGGTCCGCCCGACCGGGCCTGAGCTGCGGCTCGGCTAGCCTTGACGCACGATGAACGACCGTATGACGACGCCGTGGGGCGAGCTCGAGCTGGCCCGGTTTCCCGAGGATCCGCGTGACAGGCTGCGTGCCTGGGACGCCTCCGACGAGTACCTGCTCAGGTATCTCGCCGCTGAGAAGATCCCGCTGTCCGGCACGGTCGTGGTCCTCGGGGACCGCTGGGGTGCCCTGGTCACCGCGCTGGCGAAGCACCGGCCGCTGCAGATCACCGACTCCTTCCTCGCGCAGGAGGCGACCCGGGCGAATCTGGCCCGGGCGGGCGTCGAGACCGGTGCCGTAGGGCTGCTGACCAGCCAGGATGCGCCGCCGGAGCGTATCGACGTGCTGCTGGTCAGGGTGCCGAAGAGTCTCGCGCTGCTGGAGGACCAGTTGGCGCGGCTGGCGCCCGCCGTGCATGAGGGGACGGTCGTCGTCGGGACCGGCATGGCGAAAGAGATCCACACCTCCACGCTGCAGTTGTTCGAGCGGATCCTCGGGCCGACCCGTACCTCGCTCGCCGAGAAGAAGGCCCGGCTGATCTTCTGTACGCCGGATCCGGGGCTGCAGCGGCCCGCCAATCCGTGGCCGTACAGCTATGCGCTGCCCGAGGGGGTGGGCGCGGTGTCGGGGCGGACCGTCGTCAACCATGCGGGGGTGTTCTGCGCCGACCGGCTCGACATCGGCACCCGGTTCTTCCTGCAGCACCTGCCGAGCGGGCCGGGGGCCCGGCGGGTCGTGGATCTCGGGTGCGGCAACGGAGTGGTCGGTACGGCGGTTGCAGTCGCCGATCCGGCGGCCGAGGTGCTGTTCGTGGACGAGTCGTTCCAGGCCGTGGCCTCGGCGGAGGCGACGTACAAGGCGAACGGGGTGCCGGGGCATGCCGAGTTCCGGGTCGGGGACGGGCTGGCGGGGTTGCCGGCCGACAGTGTCGACCTGGTGCTGAACAATCCGCCGTTCCACTCGCACCAGGCGACGACCGACACCACGGCGTGGCGGATGTTCACCGGGGCGCGGCGGGTGCTGCGGCCCGGCGGCGAGCTGTGGGTGATCGGCAACCGGCACCTCGGCTACCACGTGAAGCTGCGCAAGGTGTTCGGCAACAGCCAACTGGTCGCCAGCGACCCGAAGTTCGTGGTTCTGAAGGCCGTCAAGCGATAGTCATGACCGGGCGAGCGTCCGGATGATTCCGGTCACCGCCCGCACCATCGCCTCCCTGCCCACGCTCAGGTACTTGCGCGAGTCGACCGCCTCGGGGTGAGTGGCGAGGAACTCGCGGATCGCGCCCGTCATGGCGATGTTGAGGGCGGTGCCGACGTTGACCTTGGCGATGCCGCCCGCGACTGCCGCGGTCAGCTCGTCGTCCGGGACGCCGGAGGAGCCGTGCAGCACGAGCGGCACGTCCAGCGCTGCGGACAACCGTTTGAGCAGGTTGTGGTCGAGGGTGGCGGTGCGGGTGGTCATGGCGTGCACGCTGCCGACGGCGACGGCGAGGGCGTCCACGCCGGAATCGGTGACGAAGGCACGGGCCTCGGCGGGATCGGTGCGCGCGCCGGGTGCGTGGGCGTCCAGCGGCGGCTCGCCCGCCTTGCCCGCGACCTGCCCCAACTCGGCCTCGATCCACAGCCCTTGGGAGTGCGCCCAGCCGACGGCGGCCCGGGTCGCAGCGAGGTTCTGCTCGTAGGGCAGGCGGGCCGCGTCGTACATGACGGAGCTGAATCCGGCGTCCGCCGCCTGCCGCAGCAGGTCGTCGCTCTGGATGTGGTCGAGGTGCAACGCCACGGGTACGGCGGCGCGTTCGGCGGCGGTGACGGCGGCGCGGGCGAGCGGGAGGAGGCGGCCGTAGCGGAACTTGACGGCGTTCTCGCTGACTTGGAGGACGACGGGTGCGTCGGCCGACTCGGCGCCGGCGATGACGGCCTCGACGTGTTCGAGGGTGATGATGTTGAAGGCGGCGACGGCGGAGTGCTCGGCGGCGGCGCGGGTGACGAGTTCCCCGGTGGTGACGAGGGGCACGGCTTCTCCCTTCGAAGGGGCGCGTCGGAGGTCTTCGGCGGACGCGTCAGGGCGTGAGGATCACCGAGCGGGTGAGGTGGCGGGGGCGGTCCGGGTCGAGGTCGCGGGCCGCGGCGACGGCGACCGCGAGGCGCTGGGCGCGGACGAGTTCGGCGAGCGGGTCGAGGCCGCCCGCGATCCACAACCCGCCGGCGGCGCGCACCTGTTCGGCCAGGCCGTCGGGGGCCTCGCCGAGCATCCAGGTCGCCGTGCCGCGGGTGGTGATGCTGATGGGGCCGTGCCGGTACTCCATCGCCGGGTAGGCCTCGGTCCAGGCGAGGGAGGCCTCGCGCATCTTCAGCCCTGCCTCGTTGGCCAGGCCGACCGTCCAGCCGCGGCCGAGGAAGGTGAACTGCGTGCAGGCGACGAGGCCTTCGGGCAGCGGGGCGTCGAGCGCGGTGCGGCCGTCGGCGACGACGGTGTCGGTGTGCAGGCCCAGGTGGGCGCGGAGCAGGGTCAGCGCGCTGGTGGCGAACCGCGTCTGCACGACGGACTGTTCGTCCGCGAAGTCCAGTACGACGACGTCGTCGGCCGCCTGCATGACGGGGGTGTGCGGGTCGGCGGTGATCGCGGTCGTCCGCGTACGCCCCCTCAACTCACCGAGGAGTTCGAGGACTTCGGTGGTGGTGCCGGAGCGGGTGAGGGCGAGGACCCGGTCGTAGGAGCGGCCACTGGGGAACTCGGAGGCGGCGAAGGCGTCCGTCTCGCCCAGGCCGGCGCCCTCGCGCAGCGCGGCCACCGCCTGCGCCATGAAGTACGAGGTGCCGCAGCCGACGATCGCGACGCGCTCTCCCGGTGCGGGGAGCGTCCCGCGGTGCCGCTCCGCCTCGGCGGCGGCGCGTGTCCAGCACTCGGGCTGGCTGGTCAGCTCGTCCTCGACGTGGGTCATGACGTACCCCTTTCCCGCTTGCTTGTTCTTGCAAGATATAGCGAGCTTTCGAGCACAATCAAGCACGCCGTTGTATGTGGGGTGCGCTAGGGTCGCCGGGAGATCGAGGAACGGAGGCCGGGCATGTCGCGGGACGCCCGCTGGAAGGCGCTGCTGGAGCTGCTCGTCGAGCGCGGCCGGCTGGACGTCGAGGAGGCGGCCGTCGAGCTGGAGGTGTCGGCCGCCACGATCCGGCGCGACTTCGACCAGCTCGCCGAGCAGCAGATGCTGGTGCGCACCCGGGGCGGCGCGGTCGTGCACGGAGTGTCGTACGAGCTGCCGCTGCGCTACAAGACCGCCCGGCACGCCTCCGAGAAGCAGCGGATCGCGAAGGCGGTCGCGGATCTGATCGCGCCCGGCGAGGCGGTCGGCCTGACCGGCGGCACGACCACCACCGAGGTGGCCCGCGCCCTCGCCGTGCGCAGCGATCTCACCTCCGGCTCCCCGGCGCTCACGGTCGTCACCAACGCGCTCAACATCGCCAACGAGCTTGCCGTACGCCCCCAGTTCAAGATCGTGGTGACCGGCGGCGTCGCACGCCCGCAGTCGTACGAGCTCATCGGGCCGCTCGCGGACGGGGTGCTCGGCCAGATCACGATCGACGTGGCAGTGCTCGGCGTGGTCGCCTTCGACGTCACGCACGGCGCCGCCGCGCACGACGAGGCGGAGGCCGCGATCAACCGGCTGCTGTGCGAGCGCGCCGAGCGCGTGATCGTCGCCGCCGACTCCAGCAAGCTGGGCCAGCGGGCGTTCGCCCGGATCTGCGCGGCCGAGGTCGTGGACACCCTCGTCACGGACACGGCGGCCAGCGCGGAGGCGGTGCGCCGCTTCGAGGAGGCGGGGATCGCGGTCGTCGCGGTCTGATCCGCGACGGTGCGTGCGGCCTCCGCGATCCTCGCGCTCGCGCCCCCGATTCCGCCTACGCTGGGGAGGGGATGCGTGTCGGGGCAGGGAGGCTGCGATGGGCTCTATGGCGAGCGACGAAGAAGTCCGGGGCGCCGGGCCTCGTTATCTGCCGATCGCCGAGCACGGGCTGATCGGTGATCTGCGCAGCGTGGCCCTGGTCGGGACCGACGGCACCATCGACTGGTACTGCTGCCCTGCCTTCGACGCGCCCAGTGTCTTCGCGGCGATCCTGGACGCGGAGCGCGGCGGGGCATTCGAGCTGGCGGCGTCCGTGCCGGCGAAGACGAAGCAGTTCTACTTCCCCGACACCAACGTCCTGATCACCCGCTTCTTCACCGAGGACGGTGTCGGTGAGGTGCAGGACTTCATGCCGGTCAACGGCCGCGCGGTGGAGACCGAACGGCACCGGCTGATCCGGCGGGTGGTGTGCGTGCGCGGCTCGATCCCGTTCCGGGTACGCGTCGCCCCGCGGTTCGACTACGGCACCCGGCCGCACACCGTGCGCCTCGCCGGTGACGTGGCGGTCTTCGAGTCCGACGGACTGTCGCTGGCACTGACGGCGACGGTACCGCTGGAGGCCGAAGGGCTGGACGCGCGGGCCGAGTTCAAGCTTTCCGAGGGCGAGTCGGCGGTGTTCGCGCTGGACCAGGTCGGCGGCGATGTGGAGCCGCGCCGTTGCGCGCGGGTGGAGGCGGAGGAGCAGTTCGGCACGACGGTGGCGTACTGGCGACGCTGGCTGTCCGCCTCCAAGTACCGTGGCCGCTGGCGGGAGATGGTGCACCGCTCCGCCCTCACCCTCAAGCTGCTCACCTACGCGCCCACCGGCGCGATCGTGGCCGCGCCGACCACCAGCCTGCCCGAGCAGCTCGGCGGCGAGCGCAACTGGGACTACCGGTACGTGTGGGTGCGCGACGCGGCCTTCTGCGTGTACGCGCTGCTGCGGCTCGGCTTCACCGAAGAGGCCGAGGCGTTCATGAACTTCGTGACCCGGCACATCAGTCCGGGCGACGGCAAACCCTCGGGTCCCCTGCAGATCATGTACGGCATCGACGGCCGCACCGACCTCACCGAGGCCGAACTCGACCACCTGGAAGGCCATCAGGGCTCCGCGCCGGTGCGGGTCGGCAACGCCGCCGCCGAGCAGCTCCAACTCGACATCTACGGCGCGCTGATCGACTCGATCTACCTCTACGACAAGTGGGCCAAGCCCATCTCCAGCGGCCAGTGGGACGACGTGTGCGCGCTGGTGGAGTGGGTGTGCGAGCACTGGGACCAGCCCGACGAGGGCATCTGGGAGACCCGCGGCGGCCGTAAGAACTTCCTGTACTCCCGCCTGATGTGCTGGGTGGCGATCGAGCGGGCCATCCGCATGGCCACCCGGCGCGGACTGCCCGGCGATCTGCTGCACTGGCGCGAGTGCCGCGACACGATCTACCGGCGGATCATGAAACAGGGCTGGTCCGAGACCCGCCAGGCATTCGTCCAGCACGAGGACGGCGACGACGTGCTGGACGCGGCCGTCCTGATGATGCCGCTGACGAAGTTCATCGCGCCCACCGACCCCAAGTGGCTGTCCACGCTGGACGCGCTCACCCACGACCTGGTGTCCGACTCCCTCGTCTACCGGTACGACCCGATGGCCAGCCCCGACGGGCTGCGCGGCGACGAAGGCACCTTCTCCATCTGCTCGTTCTGGTACGTCGAGGCCATGGTCCACGCCGGGCGGATCGACGAGGCCCGCCTGGCCTTCGAGAAGATGCTCACCTACGCCAACCATCTCGGCCTGTACGCCGAGGAGATCAGCCACACCGGCGAGCAACAGGGCAATTTCCCCCAGGCGTTCACCCATCTCGCGCTCATCAGCGCGGCCTTCAACCTGGACAAGGCCCTCGGCTGACAACTGGCTCCACCCACACGGGTGTTGGTAAGCCCACCCCCTGTCCGCCACCCAGGCCCAGGGACGGGCGGCCCCGCGGCCGGAAGGATTCATGACGTCGGCGAACGGACCGACGCGGAATCCACCTCACGGACTCGGGGGAACTCCCATGAACGAAACCTTCGCCCGGCGCCTGACGGGCGTCGCCGGCATCGCTGCCGCGGCCACTCTCATCGTCGAAGTGCCCCTGTACTTCGTCTACTCGGGCCCGCCGCCGGACGCGAACGTGCTCACCAGGCTGCTCCTCGGAATCGTCGCCCTCGCCTGTCTGGTCGTGTTCGTGACGGCCTTCCGCGAACTGGTCAAGCGCACGCATCCCGACTACGAGTGGGCGGGTTCGCTGGCCTTCGCCACGGGGCTGGTCTACGCGACGATCACCCTGGTCTCCATGGGACTTGAGGCAGGCGCGGTGATCGCCACCGACCACCCGATCGATCCGACCATCACGGTCAACGGCACGTACATCCTCTACGGCTCGATCTCCCGGCTGATGCTGGCGCTGTTCCTGACCACGGTCGGCTGCATCGTCTCGCGCACCGGCCTGCTGTCACGCTGGATCGGCCGCTCGGCCTACGTCCTCGCCGCGATCAACCTGGCCTTCGTGCCGTCCCTGTTCTTCGGCAACACGCCCGCGCACTTCTACGCGGCGAACGGCTGGGGCACGACCGCCTCGATGGGGGCGATCCTCAGCTACTGGCTGCTGGCCGTGGGCATCTCCACCTACCGAAGCTCCACCCGACTGCGCGGCTCGATCGCCGCGTAGCCTCAGCAGCAGATCGCCAGTGGGCGGGGCAGCGACCAGTTGCCCCGCCCGAGCGCACGTGACCTCACGACTGGAGCCCCGATGACGAGCCTCGACGGCATACCCGGCCCCTTGGCGGACGAACTCGACACGCCGTCTGCGCTGACGCTCTCCCGGGTGCGGCTGGGTGCGGGTGGGCCGTTGGGCAGTGTGCGCATCGCCGAAGGCAAGGTCGTCGCCGTCGTGGTGGAGGGCGAGCTGGAGGGCCCGGTGCTCGACCTGGACGGTCGCACCGTACTGCCGGGTCTGTGGGACGCGCATGTGCATGCCGCGCAGTGGGCCGGCAACCGGCACCGGGTGGATCTGGCCGGCCTGGGCTCCGCTCGGAAGGTCGCCGAAGCGGTACGGCTGCACTCGGTCGGCCTGCCCGCGGGCGAGGTGCTCATGGGGCAGGGGTTCCGGGACGGGCTGTGGCCCGACGCACCGCACAAGGCGCTGCTCGACCAGGTGTGCCCGGACCGGCCGGTCGCGCTGATCAGCGCCGATCTGCACGCCGCGTGGCTGAACTCGGCGTGTCTGCAGCTGGTCGGCCGGGGTGACCATGAGACGGGCCTGCTGCGCGAGCACCAGGCCTTCGAGGCGCTCCAGGCGCTGCCTGCGGTCCCGGCCGAGGTCCTGGACCGGTGGGTGGCGGAGGCCTGCCGGGACGCGGCCGCGCGGGGAGTCACCGGCATCATCGACTTCCACTTCTCCGACAACATCGCCGACTGGAGCCGCCGCGCGGCCAATTCACCACTGGATATACGGGTGCAGGCCGCCGTCTATCCCCGGCACCTGGACGCGGCGATCGAGCGCGGCCTCCGGACGGGTGACGTCCTGCCCGCAACCGACGGCCTGCTGCAGGCCGGCCCGCTCAAGCTCTTCACGGACGGCTCCCTCAACACCCGAACCGCGCTGTGCTGCGACCCGTATCCCGGCCTGGAGGGCACGCCGGAGGCGTACGGCATCGAGGAGACACCTTACGAGGAACTGGTACGGCTGATGCGGCGCGCCGTCGGACACGGCATCGAACCCGCGGTGCACGCCATCGGCGACCGGGCCAACACGCTGGCCCTCGACGCGTTCGCGGCCGTCGGCCGCCCGGGCCGCATCGAGCACGCGCAGCTGCTGACGGCGGCCGACATCGGGCGGTTCGCGGCGTTGGGGGTGACGGCGGGAGTGCAGCCCGCACACGCGACCGACGACCGCGATGTGGCGGACCGCCACTGGGCCGGGCGCACCGGGCGCGCCTTCGCCTACGCCGACCTGCTGGCGGCCGGTGCCCGGCTGGAGTTCGGTTCGGATGCCCCCGTCTCGCCGCTCGACCCGTGGCTGGGCATCGCCGCCGCCGTACACCGGACGGGCGACGAGCGGCCGGCCTGGCATCCCGAACAGCGCGTCCCGGTACGAGCGGCGCTCGCCGCGTCGGCGCGGGGGCGTTCGGAGATCCGGGTCGGTGACGCGGCCGACCTGGTGGTCGTGGAGGTCGATCCGCTTGAGGCCGACGCCCGCACACTGCGGGAGATGCCGGTGCACGCCACGATGCTGGGCGGGCGGTGGACGCACGGGCCCTACTGACGGCGAACGGCGCTCCTGGTCAGCCAAGGCGAGTTCCGACGCGCTGATCACACCAGCCACGGCGGGATCGTCTCACCTTGGTCATGTTCCAGGGCCCGCAGCCTCTGGCGGGACATATCTCGGTCGCCTGGGCGGATTGGACGTGAGAGCCTCCCGTTCGTGGCTACCGAAACCGAGGTGGGAGAGCTGTTGCACCAGCGCGGTTGGCGGGCGGCATTCACGGTCGCTGAAAGGGTGAACGCGTGGGCCGCCCTGGTAGGCGTCATCGAGTGCGGCTACGGCGACGACATCTACGAGTACACCAACGACCTCTCCTGCCGAAACTGGCTGCACGAGGCTTGGCTCCTGCTGGACGAACACATCGTCCAGCTCTGGACCCCTCGGATCAAAGCTTTGGACGACCGGTACGGGCCACGACCATCGACAACGACGGCCAAGCACTCAACCGGTTCCACAGACTGCCCGGCCCCGACCTGTGGTGGTGGCGACACCCCCGCATCCTCACCGGAGACCTCAGGCGTTCGCTTCGCTCGGCCGGCGCCATCGGCACCGCCCCTGAGTATGGATCTCCCTTCCGACACCGTCTTCGTTTTTGACCAGGACGAGGACCTGATCGTCTTCGAGACCTTCGTGTACGCCACGAACTACCTTGAGGCGATTGACGTATCGGATGGTGAGTACACGGCGGCGTACTCACCGGACGGTGGCGTGTTGGCGCTGACTGCTCCAGAGGGGCCAGAAGGCTCGGTCGTGCTGACCAGGACTGGCAGAGGCGACCTGGCCGATCTGGAACGGAGAGTGGCCCACTACTGGCAACGTCACCAGGTGGGCCAGCCCCCGCGTGACCCGCTGCACACAGCGCGCTTCCTGATCGACAGGGACAATCAGCCCCGCATGGGATGGCTGAGCCGAGTCACCGGCCTGCTGAGACGCAACAGTCCTGGCGCTGAGCCGGCGTCGTCGCTTCCGGATCACTTCACCGAGCAGGGCGGCGGTAGCTGATGAGGGCTGCGGCGATGTCGACGAAGGCGAGGAAGTGCTCGGCCAGGCGTTCGCAGCGGCGGTGCAGGCGTCGGCATCCGGCGAGCCAGGAGCTCGGGTCGGCCGCGCGGTGAGGTGCCTGCCGTGGCAGGTCCTGATACCTATAGGCGCGGTTCTCGGCGCTTTCCAGAACCTGCGGAAACGGGTGGATTGATGATTGACGTGATCGTGGTCGGCGGCGGACCGACCGGGCTGATGCTGGCCGCCGAGTTGCGGCTGCACGGCGTGCACGTCGTCGTACTGGAGAAGCTGACCGCGCCGACCGAGCAGTCCCGCGGACAGGGTCTGCACGCGCGCAGCGTCGAGATGATGGACCAGCGCGGCCTGCTGGACCGCTTCCTCGCCGTCAGCGAGAAGTTCCAGGCCGGCGGTCTCTTCGGCGGCATCGCCAAGCCTTGGCCGGACCGGCTGGACACCGCGCATCCGTACGGGGTCGCCACCCCGCAGCCGCTCACCGAGCGGCTGCTCAACGAACGCGCCCTCGAACTCGGCACCGAGATCCGGCGCGGCTGCGAAGTGGTCGGGCTGAGCCAGGACGAGGACGGAGCGACCGTCGAGCTGGCGGACGGCACGCAGTTGCGCTCGCACTACCTCGTCGGGTGCGACGGCGGCCGCAGTGTGGTGCGCAAGCTGATCGGCGTCGGCTTTCCCGGTGAGCCCGCCAAGGTCGAGACGCTGCTGGGTGAGATGGGACTGACCGAGGATCCGGCGACGATCGAGGCCGTCGTCGGGGAGGTCCGCAAGACCCAACGGCGGTTCGGTGCCTCCCCCGTCGGGGACGGCGTGTACCGCGTCGTCGTACCCGCCGAGGGGGTGGCCGAGGACCGTACGGCCCCGACGACCCTCGAGGAGTTCAGGCAGCAGCTGCGGGCCGTCGCCGGCACCGACTTCGGTGCGCACTCGCCACGCTGGCTCTCCCGCTTCGGTGACGCCACCCGGCAGGCCGAGCGCTACCGGGTCGGCCGGGTGCTGCTGGCCGGCGACGCGGCACACATCCACCCGCCGACCGGCGGACAGGGGCTCAACCTCGGTATCCAGGACGCCTTCAACCTCGGCTGGAAGCTGGCCGCCGCGGTGGCCGGCTGGGCGCCGGAGGGGCTGCTGGACAGCTACCACACCGAGCGGCACCCGGTGGGCGCCCGCGTGCTGGAGAACACCCGCGCGCAGATCACGCTCCTGGGCACCGACCCGGGTGCGACCGCGCTGCGGGAGCTGTTCTCGAAGCTGATGGACTTCGAGGAGGTGAACCGGTACGTGACCGGGATGATCACCGCGGTCGACATCCGCTACGACTTCGGCGAGGGCCACGAACTGCTCGGCCGGCGGCTGCGGGACGTCAAGCTGAAGCAGGGGCGCCTGTACGAGCGGATGCACGGCGGCCGCGGCCTCCTGCTCGACCAGACCGGCCGGCTCTCGGTGGCGGGCTGGGCGGACCGGGTCGACCACGTCGTCGGCGTCAGCGAGGAACTCGACGTGTCTGCGGTGCTGTTGCGGCCGGACGGTCACGTGGCATGGGCCGGTGAGGATCAGCAGGACCTGCTCGGCCCCCTGAGGAAGTGGTTCGGCGGCTGAAAGCGCCGGGAGAGCGCTGCCTCACCGCGCGGAGCCCCTCAGTGCCACCAGGACCTGCTCCACCAGTCCGGCGCGGGTCTCGGCGTCCGTTTCGTCGTCGTCGCCAGGATGTTCCGCCCAGCCGTCCTGGCGCAGGCGCTCCAAGTGCCGGGTGAGTTCGGCGCGTTGGACGTCGGTGAGGTCGTTCCTGCTGTCGATCACGAAGGCGTCCGTGACGGACACGAACACGGCCTGAACATCGGCCCGTTGCAGCTCGGTCGTCAGCCGGGCGAAGGCGCCGGGCTCGTCGCGCAGCAGCGCTCCCTCCACGCTAGCCGCGCGCACCCGTGCGTCGGCGGAGTCGGCGTGGCGGGCCAAGGCCCGTGAAGCGGCACGGGTGTTGGCCTCGTCGGCGCAACTGATGCCGGCCAGCGCGGTCGCCGCGCAGCGCACCACTTCGGCGTCCGGATCGCTGTCCAGGCTGTCCGTCAGCGCGGCGACTACACGCTGCTCCTCGGGCAGCCCCGGCCCCACCCGGTCCAGTCCGGAGGCGGCGGCAGCCCGCACCACCTCGTCGGGGTGACCTAGCGCGTTCAGGAACAGCTCCACCGGCGGATCGTCCAGCGGGTCGTCGGCCTGGAGGGCGGCGTAGCCGAGCAGCCCCTCGCTGAACGTGTACGGCTCCTGATCGGGCACGCACACCCGGTCGAGCGTCGTGCGGATCGCGGTGCGCCGCAGCACGGGGCCGAACAGCATCAGACTGTGCAGCGCTTCCAAACCCAGCGTGACCCGCGCGGGCTCGGGGCTTCGGCACAGGGCGAGCGCCTCGTCGATGCGCAGCCCGGCCAGAGCCCGGTCGGTCCAGGTCTCCTCCTCGTCGGGCCGCATGCTCAAAGCGACCAGCACGCCCAGGCGTTCGTCACTGTCCGCCGGGAGGGCAAGGGCACGCTCCAGGGCGGTGCGGATCTCCTTGCGCGCATGCTCGGCCTCGTCGCCCGGCAACGGTGCGCTGCGCCGGACGGCGTCGTGGACCAGCACGACCGCCGTGCCGAACGCGATGTAGTAGGCGAAGGAATCCTTGTGCATGCGGGACAGTTCGCGATGCCTCCAGCCCTGGCCGGCCAGTCGCCGGAGCCGGCTGCGTACGTCCTGGCCGAGCTCGTCGTCGACCGTTTCCATGGCCGCACCGGCGCCGCACTCCGCCATGAACGCCGTCCAGGCCCGCACCAGTTCGGCCGGCTGGTCGTCAGGCAGAGCGAGGATCTGCTCGACCCGTTCCCGTGCAACCCGGTCGCGGAAGAGCGCGTCGCAGAAGGCGCCTGCGATGTCGGAGAAGGTGTCCGGCAAGGGCTCCCGCTCGAGGGCCTGCGCCAACTCCCGTAGCGCCCAAGCCTGATCACGCACCTTGGCGATCTCCGCTGCCGCGCCCGCCCGGTCTGCGGCCTCGGCGGACCTGATCCGCGCGGACAGATCGCGCTGCTGCTCCTGCGCCTTGCGAGCCCTGCGCCTGCTGAACATCCCGACAGCCTACGGCGATCGGCCATGGGCAAGGCGTCGTGGTCCGACCTGCTCGGCTCAGACCTTCCAGGAGCGGAGTCGGTCGGCGGTCGCGGGGACGCGGAGGCGTGTGTCGCGGATCTTTCGTACGAGGTCGGACAGGGCGCCGTAGGGCGGGTCGATGCCTTCTCCGGACTGGTCCATGTACTGCGCTGCGACGAACGCGGCGTAGAGGCTGTTGCGGTGCGGAAGCGGCTCCAGGCGCACGATGGTGTGCATGAGCGCGGCCGCGCGCCAGGCGGCGTCCGGGTCGGCGGCTTCGAGGGTGGGCAGTTTGGTTTTGTGCCGGGCGACGGCCGCGACGAGGGCGGAGTAGTCCGCGACCGACATGTCCTCGGCACCGAGGGCGGCCTCCTGGACGTCGAGGAGCCAGGAGACGTCGATGTGCAGGTGCATCAGGCAGCCGCGGTCCCGTCCGGCCGAGCCGAGGGCGGCACTTCGTCGGGAAAGGCGTCGTCGAACTCTTCCCGCAGCCGGTCGGCCCACGCGCCGGCGCCCGCGACGAACCGCTTGCGCTGCATCTCGCGGACGCCGAGGTCGTGCAGGTACTGCTTGAGGCTCTTGCCTTCGGCCGCCGCGGCCGCGCGTACACCTTCGAGTTCCTCGTCGGTGAAGGACACGTTCAGTGAGGGCATGACCTGATGGTACCTAGTTGGTGCCTGGACCGCGACGGGCCTTCACAGCCGTACGGGAAATCGAACCTGCCGCCTGGTGGGATCGGGAGGGGCACAGGGCAGATCAACGACGACGGCGGGCGTTGAGCCGGGCGGCCTGGCGGGTCAGGTGGTCGCGTTCGGCGAGGTTGGGCGCCTTCCGGGCCGCCTCGGCGTACAGCTGTGCCGCCGTCGCCAGGTCGCCGTCGCGTTCGTGGAGGTAGGCCGCCACCGCGGTGTGGCGGGGCAGTGCGTCGTCCAGCTTCGCGAGTTCCGCCAGGCCGGCGCGCGGCCCGTCGGCCTCACCGACAGCGACCGCGCGGTTGAGCCGGACGACCGGGCTGTCGGTCAGGCGCGCGAGTTCGTCGTACCACTCGACGATCTGCACCCAGTCGGTCTCATCGGCGGTGGGTGCGTCGGCGTGGAGGGCCGCGATGGCGGCCTGGGCCTGGAACTCCCCGAGTCGGTCGCGGGCGAGGGCCGCCTGAAGGATGTCCACGCCTTCGGCGATCGAGGTGGTGTCCCACCGGCCGCGGTCCTGCTCGGCAAGCGGCACCAGGCTCCCGTCGGGCGCGGTCCGGGCGGCGCGCCGGGCGTGGTGAAGCAGCATGAGGGCGAGCAGCCCTGCGACCTCGGGGTGGTCGATCGCGGCCGCGAGCTGCCGGGTGAGCCGGATGGCCTCGGCGGCGAGGTCGACGTCGCCGGAGTAGCCCTCGTTGAAGACCAGGTAGAGGACGCGCAGCACGGTGGCGACGTCGCCGGGCTGGTCGAACCGCACGTCGGAGACGGTGCGCTTGGCCCGGCTGATGCGCTGCGCCATGGTCGCCTCGGGCACCAGGTAGGCCTGGGCGATCTGCCGGGTGGTGAGCCCGCCGACGGCGCGCAGGGTGAGCGCGACCGCGGACGACGGTGTCAGCGACGGGTGGGCGCAGAGGAAGTAGAGCTGAAGCGTGTCGTCCACCGCGGGCGCGGGACCGGGCCCCGGCTCCTCCTCCACGCGGTCCTCACGCCGGCGGCGGGCGGCGTCCGCGCGGGTCGCGTCGAGGAACTTGCGCCAGGCCACGGTGACCAGCCAGCCCTTGGCATCCCGCGGAGGGTCGGCCGGCCAGACGCGCAGTGCCTCGATGAGCGCGTCCTGCACGGCGTCCTCGGCCGCCGCGAAGTCGGCTCCGCGGCGGCCGAGGACGGCAAGCACGTTCGGTGTGAGGCTCCTGAGCAGGGCCTCATCCATGGATGAGGCACTCCGTGATGGTGGGCGCCGCGTGCAGGAACGGACGCAGTTCCAGCCACTCGTGGATCGGCTTCCCGCCCGCCCCGGGGGCGGCCGACAGCTCGCCGGCAAGCTCGACGGCGCGCTCGTAGCTGTCGACGTCGATGATCATCCAGCCGGCGATGACGTCCTTGGTCTCGGCGAACGGGCCGTCGGTGACCGGCGGGCGCCCCTCACCGTCGTAGCGCACCCAGTTCCCTTCGGGCGCGAGCGCCTGGCTGTCGACGAACTCGCCGGTCTTCTCGAGCCGCGCGGCGAAGTCGTTCATGTACTGGATATGCGCCGAGATCTCCTCCGGCGTCCACTGGTCCATGGGCACGTCGTTGACCGCAGCCGGGGCACCGCGGTAGTGCTTGAGCAGCAGGTACTTGGCCATCGGATTTCTCCTCGGTGGTGGTGCGACCCATTGTGGTCGCGTTCACCTCGGGGACGGAGCCGGGCAGGGGTTCTCGACATCTCCGCCGAACTTTTTTTGGGCTCTGGCACACAAGCCTGATCAGCAGGGGCCGGGCAACCGGCTCAGTCGTCCGACTCAAGCCGGGCAGAGGCGCGAGGATCACCATGGTCACGTACGGCGATCCGCGTGGTCGCGTGTGCGCCCCATCGGCATGCGCCCGGAGAAGGGAACTCCCATGAACACCACGGCCACCATGCACGCCGTCCGCGGCCACCGGCGCGGCGGGCCGGAACAGCTCGTCTACGAGGTCGCGCCTCGGCCGGTGCCCGGGCCGGACGAGGTGCTCGTCGCCGTCCGGTCGGCCTCGATCACGTCGGGGGAACTGGGCTGGGACGCGACCTGGACGGACAGCTTCGACGGCACCGGCGGCTCCCGCGTGCCGATCGTCCCCGCCAAGGAGGTGTCGGGGCAGGTCGCCGAACTGGGCGCGCAGGTCTCGGAGTTGTCGGTCGGTGACGAGGTGTTCGGGCTGATCCCCTTCACGCGGGACGGTGCGGCGGCCGAGTTCACCGCCGTCCCGGCGGAGGTCCTCGCCGTCAAGCCCACGGCGCTGACCCACGACGGTGCGGCCGCGTTGACGCTGGCCGGGCTGACGGCCTGGCAGGGCCTTGTCCGCCATGGCGGCCTCACCGCCGGCGGGCGGGTTCTGGTGCATGGCGGGGCGGGCGGGGTGGGTTCCTTCGTGGTGCAGATCGCCGTGGCCCTGGGCGCCTCGGTCACGGCCACAGCCTCGGCCCAAGACGCGGAATTCGTGCGTGAGCTGGGCGCGGAGTACGTCGTCGACTACGCGAGCGAGCGGTTCGAGGACCAGGTCAAGGATGTCGACCTGGTCTTCGACACGGTCGGCGGCGACAGCCAGACCCGCTCCTGGCAGGTGCTGCGGCCCGGGGGTGTGCTCGTCAGCATCGTCGCCCCGCCCGACACGAGCCGGGCGGGCGAGGCGCGTGGCGTGTTCTTCGTGGTCGAGCCGGACCGTGCCGGGCTCACCGAGCTGGCCCGGCTGTTCGAGTCCGGCAGGCTGACGCCGCGCATCGACCGGGTGGTGCCGCTGTCGGACGCGGCGGGGGCGTATGCGGCGCTGGAGCGGGAGCACCGCCGGGGGAAGGTCGTGCTCAGGGTGTCGTAGGTGTGGCCTCGGTCTTGCCGATGCCCACCTCACCCGCGACGACCAGCGCACCGCCCCCCTCGGGGAGCCGTCCGACCAGCTCGGCGAGGGCCCGGAGTTCCGCATGGCGCCCCACGAGGTCCTGTTCGTCCATGCTCCCCCGCGTTTCGGGAGTGACCGGTCGAGACCGAGGCGAACCGCTCGCGGGGCGGCGGCCCTGGTCTCATCTTGAGCCGCGCACGCCGATCTCGCGAACCTTCCGCCAATCCTGTGGCGGGCGGTGCCGGCGGTACGGGCAGGAGGCGACGAAGGGTGGGTGAGTGCGTCGGTGGAACAGTCGTATAACCCAAGCCCGCCCCTCGGCCTCCGCGTACGGTCAACGGTGTGGGCGGCGAGCGCCCCGGAGATTCCTCCCGGAGACGTCAGGAGC
The DNA here is from genome assembly GCF_040644055.1 of Streptomyces sp. NPDC047043. Lineage (NCBI taxonomy): Bacteria > Bacillati > Actinomycetota > Actinomycetes > Kitasatosporales > Streptomycetaceae > Streptomyces > Streptomyces sp. NPDC047043. The sequence goes on from NZ_JBEYVO010000001.1 coordinate 114,594, forward strand.
AGGTCATGGACCATGAACTCGACGGTCAGGTCGCCGTCGTCACCGGAGCAAGCCGCGGCATCGGCCTCGCCGTCGTACAGGCGCTCGCGGGTGAGGGGGCCCGGGTGATCGCGGGTGCCCGCCACTCGTCGGGCGAGCTGGACGAGTTGGCCAAGACCGGTGCCGTCGAGGTCGTCGAGGTCGACCTCGCCACGGAGTCGGGTCCCGCCCGGCTCGTCGAGCGGGCGGGCGACCGCGTCGACATCCTGGTCAACAACGTCGGCGCCGCCCCCGTACGGCCCGAAGGTTTTCTGAGCATCACCGACGAGCACTGGCTGACCTCGCTCAACCTCAACCTGCTGGCGGCGATCCGGACGACCCGCGCCGCGCTTCCCCTCATGCTCGCGCAGGGCCGCGGCAGCATCGTGAACATCGCCTCGGTGAACGCCGCGCTGCCCGATCCCCTGGTGCTCGACTACAGCACGGCCAAGGCTGCGCTCCTCGCCTTCTCCAAGGGCCTGTCGAAGGAGGTGGGCGCCCGCGGGATCCGCGTCAACACGGTCAGTCCGGGCCCGGTCGCCACCGATCTGTGGCTGGCCGACGACGGCGTGGCGGCCACGATGAGCCGGGCGACCGGGGCCGATCCGTCGACGGTGGCGGCGGGCGCGGCGAAAGCGATGGTCACCGGCCGGTTCTCGCAGCCGGCCGAGGTCGCCGAGGCCGTCCTGTTCCTCGCCGGTCCCCGGGCCGCGAACACGGTGGGCACCGACGTGCGGGTCGACGGCGGATTCATTCCGACCTGGTAGTCGGCGAAGGCCGCGTGAGCGCACCCTGGAGATATCCGGCCACTAACCGCAACCTTTCAGCCATCCCCCATGTCTCATCCAATATCAGCACCAAGCATGCTTCGGGGGACGTGATGAGACGAAGCAGAACACTATGGGCAGCGCTCACGGTCACGGCAACCGCACTGGGAGTGACCGCACTCCCGGCCGACGCCGCGCCGGCGGCAGCAACGCAGACCACCGCCTGCCCCACCGGCTGGGGCAGCCTTACCAAGACCTACACAGCCAGTACGACGACGCCGGTGACGAATGTCAGGACCGGCCGTCACGCCTGCTACGACCGGATGGTGGTCGACATCCCCGGCGCGGGCAAGAGCCACCTCGGCTACTCCGTCAGGTACGTCAAGAACCTCTACCAGGACGGATCCGGTCGCCTCATACCCGTCGGCGGCGGAGCCGTCCTCGAGGTGCGGGTGACGGCGCCGAGTTACGACCCCGAGACCGGGGCGCCCTCGTATCCGGCACGCGCCGGCCGTCCGCTGCCGGGCGTCGATCTCACCGGGTACCGCACCTTCCGGGACACCCGGTTCGCCGGCAGTTTCGAGGGCGACACCCAGCTCGGACTCGGTGTCCGGGCCCGGCTGCCGTTCCGGGTCCTGCGGGTGGACGGCCACGTGGTCGTGGACGTGGCCCACAACTGGACCGGGGCGCGCTGAGGCGCGTCGGGCTCAGAGCTCGAGGGAGAGGAGCCAGTCGATCAGGAGCCGGTTGACCTCCTCGGGGCGTTCCTGCTGGATCCAGTGGCCGCAGCCGTCGAGGACGTGCGAGGAGGTCAGACCGGGCAGCGTGGTGGGGTAGGCCTCGATCGCGTCGGCCAGCCAGACGGTGGAGGCGTCCAGGGCCCCGCCGGCGAAGAGTGAGGGCAGGCGGATCGGGGCGCCGTGATGGTCGGCCAGATCCGCCCAGTCCCGGTCCATGTTGCGGTACCGGTGCAGGGCTCCTGTCATGCCGGTCCGTTCGAACTCCCCGGCGTAGACGTCGAGTTCGTGCTCGCCGAGCCAGGACGGCAGACGTCCCGCCGGGAATCGGTCGCGCATCCTCCCGTCCCGGGCGACGAAGTGCGGGGCGGGGGCGCCGGGTTGGGGCATGGTGTCGGCCGACAAGGCGGCGTAGAAGCCGGCGAGCCAGCCGCGCACGTCGGGTTCGATCTCCGCCTCGGCGCGGCCGGGTTGCTGGAAGTAGGAGACGTAGAACTCCTCCTCGCCGCCCATCTGCGCGAAGACCTCGCTGGGCCGCGGTCCGCCGGGCGGCGTGTAGGGCACGCTCAGCAGTCCGACCGCGCGGAACACATCCGGCCTCAGCAAGGCGGAAGTTGCTGCGATGGTCGCACCCCAGTCGTGCCCGACGATCACCGCGGAGCGCTCGCCGAGTGCGTCCACCACGGCGAGGTTGTCCTCGACGAGGTCGAGCATGCGGTACGAGGCCACGTCCCGGGGTTTGGAGGAGCGGCCGTAGCCGCGGACGTCGACGGCCACGGCGCGGTGACCGGCGGCAGCCAGCGCGGGCAGTTGGTGGCGCCAGGAGTACCAGGACTCGGGGAAGCCGTGCAGGAGCAGCACGAGGGGCCCGCTGCCCTGCTCGACGAGGTGGGTGCGGCCGGCCGGTGAGGGGACCAGGCGGTGGGTGGGGGCGGTGACGGGGGGCTGCGTCATGGGTCCTTCCCGGAGCGGGGGCATGGACGACGAGCATGCAGGGGTCGGGACGGTGCACGCGATACCTGTTGCCGTTTCAGCAATGTCCGGGTGAACGCGGGCCCGGGGCAGGGTAGTTGTCGCCCGCTCGGAGCCCGTTGCGTTTGTACGGCCGCACTTCCTCAGTCGTCCGCGACCAGTTCCACCGGTGTCGCGATGACGTCCACGAGGGCGTCACCGCGCAGGGCGGTCAGGGCGAGTGGTCGCCCTATGGCGTCCTCGAGCATCAGCCGCTGCAGGGCCTGGGCGCTGGTCACCGGCCCGCCGTCCACGGTGATCAGCAGGTCGCCGTTGCGCAGCCCGGCCCGGGCGGCCGGCGAGGCTGGGACGACCTCGACGATCCGCAGGCCGGTGGATCGTCCGGTGCGGGCCCGGAGCAGCGGCGGCAGCGGTGCGGGGATGCCGGCGAGGCCGAGGTAGGCGCGGCGCACTCTGCCCTCGGAGAGCAGGGTCGCGATGATCTGCCGGCTGGTGCCGTTCACCGGGATGGCCAGGCCGAGGCCGACCTCGGCGATGGCGGTGTTGATTCCGACGACCTTGCCGTCGGCCGTGGCGAGCGCTCCGCCCGAGCTGCCCGGGTAGAGCGTGGCATCGGTCTGGACGACGTTGTCGATGACGCGTGTCGCGGTGCCCGCGCTCGCCGGCAGTGAGCGGCCCAGCGCGCTGACCACGCCGGCGGTGACGCTGCCGGTCAGTCCGAGCGGGTTGCCGACTGCCACGACCAGCTGGCCGACCCGCAGTGTGTCGGCCTCGCCGAGCCGGGCCGGGGGCGGGGTCGGCCCGTCGGCGCGGACCACCGCGAGGTCGGACAGCGGGTCGGCGCCGATGACGTGGAAGGGGGTGGTGGTGCCGTCGGCGAAGGACGCCGTACCGGCGTCGGAGTGCCCGACGACATGGGCGTTGGTGAGCAGGAAGCCGTCGTCCGTGAACACCACCGCGGAGCCTGTGCCGCGCACGAACCGGCCTCTGGAGCGGCGGTGCGCGACGTTCAGGGCCGCCACCTTCGGTGTGAGTTCGGCGGCGACGGAGGTGACGATCCGGGAGTAGGAGTCGAGCGCGGCCTGCTCCTCACGGGAGCGGTCGGGCTCGGAAATGGTCTCGGCCACGAGTCGACCTTTCCGCTTGCCCAAGGGCTTGGATTACATGCTTACACCCTTGAATCGGTGTGCGGGCGGGACTTCGCTGCGGGCTGACGGCCCAGGCGGTGCCCGGTGCGCACAGCCCCCGCGCCGGCCACGACCACCATCGCGATCGCTCCGCACTGCGGCAGGGACAGCCCCTGGTCCAGCACCGGATAGCCCGCCAGTGCGGCGAGGGCCGGTGACAGGCTCGTCAGGACCGCGAAGGTCGCCGCGGGCAGCCGTCGTAGAGCGAGGAGCTCCAGGGTGAAGGGCACGCCCGAGCTCAGCACGGCGACCGCCAGACCGAGGGCGAGCGCTCCCGCTTCCAGCAGCGTCCCGCCCGCGGCGCCGATGCCCAGCGGCAGGCTGACCGGCGCGGCGACGGTCATCGCGAACGCCAGGCCGTCCAGCCTCGGGAAGCGGGCGCCCGCGCGGGCGTTGAGCAGGATGTACGCCGCCCACATCAGGCCGACGCCCAGCGCGAAGGCGACGCCCCGGCGTCGAGCCGGCCCAGGCCGGCGCGGCCCAGCAGGTAGACCCCGGCCGGTGCGAGGCAGGCCCACAGGAGGCCGGCGGCCCGGCGCGAGGCGACGACCGACAACAGCAGCGGTCCGAGCAGGTCATCCCGTTGCTGCGCCGCTGGGACGAGACCCGTCCGGACGTTCCTCTGCAGCTGCTCCGCATCGACGACCGCACGGCCGGCCTCACCCAGGGCAAGGTCGACGCGGCCCTGCTGCGCGGGACGGTCACTCGTCCGGCCTCTGCACGGAGCTGCTGCTGTCGGAGGAGCGGGTGGTGGTGATGCCGACGGACAGTCCGCCGGCGGCGCTTCCCGAGGTCAGGCCGGCGGATCTGGCCGCCCATCCGATCGCCCTCAACACCGTCTCCGGTACGACGACGATGGGTCTGTGGCCGCCGACGGCGCGTCCCGTCCGGACCATGGAGGTGACCAACACCGACGAGTGGCTCATCGCCATCGCCGCGGGCCGTGCCGTGGGTATCTCCACGACGGCCACCCCGGGCAACCACGCGCACCCCTCGCTGATCCACCGGCCACTCGTGGACGCGCCGAGGGTCCCCGTCGTCCTGGCGTGGCGCCCGGGACCGGTCCACCCTGCCGTCCCGGACCTGCTGGCGCTCGCCCACGAGGTCGTCGCGGCCGGACGCGCCTGAACGCTCTCCGCCCGCAGCGTCCGAGTCGTGTTATGGAGCCGCCGGAGGCGTCCAAGTCCTGCCGTGGGCAAGGGCGTTCAGCGTGCGCGGGATCCCGTGGAAGTGCTGGATGCCGCCCGGCGGGAGGTGCGCAGTTCGCCGATCGTCTTCAGCAGACGGTCGGCGGGTGCGCGCAGCTCGGGATGGGCGTTGACCGTGTTCCGCAGGCCCCGCACGGGTCTGCGCCACAGCCGGTGCGCCGTCGCGACCGGATGGGGGCGGCTGGCGAACCCTTCCGCCACACGCAGTTCGCGGGTCTTGAGCCAGTCCTTGTACTCCTTGTCGCCGCGCCCCAGGTCCATGAGCGTCACCCCGTGCCGCGCGGCCGCCTCAGCCGTACGCAGATGCATCATCAAGCCCGGCGAGTAGTAGTGGAGTTCGGGGTCGTACGCGGTGAACCAGGCGGCGAGCACCGTGCGTGAGCGGGGTCCGAAGTGCGCGGCCACGGGCCGGTCCCCGGCGTAGAGCACGGACAGGACGCCGGTGAAGTGTTCCTCGCGGACCTGGAAGAGATGGTCCACCAGGTCGACGATCCAGGGCCGCGCGAAGCGGTCCATGCGTCCCGTCCTGCGGTACTGGGCGGACTTCCACTGCATGAGCCGGCGCAGCATCTGCGGGTCGCGCTCGTCGAACTCGAAGCGCACCTCGCCGACGTCGCGGCCGATACGGCGCTCCTTCTTCAGCGTCGTCTTGGCCAGTCCGGGGTAGGCGCCGCGCAGCCAGGGCGCGTAGCCGCTCTCGTCGGGCTTCAGGTCGACCACCGGGGAGGCGAACTTCCCCGTCACATGCCGTCCGAACGGCTTCTGCTCCTCCACGAGATGGTCGAACTCGAAGATGGACAGCCCGCAGGCCTTCAGCAGCTCCTGGGCGTCCCAGGTGACCCCGGGGCAGTGCACGAGGGCCTGGCAGTCGGACAGCCCGAGTCCGACGGCCCGGCCGACGCCGAAGGTGTTGCGCTCGTACGGGAAGAAGCCGACCGGCGTGCCGTTCTCACGCAGGATCGCGATCCTGGTGCCGGCGCGGTATCTGCCGATGCCTTGCGCGAACTCCGGTGCCAGGAAAGGGTTGGCGTATTCGGGTGATTCGTCCATCGCGCGGTGCCATGCCGTTCGAAGCGAGTCGCTCAGCTCGTCGGCTCTGTGGATCGTGACGTCCACTTCAGATCAACCGCCCTTCCACAGGCTCCGCGAGGGACGTGCCGGCCGCGGCACAGACCGGAAAGGCGTGTGAACCCCTGCTTGTCGATCGCATCGGCGACCGCTCCCCCCGTGACGTCCCCCCATGACGCGCTGTCCGCGTCCTACCACTTCTTTGAGTATCAGCCGATTCCACGCCGTGTACACGCTCGTTTCGCGGATGACCCCGGGATTCCGAACTGCCCGTCGAGGATCAAACGTCGCGAAACAGTACGCATGTTGTCAAGAGTGCCTACCGCAACGAAAGACCACGCGGCGTCCCGCCTGCGGGTGCCCGTTCCGCGCGAGGTGACACAGGGGAGAAATCCCCCTCCGCCCGGCGCTCAGCCGACGGGCAGATTGGCCAGCCTCACCTGTCCGCGGGCTGTGAGTCGTCCCTCGTCGTCGACGATGTCGACCGTCCACAGTTGCTGGGAGCGCCCCCGGTGAACGGGGACGGCCGTGGCCGTGAGCCGTCCGTCGCGCACCGCCCGTAGGAAGTCGGTCTGGTTGGCGCTGCCGACGACCCGCCCGCGGTTTCCGAACCACAGGCTGGCGCCGACGCTTGCCGCGGTCTCCACGAGCGCGCAGTACACGCCGCCGTGCACGATGCCGTGGGCCTGCAGATGCTGGGGAGTGACATGGCAGGAGAGCACCACGCGGTCGGCGTCCAACACCTCGTACTTGATGCCCAGCACCCGCGCCAGGCCGACGTCGATGACCTCCGGGTCCACGCCCCCGGGGAACCCGCCTTGGTCTGATTGAGAACTCATGCGAATGGTCAAACCCTTCTCGCTCTGCGCCCTTGATGTCGACGATTCCCGACTCTAGAGATCTTTGACGGCTGGGGTCAGCACCTTCGGCACTCGGCGCAAGCGGATGCCGGAGCCCATCACGGCGTCCCGCCCCTCGAACCGCGTGCGCGTCCGCGTCGTAGGAGATCTGTGGTCCTGCCATGCACGGGGGCAGAATGTCGAGGCATGCGGGACCGGCCGACGGGCTTGAGCGAAAGCGTACTGATCCGGGCGCTGGCCGACGGCTGGGCCATCGAGGCCCGATCGGCCCGGTACCTGCCGGTGGGCGCGGGCAGCTATCAGTGGTCGGTGGTCGACCGGCAGGGGACGGCCTGGTTCGTCAAGGTCGACGACCTCGGGTTCGAGGCCACCGGGCGCGATGACGCGTTCGGCCGGCTGTGTCGAGCGTTGGGCACCGCGCTGGCCCTGAACCGCGGTGCCGGGCTCGACTTCGTCCTCGCGCCGGTCCCGGCGGTGACCGGCACGGTGGTGTGGCGGCTCACCGAGCGGTACGCCCTCTCCGTGTTCCCCATGGTCGCGGACACCGCCGGGCAGTTCGGGACGCACCGGCCCGAGGACCGGGCCGAAGTGATCGACCTGCCGGCCGAGTTGCATCGCGCCACTGCGGTGGTGGCCGACATCGCCGTGCGCACAGATCTGGCGCTGCCCGGCCGGGACCGGCTGCACGAGGCGCTGCGTGACCTCGGCCAGGAATGGACCGGCGGGTCGGAAGGGGCCCGCAGAGTGCTGGCCGCGCACGCCGGGCGCACCACAGCCGGCTCGCCGACTTCGACCGGCACATCGCTGCGGTTCGTGGCACCGAGGCGAACTGGGTGCTCACCCACGGCGAGCCGCATCCCGGCAACATCATCCGCTCCCCGGCCGGGCCACGGCTGATCGACTGGGACACCGTGCAGATCGCCCCGCCGGAACGAGACCTGTGGATGCTCACCACCGCCCTGGCCGACCTGCTCGGCGAGGAGCCGGCCTGCGATGACGATCAGGCACTTGCGCGCTACACCCGGCTCACCGGCCGCACCGCCACGCCGACCGGCATCGCGCTGTATCGGCTGTGGTGGACGCCGGCCGACATCGCCGTCTTCGTCGACGAGCTGCGCCGGCCACACGGCACCGGTCAGGACGTCACGGCGGCACTGACCTACCTCACCGGCTGTCTCGAATCCGGCCGGAACCACCACCAGCGGCAGCGGCCGACCGCCGGAGTCCCTGCTGACGTGCTCGACCGGATCTCCACACAGACATGGACGGCTGCCTGGACAAAGGCCGAGTGACTGCCTGTCAGCAGTGGATGCGCAGGCGGACGACCAAGGCTCGCGGCCCGTTGTGAGACGCGGGTCCGCATGCCCGTAGAGCCGGCGGGGCGGCTCAGTCGGCGGTGAAGTAGTGGCCGTCGTCGAGGTCGGCGATCAGGCCGGGGTGGACCGGCTCCCAGCCCAGCAACTGCCTCGCGCCCGTGTCGGGCATCGTGATGTCGAGCGTGATGAACGGGAATCCCTTGAAGTGGTCCGCGGCCTGCTCGGCCGGGATGCTCACGGCGGGAACGTCGAGGTGGCGGCCGATGGTCTCGGCGATCTCGCGCACCGTGATGCCCTCTTCGGCCGCGGCGTACAGCTGCGAGCCGGCCGGGGCCTTCTCCAGGGCCAGGCGGTACAGGCGGCCGACGTCCAGGGCGTGGGCGGCGGGCCAGCGGTTGGTGCCGTCGCCGACGTAGCCGGACACGCCCGTGGCGCGGGCGATCCTGATCAGCGTGGGGATGAAGCCGGTCCTGTCCCGCGGGCTGTGTGTGACCGGTGGGATCGCGACGAGCACGGTCCGCACGCCGCGTTCGGTGAACCCGGCGAGCGTGCGTGCGACGGCGGATCGGGGGTTGGCTTCGATGGCCGCGTCCCGCTCGGCGTCACCGGTGCGCGTCAGCCCGATGCCGACGAGAGTCTTGCCCGTGCCGGCCAGCACGTCGCCGAGTGCCTGCACCACTGCCAGGTCGGCTGCCACCGCGTCGGTGAACTTCCCGGCGGCGATGGCGTCATGGTTGAACGCGAGATGGATGACCGCGTCCGCGTGGGCCGCGGCCTCGCGCAGGCCGTCCAGGTCGTCGAGGTCGCCGTGGCGGACTTCCGCGCCCATGGCCTTGACCGTGGCGGCCGAGGTGTCGGACCGGGCGAGGCCGACGACCTCGTGGCCGGCCTGGATCAGTTCGGGCACCGCGGCCGACGCGATGTGGCCGCTGGCTCCGGTGACGAAAACACGCATGAGTGGCTCCCAGGATGGAGCACTCCGCCCGGGCAAGGCGAAGTGATGTGACTTGGTACCGTCACTCTAGCCGGTGACGGTACCAAGTCACATCACTTATGCTGTCCGCATGGCTCGATGGGAACCGAACGCGCGGGAACGGCTGGTGCGTGCCGCACTCGACCTGTTCACCGAACAGGGCTACGACGCCACCACCGTCAAGGAGATCGCCGATCGAGCCGGTCTGACCAAGACCACGTTCTTCCGGCACTTCCCCGACAAGCGGGAAGTGCTCTTCGCCGGCCAGGACGTGCACGCGCGGCTCCTCGCCGACGCGATCACCGAGGCACCCGGCTCGGCCACGCCCATGGAAGCGGTCGGCGCGGCCCTCGACGCGATCACGGCCACCTTCACCGACGACCGCCGCGAGTTCAGCGCCAGGCTCCGGCCGGTCATCGCCGGCCACAGCGAACTTCAGGAGCGCGCCGCCCTCAAGCGAGCCGGACTCGCCCGAGCGATGACCGACGCACTCCGCACGCGCGGCGTATCGGAGCCGACCGCGAGCCTCGCCGCCGAACTCGGCGTCCGCGCCTTCTACGACGCCTTCGACCAGTGGGCCGATCCGGCCGACCGACAGACCTTCACCGAGCTCGCACGCCACACACTCGACGAACTCCGGGCCTCGGCAGCCGCCCTCGGCTGACACCAGCGGTCGCAGGACACCCCTTACGCTACTGCTCTTGATCGGCTCATCGGATCGGGCGATCAGGGCATCAGGGGGGACGGGGACCGATGAACAACGCGACCGAGGTGTTCCAGCCACTGCAGGCGGACGACCCGCCCTTCGTGGCCGGTTACCGCCTCGCCGCCCGGCTCGGCGCGGGTGGGATGGGCCGGGTCTATCTCTCGCACACGCAGGGCGGCCGCCCCGTGGCGATCAAGGTGGTGCGCCCGGAACTGGCCGACGACCCGGACTTCCGGCGGCGGTTCGGCCGGGAGATCAGAGCGGCACGGCGGGTCCGGGGCGCGTACACCGCCGAGTTGATCGACGCCGACGCGGACGGCCTACCGCCGTGGCTGGCCACGCTGTACGTGCCCGGCCCCTCCCTGGCGGAGGCTGTCGCGCGGCGCGGACCGCTGCCGGTGCCGGCGGTGCTGTGGCTGATGGCGGGCGTGGCGGAGGCGCTGCAGGCGATCCATGGCGAAGGCATCGTGCACCGGGACTTGAAGCCGTCGAACGTGCTGCTGGCCGCCGACGGGCCGCGCGTGATCGACTTCGGCATCTCGCTGGCCTCGGACATCACCTCGCACACGGCGACGGGAGCCGCCGTAGGAACACCGCAGTTCATGGCCCCCGAGCAGGCGACCGCGGGCAAGGTCACGGCGGCGACCGACATCTTCGCGCTCGGCCAGACCGCAGCGTTCGCAGCGCTCGGCGAGCCGCTCTACGGGGACGGCCCCTCGCCCGGCGTGCTGTACCGGATCGTGCACTCGCAGCCCGACCTGTCCCTGCTGCCCGAGCAGCTGCGTCCGCTGATCGCCCGGTGCCTCGCCACCGATCCGGAGGAGCGGGCCACCCCGGCGGAGGTCGTCGAGTGGTGCCGTCAGCAGCTGGGTCGGGACGCCGACGCGGGCGGCGGCCCGGCCGTCTGGCGGGAGGTCACCGGGCCGGAGGTGACGGTCCCGGCTCCGGTCCCCCACCCCACGCCGGTGCACACAATGCCGTTGCTCGCACCGCCGCAGCCGGTGGGGCCGACGGTCGCGGACGAGTTGCGCGTCCGTCGGCGCCGTATCGCGCTGGTCACAGCCGTCGCCGTGTCCACGGGCGCGCTGCTGCTGACGGGTCTGGTCTGGAAGGTCAAGGAAGGGGCGGACCGGGGCCGGGACACAACCGCCTCCTCCACGGCGTCCGAACGGTCGTCGGCGTCCTCCTCCACATCCGGCGCGGACTCGACGGCCGGGGACCGGGCGCCGGAGGCGTCGAGCCCCTCGTCGACCACGGCCGGGAAACCGCGAGCACACGCCTACGCCGCACAGGACCTCAACGAGAAGAACTCCCTGTACATCGACGTCGAGAAGCCGGGCACGCGCGACGACCGCAACGGAGACATGCGCTTCACCTGCGAGAAGATCGGCTGCGCGCTGGAGAGCGACGCCAGCGCGATCGTCCAGCTGTTCGGCGATCCGGGCGCCACCTTCGAGGATTGCCGTCTGCTCCTCTCCGGCGCCAAGGGCGCCACATTCCACAACTTCCCGCTGGCCTCGGCGGCAATCGGCACCGAGTTCTGCATCAAACCGCCTTCCGGAGCCATCACGCTGCTCGCGATCCAGCAGAAGTCGACCGCACTGTGGGACACCCCCGGGGTCAGCTTCGTAACCGCGGACATGACGATCTGGCGGGCGGCGTAGACGCGTGCGATCTTCGTGGTCATGTTCAAGTGGTGGGATGTGTTGGCGGACGACGATCGGCAGCAGTGGACGCTCGCTCCGTTCGTGAGCGTGGGGCCGCTGCGTTTCGGCATGAGTCCCGGTGAGGTGTCGAAGGCGCTGAGCGGCGTCACGTCGGAATCCCAGCGCCACAGGGTTCGGCGCTCCTCGAACGGGACCGTCGTCACAGTCGAGGAGGGCAGGTACCAAGAGTTCGGCCTGACGCTCTACTACCGGCAGGAGCGGCTGGCCGGTGTTGTCGTCGACGCGCTGCGCGGGCCTCAGGTCTGCGCGGAGAGCGTGGCGCTCGTCGGCCGGGTTCCCTCGGTCCTGGAGCAGTGGATGGTCGACCGCGCGCAGGCCCGTGAGCCCGAATCGGATCTCTTCTACGTGGACGCCGGCGTGCCCGGGTCGGAAACACTGGGTGTGGTGATCGATGTGCAGCGAGCGGGCGACAACCTGCTCACGCGGCCGGTCCTCGTACCCTCCGAGGCGCTGGACGACCTTTCCCACTTCCTCCCGAGGGCTGCATGGTCGCTGTGCTGAAACACGCCGCTCGTTCAGCCCCCTGCCTCTGCGACGAGGTGAGTTTTCAGAGGCCGGCGAGCAGTTGGAGGCGTTCGGCGTCGGCTGAGTCCTGGTCGGCGTAGTAGAGGACGAGCAGCTGCCGTGCTTCCGGCCTGAGCAGTTTCTCGTAGCGCAGTTCCAGTTGGCCGACCAGAGGGTGGTTGAACCGGGTGTGTCCGGTTGAGCGGCGGCGCACTTCGCGTTTGGCCCACAGCGTGCGGAAGCGTTCGCTGGCGACGGTGAGTTCGCCGACGGTCTCCAGGAGTTCGGGGTCGGTGTCGTCGATGCTGAGCGTGGCACGCAGCCCGGAGACGGCTTTGGCGGTCATGTCGTCCCACTGCGGGTAGAGGCTGCGCATCTCGGGTTCGAGGAATGCGGCGCGCAGTGGGTTGCTGCCCACGGCGAAGAACGGGCACAGGATGACGGCGAGACGGTTCGCGGCGACGACACGGCCGGCCGTTCCCTGCGCGTAGGCGGCCGTGAGGGGCCAGCTGTCGAGGAGCGGCTGGAGATGGTCGGCCGAGGCGGCACGAGGCCGGGGACGGCGTCGTCGGGCCGAGGGCGTGGGATGGGCGAGGCGGTGCAGGTAGGCGACGGCGTCGTCGTCGAGTTGCAGCGCGGCGGCCAGACTTTCCAGGATCTGGTCGGAGGGGTGCTGGTTGCGGCCCTGTTCCAGACGCAGGTAGTACTCGGGGCTGATTCCGGCGAGGTGAGCGACCTCCTCGCGGCGCAGCCCGGGGACGCGGCGGCGTTCGCCGGCGGGAAGGCCTGCCTGCTCGGGGCTGAGCTGTTCCCGCCGGGTCCGCAGGAAGGCGCCGAGGGTGTCCGCCATGTCATGCATCCTTCGACGTTAGTCGGCGAGCAGGCCGAGCCGTACCAGACTGTCCGCGCTGGCGACGACGGCGTCCTCGTTCGAGCGCGGTGACCAGTCCAGTTGCTCGCGGGCCTTGGCGTTGGCCGCCCGGCGGACGACGCCGAGTTGCGGCACCGTCTCGCGCAGCTGCGGGGTGAAGGCGGACAGCAGCCGCAGCAGCCAGGCGGGGGCCGATCGGGTGGGGGCCTTGGCGGCTGCTTCGCCCAGCCGGGAGCGGAGCGTGAGCGCGATCTGCTGGAAGGAGACCGGTTCGCCGGCCAGCGCCAGATACCGCTGCCCGGCGGCGTCCGGTGAGGTCATCGCCTTGATGTGCAGGTCGGCGACGTCCCGGACGTCGACGGTGTTGGTCCAGATCGGGGGTGCGGCACGCATGTCGCCGGTGAGCATCGCATGGATGATGCGGATCGAACTGGAGTAGTCGGGACCGAGGACCGGGCCGAAGATCCCGACCGGGTTGATCGCCACCAGTTCCATTCCCTGGCCCTCGGTCTCGATGAAGTCCCACGCGGCGCGCTCCGCGACGGCCTTCGACTTGATGTACGGGGCGACGCCGGGCCCGTCGACATTCGTCCAGTCGTCCTCGGTGAAGACGCGGTCCGCCGGTGCGTGGCCGTATCCGACGGCGGCGAACGAGGAGGTGAGAACCACGCGTTTCACGCCTGCGTTCCGTGCGGCGCGCAGCACCCGCAGTGCGCCGTCGCGTGCCGGGATGATCAGTTCGTTCTCGTGCTTCGGGCGTGAGCCGGGAAAGGGCGAGGCGATGTGCAGGACGTGGTCCACGCCGTCGGCCGCCTGCTCCCAGCCGTCGTCGGAGCCCAGGTCCGCCTCGAAGTAGGAGACTCGTTCCCGCCCCGGGGCCCCGGCCCTGGCGAGCATCCTCTCGACGTCGGCTTTCCGCTTCATCGAGCGCAGTGTGGTTGTGACCGTGTGCCCCGAGGTCAGGAGCTGGGCGATCGTATGGGAGCCGAGAAAACCGCTGCCGCCGGTGACGAGTACGTTTGCCATGGGCCCAGAATCACCGCGCACGAACCCCTGGCTCCAGATCCTGCCGATACCAGTACTCGCAGGGACAGGCAGGGCTGCCGGTGGGCCGGCTGGTGGAGCCGACTCCTAGGCGCCCGCCTCGGCGAGGGTGAGCGCCTCCTCCACCGCGGCGGGGATGTCGCTGATCGGAAACAGCGCATGCCGTACGACGCGGTCCGGGCCGATGACAAGGATGAGCCGCTTGATGCGCAGGCTCTGTCCGGCTCGGAAGGTCGGCAGGCGCAGTGCCGCGGTGAGTTGGAGCCGGTCGTCGGACAGCAGGGGAAACGGCAGGTCCTCGGCGTGCGCGAAGGCGGCCTGTTGCCGCGGTGACTGGGTGCTCACGCCGTGGACGGCGATGCCGGCCGCCTCGAACCGCGGCCAGGAGGCGCGGAATTGGCGGTTTTCCAGGGTGCAGCCCGCGCTGCCGGGTACCGGCGGTCCGGTGAGGTCGGCCGGGATCCCGGGAATGCCGGTCGCGGGGTAGGCGAACAGGACGGTCGATCGAGCGCCGACGGGGTCGTGCTCGTGGCTGTCGGTTCCCGGCAGTCGTAGACCACCCGGGACGGCTTCGCCGACCAGCGACGCGACCCGGCGCGCCTCCGCCCCCTCGTCGGACGCCTCGCCGGTGAGGGTGCCGTCGCCCAGCAGCCATCGGTCGGCCCAGTCCTGGAGGGAGACCAGCACGGGCAGCAGCCCGCGGCCCTGCTCCGTCAGCACGTACTCGTGACGCGGCGGGCGCTCCTGGTACAGGCGCCGCTCCAGGACCTGGTGGTCGGTCAGCGTGCGCAGCCGTTCGGCGAGAACCTTCCGCGAGACGGCCAGTTCGTCGGCGAGTCGGTCGAAGCGCACATGCCCGCGCGCGACCTCCCGCAGCACGAGCAGGCTCCACCAGTCGCCCACCACCGCCGCGGCCTGCGCGATACCGCAGGCATCGTCGGCCACACGCCGTGGATGCATCGTCGCTCCAGGGAATCGGGAAAGACGGAACGGGGACACGGAACGGAAACCCTTGGCGGGCCACCGCGCACCCATAGTAGGTTCACTTTCGGAACGCAGTCAGTATCGAAAGGGAACCGACGTGTCTCAGCAGACCTGGACCGCCGTCGACGACTACTTCAACGGACTGCTGGTCGAGGAGGACGACGCCCTCCTCACGGCCGTGGCGGACAGTGACACGGCAGGGCTGCCCCCGCACCAAGTCGCCCCCAATCAGGGCAAGTTGTTGAACCTGCTGGCGAAGGTCCAAGGTGCCCGCACGATCCTGGAGATCGGCACCCTCGGCGGCTACAGCACCATCTGGCTCGCCCGGGCCCTGCCCGCGGACGGACGGCTGGTCACCCTCGAGGCCGACGACAAGTACGCCGCCGCGGCCGCCACCAACATCACCCGCGCCGGGTTGGACCACATCGTCGACCTGCGCGTCGGCAAGGCCCTGGACGCGCTGCCCCGGCTGGCGGCCGAGGGGCAGGTCCCGTTCGACCTGGTCTTCATCGATGCCGACAAGCCGTCCAACCCGGCTTATCTGCAATGGGCGTTGAAGCTCACCCGGCCCGGCAGTGTCATCGTCGGCGACAACGTCGTCCGTGACGGCGCGGTCACGGACCCGGACAGCGACGACCCCCGCGTCCAGGGCGTCCGCCGCTTCACCGAGCTGATCGCCGAGCATCCCCGCCTCACCGCGACCACGATCCAGACCGTCGGCTCCAAGGGTTACGACGGCTTCACCCTCGCACTCGTCACCGGCTAGAGACCTCACTCGTCACCCGCCGGAGAGAGCCAGAGACCGCCAGAAAGCCGGAGGGCAACACATGGCCCACGTCGACGAGTTGACGTACTACCCCGTCAAGGGATGTGCCGGGGTCACGACCCGTGAGGCGCTCCTGACGCCCGCCGGTCTCGCGCACGACCGCAGTTTCATGGTCGTCAGCGAAGAGGGCGTCTTCCGCTCCCAGCGCAGGGACCCCCGACTGGCCCTGATCCGACCGGCCATTGACAGCAACGGCGAACGGCTGACCCTCCACGCTCCGCACACCGAGCCACTGGAGCTGCCCGTGGATGCCTCGGGCGCCCGCCGTCCGGTGGACCTGTTCGGGGTCGCCTACCAGGGCATCGACCAGGGCGACACGGCCGCCGCATGGCTGTCCGACGTGCTCGGTGCGCCCAGCCGTCTGGTGCGTGTGCCGCCGGAACACGAGCGGGTGACCGACGGCAGAACGCCGGGCACTTCCGGCTACGCCGACAGCTGCGCCCTGCACCTCATCTCGCGCTCCACCCTCGACCTGCTCAACCGGAAGCTGGCCGAACGCGGCGCTGTGGCGCTGCCCATGAACCGCTTCCGCCCGAACATCGTGATCGACGGCTGGCCCGATCCCCACACCGAGGACCGGGTCCACGGCCTGACGATCGGCACGACCGAACTGGGCTACGCCAAGCTCGCCATCCGCTGTGCTGTCACCCTGGTCGAGCAGGAGTCGGGCCGACGCGCGGGACCGGAACCACTGCGCACCCTCGCGGGCTACCGGCGGGCCGCGCAGGGCGGAGTCGCCTTCGGCACGAAGCTCTCGGTGCTCCGGACCGGAAGGGTGCGCGTCGGTGACGCCGTGACCGTCACCTCGTGGAGAGAGTCCGAACTGCACGCCTACCAGGCTTTTGCGTCTGCCCGCCGCCCGGATGACGGGGTGCCACGGTGACCAAGCACGCTGAGGCGGGGGCCGTCCGACTATTGACCCTGGCCTGGGTGAGCCGGCACCTGGAGGTCGGCGAACGGATCGTCGGAGGAACCGAGGCGCTGCACGGAGGCATCACCGCCGAAATGCGGCGGCTGACCCTCCGCACTCGGGACGGAGGCATCCGTGACCTGGTGCTGCGGACCTTCGTCGACGTGGAGTACGCCGAGGACTGGCTGACCAGGGAGGCCGGCGCCCTGACCCTGCTCCCGGGGACCGGCGTGCCGGCTCCTGAACTGGTCGCGGTTGATCCGACCGCCGCGCAGTGCGAGTATCCATCGCTCCTGATGACACATCTGGCGGGCCGGACGGTCCTGGACAATGAGGGCTTGGAGACGCGCGTCCCTCTGCTGGCCCGTCAACTCGTGGCGATCCACGCGCTGCGACCCGCTGAGCGGCCCCGGAAATATGTGACGTTGACGACCGCCGACACCGTCGTGCCCCCGAAGGGCGCCGACGCGGCGGCATGGGCCGCGGCGATCGACGTGATCCGGGGGCCTGCGGCACCCTGTGAAGGGCGATTCCTGCACCGCGACTTCCATCCCGGCAACGTGCTGTTCGACGTGCCGCCCGCAAGCCCGGCAGCTGCCCGGATCACCGGCGTCGTCGACTGGGCAGCGACCTCCTGGGGCCCGACGGGCCTGGATGTGGCGCACTGCTCCGCCAACCTCGCGCTGCTGCACGGCCCGGCGTGGGGTCTGCGGTTTGCTGCGGCGTACGAGGAGGCCGGTGGGGTGCCGGCGGCGGCCGCGAGCGAGCGGCTGTGCTGGCTGGTGCGGGACGCGCTGGCGTTCTCGGAAGAAGTGCAGTCGGTGTCGCAGCCATGGCGGGAGGCGGGGAGGACGGATCTGACGACGCGCGCCGTGAAGGAGCGGCTGGATGCCTATGTCACCGCCCTCATGGACACGCTGGGCTGAGCCAGAACAACCCGGGTGCGGGCGGGCGACGCCAACTGGCCGCACATTATGGGCGATTGGTGAACGCGGTGCGCGCGGGCGCGTCTCGGCGTCGGTTCACGGACCCGACTTCCGCGCGATCCCGCACGATGATCTTACCGGTGTTGCGGCCGCGCAGCATTCCCAGGAACGCCTCCACGATGTGCTCGAACCCGTCGACCACCGTCTCGTCCAGCACGAGCCGCCCGCTCTGCAGATGCGGTACCGCGAACTCGTACAACGCCTCCTGCACATCACGGTAGTTGCTGACCAGGAAGCCCTCCATGCGCAGGCTCTTCTCCACGATGTCCGCGTAGTTGAAGCGCGGCGACGTCGCGTCGGGGTTGTTGTACTGGCTGATCGTGCCGACGCGCACGATGCGCCCGAACTCGCGCAGCGCTCCCACTGCCGCGGCCAGCTGCTCACCGCCGACGTTGTCGACGAAGACGTCGATGCCGTCCGGTGCGACCTTGCCGAGCAGGTCGGCGGCGGGGCCGTCGCGGTAGTCGAAGGCGGCGTCGTAGCCGACCTCTTGAGTGAGATGGCGGGCCTTCGCCGCCGAGCCCGCGCTGCCCACGAGCCTTCCGGCGCCGAGCAGCCGGGCGAACCGCCCGGTCGCCGTGCCGACCCCGCCCGCCGCGGCCGACACGAACAGGTCCTCGCCCTCCTGGAGCCGGGCGATCCGGGTCAGGCCCACATAGGCGGTCAGGCCGGTGCCGCCGAGGATGCTCAAGTACGCGGTCAGGGGCACCCCGTCGAAGCGGGGCAGCTGCCGGATCTCCTCGGGCGTGACGACCGCGTGCGTGCGCCAGCCCTGCCGGTGGAACACGATCTCACCCTCGGCCAGCCGAGGCGTGCGCGAGGCGAGGACGCGCCCGATGGTGCGGCCCTCCAGCGGTGCGCCGAGTACGAAGCCGCCGGGCACGTCGTCCATCATCTCGCGGTGATAGGGGTCGACGGACCAGTAGAGGTTTTCCACGAGGGCGCTGCCGGCTACGGGTTCGGGAATCGTGGATTCGACGAAGGTGAAGTGCTCGGCGGTGGGAAAGCCGTGGGGGCGGGCGGTCTGGTGCACGGTGAGCGCGGTCTCGTTCATGCCCGGACCGTAGGGCGGGAATGCCCCTGGTGGGCAGCCGGTTGGGCTCATGCGACACCACGTTCCATGAGCAGTTCTCATATGTTGAGGTGAGCGCCCCGTGGCCCGCACGACCGACGCCGATCTGGCTCCGCACGAACTGCGCGTCCTGGTGGCCGTCGCGGTCACCGGCGGCTTCTCGGCGGCGGCCGAGACACTGGGGCTGACTCAGTCGGCGGTCTCCCACTCGGTCCGCGGCAGCGAGCGCAAGATCGGTGCCGTGCTCTTCGAACGCGGCCGCAACGGAGCCCGCCCCACCCCTGCCGGTGAGAAGGCCGTGGCCCACGCCCGCCGCATCCTGCGCCTGCTGGACGTCCTGACCACCGAGGTGCGCGGTGCCGCCCGGTCCGACGCGGCGAAGGGGCCGTTGCGGATCGCGGCCTTCCGCAGCGCGGCCCTCCATCTGCTGCCGCCCGTCCTGCAGCGGCTGCGCGCCCGGCATCCCGGGATCGAGCCGCAGGTGCGGATCATTCGCGAGGTGGGGCGCGGCACCATGGGCGAAGTGGCCGACGGGAAAGCCGACATAGCCATCGCCACGCTGGGCGGCTCCGTGCCGCTTGGATCGGGATTGGTCGCGAGCCGGCTCTTCGAGGAGCCGTACGCGCTGGTGCACGCGGCGGGTCACGCCGCCCCGCGCTCGCTGCCGCTGGTCGACTGGGCCGAGAACTGCGGCTCGTACACCCGCGACTGGTGGGCTGCGCAGGACTGGATCCCGAAGGCGACCGTCGAGGCCGAGGACGACGGAGCGGTGCTCTCCTTGGTGAGCGCAGGTCATGGCATGGCGATCATGCCCGCGCTCTCCCTGGTCGGCGCACCGGACTCGGTCGGGATCACCGACCTCGGCCCCAACCGCCCCACCCGGCAGGTCGGTTACGTCACCGCCTCCGAACTGGCCGGATCCGCGGTCGTGCGCGCTTTGGTCAGGGAATTGCGGGCCACGGCTCCCCAGGGCGTGAGCGTTCCTGGCCGCGAGGCTTGATCCGGTCGAGGGCGTGACCGCGGTACCGATCGGTTCTGGACATTCACCGGCCCATCATGTCCAGGACGTTGAGCCTGCCCACGTCCCAACTAGCGTCTGGAGGTGGCCCGAACCGACACGAGTGAGGTTTCGATGTCCTCAAGACATGTCCTCGCCGGCCTGGCGCTGGCTCCGCTGTTCGCCGTCCCGGCGACCGCCCATGCGACACCGTACGACGGCTCCGAAGTGCCGTACCAGAAGGCGCAGTTCGACCTGCAGGCCCATCGCGGTGGCATCGGCATGACGACCGAGGAGTCCCTGGAGGGCTTCGGCAAGGCGATGCGCCTCGGGGTCTCCACGCTGGAGCTGGACACGCACGTCACCAAGGACGAGAAGGTCGTCGTCAACCACGACCGGCAGATCAGCCCCGTCAAGTGCCGTGACACGGCGCCGGTCACGCCGGGCGACCCGATGTACCCGTATGTCGGCAAGTACATCAAGGATCTGACGTTGGCTCAGATCAAGACGATGGACTGCGGTTACCAGCAGCTGCCCGGCTTTCCCGAGCAGGAGGTGGTCAAGGGCTTCCGGATGGTGGAGCTCAAGGACGTCCTGAACCTGGTCAAGAGCTACCGCGCCAAGCAGGTCAAGCTGAACATCGAGACCAAGGTTGAGGCGGGCGCGCCGGAACAGACCGCGCCGCGCGAGCTGTTCGTGCGCCGGGTCCACGAGGAGATCCACCGCTCCGGCATCGAGAAGCAGGTCACCATCCAGTCCTTCGACTGGGGCGCGCTGAAGGCGATGCACAAGCTGGCCCCGAAGTGGCCGCTGGTCGCTCTCACCAACTACGACTTCCTCCAGGTCGGGCAGCCCGGCGCGTCCCCCTGGCTGGGCGGGATCGACGCCGACGACTACGGCGGCGACTTCGTCAAGGCGGCCGCCACCATCCCCGGCGTCAGAGCGCTCTCCCCCAACTACGGCTTCCCGCAGTCCGGCAAGGTCGGCGACCCGGACTTCCGCTTCTACGCGGACCGGACGATGGTGCGCGAGGCGCACGCGCGGGGTCTGAAGGTCGTCCCGTGGACCTGCGACGACCCGGCCACCGTCGAGGCACTCATGGACATGGGCATCGACGGCATCATCACCAACTACCCCAACCACGTCCGTCAGATCATGGCCGAACGGGGCATGCGCCTGCCCAAGGCGTACGAGCCGCACTGATCCGTCTCTCCGACCTGCCCGTCCAGCTCCGGTCGAGGCTGCATGCCCCGAATCCACTCTTTGACACTTGTCCATTTATTAACAGGTGTCTACGATCGTGGCGTGCAGCCTCGAACCCCCGGAGAGCCCGAACCGCGCAGCCAGGACCGCCGCGTGCTGCGCTCGCGCGCCGCGCTCATGGCCGCCGCCGTACAACTGGTGTCCGAGCGCGGCAGCACCGCGATCCCCGTCACGGATCTCGCGGAGGCGGCCGACGTCAGCCGGCAGCTGATCTACCTGCAGTTCGGCGACCGGGACACCCTGCTGGTGGAGGCCGCAGCCGACCTGGTGCGCCGTGAGCTCATCGCGGAGACCGAGGACGACGACCTCGAGGCGCTCGAGGGGGCGCCGGCGATGGCCCGGCACTTCGCGGCGCACCGCCCCTTCTACCGGGCGATGCTGACCGGGTCGTGCGCCTTCGCCATGACCAGGACGCTGAACAGCCTGTTCAGCAGGGTCAACGAGAAGGCCGTACGGCAGCGGTTCGGGGAGCTGGACGAGGACGTCGCGCGCGATCTGGCGGCGTTCGTCGCGGGCGGCACCGGTGCGGTGGTCAACGACTGGCTGATCGGCGGTGCCGATCCCCTCGACCCCGAGGAGCTGGCGCACCGCCTGCTCCGCCTCTCGGAGGTCGTCACCGGCAGCCGCACCCCGGCGGACGGAGGCCCCAACCGATGAGGCTCAGCAGCCACCTCGTCCAGCGCATGCTGCGCCTTCCCCCGCCGCCGACCCGGAACCTGACCGTTGAGCGGCGTCTGCGCGTGCCGCTGCGCGACGGTGCCGTCCTGCTGGCCGACCGCCGTTCCCGGCATCCGGCGGTGACGGCCTGCCGACCGCGCTCATCCGCATCCCGTACGGCAGGTCGGGACTGATCGCCGAACAGATGGTGCGGCCACTGGCCGAGCGCGGCTTCCAGGTGCTGGTGCAGAGCACGCGCGGCACCTTCGGCTCGGGCGGCGCCTTCGACCCGCTGCGGTGCGAGCGAGAGGACGGTCTGGACACCCTGGAGTGGCTGGTCAAGCAGCCGTGGTGCGGTGACGGTGTGGTGCTCTACGGCGGCAGCTACCTCGGCTACGCGCAGTGGGCGATCGCCGATGCCGTACCGCCGCAGGTGAAGGCGATGATCCCCGGTGTGTCGCAGTCCGCGTTCACCCTGGACTTCGTAGGCAAGGAGTCGTTCTCGCTGGAGGCGACGTTCGGGTGGGGCCTCCAAGTCGCCGAGCAGGAAGGCAAGTTCGCCCTGCTGCGCCAGCTGCTGCGGATCCGCAAGGAGCAGCGGGCCTGGTACACGCTACCCCTCGAACGGGCCGACACCGCGGTCCTCGGCCGACCTTCCGACTACTTCCAGAACGTCCTCGCCCACGACGCCGACAGCCCGTTCTGGCAGGTCCTCGACCACAGCGGGCGCGTCGCCGACATCACCGTGCCGGTCAGTACGGTCGGTGGCTGGTACGACATCTTCCTGCCCGGCCAGCTCCGCGACTTCCGCACGCTGCAGGAGGCCGGGCGCTCGCCGATCCGCCTCACCGTCGGCCCCTGGGCGCACATCTCCACCGGCGGCGGCCAGGTGACCACCGCCGAAGCCCTCGACTTCGGGCTCGCGCTGGCCCGCGGCGAGCAGCCGGCCGAGCGTGCGCCGGTGCGCCTGTACGTCATGGGCGAGGAGAAGTGGCGCGACTTCCCGTCCTGGCCGCCGCCCGGCTACGCGCCACAGCGCCTGCACCTCCACCCGCACAGCACCCTCTCGACCGAGGAGCCCGCCGACTCGCCCCCGGACGGCTACAGATACGACCCGGCCGACCCGACCCCGGCGGTCGGCGGCGTCCGCATGGCGGTCGGGGTGAAGTCGGGCCGCGTGGACAACACCGCGCTGGAGGCCCGAGCCGACGTCCTGACGTACACAACTCCCCTACTGAAGAAGGACATTGAGGCGATCGGGGACGTGGAGGCCGAGATCTTCGTCCGCTCCGGCCTGCCGTACGCCGACGTCTTCGTCCGCCTGTGCGACGTCGACGACAAGGGCCGCTCCGTCAACGTCTGCGACGGCCTGATCAGCCTCACCGGCGCCGACGAGACGACCTGCGCGACGCTACGACTGTGGCCGACGGCCTACCGCTTCCGGCGCGGCCACCGCATCCGCGTCCAGATCTCCAGCGGCGCCTTCCCCCGCTTCAACCGCAACCCGGGCACGGGCGAGCCCAGGGCGACAGCCACCACGCTCCGCGCGGCCGACCAGCTGATCTTCCACGACCCGGTGCACCCTTCCGCGATCGTCCTTCCGGTACGGGAAGCGGACTGACGGCACCTGGGCGCGCAGCGCAAGCCGATCCAGAAGACCCGGCCAACAGGCCTGTCGCGGCCCAGGGAGCCCGATACGCTGAAGAGCGGCCATGAACCGGGGGCGGGGCTGGGGGCGGGGGCATGGATCCACGGATGCAGTCGTCGGTGGGCGGGTACATCTGCGAGCGCGAGCTCGGCCGGGGCGGGCAAGGTGTGGTGTGGCTCGCCCGGGACCGTGCGGGGCGGCCCGTCGTGGTGAAGTTCCTGTTGCCGGGCAAGGAGTACGACGAGGTCGCGCTCGCCCGCGTACGCCGGGAGTTCGGCGCGGCGAGCCGGGTCGGTGAGCTGGCCACGGCGCGGGTCCTCGATGCCGACCTGTCCGGGCGACACCCGTTCATCGTCAGCGAGTTCGTGCCGGGTCCCACGATCCACCAGCATGTGGATGCCAATGGCCCGCTGCCCTCCGGGCGGCTGCAGTCCGTGGCGCTGGCCGTCGCGCACGCGCTGGCTCAGGTGCACCGGGTGGGTGTCGTGCACCGGGACATCAAACCGTCCAACATCCTGCTCTCCCCGGACGGACCGCGGATCATCGACTTCGGTATCGCCCGCGACGACCGGTTGCTCGAGTCGGCGCTCACCACACCGGGCAATGTGCTCGGCTCACCCGCGTACATGTCGCCCGAGCAGGTCCAGTCGGCCCGGGTGACCAGCGCCTCCGACGTGTTCTCCCTCGGCGGCACGCTGTACTTCGCCGCCACGGGACGCCACCCCTTCGACGGGGAGAACGGCTACGAGGTGCTCGTCGCCGTGTGCGAGCGCGACGCGGATCTCACGGCGGTGCCGGAGCCGGTCCGTACGGTCATCGCCGACTGCTTACGCAAGGACCCGGCGCAACGGCCCACCGCTGCCCGGCTCGTGGCCCGGCTCGCGGGGACGGTGGAGGCCTCGGAGGGTGGGCAGACGGAGTCGGGTACGCCACCTCCACAGCCCCCTCCATCGCCTCCCCGCGGACGTGGGAGCGGCGCCGGCTCCGGCACCAGCGCCAAACAGCTGCGGCTGTGGGGGTTCGCGGCCGGTAGCGCCGCGGCGGCGGCGCTGCTCGCCGTCGTGCTCAGCACCACCTCGGGAGGATCTGCGACGGAGGGCGGCGCGCAGGCCCACGGCTCGGCCTCCGGGTCCTCGTCGTCCGACAGAGTCAAGAACTCGGCGGGCTCCCAACCTCTGTCCTACACCGATGATTTGACCGACTCGGGCAACTGGTCGCACAAGGACCCCGCCCTGGCGAAGATCACGCACAAGGGCGGGACCATGCTGGTGGATCCCAGGACCCAGCTGGAGGTGTGGCCGCAGGCTCCCTTCCAGCCGTCCTCGTTCGCGGTGGACCTGAGCACCCAGACGGAGTGGTACGGGGGCGAGGGCGGGGTCGGGCTCTGGTGCAACGGCTCGGGCGACTACCAGAAGGGTTCGCGCTGGGCGACCTACCTGACCACGGATCAGGAAGCCCTGATCGTGCGTGAGTTCCGGTTCAAGGGAAGCTTCCAGCACGACCGGGTCGTCGAGGTCGACCTCGCGGACGTGGGCCTGAAGGTGGAGAGTCAGCAACAGGTCGACATGTCGATGACCTGTGCCCCCGCCGGCGCGGGCCGGATCAATGTGGAGCTCGCCGTCGACGGCACCCGGGTCGCCTCGTACACCGGAGCCGCCTTCGACGACCGGGGCTGCGGTGTGGCCGCCTTCCACTACAGCGCGACCGACCCGAAGGGAACGGTCTTCCACGCGGGTTTCGAGCGCTTCACCGCGTCCGAGCCGTCGGCAAGCTGACGACAGGAGCCATGGCGGCGTGGCCCGCCGCCGGTACGGGGGGCGGCGTCACGCCGCAGGGCGGCAGCAACCTGGCGTTTCTGCCGCTGTGTCCCGCGCTGATCCGTGGCGTGCACGAGGTGACCGGGCTGGGGTGTCGCTCCGCCGCCGTGGTCAGCGCGCAGCTGTCGCTGGTCGTCGCGCTCGTCGTCATACATCGGCTTCTCGTACGGCTGTACGGCCTCGTACCGCTATGGCCGCGATCGTCCTGCTCGCCGCGCCCAGCCCATGGCGCTCGTGTCTTCATGGGCTACAGCGAGTCCCTGTTCCTCGTGCTCTCGACCCTCCTGGCGCTGCACCGGCGGGCGTGGCTGACCGCCGGGGGTCCTCGGACTCCTCGCGGACTCACGCGGCCCACCGCCGTCGGCGTGGCGGCCGCCCTCACGGTGGCTGCGGTCGGACATCCGGTCCGCGAGCGGCGGTGCGACTGGCGGCCGGTCGCGGCCGTGGTGCTCGGCGTCTCGGGGATGCCGCTGTATCTGTGGTGGGTGGGGAGGCGGGTCGGGCGTACGGACGGCTGGTTCCTGATCCAGGACGCGCGGTGGGGCACGCACTGGGACTACGGGCGGTCGTTCGTCGGCTTCCTCGGCTACGCCCTGGTGTGCGGCGACGGCTGGGTCGCCGTCAGCACCGCCATGCTCGTCCTCGGCCTGGTCATGGTCGCCTTCGCCGTGCCGGGCAGAGGGAGCCGGCCACAGTTGATCGTTTACGGTTTCACCGTGATCGTTCTCGCTCTCGGGCAGAGCAACTACTTCCACTCCAAGCTGCGGATGCTCGTACCGGCGCTGATCTTCCTGGTGCCGCCGGCCCGCGCTCTGGCCGAGACCCGCCCCGCACCGCCCCCGTCGTCCTCGGCTGTGCCTGGCTCTTCGGCTCCTGGTACGGCGCCGATATGCTCACGGCCTGGCGCTATGCGATCTGACCTGCGCAGACCCGCGATCGCCGCCGCGTACGCCGTGTGCGCGGTGTCCGCCGGTGCGGCCGTCGTCGTCCGCGCCGCCGCGGGCGACGGCCCGAATTCCCGGGGCACCTGCACGACTGCCGTGGTGGTGCCCGGTTCGCCGGCTGCGGAAAAAGTTCCGCAGCGATGTCAACCAAGTCCCTGCCCCCGGGCGTACAGAACTTGCAACGTGATCAGCATCGGGGAGCCCCATGACCGTCGAGGAGGTCGAGGAGTTCTACGCGCACTCCCGGCAGTCCCTGGTGGGTCAGCCTCCACAGGGCGGGCGGGCGAGCCGTCCGCGGACAGCAGCAACACCGCCGCCCCTCACGTCAGCACCACCCCCACCGGCTCCGTGGACGAGTCCGCCGCCGTGGTCGTACCGAATCCCGGCTCGTAAGGACATCGCCCCCGTGCCCAACACCCAGCAGGACGCCCCCACTTCACTGCTGCCCGAGCCCTCCATACCGGCGCCGGTCACGCCTCCCCCGTGTGACCGGCGCCCCCGTCCCCCCGGCCGACGCGACCCCCGCCTCCTGGCGGGCGCCCTGTTCCTCGCGTACGCGGCCCTGTCCATCGGCCGGTACCGGCATCTGGCCGCCCGGTCCTGGGACCTGGGCATCTTCGAGCAGGCCGTGCGCGCGTACGCCCATCTGCAGGCGCCGATCGCGGATCTGAAGGGCCCGGGCTTCAACATCCTGGGCGACCACTTCAGCCCGGCCCTCGCACTTCTCGCCCCCGTCTACCGCCTCTTCCCCTCCCCGCTCACGCTGCTGCTCGCGCAGGCCGCCCTCTGCGCACTGGCGGCCGTGCCGGTGACCCGTGCGGCCGCCGGGCTGCTGGGCCGGCGGCGCGGGCTCGCGCTCGGGATCGCGTACGGGCTGTCCTGGGGCCTGCAGCGGGCCGTCGACTTCGACTTCCACGAGATCTGCTTCGCCGTACCGCTGATCGCCTTCAGCCTGGAGGCGGTTCTGCTCCGCCACTGGCGGGCCGCGCTGCTGTGGGCGCTGCCGCTGGTGCTGGTCAAGGAGGACCTGGGTGTGACGGTGGCGGCCATCGCCCTGGTCGTCGCCCTGCGCGCCCGCCGCTCCTCCAGGCGGACGGTCCTGTACGCCCTCGCCGTGGCCGTTCTGGGCATCGCCTCGACCCTCGTCACCCTCACTCTCGTCATCCCGGCCTTCAACACGGCCGGTGACTACGACTATTGGACGAAGATGGACGGCGGCTTCGTCCTCTTCGACGGTGCGGGCACCAAACTCCGCACGCTGGCCTGGCTGTTGCTGCCCACCAGCGGTCTACTCGCCCTGCGGTCACCCCTGTTCATCGTGGCCCTGCCCACCCTGGGCTGGCGCTTCTTCTCCTCCGACGAGCACTACTGGGGCACCGACTGGCACTACAGCGCGGTCCTGATGCCGGTCGTCGCGCTGGCCCTCGTCGACGCACTCGTCCGGGCGCGCGTCAGCCCCCGGCCCTGGCTGCGCTCGTACGCCCAGCACGTGCCCGCGGCCGTCGCCGGTGCCGCGCTGGCACTCACGACCTCGCTCCCGCTGTCCGCGCTGACGGAGTCCGCCACCTACGAAACCCCCGAAAACATCCCCCGCATCGAACGCGCCCTGGACCACATCCCGAACAACGCGACGGTCGAGGCCAACATCGGCCCCAGCAGCCGCCTCACCTCCCGCTGCCGCGTCTTCTGGCTCGGCAACACCCGGGGCATCACGCCCGACTACATCGCCCTGGACAACACCACCAAGTGGGTCGGCGACGTGCAGGCGTACGCCCACCAACTCCACCCGAACGCCCGGTACACGATCGACGACGCCGCCTACGGTTACGTCGTCCTCAAGCGCAGCTCGTGATCGGCGCGGAGGCCGCTGGTCCCCTGCTCGCCACATCGTGATGGTCGTCATTGACAAGTCGATCATCGAGCGTTGTCATGAGCACATGCTGCGTTGCCCCGGGACCTGCCGCACTCGCCGCGAGTACGGTCATTGACCGGGCGCCGCGAGCTGCTCGAAGCCGCCCGGGCCGAGTTGACGGGTCGTTCGGGCGTGCTCTTCCACGGGCCTGCGGGGATCGGCAAGTCCACGCTTCTGACTGCCCTGTTGGCGTCCTTGGCCGCGCATGACCGGTCATGCACGGTGTTGCACTGCTCCCCCGCGCAGCAGGACGCACGGCTGCCGTACGTCGGACTCGTCGACCTGTTCGCGCGGGTGCCGGAGAGCTGCCTGGAGGCCCTGGCGCCGCAGCCGCGGGCGGCGTTGAAGGCAGCCCTGCTGCAGGGCACCGAACCGGCCGACGACCACAGCCGTCTCGCGGTGCGCGTTGCCGTCCTCGAAGTGCTGCGGAACCTCGCCGCCACCGGTCCCGTTCTGCTGGTCCTCGACAATCTCCAGTGGCTCGACGAGCCGAGTGCCGAGGTGCTCGCCTTCGCCGTACGACGTGTCGAGGGCCTCGACATTCGGGCGGTGGCCGCCGAGCGGGTGGCCGACGGCGAGCAGCCTGAGCGGCTGCGCTGCTGCCCGCCGGACACCGTCGATGTTCCCGTGCCGGCCATGACGGACGGCGAGGTGGCCCACCTCGTGCGCACCGCGGTCGGGGCCGATCTGCCACCGGCCGTGCTGCGGGCGGTTCAGGAGACGGCTGCCGGAAACCCTTGGTATGCGCTGGAGTTGGGGCGGGCGGCCCCGTGCGACGTGACGTCCGTCGGCTTCGACCGGACGCTGCCCGTACCCCGACGACTGCGTGACGTGCTGCTGGGCGAGGTGCG
This sequence comes from Streptomyces sp. NPDC047043, assembly GCF_040644055.1. Classification (NCBI taxonomy): domain Bacteria; kingdom Bacillati; phylum Actinomycetota; class Actinomycetes; order Kitasatosporales; family Streptomycetaceae; genus Streptomyces; species Streptomyces sp. NPDC047043. Next base: position 143,419 of record NZ_JBEYVO010000001.1, read on the forward strand.
CACGCTGCCGGATGCTGCGCGTCGCACACTCCTCGTCGCGAGCGCCGCCGCCCGGCCCAGCCTCACCGTGCTGCGTGCCGCCGGGCTCCCCCACCCGGCCGAGGACCTCGCGGCGGCGGAGCGGCTCGGCGTCGCGGCGGCCGACGTCGACGGGGCCGTACGTTTCCGGCATCCGCTGATCGGGGCCGCCGTCCACGCCGACGCCCCGGAGTACGGCCGCCGGGAGGCGCATGCCCTGCTGGCGCGAGCGGTCACCGAGCCGGTGGAGCAGGCCCGTCACCTCGCGCTCGCCCATCCGTACGAGGACGAGTCCACCGCCTGCGCGCTGCACTCGGCGGCCGAATCCGCACGCCGCGACGGCGCGCCCGATGCCGCCTTCGAACTGGCCGGGCTCGCTGCCCGGCGCACTCCCGGCGACCGTCCGGCGGACCGCGCCGACCGGCTCCTGTCCGCGGCCGAATACGCCTGTGACGCCGGGCAGTTGGAGGAGGCGGGGCAGGCGGCCGAGACCGTGCTCGCCGGGTCGGGCTCCGCACGGCAGCGGGTGCGGGCCCGGCTGATCCTGCTGCGCAATGCCGGGCAGGCCCTCGACGGCACCCGGGACCTGATCGAAGAGGGCCTGCGGGACGCGGACGGCGATCCGGAGGCCGAGGCCTGGCTGCACCACTGGGCGGCCGTACGCGGCCTGCTGTGCGGGGAGTTGGCGGACGCGGCCCGGCACGCCCGGCACGCCGCGCGGCAGGTGGAGCGGGCGGGCGACACGGACACCCGGATCGGGGCGCTCGCCACCCTCGCCCGGGTGCGATCCCTGGCCGGGGAACCGGTCGCCGCCGGTGCCGCGATCGAGGAGGCGCTCGCCCTGGCCGGGGGCGCCGGAGCCGGGCCGGAGAGCTGGGGGCTGATCCGGATGCGGGCGATCCTCGCGCTGGACTCCGACAAGGTCACGGAAGCCGGGGAGCAGGTCGCCCAACTTCTCGCGGGGATAGGCGAGTTCGCCGGGGTCGAGGAGGTCATGGCGACCTTGGTCGCACTGACCCGTATCCAGGTGCGCGCCGGGCACTGCCGGGAGGCGCTGCACACCGCCGCCCGCTGCTCGCGCGCCCAGGCCGAGACGGGCGTACAGGCTGCTCCGGCGCTGTATGCGGCGGCGCTGGCGGCGACCGCGGGCGGCAGCGCCGAGGAGGCCCGGAGCCTCGCCGAACAGGCGGTGCGGGCCTCGGAGGCCGACGGCGACCGGCTGTTCCTGCTGCGTGCGCTGGCGGTGCTCGGGCAGGCCGAGTTGCTCGCCGGCGACCCGCGGGGTGCGGCGTCCGCTGTCGAGGCGCTGCAACGCGTCAAGGAGCTCGGCGAGGCCATGTGCGCCGCCGATCCGCCGTTGCTGCACTGGTACGGCGACCTGGCCGAGGCCCTGGTGGTCCTGGGTGAGACGGACGCCGCCGGGTCCGTGCTGCACGAGGCCCGTACGCGGGTGTCCGGGGATGCGCCCGGGAGCGTGCTGGCGGCCCTGGAGCGGGCGGAGGGGCTGCGTGAGGCAGGGCTCGGCCGGGCGAAGGAGGGGGCCGTTCGGCTGCGTGCCGCGGTGGAGGGGCTGCGTCAACTGCCCTTGCCCGTAGAGCTCGTTCGCACCCTGATCGCGCTCGGTACGGTCGAGCGCCGCGGCCGCCGCAGAAGCGCGGCACGTGCCGTCCTGGGCGAGGCCCTGGAGACCGCGACGCGAATCGGCGCCGCTCCGCTGGCAGTTCGGGCCAGGGACGAGCTGGCGCGGCTGAATGCCGGAGACCGGAGCGGGGAGGCGGGCGCGGGCCGACCCGAACTCACCCCCACGGAAGCCCGGATCGCCGAACTGGTCGGCGGCGGGGCCACCAACCGGGAAGTCGCCGCAGAGCTGTTCATCAGCGTCAAGACGGTGGAAGGCGCCCTGTCACGGGTCTACCGCAAGGTCGGAGTCCGCTCGCGCACGGCGCTGGCCCATGCGATGGCGGTCGCCGTCATCGCATCCGGGGCGGCGGCGTCCGTGAGTTCCGGCGACGACGACCAAGTGCGGCCCACGGTCCAGGCGGTGACGGTAAGTCAGCCGGGCCGTGTCCGGGGCGGCCGGGCGCTCGACACCCGCCGTTGACCCACCGTCGGCCCGGCGTCCGCCGCCCTGCCCGACATGCGCCGTTGACGTGACATCCGCTGTTAACACGTGAAGCAAGGGTTCCCCCGCTTATGCGGGTGGGGCCGGTGTTCCTACGTTGAAGCCGTTCCGATGCGCGTTCCGCTTCCGGGACACACCCCCCACTTTCCGGAGGACCTCAGTGAAGTCACGCCTGAAACTGCTCGGTCTGGTCACGGTGCCGGCCCTGCTCGCCGCCGCCGTACCCGCCGCCTACGCCGCGAACGCCGCTCAGCCGCACGCAACTCGCGCGGCCCTCACCGGAGATGTCCTGAAGGGCCTGAACAAGAACGCGACCCGCACCGGCAACGTGGCGGCCGGGAAGCGGATATCGGTGGCGATCAGCCTGACGCCCAGAAACGACAAGGCACTCGACACCTTCGTCGCCAAGGTCAGCGACCCACGGTCGAGTTCGTACGGCCACTACTTGACGAAGCGTCAGTTCGCGGCGCGCTTCGGCCGGACCGACGCCGAGGTCAAGCAGCTCAAGGACTACCTGCGCGCGCAGGGGCTCACCATCGGCAAGGTCCATTCGGGCAACCTGCTGGTCGACGCCAGCGGCACCGCCGCCCAGCTGGAGAAGGCCTTCGGCACCAAGCTGTCGACCTTCAAGGACTCGGCGTCGGGACGTTCGTTCTACGCCAACGACAGCGCGCCGACCCTGCCGTCCTCCGTCGCCTCCCTCGTCAGCGACGTGGCCGGCCTCAACAACCGCCTCACCCTGCACCACCAGGCGCCCGCCACCGTCACCCCGCACAACGGCCCGGGCGGCGGTTACACCCCGGCCCAGCTCAAGGGCGGTTACAGCGTCTCCGATACGTACACCGGCAGCGGCCAGAAGATCGCGCTGCTCGAGTTCGACGGATTCCAGCAGTCCAACATCACCAAGTACGACACCAACTACAGCCTGGGTTCGCCCACTCCGACCGTGCAGAAGGTGGACGGTGGTTCCGGCGCGCTCGGCGACGGCCAGGTCGAGGTCGAGCTGGACATCGAGGTCCTGCACGCGATCGCCCCCAAGGCGAACGTCACCGTCTTCGAGGGCCCCAACTCCGACGCGGGCGAGGTCGACACCTACCAGGCGATCGTCGACAGCGGCATCCCGACCACCTCGATCAGCTGGGGCGCCGCCGAAAGCGCCCGCACCACCTCCAACATCAACGCGGTCGACGCCGTCTTCAAGGCGGGCGCCGCCCAGGGCCTGGGCTTCTACGCGGCCTCCGGCGACGACGGCTCCGACGACGCGGGCGACGGCGGCACGTCCGTCGACTACCCGGCCAGCGACCCGTACGTCACCGGAGTCGGCGGCACCAAGCTGACGGTGACCTCCTCCAACGCCTGGAGCAAGGAGGTGGCCTGGTCCGGCGGCGGTGGGGGCAAGTCCTCCGTCTTCAAGATCCCGAGCTGGCAGACCGCGGTGCAGAAGAGCGCGGGCGGCGGCTTCCGCCAGGTCCCGGACGTCTCGGCGCACGCCAACCCCAGCCCCGGCGTCTCGATCTACTCGCAGGGCTCCTGGTCCTCGGTCGGCGGCACCAGCGCGGCGGCGCCCGAGTGGGCGGCGTTCGCGGCCCTGTACAACCAGCAGGCCGCGGCGGCCGGCAAGGCCGACCTCGGCTTCGCCAACCCCGCCCTCTACTCGGCGAGCGGCACCGGCTTCCACGACATCACCAGCGGCAGCAACGGCGCCTACTCGGCCGCGACCGGCTGGGACTTCACCACGGGTTGGGGCTCGTACAACGCCGCGACCCTGGCGAGCAAGCTGCTGGGCTGACGGCCGACGGCTGAAGACCGACCAACGGGGCGCGGGCCGGGAGCACTTCCGGCCCGCGCTTCCGCTCGGTCAGTCGGCGAACCCGTCTCGTACGGCGTCGAAGACGGGACGGTACGAGTTCCACTGGGCGTTCGGGGCCGACAGGTAGATGTCGTACTCCCGGCCGCCCGCCGTGCCGTATCCGAGATCGATGGCGCGGAAGGCGCGGGCGCGGCCGTGGAAGGTGAACTCCCACACCGCGGCCGGCTTGCCCCTGAAGGTGGTCTTCTGGAGGCGCAGCCTGCGGTATGTGGAGTAGTTGGCCCTCGTGTTCGCCTCGATGTCCTTGAAATGCTCGATCGGGTGCGAGCCGGCCGGGTCCACCATGCCGATGGTGATACCGGCCAGTCCGGTCGGGTCGGCGTAGGTGACCTCCGCGTCCGCCCCCTTCTTCGCCGTCCAGCCGTCCGGCACGGGGAAGGAGACGCCGAGCTTCTGGTCGCGGACCAGGTGGTAGCCGTCGGGGACGGGCGAGGGCGTGACGGATGCGGTGCCGCTGCTCCTGTGCGGACCTGCCGTGCTCCCGCCGTCGTGCAGGGAGACGTAGAGGGTCACCGCCGTGGCGGACGCGACCAGGACGGCCCCCGCTGCCGGCAGGATCCGCCGTCCCCGTTTCCGGCCCCGGCGGCGACCTCGCCCGCCCCTGTCCGGCGGAGCGGGCGGGGCCTGCGGTGTCGGGGACGCATGTGTCTCGACTGGGGTGCCATCAGGCCCGGAGGGGGCGAGGACGGCCGCGGGGGCGGTCGGCGAGCGACCGGCCCAGGCGGCATGCAGGGCACGTTCCGTCTGCTCGGCCGTGGGCCGGTCCTCCGGGTCCTTCGACAGCAGGGTCTCGATGAGCGACTCCAGCGGACCGGCCTGCCGCATCGCCTCCAGCGGGTCCACGGCGATGGCGTACGCGGTCTCCATGGCGGTGTCGCGGCGGTACGGCAGACGTCCCTCGACCGCCTGGTACAGCGTCGCGCCCAGCGACCACAGGTCGGAGGAGGGGCCCGGCTTCTGTCCGCGGATGCGCTCCGGGGCCATGTAGTCGATGGAGCCGATCATCTCGCCGGTCTGGGTGAGCGTCGAGGCCCCGGCGGTCTGGGCGATGCCGAAGTCGGTCAGGACGACCCGGCCCCCGTCGCCCAGCAGGACGTTGCCGGGTTTGATGTCGCGGTGCAGGACACCGGCCGCGTGGGCAGCCCGTACGGCGGCGATCATGCCGAGTCCGATGCGGGCGGCCTCCTCGGGCGGCAGGGTCCGGCCGTCCTTGAGGGCGTCACCGAGGGTGGGCGCGGGGACGTACTCCATGACGATGCAGGGCCGCCCGTCGTCCTCGACGACGTCGTGGACCACGACCACGTTGGGATGGGCGACCTGGGCCGCGCTGCGCGCCTCGCGGCGGGTCCGCTCGTAGAGCGTGCAGACCTCGGCGTCGGACAGGTGCGGCTGCGTATGGAGCTGCTTGAGCGCGACCTGGCGGGCCAGCAGCTCGTCCTCGGCCCGCCACACCGTGCCCATACCTCCGCGGCCGATGCGTTCGACCAGCCGGTAGCGCCCGGCCACGAGCCGTCCCTCGTCCGACACAGCCCTGCCCTCCGCCTGCTCTGCCCCCCTTCATGACACTTGGTCCTGCACACTAACCGACCCGGTCAAGAGACCGATGCACGGTCCGGCATCTGGAGCTGCACGTTGCTGACCTGGGGCTACGCGGTTCAGGGAGGGTCAGATCCCGTCCGGATTGTCGACAAAACGGGCACAGTACGCGGGTGCCTGTGCGGCAGATCACCGGCGGGATCCCGCGGTGGGCCGGCCGCCGGCTGGCTCAGGCCGCCCGATCTCCGTCCTGGCAAGATGGCGGCATGGAACGTGTGCTTGGAATCGGTGGGTATTTCATGAGGGCGGCCGACCCGGCGGCTCTGAACGCGTGGTATCGCGATTGCCTGGGCCTGGACGCCGACGAGCACGGTCTGTGGCGTCAGGAAGCCGGGCCGACGGTCTTCGCACCGTTCGAGTCCGAGACCGACTACTTCGGGGCCCGCACCCAGCAGACCATGCTCAACTTCCGGGTCAGCGACCTGGACGCGATGCTCGCGCAATTGCGCGCCAAGGGAGCGGACGTGGCCGAGGAAACACAGGACATGGAGGGCGTCGGCCGATTCGGCTGGGTCACCGATCCCGAGGGCAACCGCATCGAACTGTGGGAACCCGCCTGACCGCGCCTTCCCGCAGGACGCGACGTACACGCTTCTCATGTGCGCTATCTGGCAGAGCCCTTCGCCCTTGGAGCTTTGAGGCGGGGTCGGCCAAAGACGCACCGGAGTTGCGCACCGGAGTTGGGCGTCAAGGGCGCCGCAGGCACCCCTCGGGCAGGGCGGCCCCGTTGCCGCACAGGTGCTTGATGGCCGCAGCGAAGGAATAGCAGTCGAACAGTGCCGAATGCTCATTCCCGGCCGCGGGCTTGGGGAGTCCGAGTACCTGCCACAGGCGGCCCACGTTGGCGGCTGCCGTTTCCGGTGCGACGGTGTTCAGCCACGGGCGGACATTCAGGAAATGAGCGGCCAGGAAACCGTTCTTGACTTCCTCTCCCCGGGCTCGTGCCCAGCCCACGTTCTCTCCGAGAACAACCATGTCGTTGCCGTAGGAGAGCACGGATTCGCCCCGGCAGAAACCCAGGAAGTCGCCGAGTGCTTCCGCCGGGGAAATCCCTTCCTGGTCCACGGCCTCCTGGTCGATGCCGGTGAGCTCGGTGAAGTACGTGGACAAGTGCGGGTTCGTCACGGGCCGTACCAGTGCTTCGTACTCCTCGACGACGGAACAGTCCTCGCGCAGGCGCAGCGCGCCGATCTGCACGATCTCGCGGAGCTGTCCCGGTGCCCCCCAGTCCCGCTCGAGCGCCCCCGGCCATGACGTGAATTCGAGGTCGAACACAACAAATGTGGGCACAGCGGGTCTCCCTTTGGTGCGAGTCACCGCCAGATTACCGGCTCTTCGCAGTTGCGGGTGCAGTCGGGGGTGTTGGCGGATAAGCCTCGAGCAACGCCCTGAACCGGATCAGGCGGCGATCCGGTGCCGACACCCAGTCGCGTTCACCGATTAGCGGCCAGCACTGCCTTGAGCCCCTCCTGCAGATCTTTGACGAAATACTCGGGAACCTCCAGCGACGGGAAATGTCCACCGGTCTCGGGCGACCCCCATCGGACGATCTGCCGATATCGCTCCTGCGCCCAGGGGCGCGGATACTTCTCGATGTCGCGGGGATACACAGTGATTGCTGACGGAACGTCGACCCGAAGTTCGGGATCGAGCGAGTTGTGGCTTTCGTAGTAGATGCGGGCCGCCGATGCGCCGGTCCGCGTCAGCCAATACAGGGTGACGTCGTCAAGAACGCGGTCTCTGGAAATCGTCTCGAACGGACTGTCTTCGGTGTCTGACCACTCGGCGAACTTGTCGAGGATCCAGGCAAGCAGCCCGACAGGCGAGTCGACGAGCGAGTAGCCGATGGTCTGCGGTCGGGTCGCCTGCTGCTTCGCGTACGCCGCGCGGTGGTGCCAGAAATCGCGGGTTTCCTCCGTCCACTTTCGCTCGGCCGCCGTCAGCCCGTCCGTTGTCAACCCGGGCGGTCCCTCCGCGAACGTTGTGTGGATGCCGAGAACGTGCGCCGGGAACCTGCCGCCGAGGACCGTGGTGATGTTGCCTCCCCAGTCTCCGCCGTGGGCTGCGAACTTGCTGTAGCCGAGCCTTCCCATCAGTTCCACCCATGCGGCCGCGATCTTTTCGGTTCCCCACCCGGTGGTGGCCGGCTTGTCGCTGTAACCAAAGCCTGGAAGCGACGGGACCACGACGTGAAACGCCGGCGCGTCTGCATCTTTCGGATCTGCCAGCTCGTCCACCACATCGATGAACTCGGCAATGCTGCCTGGCCAACCGTGCGTCAAGATCAGAGGCGTGGCATCTGCGCGCGCGGATCGGCGGTGCAGGAAGTGGATTCCCAGATCATCAATGGTTGTGCGGAACTGGCCGATCCGGTCAAGGCGCTCTTCGAACGACCGCCAGTTGTACCCGGTGCGCCAGTAGTTCACGACGTCGACGAGGTCGGCGATGGGAACGCCCTGTTCCCATCGGCGAGGGTCGGGCGCGACGCGATAGACCGTCTCGGCCTCCGGTAGCCGCGCCGCGGCCAGTCGCGCGCGCAGATCGTCGAGGTCGGCGTCAGTTGTGTGGGCTTCGAATGCTTGCACGTCGCTGGTTGGACGGGGCATGAGACCTCCTGACCATTATGGAACCGGCTAAGACGGTTCTACCAGTCCTCCGAGCCACGCCGCAACCGGCTAAGGTGGTTCCATGCGCTCTGGGTTCCCTGACTTCCGCCTCGGCAACGTGCTGGCGACCAGCTTCACGGGGACTCTGTCGGAGCGTCATGGCAACGCTGTGGAGCGCATTCCCACGCCGCAGCGACTCATCGACTGGCTGGCAATGAGCGGCCTCGCCGTGGACTCCTGCACCACTGCCCAGCTCGACCTCGCTCGGGAACTGAGGGAGTCGATTCACGCCGCTGCGACGGCGGCCGCGACCCAGGACGCTCTCCCTGCGTCTGCCGTCCAAGTCATCAATGACTGCAGCGCTCAGGGGCGGGCCGCGGCGATCCTGACACCCGAAGGCAAGCGGCAATGGCGGCTCAGCTCGGCTTCCTGCGTGGAAGATGCCCTCAGCGTGATCGCCGCCGACGCGATCAGCATCATCGCAGGCGAACGAGACGGAAAATTGGCCTTGTGCGCATCACCAACCTGCCAAGCCGCCTTCTTCGACACCAGCCAAAGTCGCACCCGCAGATGGTGCGACATGAACACGTGCGGGAATCGGCAGAAGAAGGCGCGCTTCAATGCCAACCAGCGCAAAAAACCCAGACCAGCGGAGTGATCGTTACCTCGGTACATCCAAGCGGGTCCCACGCCTGCGACCCTTCGCAAACCGTGCAGCAGAAACAGTGGAGGGCCATACCCCCGTCGTCATGAGCGAATGCCAACTGCGCACCTGCGACTACAACTTGAGCCAGGGCGCGTCGGCGTTTTATGTCGTGGACGCGATGAGCCTCCGCTCACTGGTGTGGTCCGGCATCGAAATCGATGGCGGCGTGCCATACCGCGTCCTTGTCACCCTCTCTGCCTCCTCAACGGGAAACGCGTATCACCCCCTCGCCTGCCTCTTCGGCGAGGACGCCTCGGACGGACTACGGAACGCGTTCAACGCGTGGGGCGGGCCGCAGCGCGTGCACGGAACGACGTGGAGCAACTGGGCCGAGCTCGAAGCCGCCGACCGGGACGACACCGATCGGTCGCGCACGCTCAGCCGAAGTGCCGTTGCCTGGCGACTTCCGCGTGGGAAGGAGCGGCCAGGGCGCGCCGCCCGACGGGACAGTCAGGCGGCGCGGCAGAGCACAACTGCGTCGGCCTGCACCTCGGCGCGGGCCACGGCCGCACGCACGGGACGGGCGGTGCAGCCGACGGCCGCGAGCTGCGAGCGGTTTCGCGCGAAGACGACGAGGCGCAGCACGGCGAACCGCGCGACACCGGCAAGTGCGGAGGCGGACAGGTAGACGACCTGCTCGAGCACCGCACCGGGTGCCGCCACCAGTTGCTGCAGGACCAACATCGCCACGCAGGTCACCACATACGCGGCCACCGCGGACCCGGCCGACTGCGCGTGCTGACGCCAGGTCGCACGACCGCCCGCGCCGAAGGTGAAGCGGGCGTGCAACTCGGTGGCGAGGAGCGTGGAGGCCACGGTGATCATTGCGTTGGCCAGGCTCCAGGGAATCCAGGAAGCGAGGGCCGCCACGGCGAAGCTCGAGGCGAGCCCTACGCCGCCGCCGCACAGCACGAAGCGGGCGAAGGCGGCGAAGGTGCCGGGCGCCGCCTGATGTCGGCTCTGCGCTGCCTCCATGATCCGCCCCCTTTGATCGCCCACTTCGCGAAACCCGCACGTCTCGACTTGCGAGGCTTTCGAGCCGTCGTTTCTCATGACAGAAACGCTACGTTGCATTCACAGATCAGGCAATGAGATTGTTGCGTAGATCCTACGTTTTTGCAGGTAACGGCATACAAATCGTTGCAATGGAATAAATCTAACGCAACACGTGAACCCTACGACCATTGCAATGGGTCACAGGTGAACGCACTGGCTCGACAACCCGGGATCAGTGCTGTGCGTGATCGGCCCGGGGGGCGGTGAGCGAGCCGAGGGGCTTGGCTTCGGCTGGGCGTGTGCACGAAGATCGCGGTAGGCGACCCGGGGGTCCACGCTGTGTTTGCTGCCATGTGCGGCAAGGGCACCCAGTGCGGCGGTCACCGTCGAGGGCAGCGCGACCGGTGTCCTGATCTGTCCTCGGCGGGCTCCCTGCCGGACACGGCCCGCACCCTCCGACCATCCCGAAACCCTGTCGGTTCAGCCGGCCGTCGTCTGACCGTCGACTGCCCTACCCGGGCAGGGCCCACAGCGGTGGACGACTCGACTGCCCGGTCTTTCACCATGTGACCTCCGGGCGCGTATCGATTCCAGGCACCTCCTGCCTCGGTGACCGTCTACGCGGTGTTCACCAACTGATTCCGGCCGCCACCGGCAGGTGGTCGCTGCCGGTGGCCGGCAGCACCCATGAGCTCTCCGGCTGCACCCCGCGCACCAGGATCTGGTCGATCCGTGCCACCGGGAACTTCGCCGGCCAGCTGAAGCCGAAGCCGTCCCCGGCCGCGTCCTGGACCGAGTGCAGCTGCGCGGTGATGCCGGCGAACGCGCGGTCGTCCGTGGTGCCGTTCAGGTCGCCGAGCAGCACCACCCGCTTGTTCTTCTCGGCGGCGACTGCCTTGCCGAGCGCCTGCGCGTTTCTGTCCCGGCTGTCCGTCCAGAAGCCCGTCCTGGGAGTCACCCGTACCGACCCCAGGTGGGCCACGTACACGGCGAGGGACCCGTGGTCCGTGGTCACCGTGGCGCGCAGCGCCCGGTTGTAGGCCAGCTTGACGTCGGCCGGCTTGGTGGCCCCCAGCGGCCCGGCGTCCATCTCGGTGTCGACCGGCCGGATGTCCGTCAGCGGCAGCTTGCTCCACAGCCCGACCGTGCCCTGTACCGTGTGGTACCTGTACGCCTTCGCCAGCCCCTTCTCGTACGTGCCCCGGGCCTGCGGGGTCAGCTCCTCCAGTGCCACCAAGTCCGCACCGGTGGCGGCCAGGTCGCGGGCGGTGCCGGCCGGGTCGGGGTTGTCGGCGCCGACGTTGTGGCTGACCACGGTGAGGTCGCCGCCCGGGTGGGACTTGTCGCCGAGCAGCCCGCCGAAGAGGTTCAGCCACACCAGGACCGGCAACAGCAGCGCGACGACCGCGGAGGCGGAGCGGCGCCACAGCGCCCCGGCAAGCAGCACCGGGATGAACAGGCCGAACCACGGCAGGAAGGTCTCCACCAGGCTGCCGATGCCCCCGATCCCGTTCGGGATCTTCGCGTGCAGCAGCATGAGCAGGCCGAGCAGCAGCGCCAGCGCCGCGAGCACCGGGCCGCGTTTCCAGGGCCCCGGCCGGGAGGCGGTGCGGATCGCCCGGCGGATGCCCGCCCGCCAGGTCCCGGCGCCGGTGTCCCGGCGACCGGCACCGCCCTGTCCGGTCTTCGCCGTGTCGGCCTGCACCATCGTCTGTCCTCGCTCACTGCCGGTCACTGCTGCATCCTCGGGTCCTGGGTGGGGTCGGCATACATACGCGGGCAACCGCGATCGATCGCCTCGCTGCGCACTTCGTAATGCCAGGGTTCGTTCCGGTAGATCTGGCACAGCCCGTACGCGGCACCGTGCTTGGACAGCCACGCCATCGCCTCGGCGTGCCCGATGTCGACCGCGTCTCCCGAGACGTGAGGAGACGTCGCCGCGGTGGCCACCCATCGGGCGGCCTCTTCTTCGGACCCGTACTTGGCGACGGCCTGGCGAAGAAGCTGGTCCTGGTAGGCCGGGGAACGCCAGCCGCTGGTGACGTAGAACGCGACGCCGTCGTCCGCGGCAGCCGTTGCAGCCTGGCGGAGGGCCTTGAGCAGATCTGGATCGAGCTTGGCCACGGCCGGAATCGAGTCGTCGAAGACCGTCACGCCGTCGGGGACGGCACCGTCGGCCTCACCGAGCGCGCCACGGTGCTCGGTGCGAAGAGTGTTCAAGGGCGATGCGGCCGAGGGGAACGAGGGGGAGTTCGGCCCCTCGTAGGCGACGGCTGCGGTGATCACTGCTAAGAGGGCCAACAGGCCGACGACAAGGAGCCATCGAATCCGGCGGGCCGGTGTTCGTGCTGATGGTGGGGTTCCAGTCATACGGCCAGTCAAGGCAGCGCGGTGTTGCCGGCCCGTATGCGGTTTTCGATATGCCGACGATATGCGTCGCCTCGTAGCCTCAAGAGCATGCGTGTGTTGATTGTCGAGGACGAGCCCTATCTGGCAGAGGCCATCCGCGATGGCCTGCGGCTGGCCGCGATCGCGGCCGACATCGCGGGTGACGGCGACACCGCTCTGGAACTGCTGAGCATCAACGCCTACGACATCGCCGTCCTCGACCGCGACATCCCCGGACCGTCCGGTGACGAGATCGCCAAACGCATCGTCGCCTCCGGCAGCGGCATGCCGATCCTCATGCTCACCGCTGCCGACCGTCTCGACGACAAGGCCTCCGGGTTCGAACTCGGCGCCGACGACTACCTCACGAAGCCCTTCGAACTCCAGGAACTCGCGCTCAGGCTCAGAGCACTCGACCGCAGACGCGCCCACAGCAGGCCTCCCGTGCGGGAGATCGCAGGCCTGCGGCTGGATCCGTTCCGCCGCGAGGTCTACCGCGACGGCCGCTACGTCGCGCTGACCAGGAAGCAGTTCGCCGTGCTGGAAGTCCTCGTCGCGGCCGAAGGGGGTGTCGTCAGCGCCGAAGAGCTCCTGGAACGCGCGTGGGACGAGAACGCCGACCCGTTCACCAACGCGGTGCGCATCACCGTCTCGGCACTGCGCAAGCGTCTCGGCGAACCCTGGATCATCGCCACCGTGCCGGGCGTCGGCTACCGCCTCGACACGCAGCCGGTGGCCGGACGCGAGGGAGGCGAGCGTGGATAGGGCACCAGGCATGAGCGTTCGCCTCAAACTCACCCTCAGCTACGCCGGGTTCCTCATGGTTGCCGGCATCCTGCTGCTCGCGGCGGTGTGGCTGTTCCTCCTGCGCTACGTCCCCAACCGTGCGATGCTCTTCAACCCCGATGACAAGCCCAATGGTGTTTTTCCCATCCGGTCCGTCCTCCTGGAGGTCTTCGCCCCGAGGGCGGCCGCAGTACTGGCGTTCCTGCTGGTTTTCGGTCTCGTGGGCGGGTGGATCCTCGCCGGCCGCATGCTCGCCCCGCTGACCCGCATCACCCACGCCACCCGCATGGCCACGAACGGATCGCTTTCGCACCGGATCCGACTGCCCGGCCACAAGGACGAGTTCCGCGAACTCGCCGACGCCTTCGACACGATGCTCGTACGGCTCGAAGAACACGTCGCCGAACAGCGGAGGTTCGCGGCCAACGCCTCGCACGAGTTGCGCACCCCGCTGGCGATCTCGAAGTCACTACTCGACGTGGCCCGTTCCGATCCGAATCGCGACACCGGTGAACTCATCGACCGCCTTCATGCCGTGAACACCCGGGCGATCGACCTCACCGAGGCACTGCTCCTGCTCAGCCGAGCCGAGCAGCGTTCCTTCACCCGAGCACCCGTCGACCTGTCCCTCCTGGCGGAAGAAGCCACCGAGACACTCCTTCCCCTCGCGGAGAAGCGCGGGGTCGCCATCGAGACCGAGGGCGACGTCTGCCCCACGAGCGGTTCGCAAGCGCTTCTGCTGCAGCTGACGATGAACCTCGTGCACAACGCGATCGTCCACAACCTGCCGAAACAGGGCACCGTGTGGGTCACCACCCACGTCCGCTCCACGACGGTGGTGCTCACCGTCGAGAACACCGGCGAGCCGGTCACCCCACAGCTGGCCTCGACACTAACCGAACCGTTCCAGCGCGGCACCGAACGCACACACACCGACCACGCAGGCGTCGGCCTCGGCCTGGCCATCGTCAAGACCATCGCCCAGGCACACGACGGAACACTCACCCTCACCCCGCGCTCCGACGGCGGGATCCGCATCACCGTGGAGCTACCCGCGATGTCCCCGCACACCGACAATTGAAGAATCAGCTCGTCGAACTCCCCCGATTTGATGCCGCGTTCGCGCCGGTCCGTTCGCATCCGCCGGCCAGACGCCCCCGAGCTGCCGGGCGACCGACCAGCGAGTGGCGTTCCGCCTCGATCCGCTATCCGCGCTGTTCGTAGCGCCGCCACTCGCGTCCGCTGTCGCGAGAGATCCACAGCCCTTCGCCGTGCACCAGGTCGTACGTCGATGTCGTCGCGTCCGCGATGCCGTAGAGCGTCGTGCCGTCGACCGTGAACGACGTGAATGTCGCCGGTGTCTTCAGCTCGTGGAAGGCGCTGTTGGTGCGGTCGGCGGCGAGCCAGTAGCGGCCGCCCTCCTCGCCGACGACCAGCCGCCCGTCCGCAAGCAGTTCCAGGACCAGCGACTCCGGGCCGCGCTTCAGGTCCGTCCAGGGAATGCCGCCGGCGAGGACCGTCCGCCAGTGCTCGCCGCCGTCCGTCGTCACCAACAGGCCACGCACGCCCTCCCCTTGGGTGAGGGACAGCGCCGCGGTGCCACCCCGCGCGACAAGGATTCCGCCCGCGTACGGTTTCGGGACGGCCGTGGAGCCGAGGGTGCGACCGTCGCGCTGCCGTACGACGCGCTCGGGGCCCTCGGTCAGGGGCTGCTCCAGGCTCCAGGCGGTGCCCCGTTCGTCGACGGCGAGGCGGACGGCGTCGTCCGGCAGCCCGGCCGGGGGCGCCACGGTGCGTGTGGCCGGGCGGTAGACGAGGGCCAGTTCCACTTCGGCGAGCAGGACGTCGCCGGGGCGGGTGCCCAACGGGGTCTCGGCGGTGACGACCTTGTGCCGCTTGCCGTGCACGTCGAGGGCGTACGCACCCTCGGCCCCCTCGTCCTGCGGCACCCGCACGAAGCCTCCGCGCACCCCCTTGAACGCGGCCGGTACCGCCTCCGCGTCCGCGTGTTCCGCGTGCTCGGCGACCGTACGGCCGTCGGGGCCGACGATGCGCCAGGCGGTGGCGGCGGGCCCCTCGTCGTCCTCGACGTTGCCGGCGTCGTACGTCAGGAGCAGCGAGCCGTCGTCCGCGCGGGCGACGCCGGTGGGTGCGCCGGCCGCCTCGATGACGTCGGCGGGGCGCGGATGCGGGTCTTCGATGACGCGCCTGTACTTCGCCTCGCGGCCCCCCAAGGCCGCGTCGTCGGAGCCGCCCGGGCCGCAGGCGGCCATCGCCAGCGCCGCACTCGCCATGGCCACGAGCCCGACCGCCCGCCTCCCGTGTTTCCTCAGCCACGCCATCGCCATCGCCACATCCTCACATGAGGCGACAGCCGCGTGATCGAGCTTCCCTGGAATGACCTGCCACGACCGGAATTGGAGGTCTCAGGGGCGCCCGGAACAGGGGCGTACACGGCTTGGGCGGGCCCCCGGGCACGCTCCGGACGCGGTGCGCGCGCCTGGGGCCGAGCATCTCCCGGCAGGCCTTCACCCGCCCGTCCACAGCCTCGGCTTATCACCTCTGACCTGGTGTTTTCCTGGATTTCTCCTAGGCTGGGGTGATCTGCCGGACGCCATGGGAGGGGTCTTCGTGAGTGGAGAAGGCATGAGGTACGACGCTGCCCGGATCGAGGTGCTGGAGGGGTGGGAGGCGGTACGCAAGCGGCCCGGGATGTGGATCGGCTCGGTCACGGAACGCGGCCTGCACGAGATGGTGTTCGAGGTCGTCGGCCGGGCGGTGAACGAGGTCCTGGCGGCAGGTGCCGGTTCCGTCGACGTCACGCTCACACCGGACGGCGGGGTGCGGGTCGTCGACGACGGGCCGGGGGTCGCCTTCGAGGCCGGCACCGGCGGGGACAGCGGCGGCCCGGGCCTTGAAGCGTTGCTGACCAGTCTTCAGGCCGGTTCCGAGCCGAAGCGTCGGCACATCGCGGACGTGGCTCTTGTCGGTACGGGGCTCCTCGTGCCCAACGCCTTGTCGAGCCGCCTGACGGCCGAGGTGCGCTACGAGGGGGTCTGCCGGTTCCAGGAGTACGCGCGCGGTGTCGCGCTCGCCCCGCCCGCCGCCGTGGGACCCGCGACCGGCACCGGGACGACCATCGTCTTCTGGCCCGACGCCGAGATCTTCGAGAAGACGTGGTGCTCGTTCGCCGTGCTGGCGGAGCGTTTCCGGCAGGTGGCCTTCCTCAACCGGGGTCTCGGCATCTCTCTGACGGACGAACGTCCGGCGGGAGGTACCCGAGCGGTGCGGTTCCAATTCCCGGACGGGGTAAGGGACTTCGTGGCCGCCCTCGACGCGGAGGCGGGTGCGGTCCTCCATCCGGACGTGATCGGCTTCGAGCGGGAGGACCCGCGGATGGCGGGGACGATGGAGGTGGCCCTCCTGTGGGGCGGCTCCCGGGACGAGCGGGTGCGCGGCTTCGCCAACAGCCGGGCCACTCCCCAGGGCGGCACGCACGTGGACGGCTTCCGCGACGGACTGGCGGCCGCGATCACGGCGTACGCGCGAAGGCAGGGGCTACTGGCGGCAGCGGATCCCGGTCTTGTCGCCGACCGGATCGGCGAGGGTCTGACGGCGATCGTGTCGGTGAAGCTGGACCGTCCCGAATACCTCGGCGCCACGCGCGGACTGCTGGGCGGCCCCGAGGTGCGCGGCTGCGTCGCGGAGGCGGTCCGTGAACATCTCGGCGGCTGGCTCGAGGAGCACCCGAAGCGGGCCGCGGAGATCGTCGGCCGGATCGTCCGGGGCACCCACCAGGACTGAGGAACAGCGGACCGCGCCGTCGGATAATCCGTAGCCTCGGCCGCGCGAAAGCTCGGTGTTCCGGTGGGACGTGGCCAGGCGGTGTCCCGGAAAACGTACGTGCGTACGGGATCTCGGCCGTGCCAGGATGGCGTAGGGGAAGCGAGGTCTCGTGGACGAGTTGAGGCGATTTCGCCTGGCGCTGGGCGCGTGGGCGGCCGGCGGAGCGGGGGCGGGTGCGGCCGCCGCGGAGGCGCGGGAGCTGGCCGGCGGCCGTCTGCGGACGATCATCCTCGTCGAGGGAAGCAGCGATCAGGCCGCGCTCGAAGCGCTGGCCACGCGCCATGGTCGCGACCTCTGCGCGGAGGGCGTCGCGGTGGTACCGCTCGGAGGCGCGACGAACATCGGGCGTTTCCTGGACCTGTGCGGTCCTGCGGGGCTCGGCCTCCCGCTGGCCGGTCTCTGCGACATCGGCGAGGAGCGGCACTTCCGGCGTCATCTGGAGCGGGTCGGGCTCGGATCCGCTCTCACGCATGCCGGACTGGAGACACTCGGGTTCCATGTGTGCGTCGCCGATCTGGAGGACGAGCTGATCCGCGCTCTGGGGGCCGAGGGAGTGCAGCAGGTGATCGAGGCCCAGGGCGAGACGCGCCCGTTCCGCACCTTCCAGAGTCAGCCCGCGCAGCGGGAACGTCCCGTGGAGCACCAGCTGCGGCGGTTCATGGGCACGCACAGCGGCCGCAAGTCGCTCTATGCACAGGCGCTGGTCGCACACCTGGACCTCGAGCGCGTTCCCCGACCGCTGGAGCGGCTTCTCACGCAGGTCTGAGACGGCCGACGCACTTCTCTGCAACGACGGATGCTGAGCCTGACGGCAGGCCATCGCCAACCCGGGCGTCGGCGACACCAACCGCTGGTCAGGATCCGCCTGCCGCGGCACTGGTCCCCTGCCGGTGTCCGGCCGGCTCGCGGGGTTGGACGAGGAGCGGCTGGGTCGCGGTTCCGATCGTCCCGGACTCGTCGTGCAGGCCTGTCACCGTGGTCCCGATTCCGTCTCCGGACAGCGAGGTACGGGCGTCCAGCAAGATCCAGTCGCCCACCGGATGCCGGTGCAGGCTCAACTGCAGCGCCGTGGGCACGAACAGGAAGCGATCCAGCGCGAGTTCGCTGGAGATGCCGTTCGCCGAGTCGGCCACCACCGCCAGGCGCTGCAACGGGGTGGTGGTCTCGCCCTCGACCACCGGAACCCGGACCCGGGTCCAGACCGCGGCAGGCCCTGGCTGCCCGCTGTCGCCGTGGACGAACCGCCATTCGATCGCGTCAGGGTAGTGCCAGGCACGAGGGAAGCTCGGAAAGTGCGGACCCGGCGCAGCGGCCGGGATCGCGGGCAGCGGCGATGCCCGGTGTTCGACGCGCTTGTCCGCGCCCTGGCTGGTGGCCATCGTCCAGCATCTGGCTTCGGCCACCACCCTGCCGCCGATCGTCAGCGTGGCCGCATCGAGGCGGACGCGGCGGCCGGGGCGGAGCGTCCGGACCGCGACCTCGCCTGTCTCGCGCGGAATCGAGCCGAGGAAGTCGATCTGGGCGGCCGTGATCCGCCCGTGGCCCGCCACCGCTCTTTCGATCTCCCCCAGCAGCAGCGCGGACGGTGGGCCGCCGTGCTGCAGCGACTGGTCCCAGGGGCTTTCGGTGGCCCGGGTCGGCGCGAACGCCGCGGGTCCCACCCGGTGGTAGAAGGGCTCGCTCATCACTCCGGTGACGATACAGGTCTGTATCGTTTGAGGGCGATACAGGTCTGTATCGTTAGGAGCGTGGTTGGCACCAGGGACGCCCGTGAGCGGGTGCTGCGCTCGGCGAGTTCGCTGTTCTACGAGAACGGCATCGCTGCGACCGGGGTCGATGTGATCTCCGAGCATGCGTCGGTGGGGAAGATGTCGTTGTACCGGCACTTCCCCAGCAAGGACGATCTCGTCGTCGCCGTGCTGAAGTTCCGGGACGAGACCCATCTGGACTGGCTGCTCCCGGAGAGCGACCTCGATCCGCGCCGTCAGGTGTCGGCGATGTTCGACAGGATCGCCCGTGCCGCCGGACGTTCCGGGTTCCCCGGCTGTCCGTTCGTGCGGGCCGGCCTGGAACTGCCGGCCGGGCATCCGGGGCGGCGGGTCGTACGCGACCACAAGGCACGGTTCAGGGCGCGGCTGCGCGCGCTGGCGCAGGTCCTGCACGCTGCGGATCCGGCGGCGCTGGCCTGGCAATTGGTGACGCTGGCCGACGGCGCCGCCGCCGAATGCGTACTGCAGGGCAGCGGCACACCGGCCAGGGCTGCCCGTGCGGTGGCGATGCTCGCGATCGACATGGCGACGCCGGAACAGGAATGACCGTGGGCAGCCGGGTCGCAGCGATGGCGCGCCCGCATCCGGTTTCACCCGCCGTGGGTGAAGCGACGGCCACGGCGCTGTCGAACGCTTGGCTACAGGTACCCGCCCATCGCTGACCACGGCTCTTCGGCTCCGAGGGATGTGCGCTCGGATCCGCGCCCGCATGGCGATGCGCGGTCGGGGAGTCGAAAATGAGATCGGGACGAGAGCCACCGGATCATCGGACACGCCGTCGCAGCCAGGTGACCGGCGGACTCGTCGAAGACTCCGGAAGCCGCGAGCGGGACATGAAGGAATTCCGGTAGGTGCAGGTAGGAACACAGGTGATCGCTCATGTGCCGATGGCTCGCTTACTCGGGGACGCCCCTGCTTCTCGACACCATCCTGTACAAGCCGGCCCACTCGCTGATCGATCAGAGCCTCCACTCCCGGCTGGGGGTCGAGACGACGAACGGCGACGGTTTCGGCATCGGTTGGTACTCGGAGGAAAGCATCGACACCCCGGCCCTGTTCAAGGACATCGGCCCCGCCTGGAACAACCGCAACCTGAGGGAGATCGCGGATCATGTCCGCTCCCCGCTGTTCTTCGCCCACATCCGCGCCTCCACCGGCACGGCGGTGCAGCAGACGAACTGCCACCCCTTCCGGCACGGCCGTTGGATGTGGATGCACAACGGCGCCATCTCGGGTTTCCACCTCATGCGCCGCGAGTTGTCCCTGCTCGTCGAGCCTGAGCTGTACGCCGACATGGAAGGAACGACGGACTCGGAGGTGATGTTCTACCTGGCGCTCACCTTCGGCCTGGACCAGGACCCACCGAGCGCCGTGTCCCGGATGGCGGGAGTGGTGGAGCGCATCGGCCGCGGCCATGGTGTGGAGTTCCCGCTCCAGATGACCATCAGCGTGGCCGACGGCGAGAGCGTGTGGGCCTTCCGCTACTCGAGCCAGGGCGCTTCCAGGTCGTTGTTCTACAGCACCCGCGTGGACACCCTGCGCAAGCTGCACCCCGACATGACGTTCCTGCAGGGGGTTTCCAACGACACCCGCCTCATCGTGTCCGAACCCCTCGGCGACCTGCCCGGTGCCTGGAACGAGGTACCGGAGAGCAGCTACGGCGTCGTACAGCCCGGAGCCGACGAGTTGTATCCCTTCGCCCCGGAACCGGCGTGACGCGTCGACCGAAGCGTCAGACCTCGGGAGAGCTCAGCGCGTTTTGGTGGCGGCCCGCTTCGCGCCTCTGCTCCTGCCCGCGCCCGTCCGCGACGGCGCTGTCGTGGTCGATGCCGTCGGCCACTTGAACTCGATCTCCAGCTCGATCTCCCCGTCCCCGACCTCGACCTCGATCTCGCTGCGAAGATCGTCGGGAACCCGCAGGCTCAGCGTCACGGGGCCGAGTTCCAGTTCGGCATCCCCGCCTTCCCTCAGCGCAGCTGCAAGTGCCGTGAGCCGGTCGGCCGCCTCGATGCGTGACAGCGAGCCCTTCTGCTCAAACTTGAGGTCCTTCATGGAGGTCTCCGATCCGGAATGGGCAGGCCATAACGCCAATTCTGAGGCCATGCCCGGGATCGGACATCTTCATGGCCGGGCAAGGAGCCGGCACCAACGCCGCCTGCGCAATGCGCGAGACCCGGATGGCCTCTACGGTTGAAGGAAAGCCCCACATTCGCGGAACTCGGTTCCTCTCGCCCCACATCCCCCTCGGGCTCAGAACTCACCGGGAGGACATGCGACATGTCCACTGCGTCGGAAACCCCTGTCCTGGACACCCTCGCCGCCATGACGGTCGATTCGATCGAGCGATGCGGCCTGTCCCCGGACATGCTCATCCTCACGCGCATCGCGGCGCTCGCCGCCTCGGATGCCCCACCCATCTCCTACGTGGCCCATATCGACCCGGCCCTCAAGACCGGCCTGACCGTCGAACAACTGCAGGACGTCCTGGTCGCCATCGCGCCCATCGTGGGCACCGCCCGCGTCATGACGGCAGCGGGTCACATCGCCACTGCACTGGGCATCGCCATCGCCGTCACCGACGCCGAGATCGAGACCCAGGGCTGAGAACAGACGCCCACCGGCATCGGTGATCTGCGCGGCCGACACCGGGCAATAGGCAACCGAGCTGCCCTTCTGCCCGACGTGCCCGGTTCCGGGCTGGCCTCCCGGCGCCCTCCGTCTCGCGCCTCAGCGCACGAGACAGGGCCGCTTGCTGTCGAACGTCCAGTCCTTGATCAGGTAGCGCATTCCGGCCGTGTCGTCGCGGCCCGACAGGGCCTTCTCGCGGTAGAGGGCGTGGGCCGCGAGGAGGCGGTCGTGGTCGAGGCGGATTCCGAGGCCGGGGGTGTCCGGGACGGCGACCTCGCCACCGCGGATCTGCGGCGGTTCGACCGTGAGGCGTTCCAGGCCCTCCTGCCAGATCCAGTGGGTGTCCAGGGCGTTGTACTCCCCCGGCGCGGCCGCCCCGCAGTGCGCCATCATCGCCAGCGAGATGTCGAAGTGGTTGTTGGAGTGGCAACCCCACGTCAGGCCCAGGGAGTTGCAGAGCTGAGCAACGCGGACCGATCCCTGCATGGTCCAGAAGTGCGGGTCGGCGAGCGGGATGGAGACCGACTGCAGGGCCAGGGCGTGGGTCAGCTGCCGCCAGTCCGTGGCGATCATGTTGGTCGCCGTCGGCAGCCCGGTGGCCCGGCGGAACTCCGCGAGGATCTCGCGGCCGGAGTAGCCGCCCTCGGCTCCGCAGGGATCCTCGGCGTAGGCGAGGGTGCCGAGGAGCGGGCGGCAGAGTTCGACGGCCTCGCGCAGGGACCAGGCGCCGTTCGGGTCGAGGGTGATCCGGGCCTCGGGGAAGCGCTCCTTGAGCGCCCGGACGGCTTTGACCTCCTCGCTGCCCGGCAGGACACCGCCCTTGAGCTTGAAGTCACGGAAGCCGTAGCGCTCGTGGGTGGCCTCGGCCTGGCGGACGATCGCCTCGGGGGTCAGTGCCTCCTCGCGGCGGATGCGGTACCACTCCTCCGTCGAATCGCCCTCACGGACGTAGTCCAGATCCGTGCGGTCCGGGTCGCCGACGTAGAAGAGGTAGCCGAGGACCCGTACGGCGTCGCGTTGTTTTCCGTCGCCCAGCAGGGCAGCGACGGGGACCTCCAGGTGCTGGCCGAGCAGGTCGAGGAGCGCCGACTCGACGGCGGTGACGGCGTGGACGGTGGTGCGCAGGTCGAAGGTCTGCGCACCGCGGCCGCCCGCGTCGCGGTCCGCGAACGTTCCCTGGATCGTGCGCAGTACGCGCTTGTAGTCGCCGACCCGGGCGCCGACCACCAGGGGCTCGGCGTCGAGCAGGGTCCGCGTGATCTTCTCTCCGCCGGGCACCTCGCCGAGGCCCGTACGGCCTTCGGAGTCCTCGACGACAACCACGTTCCGGGTGAAGCAAGGAGCGTGCGCGCCGGAGAGGTTGAGGAGCATGGAGTCCCGGCCTGCGACCGGATAGACGGAGAACCTGGTGACCACGGGTTGGCTCATGACTGGCGATGCCGTTCTGGTGAGGTGGGTCGTGGAGGAAGTGGAGCGTGAGCTCAGGCCTTGACGGCGTCCAGCACCTGTTCCAGTACGAGAACACCGCCCAGGCCGAGGATCGCAAGAACCGTCGTGTAGGTGGTCCGTGCCTTGATGGCGTCCAGGACCGAAAGGTTGAAGTACTCCTTGAACATCCAGAAGCCCGGGTCGTTCACATGGGAGAAGGCGATCGATCCGCAGGAGACGGCCAGCACCATGACCTCGGGGTGGACGCCGCTGCCGGCGAGGAGCGGAAGCGCGACCCCGGAGGCGGTGACCACGGCGACGGTCGCCGAGCCGAGGGCGACGCGGAGGATGGCCGCGATCAGCCAGGCCAGGACGATCGGCGAGATGGACCAGTGCTCGGTGATGTCCTTGATGTAGTCGGAGATGCCGCCTTCGACGAGGACGTTCTTGAAGGCGCCGCCCGCGCCGATCACGAGCAGGATCATCGCCATCGCCTGGGCGGCCTCGCGGCACGAGGTGCCGACCTCGGCGAGGCTGCGGCCGATGCGCGGACCGAGCGCCCAGATCGCGAGGAGCAGGGTGAGCAGCAGGGCGATCGGTGCGGAGCCGATGAAGGCGACGAAGTGCAGCCACGGGTTCGATCCGGAGGTGGCCAGGTCGGTCACGGCGGCGCCCGCGATCAGCACCACGGGCAGCAGGGCGACCGACAGCGACCAGCCGAGGCCGGGCATCTCGTCGTCCTCGAAGACACGCTCACTGACCAGGCCCTGAGGGACCGTCGGGTTCAGTTGCCGGACGAAGGGCAGCCGGGGCCACAGCAGGGCGATGAGCGCGCCGGCCGGGACGGCGATGAACAGGCCGTAGAACAGGGTGAGTCCGACCGAGGCGTGGAAGGTGGCGGCCACCGCGGTCGGGCCGGGGTGGGGCGGCAGGAAGCTGTGCATGGTGGACAGGGCGATCGACATGGGCAGGCCCACCCACAGCAGGTTGGAGCGGGTGACCCGGACCAGGGTGAAGGCGACCGGGACGATGATGACGAAGGCCACCTCGTAGAACATCGTCACGCCGATGAGCATCGCGGTCAGCACCATCGCGACCTGGACCCAGCGCGGGCCGCAGAGGTCGAGGAGTCTGGTGGCGATGCGCTGGGCGGCGCCGGAGTCCCCCATCACGCGGCCGACCATGGCACCGAGGCCGATGGTGAGCATGGTGTCGCCGATCTGGCCGCCGATGCCTTCGGAGAGGACGTCGGAGATCTTCTCGAGGGGTATTCCCCTCACCAGGGCGACGCCCACGGCGACGAGGAGGAGTGCGGCGAAGCCGTTCAGTCTGAGCTTCGTCATCAGGAAGAGCAGGATCAGGACACTGATTCCGACCACGACAAGCGGCATGTGTGCCAGTTCTCCCTTGAACTGCCCGACGTTCCCGTTCACTCCATCGAATGAAGTCTCCATATGAAGACTCACGTCCACATATGAAGACGGACGCTAGGGTGATGGACATGGGCAGGTCAATGGGTGCGCATTACAGATTTACGATCGCTCCTGCCTGACCCCGCGTCAGGCGGCCGGCGTCACAACCAGCCGTTGCGCTTGAAGCCGCGGTGCAGGAGGAAGCAGGCGACGGCGATGACGCCGAGGGCGAGCGGGTAGCCGAAGGTCCAGCGCAGTTCGGGCATGTGGTCGAAGTTCATGCCGTACATGCCGGTGACCATGGTGGGCACGGCGATGATCGCGGCCCAGGCGGTGATCTTGCGGGCGTCCTCGTTCTGCGCGACGGCGACCTGGGCAAGGTGGGCCTGGAGGATGGAGTCGAGCAGGGCGACGAAGCCGGTGATCTGCTCGGTGACGCGGGCGAGGTGGTCGGCGACGTCGCGGAAGTAGGCCCGTATCTCCGGGTCGACGGTGCGCAGCGGTTTGGTGGAGAGCGTCTCCAGGGGGCGGGCGAGGGGGACCACGGCCCGCTTCAGTTCCAGCAGTTCGCGCTTGAGCTGGTACATCCGGCCGGCGTCCGCGGTCTGGTTGCCCTGCGGGGAGAAGACCTCGCTCTCGACCTCGTCGATGTCGTCCTGGACGGCGTCGGTGACGGTCAGGTAGTCGTCGACGACATGGTCGGCGATGGCGTGCAGCACCGCGGAGGGCCCTTTGGCCAGCTGCTCGGGCCGGGCCTCCAGGTCCTCGCGCAGGGGGCCGAGGGAGCCGTGGCGGCCGTGCCGGACCGTGATGACGAAGTCGCGCCCCGCGAAGACCATGATCTCGCCGGTGTCGACGACCTCGCTGGTCGCGGTGAGCTGTTCGTGCTCGACGTAGGTGACGGTCTTGAAGACGGCGAACAGGACGTCGCCGTAGCTCTCCAACTTGGGCCGCTGGTGGGCCAGTACGGCGTCCTCGACGGCGAGCGGGTGCAGGCCGAAGATGTCGGCGACCTCCGCGAACTCGGTCTCGGACGGTTCGTGCAGGCCCAGCCAGACGAAGTCGTGGCCTCGGCCGCGGACCTGGCGGACGGCCTCTTCGACCGTGTCCGTCACGGGCTGGCGGATGCCCTCGCGGTAGACGACGCAGTTGACGACCGAGGAGCCGAGCGGCGAACGGGCCGGGTGGCTGAGGTCCACGCGGCTGCGGTTGCGCCGCCCCAGGCGGACCGCCTTGCGCAGGTTGCCGACCATCGACATGCGGGAACCTCCTTCGCCGGGTCCGCACAGTCTGCCAGCCGGCGGTGAACGAGCGGGCGGAACCGCAGGCCGGGGGTGCGGCGAGGGCAAGGTCACAACCGCAGAGAGGGCAAGGTCACAGCCTGCCCCCTGCTGCTCCTTTGCGTCTCTGACCTAACATCCGAGCATGACGGTCCTGCCTGACGACGGGCTCGAACTGGCCGCCGAGTTCCCTGACGTTTCCCACGAGCAGTGGCAGCGCCTCGTGGCGGGTGTCCTGCGCAAGACGGGCAAGGACGTCGAGGGTGCCGAGGCCGAGGAAGCCCTGTCCACCGCGTTGGAGGACGGGTTGCGCACCCGTCCCCTGTACACATCGCGCGATGCCGCGCCCGAGCCGGGTTTCCCCGGGTTCGCGCCCTTTGTGCGCGGCAGCCGAGCCACGGGGAACACCGTGGGCGGCTGGGACGTGCGGCAGCGGCACAGCACCGCCGACGGAGACGCGGTGCTCGCGGACCTGGAGAACGGCGTCTCCTCGCTGTGGCTGGTCGTCGGCGAGGGCGGCATCCCGGTGTCGTCCCTCGGCCGGGTGCTCGAGGGCGTCTACCTCGACCTGGCGCCCGTCGTTCTCGACGCGGGCAGCGAACTCGAGCCCGCCGCACAGGAGTTGCTGCGCCTGTACGAGGAGCGGGGCGTCGCCAAGGAGGCCGTGCGCGGCAGCCTGGGCGCCGATCCACTCGGCCACGAGGCCCGCACCGGGCAGCCGTACGATTTCGCGCCGGTGCTCGGCCTTGCCCGCCGGTGCGCCGAGGAGTACCCCGGGCTGCGGGCGCTGACCGTGGACGCGCTGCCGTACCACGAGGCGGGCGGCTCGGCCGCGCAGGAGCTGGGCGCCTCGCTCGCCACCGGGGTGGCGTATCTGCGGGAGCTGACCGGGGCCGGGCTGAGCGTCGAACAGGCCTGTGCGCAGCTGGAGTTCCGGTACGCGGCGACCGCCGACCAGTTCCTGACGATCGCCAAGCTGCGGGCCGCGCGCCGGCTGTGGGCGCGCATCGCCGAGGCCTGCGGGGCGCCGGGCGCGGGGGCGCAGGTGCAGCACGCGGTCACCTCGCCGGTGATGATGTCGCGCCGCGACCCGTGGGTGAACATGCTGCGCACGACCGTCGCCACGCTGGCCGCGGGAGCGGGCGGCGCCGACTCGGTCACCGTGCTGCCCTTCGACGACGCGCTGGGGCTGCCGGACGCGTTCGCGCGGCGCATCGCCCGCAACACCTCGACGATCCTGATCGAGGAGTCGCACCTGTCCCGGGTGATCGACCCGGCGGGCGGTTCCTGGTACGTGGAGCGGCTGACGGACGAACTGGCCCACGCGGGCTGGGAGTTCTTCCGTTCGATCGAGCGGGACGGCGGCCAGGCGGCCGTGCTGCGCTCCGGCCGGATCCGCACCGACCTGGCCACGACCTGGGCGGAGCGCTCCAAGAGGCTCACCAAGCGGCGTGAACCCATCACCGGCGTCAGCGAGTTCCCGAACCTCGCCGAGAAGCCGGTGGTCCGCGAGAGCGCGCCCGAGCCGCCGTCCGGCGGGCTGCCGCAGGTGCGGCGCGACGAGGCGTTCGAGACCCTGCGTGCCCGCTCCGACGCCCACCTGGCCGCGACCGGCTCCCGCCCGCGCGTCTTCCTGGCGGCGCTGGGCCCGGCCGCCGCGCACACCGCCCGGCTGACCTTCGCCTCCAACCTGTTCCAGGCGGGCGGCATCGAGCCGGTCACCGAGGGCTCGTTCGAGGACAGCGGGGCCACCGAGGCGGTGCTGTGCTCCAGCGACGCGCTGTACGAGGAGCAGGCGGAGTCGGTGGCCGGGCAGTTGAAGGCCGCCGGTGCCGCGCACGTGTTCCTCGCGGGCCGGGGTGACCACACCGGCATCGACTCGTACGTGTTCGCGGGCTGCGACGCCGTCGCCGTGCTGTCCGCCGCCCTCGACCGCATGGGAGTGTCCTGATGACCAGCCCCTCCATCCCCGACTTCTCCGGGATCGAGCTGGGAACTCCGGCCGCCGGTGGCGGCGCCGACGAGTGGCGTACGGCCGTCAAGCAGGCCACGGGCGGGGACGAGCCGCTGTGGGAGACCCCGGAGGGCATCCCGGTCAAGCCGCTGTACACCGGCCGTGACCTGGAGGGCCTGGACTTCCTGGACACCCGCCCGGGCGCGGCGCCGTATCTGCGCGGCCCCTATCCGACGATGTACGTCAACCAGCCCTGGACGATCCGCCAGTACGCGGGCTTCTCCACCGCCGAGGAGTCCAACGCCTTCTACCGCCGCAACCTGGCGGCCGGCCAGAAGGGCCTGTCGGTCGCCTTCGACCTGCCCACCCACCGCGGTTACGACAGCGACCACCCGCGGGTGACCGGTGACGTCGGCATGGCGGGCGTGGCCATCGACTCCATCTACGACATGCGGCAGCTGTTCGACGGGATCCCGCTGGACCGGATGTCGGTGTCGATGACGATGAACGGCGCCGTGCTGCCGGTGCTCGCGCTGTACATCGTCGCCGCCGAGGAACAGGGCGTGGCGCCGGAGAAGCTGGCCGGGACCATCCAGAACGACATCCTCAAGGAGTTCATGGTCCGCAACACCTACATCTATCCGCCGAAGCCGTCGATGCGGATCATCTCCGACATCTTCGCCTTCACCTCGCAGCGGATGCCCCGCTACAACTCCATCTCCATCTCCGGCTATCACATCCAGGAGGCGGGTGCGACGGCCGACCTGGAGCTGGCGTACACGCTCGCCGACGGCGTGGAGTACATCCGGGCCGGGCGTGAAGCGGGCCTGGACGTGGACGCGTTCGCGCCGAGGCTGTCGTTCTTCTGGGCGATCGGCATGAACTTCTTCATGGAGATCGCCAAGCTGCGGGCGGCCCGCCTGCTGTGGGCGAAGCTGGTCAAGCAGTTCGACCCGCAGAACACCAAGTCCCTTTCCCTGCGCACCCATTCGCAGACCTCGGGCTGGTCGCTGACCGCGCAGGACGTGTTCAACAACGTCACGCGCACCTGCGTCGAGGCGATGGCGGCCACGCAGGGCCACACCCAGTCGCTGCACACCAACGCCCTCGACGAGGCGCTCGCGCTGCCCACCGACTTCTCCGCCCGCATCGCCCGCAACACCCAGCTCCTCATCCAGCAGGAGTCCGGCACCACCCGGGTCATCGACCCCTGGGGCGGCAGCGCGTATGTGGAGCGGCTGACCTACGACCTGGCCCGCAAGGCCTGGGCGCACATCCAGGAGGTGGAAGCGGCGGGCGGCATGGCCAGGGCGATCGACGCCGGCATCCCCAAGCTGCGCATCGAGGAGGCCGCCGCCCGCACCCAGGCCCGGATCGACTCCGGCCGCCAGCCGGTCATCGGCGTCAACAAGTACCGCGTCGACAGCGACGAGCAGATCGACGTCCTGAAGGTCGACAACTCCTCCGTGCGCGCCCAGCAGATCACCAAGCTGCGCCGGCTGCGCGAGGAGCGCGACGAGGCCGTCTGCCAGGACGCGCTGGAGGCGCTCACCCGGGCGGCCGGCGGCGAGGGCAACCTGCTGGAGCTGGCGGTGAACGCCGCCCGCGCCAAGGCCACCGTCGGGGAGATCTCCGACGCCCTGGAGAAGGTGTACGGCCGGCACGCGAGCCAGATCCGTACCATCTCCGGCGTGTACCGCAACGAAGCAGGCCAGTCCCCGTCCGTGGACCGCACCCGCACCAGGGTGGACGCCTTCGAGGAGGCCGAGGGGCGCCGCCCGCGCATCCTGGTCGCCAAGATGGGCCAGGACGGCCACGACCGCGGCCAGAAGGTGATCGCGACCGCCTTCGCCGACCTCGGCTTCGACGTGGACGTCGGCCCGCTGTTCCAGACCCCGGCCGAGGTGGCCCGCCAGGCCGTCGAGGCGGACGTGCACATCGTCGGGGTGTCGTCGCTGGCCGCCGGACACCTCACCCTCGTACCGGCGCTGAAGGAGCAGCTCGCCGAGGAAGGCCGCGAGGACATCATGATCGTGGTGGGCGGGGTGATTCCGCCGCAGGACGTGCCCACGCTCCTTCAGATGGGCGCGGCGGCCGTCTTCCCGCCCGGGACGGTGATCCCGGACGCGGCCCACGACCTGGTCGAGCGGCTGGCGGGCGATCTCGGGCACGACCTGTGATCGATGTCGACGCCTATGTGAAGGGTGTGCTCGACGGGAAGCGGGCGATCATCGCGCGCGCCATCACGCTCGTCGAGTCCACCCGGCCCCAACACCGGGTGCTGGCACAGGAGTTGCTGACCGAACTGCTGCCGCACAGCGGCCGGGCCCGGCGGATCGGGGTCAGCGGGGTGCCGGGGGTGGGAAAGTCGACGTTCATCGACGCGTTCGGCACGCTGCTGACCTCGCTGGGGTATCGGGTGGCGGTGCTGGCCGTCGACCCGTCGTCCAGCCGTACCGGCGGCTCGATCCTGGGCGACAAGACCCGGATGGAACGCCTGGCCGTGGATCCGGCGGCGTTTGTGCGCCCCTCCCCCACCGCGGGCACACTCGGCGGGGTCGCCAAGGCCACCCGGGAGTCGATCGTGGTGATGGAGGCGGCCGGTTACGACGTGGTGCTGGTCGAGACGGTCGGCGTGGGCCAGTCGGAGACCGCGGTCGCGAACATGGTCGACTCCTTCCTGCTGCTCACCCTCGCCCGCACCGGCGACCAGTTGCAGGGCATCAAGAAGGGTGTTCTGGAGCTGGCCGACGTGATCGCGGTCAACAAGGCGGACGGCCCGCACGAGCGCGACGCGCAGGCGGCGGCACGTGAACTGGCGGGCGCGCTGCGGCTGATGCACGGCAAGGACGTGATCTGGGCGCCGCCGGTGCTGAGTTGCAGTGCCCGCGAGTCGACCGGTCTGGAGACGGTGTGGGAGCGCCTGGAGCAGCACCGCACCCTGCTGGACTCCACCGGACGGCTCACCGCCAAACGCCGTGATCAGCAGGTCGACTGGACCTGGTCGATGGTGCGCGACGAACTCCTCGGCCGCCTGCACGCCGATCCGGCCGTACGAGCCCTCTCCCCCGGCCTCGAACAGCAGGTCAGGGACGGCGAGTTGACGGCCACGCTGGCCGCGGAGCGCATTCTGCGGGCGTTCGGTGAACACTGACGGGACACAGCGCCGGAGGGGCCCGCGATGCTGGTGACGGCAGCGCGGGCCGCTCTCGGCAAGGGGCTTCTACGTCCTACAGGCCCAGGGGCGAGTCCTCGGCACCGCCGAAGCCCTGACCCTCTCCCTGCCCCTGTCCGATGTCCATGCTGCCTTCGCCGCCGAAGACGGGACCGGCCGGGTCACTGACCGCGGGGCCCGTCCAGCCCTCGTCGCCCTGGCTGCCGGTGCCGGCGCCGACGCTGAACTTGTTGTGGTCGTCCGCGTTGGCGGCGGTGGCGCCGCCGAGGACGACCAGGGCCCCGAGAGCGGTGGCGGCAAGTGCGGTGCGGATACGCATGCGTACTCCTGTGAGTTGGGTGCTGTGCTCTTATGAACACCCCCAGGAGGCAACCGGTACACCACCAGCCACTCGGACGAGTGACGCCCGTCCTGCTGCGGAAAGGCGGCCCACCGGCCTCGTCACGGCGCCTGGTCCGCCACCGGATACGGCACGAACGTGCTGCTGTTCTGGTCGATCCGCAGGGGCCGGCCCAGGGGCGGCACGGCCCGCTGCGGGCAGTCGAGGCGTTCGCAGACGCGGCAGCCCATGCCGATGGGCGTGGCGGCGGAGGCGTTGGTGAGGTCGAGGCCGTCGGAGTAGACCAGCCGGTGGGCGTGGCGGATCTCGCAGCCCAGCCCGATGGCGAAGGTCTTGCCGGGTTCGCCCCAGCCGCCGCGGTGGTGGGTGACGGCCCGGGCCGTCCACAAGTAGCGCTG
This sequence comes from Streptomyces sp. NPDC047043, assembly GCF_040644055.1. NCBI lineage: Bacteria > Bacillati > Actinomycetota > Actinomycetes > Kitasatosporales > Streptomycetaceae > Streptomyces > Streptomyces sp. NPDC047043. The sequence goes on from NZ_JBEYVO010000001.1 coordinate 174,737, forward strand.
CCCGTCCGGCATTTCGGCGATCTGGACATGGATGCGGCCGGGCGCGGCGAAGGCCTCGTAGACGTTCCACAGCGGACATGTGCCGCCGGCCCGGGAGAAGTGGAAGCCGGTCGCGGACTGCCGCTTGGACATGTTGCCGGCCCGGTCGACACGGACGAAGGAGAACGGCACCCCGCGCAGGCGGGGGCGCTGGAGGGTGGACAGGCGGTGGCAGACGGTCTCGTAGCCGAGGCCGTGGCGGTCGGTGAGCCGCTCGATGTCGTAGCGCACCTCCTCTGCGGCCGCGTGGAAGGGGCCGTACGGCAGGATCAGCGCGGCGGCGAAGTAGTTGGCGATGCCGATGCGGGCCAGGGCGTGGGTGGGCGAGCCGGGCGGGAAGTCCTCGGCGGCCTGGCGGTCGAGTTCGTCGCCGTATTCGAGCAGGGCGAGTTGGGTCGCCATGCGGAAGGCGCGCTGGCCGGGGCGCAGGCGGCCGGACAGATGGAGGGTGCGGGACGTCGCGTCGTAGTGGTGCAGATGGTCGGCGGTCTCGGCGGCCAGGCGTACGCCGTGACGGTCGGTCAGGCGGGCGGTGAGGGCGCGTACGACCTCGCCGGGCCGGATGCCGGTCTCCTCCGCCAGCTGCTCGGCCGCGAGGTCGGTGTCGTGCAGGTAGTTCTGGCGGCGGTAGAAGAAGTCGCGGATCTCCTCGTGCGGTGAGCGGGGGCCGGTCTGTGCGCTGTCGCGACCGTCGGCGGCTCCGGCGAGCCGTTCCGCCAGGAGCTGGTTGCGGCGGCCGAGGTCGAGCAGAACCTGCGCGACGGCGGGCATGCGGGAGGCGACCTCCGCGAGGTCGGACGGGGAGACCCGGGCCTCGGTGAGCTCGCCGGCCAGTGCCTCCCGCAGATCGGCGACCAGCCGGGTGGTGTCGCGTTCCGAGAAGAAGGCGGGGTCGACGCCGAACGTCTCGGTCAGCCGGAGCAGGACGGGGACGGTGAGCGGGCGGGAGTCGTGCTCCATCTGGTTGAGGTAGCTGGGCGAGATGCCCAGGACCCGGGCCAGTTCGGCCTGGCTCATCCGGCGCTCCTCGCGCAGCCGCCGCAGCCGCGCGCCCGCATAGATCTTGCTCAACCGGGCCTCCTTCCGACTGTCCTCAGCCTAGCCGTTCCGGACCTTCGCAACCTTGGCAGAACAAGGCGGGAAGATTCGCAGAAGTTGGCAACGGTCCACCCTTGATGGCACTCAGTGCCACTGCCAGAGTCGTGCTGCGGCCCGCCGAAGTCCTCGCCAGCTCATCGACATTGCTCACCTTCGCTCATGAGCGAGGCACGCCGGGCCACCCATACCAGCGCGGGCACGGAGCGCTTCGCACTCTTCACCAACGACCTTCGGCTTCCACCCCTTTCAGGAGACGATGCATGGCGCACAAAGGCACACCGACGGCGGCGGACGAGCTGGCCCGCAAGTGGGCGACCGACCCGCGCTGGAACGGCATCGAGCGCACCTACGGTGCGGAGGACGTCATACGGCTGTCCGGCAGCGTCCGCGAGGAGCACACCCTCGCCCGGCGCGGCGCCGAGCGGCTGTGGTGGCAGCTGCACGAGCTGGACTACGTCCACGCGCTCGGCGCCCTCACCGGCGGCCAGGCGGTCCAGCAGGTCAAGGCCGGGCTGCAGGCCGTCTACCTGTCGGGCTGGCAGGTCGCCGCCGACGCCAACCAGGCCGGGCACACCTACCCCGACCAGAGCCTGTACCCCGCCAACTCCGTTCCGCAGGTCGTGCGGCGCATCAACAACGCGCTGCTGCGCGCCGACCAGATCGCCACCGCCGAGGGCGCAGACGACCGTACGGACTGGCTGGCGCCGATCGTCGCGGACGCGGAGGCCGGATTCGGCGGGCCGCTCAACGCCTTCGAACTGACCAAGGCAATGATCGCCGCCGGTGCCGCGGGCATCCACTACGAGGACCAGCTGGCCTCCGAGAAGAAGTGCGGCCACCTCGGCGGCAAGGTCCTCGTGCCGACCGCACAGCACATCCGCACCCTCAACGCGGCCCGCCTCGCCGCCGACATCGCCGACGTGCCCACCGTGATCATCGCCCGTACGGATGCGCTGGCGGCCGACCTGCTCACCAGCGACGTCGACGAGCGGGACGCCGAGTTCGTCACCGGCGAGCGCACGGCGGAGGGTTTCCACCGGGTGCGGAACGGGATGGCGCCGGTGATCGCCCGCGGGCTGGCGTACGCGCCGTACGCCGATCTGATCTGGGTCGAGACCGGTACGCCCGGCCTCGCGCAGGCCCGGGAGTTCGCCGAGGCGATCCACGCGCGGTATCCGGACCGGATGCTGGCCTACAACTGCTCGCCCTCCTTCAACTGGAAGGCCGCGCTGGACGACGACCAGATCGCCAAGTTCCAACGGGAGTTGGGGGCGATGGGCTACAAGTTCCAGTTCATCACCCTGGCCGGCTTCCACTCCCTCAACCACAGCATGTTCGACCTGGCCCGCGGCTATGCCGAGCACGGCATGAGCGCCTATGTCGACCTGCAGGAGCGCGAGTTCGCCGCGCAGCAGCACGGCTTCACCGCCGTACGTCATCAACGCGAGGTCGGCACCGGCTACTTCGACCTGGTCTCCACCGCCGTCAACCCGGCCTCCTCGACGACCGCGCTGACCGGTTCCACGGAGGAAGAGCAATTCCACTAGGCCGTTCCCACCCGAGGAGAACCTGATGTCCACCAGCGCACTGACCCACCGCGTCCGGGTCCTCGCGGCACCGGGCGAACGCCATGACGAGATCCTCACACCCGCCGCCCTGGACTTCGTCGGCCGGCTGGCCGCCGCCTTCGGCGTGCGTCGCCAGGGACTGCTGAAGGAGCGCCGCCGGCAGGCGATACGCCTCGCGGCGGGCTCCCCGCTCGACTTCCCCATGGTCACCTCCGCCGTCCGCACCGACCCCGAGTGGCGCGTCGCGCCGCTCGCGCCCGGCCTGACGGACCGCCGAGTGGAGATCACCGGCCCGCCGACCCGCCGTATCGCCGTCAACGCGCTCAACTCCGGTGCGCGGGTGTGGATGGCGGACTTCGAGGACGCCACCTCCCCCACCTGGGAGAACATCATCGGCGGCCAACTGTGTCTGCTCGACGCCGTCGGGCGCCGGATCGACTTCACCACACCGGAGGGCAGGGAGTACCGGCTCGGCACGCCCGACCGCCTGGCCACCATCGTGGTCCGTCCGCGCGGCTGGCATCTGACGGAGGAGCACCTGGAGTTCGACGGCGGACCCGTGCCCGCCGCGCTGGTCGACTTCGGGCTGTACTTCTTCCACTGCGCCCAGCGGCAGATCGACGCCGGGGCGGGGCCGTACTTCTACCTGCCGAAGCTGGAGAACCGCTACGAAGCCCGGCTGTGGAACGACGTGTTCGTCCTCGCCCAGGACCTGCTCGGCATCCCGCGCGGCACCGTGCGGGCCACCGTCCTCATCGAGACGATCACCGCCGCCTTCGAGATGGAGGAGATCCTCTACGAGCTCCGCGAGCACAGCGCCGGGCTCAACGCGGGCCGCTGGGACTATCTGTTCAGCCTCGTCAAGACCTTCGGACACCGCGGCGACTTCCTGCTGCCGGAGCGGTCGAAGGTGCCGATGACCGCCCCGTTCCTGCGCGCCTACACCGAACTGCTGGTCCGCACCTGCCATCGGCCGGCACCCACGCCATCGGCGGCATGGCAGCACACCTGCCCGGACGGGACCCAGCCGCTCTCGCCGAGGTGCGGTTGGACAAGGAGCGCGAGGCCGAGGACGGATTCGACGGCTCCTGGGTCTCGCACCCCGGCCTCGTCCCGGTCTGCCGCGAGGTCTTCGACCGCGTCCTGGGCCATCGCCCGCACCAGATCGCGCACACCCGGGACGACGTGGAGGTGTCCGCCGCCGACCTGCTGGCCGTACGACGCCTCACCGGCCCGCCCACGCCGGAAGGGGTGCGCACAACCATCGCCGTGGCGCTGCGCTACCTCGACGCCTGGCTGCACGGGCGCGGAGCCGTCGCGCTGGACGGGCTGATGGAGGACACGGCGACCGCGGAGCTGGCCCGCGTGCAGATCTGGCAGTGGCTGCGCCACCGCGTCGTGGATCGCGAGACGGTGCTACGGCTGCTCGACGACGAGCTGGCGGCCCTGGGCGCCGAGCATCCCTGTGCGGCACTCGACGAGATTCGGGCGATCTTCGAACGGACGGCCCTGCAACCGGAGTTGCCGCTCTTCTTCACCGCGGACGCCTACACCCGTCACCTCGTACAGCACCCGGAGGCCCGGTCATGAGCCGGGACATACGGCGCGTCGGCGTGGTCGGTGGCGGACAGATGGGGGCCGGTATCGCCGAGGTGTGCGCCCGGGCCGGGCTGGACACCGTCGTGTGCGAGGCGGACGCCCTGGCCGCGCAGGCCGCGCGCGATCGCGTGGCCGCCTCCCTGGAGCGTGCCGTACGGCACGGCAAACTCGACCCGCCGCAAGCACAGGAGGTCCTCGCTCGAATCGCCTTCACCGGCAGCCTCGAAGACCTCGCCGACCGTCAACTCGTGGTCGAGGCCGTCACCGAGAACCCCGACGTCAAGGCGGAGATGTTCACCGCCCTCGACAAGATCGTCGAGGATCCGGAGGCGATCCTGGCCACCAACACCTCCGCCATTCCCGTGATGCGCCTGGCCATGGCCACGTCCCGCGCCGATCGCGTCCTCGGGCTGCACTTCTTCAACCCCGTGCCGGTCATGCCCCTCGTCGAGGTCGTCACCTCGCTGCACACCCGTCCCGAAGTGGCCGCCGTGGCCGAGGAGTTCGTGACGGCAACCCTCGGCAGGACGGCGATCCGCTCCCGTGACCGCGCCGGCTTCGTCGTCAACGCACTGCTGGTGCCGTACCTGCTGTCCGCGATCCGCATGGCCGAGTCCGGCTTCGCCACCGCCGCCGACATCGACGCCGGCATGGAGCGGGGCTGCGCCCACCCGATGGGGCCGCTGCGACTGGCCGACCTGATCGGCCTGGACACCGTCGCCGCCATCGCCGAGTCGCTGTACGAGGAGTTCAGGGAACCCCTGTACGCGCCGTCGCCGCTGCTCCAACGCATGGTCCAGGCGGGCCTGTTGGGCCGGAAGTCCGGCCGCGGCTTCCACACCTATGTATAAGCTGATGACGCAGCTGGTTCGCCCTGTCCACCAGGCAGGCGCGTCGCAAGAGGGAACCCGGTGGGAATCCGGGACTGCCCCGCAGCGGTGAGCGGGAACGACCGCCGTCATACGCACTGGATCCGGATGTCCCGGGCCCGGGAAGCGACGGCCAGTAGGTGCCTCGTACGACGTCCTTCACACGACGTCTTCGTACGACACGAGGCGTGCCCGTGAGTCCGAAGACCTGCCACTGCCCGTGTACGACCCACTCGTGCGCGGAGATTCCGGTGACCTCGAGGGCGGGTCGGCGAGCACAACGGGCGGGCACGGACTGCGTGCCGTCGCCGGTTGGCCGTTCCTTCGCGTCCTCACCCCGTCGCCGGGGTCGTTCGACGAACAGAGCTCGCGAAGGAGAGTCTCGTGACAGCGAAGTCCGCAGCCGCGGCAGCACGGGCGACCGTGTACGGCTACCCCCGCCAGGGCCCGAACCGGGAGCTGAAGAAGGCGGTCGAGGGCTACTGGAAGGGCCGCGTCACCACCGACGCCCTCCATCGCACGGCCGCCGAACTGCGCCGCGCGAACTGGCGGGAGCTGGCCGACGTCGGCGTCCACGAGGTGCCGACCGGTGACTTCTCGTACTACGACCACGTCCTGGACACCACGCTCATGCTCGGCGCCGTCCCGGCACGCCACCGTGCCGCGGTCGAGGCCGACGCGCTCGACGGGTACTTCGCCATGGCCCGCGGCACGCAGAACGTGGCGCCGCTGGAGATGACGAAGTGGTTCGACACCAACTACCACTATTTGGTACCCGAGTTGGGCCCGGACACGGTGTTCACGGCCGACTCGGCCAAGCAGGTCGGCGAGTTGACGGAGGCGCTGGCCCTCGGCCTGGCGCCCAGGCCCGTGCTGGTCGGCCCCGTCACGTATCTGCTGCTGGCCAAGCCCGCGCCGGGTGTCACTGCGGACTTCGAACCGCTGACGCTGCTCGACCGGCTGCTGCCCGTCTACGCCGATGTCCTCGCCGATCTGCGGGCCGCCGGCGCCGAGTGGGTGCAGCTGGACGAGCCCGCCCTCGTCCAGGACCGCACCCCGGCCGAACTGACTGCCGTCGCCCACGCCTACCGCAACCTCGGCGCCCGCACCGACCGTCCGAAGCTGCTGGTCGCCTCCTACTTCGACCGGCTGGGCGAGGCCTTGCCGGTACTGGCCAAGACGTCGGTCGACGGGCTGGCGCTGGACTTCACCGGCCCGGCGGCAGCCAACTTGGACGATCTCGCCGCGATCGGCGGTCTGTCCGGGAAGCGGCTGGTCGCAGGCATCGTGGACGGCCGCAATGTGTGGATCAACGACCTGGGCAGGTCCCTGTCCACGCTGGCCACGCTCCTGGGCCTGGCCGACCGGGTCGACGTGGCCGCCTCCTGCTCCCTGCTGCATGTGCCGCTCGACGCCGGCGCCGAGCGTGACATCGAACCGCAGATCGCCCGCTGGCTCGCCTTCGCCCGGCAGAAGACGGCCGAGATCGTCACGCTGGCCCGCGGGCTGGCCCACGGCACCGACACCATCGCCGCCCAACTGGCCGCGAACCGCGCCGACCTGGCCTCCCGCGCCGGATCGCCGATCACCCGCGACCCCGCCGTACGGGCCCGCGCCGCCGCCGTCACGGACGCCGACGCGCACCGCTCCCGGCCGTACGCCGAACGGGCCGTCGCCCAGCGCACCCACCTGCGTCTGCCCGTCCTGCCGACCACGACCATCGGATCATTCCCGCAGACGGCCGAACTGCGCACGGCCCGCGCCGACTTGAGGGCAGGACGGATCGACACCGCCGGATACGAGGAGCGCATCAGGGCGGAGATCGGCGAGGTGATCGCCTTCCAGGAGAAGATCGGCCTCGACGTCCTGGTGCACGGCGAGCCCGAACGCAACGACATGGTGCAGTACTTCGCCGAGCAGCTCACCGGCTGTCTGGCCACGCAGCACGGCTGGGTGCAGTCCTACGGCACCCGTTACGTCCGCCCGCCGATCCTCGCCGGCGACATCTCCCGGCCCGATCCGATGACGGTGCGCTGGACGACGTACGCCCAGTCCCTCACCGCGCGCCCGGTCAAGGGCATGCTCACCGGCCCGGTCACCATGCTCGCCTGGTCGTTCGTCCGCGACGACCAGCCGCTCGCGGAGACCGCCCGGCAGGTCGCCCTCGCCCTGCGCGACGAGGTCAACGACCTTGAGGCGGCGGGCACTTCGGTCATCCAGGTGGACGAGCCCGCACTGCGCGAGACGCTGCCACTGCGGGCCGCCGACCGCCCGGCCTACCTGGCGTGGGCCACGGAGACCTTCCGGCTCACCACGAGCGCCGTGCGTCCGGACACACAGATCCACACGCACATGTGCTACGCCGAGTTCGGCGACGTCGTCCAGGCGATCGACGAGCTCGACGCGGACGTCATCAGCCTGGAAGCGGCCCGCTCCCACATGCAGGTCGCCCGCGAACTGGCCGCCCACGGCTACCCGCGCGAGGCGGGACCGGGCGTGTACGACATCCACTCCCCTCGGGTGCCGAGCGTGGCCGAGGCGGCCGCCCTGCTGCGCAAGGGACTTGAGGCGATCCCCGCCGAACGGCTGTGGGTCAACCCCGACTGCGGCCTGAAGACCCGCGGCTGGCCCGAGACCCGTGCGTCTTTGGAGAACCTGGTCGCCGCGGCCCGAACGGTCCGCGCGGAGCGGGCCGGCTCCTGACGGGACACCGGCCCGGCGCGTTACGCCGTCACGACGCGAGCAGCAGACTGTCGCCGCGCTCCTTCGCGGCGGCGTAACGCCGGGCCAGGTCCCGCCAGTTGACGACCTTCCACACGGCCTCGATGAAGTCGACCCCCTGACGCACGCCACGTGGGCCTCCCAATAGGATCACTGGCCTGACGTCGGCTTGAGGGGGTGGGCGAAGTGCCTGCCGTGGTGCTCGTTCACGGGCTGTATCACTGTCCCGAGCACTTCGCCGCGGTGACACAACGCTTGCGGACCGCAGGATCCGAGGTTGTCGTTCCCGAGCTCCACCGAGGCTCGTTGCCCGCTGACACAGCCGCGGTCCAGGCTGCCGTCGACTCGCTTCAGGAGCCTCCGATTGTGCTCGGTCACTCCTACGGCGGGTCAGTGATCACCGGGGTGCGTGGTGCGGGACACCTGGTCTATCTGGCGGCCTTCGTACTGGATGCCGGCGAGAGCGCAGCCGGTCTGGGCGGGGCGTCCCAGCAGCTCCGGGACGCGATCATCCCTGAGCCCGACGGCTCGACCACCCTGCACCCCGACCGGGCTGTCGAAACCCTCTACGACGACTGTCCGGAACCTCTCGCCGAGTGGGCGGTCCGCCTGCTGCGTGCGCAAGCCCCGGGCTGCGGGCGAGGGGTTCCAGATCGTCACAGCTGGAAGCACACGCCCTCCACCTACGTCGTCTGCGCACAGGACCGGGCCATCGACCCGGGCCTGCAGCGGAAGATGGCCTCGCGCTGCACCGACGTGCACGAGTGGCAGACGAGCCACTCCCCGTTCGTAGGGCAGCCCGATCTCATCGTTGAACTCCTGCAGGAACTGCTCGGCACCAGCATCTCGCGCAGGTGAGTGCCTCTGGGCAGCAGTGAATGCAGCCGGGCCCACTGTGTACCGTCAGATCCCCCCTCGTCGCTCGTGGGTATGCTCGCCGCCGTGTCCGCCCTGGTGGGGAGGGCCACAGAACCCGTACGACGAACGAGAGCAGTGAGAAGACCACCGTGACCACGTACGACTACGAGAAGGACGGCGCGGCCATCTACCGCCAGTCCTTCGCCACCATCCGCGCGGAGGCCGACCTCACGGGGCTGCCCGCCGACGTCAGCCAGGTCGCGGTGCGGATGATCCACGCCTGCGGAATGGTCGACCTCGCACGGGACTTGGCGTACAGCCCCGCCGTCGTGGCCCGCGCCCGCGCGGCCCTGCGTGCCGACGCGCCCGTCTTCACCGACGTGCAGATGGTGGCCAGCGGTGTGACCCGCAAGCGCCTGCCCGCCGACAACGACGTGATCTGCACCCTCTCCGACCCCACCGTGCCGGAACTCGCGGCGAAGCTCGGCACCACCCGCAGCGCCGCCGCCCTGGAGCTGTGGCGGGATCGGCTGGAGGGCGCGGTGGTCGCCGTCGGCAACGCGCCCACCGCGCTGTTCCGGCTCCTCGAGATGATCGAGGAGGGTGCGCCCCGGCCCGCCGCCGTCATCGGTGTGCCGGTCGGTTTCGTGGGCGCCGCCGAGTCCAAGGACGCACTGGCCGCCAACGCGTCGGGTCTGGAGTACCTGGTCGTGCGCGGCCGCCGGGGCGGCAGCGCCATCGCCGCCGCCGCACTCAATGCGATCGCGAGCGAGGAGGAGTGAGCGGCAAGCGGCCTGCCGGCGGCCAGGAGCGAGCGCAGGGCAGCTGATCGTGAAGGCGGCACCGGGAGGCTCTTCACCAGTGCCGGCAGTGCGGTGGTTCGGTCGGCGACGACTTTGCTGTCGGTCGAGTCGGTGGCGCCGCAACCGACCCTACTCCGCGCCCTGTTCGGCGGGCTGGGCCAGGCTCCCCGTCCACTTCTCCTCGATGCGGCCCACCTTCCACACCAGCAGGGCCACGGCCCAGGTGGCGAAGAACAGTCCGACGATGACGTAGCCGATGATGTTCAGGTCAAGGCCGGAGAACCAGTCCCAGAACGGGCCGTGCAGGTCGGCCTTCTCGGCGACCAGACCCAGCAGTTCGACGGTGCCAATGATGAGAGCGACGGCGACGGACAAGCCGGTGACGGTGAGGTTGTAGTAGACCTTGCGGACCGGCTTGGAGAACGCCCAGCCGTAGGCGAAGTTCATGAACGAGCCGTCGATGGTGTCCAGCAGTGACATGCCGGCCACGAAGAGGATCGGCAGACACAGGATCGCGTACCAGGGCAGGCCGGAGGCGGCGCCCGAGCCCGCGAGGACCATGAGGGCGATCTCGGTGGCGGTGTCGAAGCCGAGGCCGAACAGCAGTCCCACGGGGTACATCTGCGACGGTCTGGTGATCGACTTCATCAGGCGGCCGAGGATGCGGTTCATGAATCCGCGCTTGTTGAGCTGCTCCTCCAGCGCGGCCTCGCCGAAGTGGCCGGAGCGCATCTCGCGGAAGACCTTCCAGATCCCGGCCATGATCACGACGTTGATGATCGCGATGAGGTAGAGGAAGGTCCCGGAGACGGTCGTACCGATCCAGCCGGTGACGCCGTGGAGCGCGGAGTCGTCGTTCGCGACCGGTCCTGCCAGCGCCTTGAGGCCGAGGGCGAGCAGGAAGGCGAGGGCGAAAACGATCGAGGAGTGACCAAGGGAGAACCAGAAGCCGACCGACAGCGGCCGCTCGCCCTCGTGCATCAGCTTCCTGGTGGTGTTGTCGATGGCGGCGATGTGGTCGGCGTCGAAGGCGTGCCGCATGCCGAGGGTGTAGGCCGTGACGCCGATGCCGATGCCGAAGGTCTTGGTGCCCAGGCTGTAGTGCTCCGGGGCGACGATCACCACGAGCGTGAACCAGCCGATGACGTGCAGCGCCAGGACGAACGCGGCCATCCCGCAGAGGCTCGCCCATTCCTTGCGGGTCATGGATGTGCGGACGCGGTGCCACGAGAAACCGCCTCCGCTGCTCGGGGCGGCCGGGCGTGCGGAGGCGGATTCGGGAGCGGAGGTCATGGGCAGGCGGGCCTAACTGATGAGCGAGTGGCTGTCTTCCAGCCGCATCCGTCAGGTTTCTGCATATATATTGCAAGAACAAGGATCACGCGGCAAAGCCCGCGTCAGGATTCAGTCAGCCGGGCGGAAAGCAGGCCGGTCGAGGCGTTCCGCGAGCCAGCGGGCTGCTTGTTCCGGGTCGGATACGACCGGGACCCCCTCGGGCACCGCAGGCCGCCGGACCACGACCACGGGCACCCCGGCCTCCCGGGCCGCGGTCAGTTTCGGCGCGGTGGCCGCTCCCCCGCTGTCCTTGGTCACCACGACGTCGATGCGGTGGCGGCCGAGCAGCTCGCGCTCGCCGTCGAGGGTGAAGGGGCCGCGGTCGAGCAGCACTTCCATGCGGGGCGGGTGTGGGGCCTCGGGTGGTTCGACGGAGCGTACGAGGAACCACAGGTCCGTCAGGTCCGCGAAGGCGGCCAGGCCCATCCGGCCGGTGGTGAGGAAGATCCGCCGGCCGAGCCCGGGCAGCAGCCGGGCGGCCTCCTCCAGCGAGCCCGCGTCGTGCCAGTGGGCGCCCTCGACGGGGACCCAGCCGGGGCGGCGCAGGGCGAGCAGGGGAACATGGGCGGTGGCGGCGGCCCGTGCCGCGTGGCAGCTGATGGTTCCGGCGAAGGGGTGGGTGGCGTCGATGAGCGCGTCGACGGCGTGCTCGCGCAGCCACTGCGCCAGCCCCTCGCTCCCGCCGAACCCGCCGACGCGCACCTCGCCCGGCGGCAGCCGGGGACGTGCGACGCGCCCGGCGAGGGAGCTGGTCAGCCGCAGGCCGGGCGTGCCGTGCAGCACCTCGGCGAGGCGGCGGGCCTCCGTGGTGCCGCCGAGGATCAGTACGTGCATGGGAGTTCGGGTCCGTTCTGAGCAAGAGTGAAGCCAGAGGCGTCGGTGCGGCGAAGGGCGGTCGCGGTGCCCAACTCAAGCACACCGGTCTGCGGCCGGGCTGGACCACCGGTGCCTGTGCGACGGCGGCCACGACGGCCGCGTACACCGCGGTGCTGACCTGCGAGTTTCCCGACCCGGTGACGATCACTCTGCCCAAGGGTCAGACGCCGTCGTTCACGCTGGCGGCCGAGGAGCGGACGGGCGCCTCCGCGACGGCCGGCATCGTGAAGGACGTGGCAGACGACCCGGACGTCACGCACGGGGGCACTGGTCCGGGCCACGGTACGGCGGCTGCCCGCCGGGTGCGGGGTGGTCTTCAGGGCGGGCCCCGGCGTGGGCCCGATCACCCTGCCCGGCCTGCCCCTGCCGGCCGACGAACCCGCGATCAACCCCGGCCCGCGTCAGATGATGCGCGACCACATCGTCGAGGAGAAGCTCGACAAACTCTCCAAGGGCGGCACGCCGTACCGCTACACGGTGCTGACCGCGGTCTTCCACGAATCGGCCAAGGGCCGCTCCTCCGGTGCCGCGACGTGGCCGCTCGGCGATCTCGCCCACGCCGGCGAACCGACCCCGGCCGGACAGTGTCTGCTGGTCCAGGGCCGGGACCTGACACGGCTCGAGGCGGCGGCCCGCACCGCGAACTCGGGCGCCTGGTCCGACGGGACGGCCACCTATCAGGTGACGTTGCGCCCCCTGCTGCCCGGTGAGAAATCCTGCACGGACGTCGCCTCCTGATATCGGTCCCGACTCTGCCCGGCAGAGCTGCACGGCGGGGTCGACGCCGCCACCGAACAGACCCGTCAATCGTCCTTGCAGGCCGTGGCTTTGAACTTCGCCAGGGGGACGACGGCCGTGGACTCGTCGCCGTTGGCCGAGATGTCGTCGTAGAGGACCGTGCCGGGGGTGAGCCGGGCCTGGTCGGTCAGGGTGAAGGAGACGCTGCTCGACGACCACGAGTTGTCCTTGGTCCAGCCGTAAAGGACATACGTGGTCTTGGCGTTGAGCGGCGTGAGGGACGTGGTCGTGGTCCAGCCGGCAGCAGAAGCATCGAGGGGCCACGTGGTCAGACCGGCCTTGAGAGGGCGGTGGGCGGTCCATGAGCCGACGGTCCGCTCGTCGTCGACATCGGCGCTTTCCACGTAGACGGTCGCGCCGTCGATCTGATGCCCGCACACCATCATGACGCCGAGCAGACGGCCGTCGTCATCCACGGAGATGCCGGCGACTGCGTCCTCGGGAACCGTGCAGCCTGCTGTCGCGGTCAGGGCCAGGCCGGCCGAGACAACGCCGACGACGCGCCGGAACGCCGACGGCAAAGCGATCGACCACATAGAGCCCCCCTGCCCCTGGGGGCGCTGCCAATTCCCCCTGCACCCAGGATCGTAAGGACGTTCCGCGTCGAGCCGGAGCGTCGCCACCCACACGTTGCGCCCTCGTTGTGACCTCGTAGCCCACCGACGAAATCAGGCAGCGGGGTCCGGCGCGGGCGCCCCAGACGGGCCCTGCGGTGTGTAGGAGCTGATGACGTACAGGGCTTCGTCGTCGATGGCGTTCTTGTCCCAGTCCAGAGAGATCCGCACCGGTCGCCCGTCGGCCGCGTAGTCCGCCTCCGCCGTGTCCGCGCCTTCGCTTTGCGCCTTGTCGAGCCTCTTCAACAGCTCGCCGATCGTGGGCACTTCGGCGGGCAGCTCCCGCACCTGGCGCCGACTGTCCTCGTCGACCCCGACCGCCTCCGTCACCTTGCCGTCCCGAACCTCGACGCGGAAGGTCCCCGCCAGGACCTGGGTGGTCGACGCCAGCGTGTAGGCGTACGAGGAGGGCTCCTCCCACGTGTCCTTCGGCTTGTTCTCCCTGGCGGATTCCGGGGACGCCGAGGAGCTGCAGGCGGTGGCCGCGCACAGCAGAGCCCCGGCCAACGCGGCGGCGGACACGGAACGAGGACGGCAGTGACGCCCGGCGGTCATGGTGGCTCCCTCGGGTAGCGGTCACCACTGTGACGCCGATGAGCCGAAGAGCGTTCACAGCGGCGGGCGGACCGTCGCCCCGGGGCAGTTCCGCCCCGGGGTGACGGCGGTGAACGTCAGCTCCGCGAGGACGCGTTGCGCCGCTGCACCAGCCACCACGCAACGCCACCGAGCACCGCCAGCCCTGCGAGGACGACGCCGATGATCACGCCGGTCGAGCTGTTGTCCGACTCTGCGGTCTTGGCGTCGGTGTCGGAGGCTGCGGCCACGGACCCGGTGGCCGACGGGGTCGGGCCGGCTGTGGCGCTCTCCGACGCACTGGGGCCGGCACTGACGGTCTTGGCGCCCGGGGCCGCGGCCTTCAGCTTCAGGACCGGCGCGGGCTGCTCGGATTCCTTGCCGCCGGTGGGCAGTTCGATCCAGCGGGAGACTTCTCCGTCGCTGTAGGTCTCGACGGTCTTGAAGACCAGTTCCTTCTCGTCCGGCAGCTGCCGGACCTTGATCTTGTGCTCGGCGTCGACTCCGGTCTTCAATGCGGGTCCGCCGAGGCTGTAGCCGTCGTTGGTGGCCGTCAGCTTCCAGCCCTTCGGCTCCTCGTCGAGCGTCACGTCGGCGGGTGCGATGCCCTCGGGCAGCACGATGCGCAGCTTGGTGAATCCGGCCGAGTCGGACTCGGCCTCGGAGACGAAGCTGAGGGTGACGTTCTCGGCGAGGGCCTGGGGACGGTCGGCCTCGACCTCCGCGTGCGCGGCGGCCGGTGCGGCGAGGGCGAGCGTGGCCGTCAGGGCGGCGGCACCGGCGAAGACTATGCGGCGGCCGACGCGCGCCACGGGGTGGGTGGGCATGGACACAGGGGAACTCCTTGCAGATACGGGAGAATCCGGCCCCGCAAGTGCCGGGGCCGGTGAAGAACCGGAAGGTGCTCCCGTCGCGGTGGCCCCCTGCGCACCACCGCGTGCTCCAACACCCCCTCCCGTGCCTGTGCCGCCCCCGCGAACAACCCTTCCGTACGACCGTCGGGCAGCCGGGGCAACGCACGATCCGGGTCGGCCATCGGTCGCGGCAGGGCCTGGGCCAGGGCTGCCGCGGCCGCCTGGGCCAGCGTGCGCAGCGTGCCCAGCGCGGCCGTCATCCGTACGTCCGCCCGGTGCAGCAGCCAGGCCACCACCAGCGCGGTGGCCGTGTGGACCGTCGTCATCGCCGCTCCGGCTCGATGCCAGGCGTGGCCGTCCCCGGTGGCAGCGGCCGTGTGCATGGCGTGCTGTGGCATCCCCATCCAGGCCTCGCCGTCCGTGCAGGACAGCGCTAGGTGCAGCAAGCCCTGCATGGCCAGCGTGACCATGACCGTCGCGACCGGCGCGTAACGGTGCCGAGCGAGCGGCCAGACCGCCGCGAACTGCACCGCGATCAAAGCGCCCAACTGCCGCCACGGCACCGTGACTTCGGCGACCGCGTGGTGGCCGAAGGTCGCGAGCACGGTGCCGAGCACGGCGAACAGGCCGGCCCGCGCACACGCTCCCGCGCGGCTGGCCCGGCCTGCTCCGGCACGTCGCTCGTGCCCGGTCATGTGATCAGGCGGCACGGTCGCCCATCATTCCCTACGGGCAATCAGGATTGCGCGCCGAGCGCCCGGTTCGGGCGCTGGGGGAAACCACGGTCCCGTGATACGTGGCTCACAGGCGGGCCCCCTACGTTCCCGTGACCATGGCAAAGAGGCTCTCTGCGAAGTGGCAGAGCGAGTCAAAGCCGGCGGCGCACGCCGAGCCCTGGCCCGAGGAGCATCCTCCCGGCTGCCCGATCACCGCTGAGCCGTGTCCCGGGCGGTGCGACAGGAGAGCTGACACCACCCGCACGGGGCCTGCCTGCGCCCGCCGCCCCTCCGCTCTGCCGACCCTCCGAGGTACGGCCGCGGCCTCCTCGCACGTCCATGCCTCAACGGCCCATCACCCATCACCCGCGAAAGGACACCCGTCCCCTCATGAGCAACCACAAGAAGCGCAGGACCCGGCGCATTCTGGCCGTCGGTACCGCCGGGGCGTTAGCGCTCGGCGCGAGCGTCGCGGCCATGGCGTCGGCGGCCGGGCCACTCGCGGCGAAGGCCGCCGACTGCTCGTCCGGCATCGTCTTCACCCAGTCGGACAACCCCGCCGCGGTCGGTGACAACCCCCGGCACGTGGTGACCGGCGATCTCGACGGCGACGGGAACGCGGACGTGGTCGCGGCCGACAACGACGCCGACTCGGTGTCCGTGCTGCTGGGCAACGGCGACGGCACCTTCGGCGACGCCACCACGTACGCGGTGGGGGACAAGCCGTACCAGTCCATGATCGCCGACTTCGACGCCGACGGCAACCCGGACATCGCCACCGCCGACTTCGACGGCGGCACGGTCAGCGTGCTGCTCGGGACGGGTGACGGCGCCTTCGCGTCGGCCACGCAGTACACGGTCGGCGCGGGAGCCCGCTCCCTCGTGCCCGGCGACATCGACGGCGACGGGAACCTCGATCTGGCGGTGGCCGAGGAGTCGGGCGGCGGGGTCAGTGTGCTCACGGGTGACGGTGCGGGATCGTTCACGGTCGACCTCGAGACGGTGACCGTGACACGGCCGCACGGCCTGGTCCTGACCGACTTCGACGGCGACGGCGACCTGGACATCGCCACTGCCGGCGTCGCCACCGCGGGCGGTGTCAGCGTGGCGCTCGGCAACGGCGACGGCACCTTCGGCGAGGTCACGGAGTACGCCAGTGTCGCCCGTCTGTACTCCATCACCCACGGCGACTTCGACGGCGACGGTCAGATCGACCTCGCCACCATCAGCAACGGCTCCAACACCCTGGAGATCTACGCGGGCAACGGTGACGGGACGTTCGACGATCCCGTCGACTACACGACGTCCGCCCTGCCGGTCGCCGTCAACGCCGCCGATGTCGACGGCGACGACGTGACCGACGTACTCGTGTCCTCCCTCAACGGGAACTCCGTCTCCGTCTTCCAGGGCACGTCGGGAGGCGGGCTGAGCGAGCTGACCGAACTGACGGCCGCCGGCGCCTACGAGGCCGCGGCCGCAGATCTGACGGACGACGGCACGCAGGACCTGGTGGTGGCGAGCAGCAGCAGCGACCGTGTGGACGTCTTCACCGGCTCCTGCGACTGACAGCGGCCCACCTGCACCTTCGCCGGGCGACGGACCGCCGGTGAAGGTGCAGGACACAGCCACTCGCACGGTCGGCCGCGATCGGCTGCGCGCGCCACTCCCGAGTCTGTATAACTGTGAAAAAATTACAGATACGGCATCAAAGGAGAAGCTTCGTGAGCAGTCCCGCCGACGAGCTCGGCTACGGGAGCATACGGCTCGACCGCACCGGCCAGGCCGAGGCCTTCGACGCCATCGGCGACCGCTACGACGAGGCCTTCCCGCACAAGGAAGGGCAGATCGCGGCCGCCGAGTGGCTCATCAAGTCCCTCCCGGCCGACTCCCGGGTGCTGGACCTGGGGTGCGGCAGCGGGCTCCCCACCGCGCGCCAGGTGGTGGAGGCGGGCTCCCAGGTCGTCGGCGTCGACCTGTCGGCCGGGATGGTCGCGCTTGCCCGCCAGAATGTACCGGCCGGCGACTTCCGCCGGGCGGACATCGCGGATCTGCGGCCCGGAGGCCCACTGGACCTCGGCCGCTTCGAAGCGGTGACGGCCTTCTTCTCGCTGCTCATGCTGCCGCGCGCCGAGATTCCCCTGGCCCTGCGCACCATCCACCACCTGCTGCTTCCCGGCGGTCTGTTCGCGCTGTCGATGGTGGAGGCGGACGTGGACGACTTCTCGATCCCGTTCATCGGCAACACCATCCGGGTGTCCGGCTACCTGAGGGACGAGCTGCGGGAGGTCGTCGAGGCGGCGGGCTTCGAGATCGCCGAGGAGTCCTCGTTCACGTACGCTCCCGCGACCGCGGACGTCCCGCCGGAGGTGCAGATCTTCCTGCGCTGCAGACGGCAGGACTGACGCCCGCTGATCCGCCCGCCCGGCGCGGGCCCGCACGGCCGGAAGGACACGCGTGACCAAGCACCTCGGAGCCGAACCAGGCACCGGCACGCAGGCGTCCGGCGTGCAGGGCCGTGCCGCCCTCGACTCTTCCGAGGGCGGCACGGCGAGGCTCTCTCCGCCCTCGGACGACGCCGGACAACCGAGGAGCGACCGGCCGGATCCCGCCGAGCCGCAGACCGACCGACTCAGCTACCTCGACGCGGCGACCCGGCACATCGCCCGCGGCATGAACCTCGACGAGACGCTGCACGAGCTGTGCCGGGCGGCGGTCCCGGCATTCGCCGATACCGCGTTCATCCATCTGTACGATCCGCTTCCGGTCGCCGACGAGAGCGCCGATGCCTCCCCCGACATCCTGCGGCTGCACACCACGGACCGCGCACCACCCCGGGAGCCCGCCACTCGCGGGGCCGAGCCGCCTGCCGCTGCCACCGTCCGGGCGGCAGAGGTCGTACGCCCGGCCGCCACCGGCCCGCTCACCGACCTCCTGCGAACCGGGCGCCCGGTGTTCGGGGACACCCCCGGCATCCCTTCCGTGGTCGCCGAGCTACTGGAGACGGAGCCCGCTCCCGGCGCGCTGCCGCCCGGACGGCAGCTGATCCTCGCACCGCTGCACGGCCGCAGCCACGCCATGGGCAGCGTGCTCCTCCTCCGGGGCCCCGGCCGCCCGGACTTCACCGCCGACGATCTCCTCGTCGCCTCCCAGCTCGCCACACACACCGCTCTCGGCATCGACAAGGCGGTGCTCTACGCCCGCGAGGCATCCGTCGCGGACACGCTGCAGCGCACGATGCTCCCGCCGTCGCTGCCCGAGCCGACGGGCGTTCTGCTGGCCAGCCGCTACCTGCCGTCCTCGCGGACCGCGCAGGTCGGCGGCGACTGGTACGACGCGATCCCGCTGCCCGGCAACCGCGTCGCCCTGGTCATCGGCGACGTGATGGGCCACTCCATGACCTCGGCCGCGATCATGGGCCAGCTGCGCACCATCGTGCAGACCCTGGCCGGGCTCGACCTGCCGCCGGACGAGGTCCTGCACCACCTGGACGAGCAGGCCGAGCGCCTGGGCAGCGAGCACACGGCCACCTGCCTGTACGCCATGTACGACCCCGTACTGCGCCGGCTGCTGATGTCCAACGCCGGCCACCTGCCGCCCGTGCTCCTGCACCCCGACGGCCGCACGGAGGTCCTCCAGGTCCCGCCCGGCCCGCCGATCGGGGCCGGCGGTGGGGACGGATTCGAGTCCACCGAGATGCACGCTCCGGCCGGAGCGACCCTGCTGCTGTACACCGACGGCCTGGTCGAGTCCCGCGACTCGGACGTACTGACCGGGGTGGAACACCTGCGCACCCGCCTGCACACAGCCGCCGCGAAATCCTCTCCCCCTCTCCTGCAAGACCTGTGCGACGCGGCGCTCGGCACCCTGGGGTCCGGCGACCGCGACGACGACATCGCACTGCTCGCCGCCCGCTTCGAGGGCATCCTGCCGGAGACCGTCGCCTACTGGTACCTGGCTCCTCGCCCGCAGACCGCGGGACGCGCCCGCCGACTGACCCGCAGAACACTCCACAACTGGGGCCTCCACGCCCTGATCGAATCCACCGAGCTCATGGTCAGCGAGGTGGTGGCCAACGCCGTACGCTTCGCCTCCCGCCCGATCACCCTGCGCCTGCTCCGCACGGACGTCCTGCGCTGCGAGGTCGGCGACGACTCCCCGCTGGTCCCGAGAATGCGCCACGCCCAACTCAGCGACGAGGGCGGCCGGGGCCTGTTCCTGGTCGACCAGCTGTCACAGCGCTGGGGCGCGACGAGGGTGAGCACGGGCAAGGTGGTGTGGTTCGAGCAGCCGCTGCCGTGCGACCCGGCCGCCGGCTGAAAGGAACCAAGACGAGGCGTCAACGCATCTGACGCCCCCTCAAGTCACCATCGCCGTCCGCCGCTTCCTCACCGACGCCATCAGAGGGCGCGTAGCAGCCAGGTCAGTTGCAGCTCACGGGCGGTCAGGCCGGCTGCCTCGCGGAGCTGGTCGGCTTCAGGGCCAGGAGGCAGTTCGCCGGCGAGAGTGAGGGCCGCTGCCGCCGTCTGCGGACGAGCGCCGAGGGAGGCTCGCAGGTGGTAGGAGCGGCGCAGCTGGGCGACGCCCTGTTGCCGGTCCTGCCTCACGAGGTGGGCGCCGATGTGGCGTACGGCGTATGACTCCAGCAGTACGTCACCTTGCTGAACGGCATGCCCCAGGGCCTGCTCGTAGGCCGGTTGTGCCGTGCCGCGATCACGGTCGATGTTGTCGGCGAGCACACCCAACCAGAAGGTGGCTCAGCCGGCGAGCCGTGCGTCCGCCGTGGCGACGGTGAAGCCCTCGCGGGCGCGCGGCAGGTCTTCGGGGAGTGGGTCCAGGCCGAACAGCAGCCGCGTGTACCGGACTTGGGCATCGAGGTATCCGGCAAGCACCGGGTCGGACGGCGCCAGCGCGCCGACCCCCTCCTCGGCCGCCGCGGCGCCGTCCAACCGCCACCAGTAGAGGTCGACCAGGATCTCGGCCCGCTGGGCGAGCGCGTCCGCCGGCAACAGGGCGAGCGCCTCGTCCCACCGGCCCGAGCGGTGCAGCGTGCGAGCGACGGTGGATTTGCCGTCCACGTCGTAGGTGGCTTCATTAGTCATGGCGCCTACACTTCAGACACGCGAGGTAGGCGGTCAAGCGAATTACGGCGACTACATCGGGAACCCGGCCAAACCCGCGGTCGAACTCGCCAACGGCGACGAACCGAGCGAGCCGCGCCGGGAGATGCCTCGACCTGGCTCGGGCGCAGCTGTGACACCTCCGCCTGCGGGCGCTTCCACGTCGACGACTCCGGCAATCGCACCCGCCGCTGCCGCTCCAACACCTGCGCCAGCCGGACGACCCTCGCCGCGCACCGCGCCCGCCGCAAGGCCGCGGGCGAAAACACGTAAGCCTTGAGCCAGTTGCGTGGGGCGATCTCCCCAACGCCCGCTCTGGCGCCGGGACTTGGGTGTCTACTGCGCCAGTCGGACTCACTCGCCGTTCGTCAGATGATCTGCCCGACAGGCCCGGCGATACAGCGGCG
Organism: Streptomyces sp. NPDC047043; assembly: GCF_040644055.1. Classification (NCBI taxonomy): domain Bacteria; kingdom Bacillati; phylum Actinomycetota; class Actinomycetes; order Kitasatosporales; family Streptomycetaceae; genus Streptomyces; species Streptomyces sp. NPDC047043. The sequence continues at coordinate 195,582 of NZ_JBEYVO010000001.1, forward strand.
CGCGCCTCGGGGTGCTCCCGGTTCTAGATCACGAACCATGGCGCGTCGCCGTACAGTCCGGGACATTTCGCACTAATCTCCCGTGGCTGTAAGGAGTCGATCGATCGCAGATCGCATCCACTTCACCTCTTCACTCCACCGGAGATGACATGCACAAGCTTCGCAAGGCTGCCGTCCTGGTTGCCGCCCTCGGGAGCATCGGGTTCCTGACGGCCGGCGCTGCCCACGCCGACGGGCGTCAGGGCGGTGGGGGCGTCGACGTCCTGCAGAGCACCACCTGCCGGTCGCACGACCTCAACCTCGACGTCCTCGGCTCGGTCGGGCTGATCAACGGCCTGCTGGGCAACGGCCTCAACGGCGAGGGCAACTCGGGCGCGCAGGAGACCTCCCTCGGCTCGGACATGGGCTGCAACAACGGAGCGTTCAACAAGTAGGCCGAACGCACTTCGGCGCCCCGGCCGCGGGTCGGGGCGCCGAAGTGTTTCGTCTCAGCGGAAAGCTGGTGCGGTGGCCGAGGTGCATGAGCCCGACGAGTGCCGGATCCCTTGAAGCCGCCCCGGGGGACTTCACCGGCCAGCACGAGGTGGGAGTTGACCCAGACGGTGCCGAAGTCGAGGCGCGCGGCGATGTCGTGGCTGCCGCGGGGGTTCTCGGTCCACACCGATGCGGACAGGCCGAGCGGGACGTCGTCGGCACGTCGTACGGCTTCGTCCTCGTCGGTGAAGGTCTCGACCCAGATCACCGGGCCGAAGATCTCCTCGCGGGCGACTTCGGCGCCTTCCGGGACGCCGACCAGCACGGTCGGGGCCACGAAGCAACCGGGCCCGTCGAGGGCGCCGCCTCCGGTGGCCGCGCGGATGCCTTCGGTCTTCGCGCGCTCCAAGTAGCCGGTGACGCGGTCGAAGTGGGCCTTGGAGACCATGGGGCCGACCTCGACGTCCTCGCCGGAGGTCGGCTCGCCGACCACCAACGACCGGACCTCGCCCACGAGTTGCTCGACGAACTGCTCGGCGACCGATTCATGGACGGGGACGCGCCAGGCGGCGCCGCATTCCTGGCCCGAGTTCCAGAAGCCGGCGGTGCGCAGGGACGATGCGGCGGCATGAGATCGGCGTCCGGGAAGATCACAACCGGGGCCTTGCCGCCCAGTTCGAGGTGTACGCGCTTGAGGGTCGCGAAACAGCGCACCAAGACCGGCATGGTCTTCCAGGCCTACAACCTCTTCCCGCACATGACGGTGCTGGAGATCCTCTTCGAGGCGCCGCGCCGCGTGAAGGGCGTGAACAGGGCCGAGGCCGTGGCCGACGCGATGCAGGCGCTGGAGGAGGTGGGCATGGCGCACAAGCCCGACGTCTACCCCAGCGCCCCGTCCGGCAGCCAGCAGCAGCGCGTGACGATCGCGCGTGCCCTGGTCATGAAGCCCAGCGTCATGCTCTTCGACGAGCCGACCTCGGCGCTGGACCCCGAGCTGTCCGGGATGGGCCGACTCGACCCGACCCCCGACCCGGCCGTCTACGACAAGAAGTACGCGCACACCGACGTCCTGGTCGTCGGCTCCGGCCCGGCCGGTCTGGCGGCCGCCGCCGCTGCCGCCGGCTCCGGCGTCCGCGTGATCCTCGTCGACGACCAGTCCGAGCCGGGCGGCTCGCTGCTCTCCGGACGCACCGAGCGGGTCGGCGCGCGGGCCGAGAAGGGCTACATCATCGTCGGCCAGGACACCGACGGCACCGTCACGCCGCAGGACTCGGGCATGTCCTGGGTGGTCTCGAAGCAGAAGGACTTCGTCGGCAAGCGGTCCTACTCGCGCCCCGACACTTCCCGCACGGACCGCAAGCAACTGGTCGGCCTGCTGCCCGCCGACCGCATGACCCGGCTGCCGGAAGGCACCCAACTCGTCGCGCCGGACGTGCCGTTGACCCCCGAGGCCGGGCCGGTGCCGATGCTCGGCCACGTCACCTCCAGCTATCACAGTCCGGCCCTCGGCCGCCCCTTCGCCCTCGCTCTCGTCGCCGACGGGCGGGCAAGGATCGGCGAGACGCTGCTCGCCCCGGTGGGCGAGGACCTGGTGCCCGTCGAGGTGGCCGACTTCGTCCTCTACGACCCCGAAGGGACCAAGCGAGATGGCTGAGCCGACGATCGACGCGAGCGCAGGCCGGGTGGCCCTGCGCACCAGCCCCCTGGCGCATCTGGAGGAGCGGATGCGCGCCGCCGCCGTCACCGGCGCCCACGGAGTCGCGCTGTCGGAGTGGCCGTACATCGCCATGGTGAACGTGCGTGTCGACCCCGCTTCGGAAGCGGCCGAGCGCATCGAGAAGGCCCTGGGGGCATCGCTGCCACGGCACTGCGGTCACACCAGCACGTCCGGACCCCACTCGGTCGTCTGGCTCGGCCCCGACGAGTGGCTCGTGCTGTCCCAGGCCGAAGTGGCCGCTGTGGTCGGCGAGTTGCGGGAGGCACTCGCCGACGACGCCGGCTCGGTGGTCGACGTCTCGGCGAACCGCACGACGCTGGAGCTGAGCGGCCCTGCCGCCCGGGAGGTGCTGGAGAAGGGCTGCCCGCTGGACCTGCACCCCCGGTCCTTCGGCCCCGGCCGGGCGGTGTCGACCACGGTGGGACCTGTCGCGGTAGTGCTCTGGCAGGTCGACGACGCGCCGACGTACCGGCTCTTTCCGCGGGCCTCCTTCGCCGACTACCTGGCCCGCTGGCTCATCGACGCGATGAGCCAGTACCGCGGCCCGGAGGTGCCCTGACGGCGTTGCGCGCCTTCGACCTGCACTCGGTCGGCATCGGCCCCTCCTCCTCTCACACGGTGGGGCCGATGTGGCCGGTCTGACGCTACGTCAGTCTGCTGGACAGTGAGGGCTGCCGTCCTCCGTCAGCCGGTCCAGGCCGAACAGTTCGGGTCGCTCGGCGCGACCGGCCACGGCATCAGGACTTTCCTTCCGCATGGCGGTGGTAACGCAGCAGGAGCATCGCCGCGTCGTCGTGGGGCGGCCCACCGACGTGCCGTACCAGGTCCTCGCGCAGCGCCTCCAACGCACCGTGCGCGTCCGGGTCCTGAAGCAGATGCGCCCGGTCGGCCAGCGGGTAGAACATGCCGTGTGCGTCGCGGGCCTCGGTCACGCCGTCGGTGTACAGCAGCAGTTGCTCGCCGGGCACGAATTCCGCACGGTACGGCTTCGGGCTCTCGCCGCGATGCGCACCCAGGCCCAGCGGGAGCGCGAAGGAGGCCGGCTGGAGGAACTCGGCGTCACCGCCGCGCCGGACGAGCATCGGGGCCGGATGGCCGTAGCTCAGGAGGACGGCCTCGTAGTCCGAGGCGATCTCGACGAGGATCGCGGTGACGAACTTCTCGTCGTCCAACTCGCGGGACACGCTGCGCTCCAGGCGCTCACCGAGATCGACCAGATCCGGTTCCTCGTGCGCGGCCTCCCGGAAGGCGCCGAGCACCACGGCGGCCGTCTCCACGGCGGCCAGCCCCTTGCCCTGCACATCGCCGACGATGATCCGCACGCCGTACGGCGAAGCGACCACCTCGTAGAGGTCGCCGCCGATGCGTGCCTCCGCGACGGCCGAGGTGTACGACACCGCCGCCTGCAGCGGGCCCGCGGTCAACGGCACCGGCCGCAGCAGCACCCGCTGCGCCACCTCCGCGATCGACCGCACACTCGCCAGCTCCGCCTCCCGGCGCGATCGCATCACGGCCGCGGCGATGCCCACGCCCGTCACGCCCACCACGGAGATCATGGCCGTGAAGCCCCGCCGTTCTTGGAACAGCCCGTCGTACAGCCCGAGCGCGACGCACAGCAGCAGTGCCGCGGCGCCGATCGCAGCGGTACGGCGCCAGCCGCCGACCAGTCCGGCGAAGGCCGGACCGAGCGAGATCAACGGCAGGAATCCCAGGCCGGCTCCGACGACCACGTCCCCGACCGTCACCGTCGCCATCACCACCACCGGCATGCAGGACAGCACGGTGATGCTGGACGGCAGCTTCCTCACGGCCATGGCGTCCTCCCGCGGTGCAGCGACGCTCGAGAGGCACCATTCTCTCGATTCTCAGGCGCCCCTCCCCCGCCCCAGCCTAGGAAGTTGCCGCCGCAACGAGACGGCTTCCGCACGAGCCCTTTGTCCAATCAAGGGCAGGAACTGACCTTTTACGTCCCTCATGGCAGCCGATGTCTCTTGGTCTGCGCAGCCCGCGGCGACCCCGCACACCCCCTCCGGCTGCTCATGCGTCTCCAAACCCCCGCGGAATTGTCCGTGATCCGTAACAGGCGGATCCCCCGGCGTCCTTTCCCCGTCCTGACAGGTGCACGGAAACCATCAGAACGACAAGGAACAGGGCAGACATGGCGCGGCATGGCGGGCGGGGATGGTACGGCCGGGTATTCGCGGCGGCGGTCGGGGTGACGGCGTTGGCAGCCGGTACTTCGGTGTGGACCGCGCAGGCCGGTGCCGTCGGCGGGCATCACTCGGGCGCTTCGGCGCGTCCTGCCGCCCCGAAGCCGGTGTCGGCGAGCATCGTCCACGCCTCCGACAAGGGGGCCCGCGGCGTCAACATCACGATCGACGACGGCCCGGACCCGAACTGGACGCCGCAGGTGCTGCAGTTGCTGAAGGAGAACGGAGTCAAGGCCACCTTCTGCATGGTGGGCACGCAGGCCCAGGCCCACCCGGACCTGGTCAAGGCGGTGGTGGCGGCCGGGCACCGGCTGTGCGACCACACGGTGTCGCACGACACCACCATGGACAAGAAGCCCAACTCCTACCAGTCGCAGGAGATCATGAACGCCGAAGCCATGATCACGAAGGCTTCGGGAGGCGTCCGGCCGATGTACTACCGGGCCCCCGGCGGTGCCTTCACCCCCTACAGCCGACACCTCGCCGCCTCCCACGGGATGCGTCCGCTGGGCTGGAACGTCGATTCCAAGGACTTCGAGCGCCCGGGCACCGAGGCCATCATCACCACCGTCAAGAACGAGCTGTCCAACGGTCCGACGATCCTCTTCCACGACGCCGGCGGAGACCGCTCCGAGACGGTGGCCGCCCTGCGCGAGATCCTGCCGTGGCTGAAGCAGCAGGGGTATTCGTTCGGCTTCCCGGTGCGGTGAGGGGCTGTTCCAAAGCGGCCAGGGCTGGGGCGCGTTGAGGGTCTTGCGGCTTGCGAGGGGACGCAGGATGCGATGAAGGCGTGCTCCAGATCGGGACGGGTGGGACGGACGGTCCCTGGCTGCGGTTCCGCATGGTCTGGGCGCGCGAACACCAACTGCTCACCAGCGACGAGACGGTCCGCCGCTATGTCTTCACCGCCGCGGCCACACACGGACCCGCCGGCCTCGGCTACCTCCGCCCCGAAACTGGAAGCGGCGCAGAGGCGGAGGCGTCGTAGGGGAAGTCGGGGGCTCGGTCACTGCTTGGCGCCGAAGTCCTGGGTCCACCACGGGCCGCCCGAGCCCTTGTGGATGCCCACGCCGATGTCCTTGAAGGCGCAGTTGAGGATGTTGGCGCGGTGGCCGGGGCTGTTCATCCAGGAGTCCATCACCGCCTCCGGGGTCTGCTGCCCCTGGGCGATGTTCTCGCCGTACGTGGACCACTTGTAGCCGGCGGCGGTGATGCGCTGTCCGGGGTCGGCGCCGTCCGGGTTGACGTGGTCGAAGAAGTTGCGGGCGGCCATGTCGTCGGAGTGGGCCTGCGCCGCCTTCTCCAGTTGCGCGTCCTCGGTGAGCGGATCGCAACCGGCGCTCGCCCGCTCCTTGTTCACCAGCGCGACGACCTGCGCGACGGCGTCCGTCGGCGCCGACTGCGGCTCCGGAGTGATCGCCGAACTCTGAGTCGGCTGCGCGGACTGCTGGGTGGTCGGCGCGCTCTTCGTCTTGCCGGGCTGCGGGGTCTTGGATGCGCTCGGCTTCTTCGACTTCGCGGGAGACGGCGAGGGCGAGGCGGAAGCCGACGGTGAGGCGGTCTCTGCGGCGCTGGATTCCGAGAGATCCGCAACCGGGGCGCCGGCGGTCCGCTCGGCGGTCGCCGCCTCTGTCCCTCCCCCGGTCCCGGGGTCCGTACCGAAGTACCAGAAGCCGCCACCGGCCACGCACGCCGCGACGACGGCCCCGCCGACGGCCCGGCGCCGGATGCGCCGGCGTCGTCGGGCCTCGCTGCGGGAGGTCGCCCGGCCGCGCGCGGCACGGTGTCCGGATCGCCCACCCGCCCCGGCGTGGCCTGCCCCGGCGCCGAGCCGGAACGTCGCCCCGGTCGCGACCATCCCGCCGGTGGCGGAGAAGACTCTCTCCACCAGCGCGGGCGCCGCCGCGACCAGTGCCAGGCCGGCCAGCAGTCCCTCCGCGGGCATCAGTCCGCTCCACAGGCCGGAGCAGCGCGCGCAGCCACGGGCGTGCCGGGCTATTCGCTTGCGCCACAGCGCGGAGGGGCGGCCGTCCCAGACGCCCAGCATGCCCCGCAGTTCCTCGCACGGCGGCTGCGCGTCGAGCGCCCGCACCACGACGCGGGCCGCCTCCAACTGTGCCTTCATCCGCTGCACCCGGACGGCCGTGTGCTGGGTCGACAGCTCCAGGGCCGCGGCGACCTCCGCGCGCGTCAGCTCGCCGGCGCACTCCAGCCACCACAGCGACAGCAGTCCTCGGTCGTCCTGCTCCAGCCAGCGTGTGGCGCGCGCGGTCTCCTGGCGCTGGCCCGACAGCTGGAGTTGTACGAGGGTCAGGTCCACGAAGTCGGCGCCGGGATCGGCGAGTTCCTCGGCCTCCTCCATGGCGCCCGGTGCCGACTGCCGCTCCTGCCAGTGCTTGCGGACCTCGTTCATCGCGATCGCCACGAGCCAGGAGCGGAAACTCTCGGGCTCACGCAGGCTTCCCAGCGCGCCGAGGGCACGGAGCATCGTGTCCTGCACCACGTCGTCGACGTCGACCGAGCCGTTGAGGGCCCGCCCCACGACGTTGTAGACCAGCGGGAGGTACGCGCTGACCAGAGCGTCCTGGGCCTCGGGGTCGCCCCCTCGGGCGGCGGTCACCAGTGCCGCCGACGCCACCGTGCGCTGTCTGCTCATCAAAGCTTCCCTGTCCTCGACGCCGAACGATCCTGCCCGATGCATGGGAGATCGTTCCGGGAGTCTCGGATAACAGTTCTTCGGACAGGTGCTCCACGAGACGTCCACCACACGCATACCTGGTGAACCCACATATTCGTTTCACCTGCGCGTCCGCGAGGTCAGCCGCTCACTGCTCGCAGCGCTCCCGGCCTGCGGCCGTTGAGACGGTCGAGCGCGGTGGCCGTGGCATCGTCGGCCGGGATGTGCACCACCAGGCGCCGGCCCTCGTCCGGGAACGCGAGGGTCTCGTACGACAGGTGGAGGCGGCCCGCCTCGGGGTGGTCGACGAGTTCGGTCCCGGTCCGGCTGGGCGCGACCGGTACGGCGGCGAGCCGGTCACTGAACGGCGCCCCGACCGCCGCCGTCAGCTCCTCGGCCAGGGCGATCACATGGGGTTCGTGCACCGAGGTCTCGTGGCGCAGCTGGGCCACCTGCTCGTCCGCCATCCTGTCCCAGCCGGGGAAGACCTCGCGGGCCCGGGCGTCGGTGAACAGGTATCGCACGATGTTGGGCGGGTCGCCGTCGAGCAGACCGAGCGGGCCGGCGTACCGCTCGTAGCCCTGTGTGCAGGCCACGATGTCGCCCATCCAGTTGAGCAGGACGGCCGGCGTGGGCTCCAGTCGGTCGAGAAGTGCCCGGAGGGTGGGGCGCACCGTACGCACCGGGGGTGCGACGACCGTCTGGCACAGCTCCTTGTCCGCGCCGTGTTCCTTGACCAGCCGGTGCAGGAGGAGGCGGTCCGCCGTACGCAGATGAAGGGCGTCGCCGATCGCGGCGAGGACCTTGGGCGAGGGGTTGCGGTCGCGGCCCTGTTCGAGTCGGGTGAGGTATTCGACGCTGATGCCGGCGAGGGTGGCCAGCTCGGCCCGGCGCAGCCCCGGTGTGCGGCGGCGGAGGCCCGTGGGCAGGCCCACCTCGGCGGGGGTGACGGCTTCGCGGCGGGTGCGCAGGAAGGTCCCCAACTCGTTGTGGTTCACCTGTCGAACCGTACAACGCGTGCCGTCGCGGAGGATGGCCCTGCCACTACCACCATTCGCCCGGCCTCCCTCTCCCGCCGCGGAGCTCGCACGATGAACCCATGAGCAATGACAACTCCGCGAACACCGCCGTCACCTCCGTCGCCGCACTGCCCCTCTCCCCCGGCGACTGGGAACTCGACCCCCTTCACTCGGCGGTCAACTTCACCATCCGCCATCTCGGGATCGCCAAGGTGCGCGGCCGGTTCACCGACTTCAAGACCGGGCTGTACGTCGGTGAGACCCTCGACGGCGTACAGGTGAGCGCCGAGATCGCTCTCGCCTCCATCGACACCGGCAACTCCGACCGCGACGCGCACACCCGCTCGGCCGAGCTGCTCGACGTGGAGAAGCGGCCGACGATGACGTTCCGCTCGACGCAGGTGTCCGGCCAGGGCGAGGACTGGACGATGGCCGGGGATGTGACCATCGGGGACGTGACCCGCCCGGTCACGTTCGCTGTCGAGTTCGGCGGGGTGGTGGACCACCCTCTGGACAAGCGGAAGCACGCCGGGTTCGAGGCGACGGGCGAGATCCGCCGCAGCGACTTCGGGCTGGACTTCGGGGCCGGGCTCCTCGGCGATGTCGTCAAGATCCATCTGGACATGCAGTTCGTGGGGCCGGAGGGCGAGAGCGACTGATCGGGCAAGGAGCGGCGCCCCGCGGAAGTTCTCCGCAGGGCGCCGCATTCTTCTTGTCCTCGGCATCATCCGGATCGTCGCCCGGCCGACTCGATCACATCGACCTCACCCCGTCGGCGCGCTGATCTCCCTCTTGAGGATCTTGCCGCTGGGGCCGGTCGGCAGCGTGTCCACGAGCCATACCTCGCGCGGGTACTTGTACGCCGCCACCCGCTCCTTGACGAACTGCCGGAGCTCGTCGGGCGTGGCCTGCGCCTTCGGGCGCAGCACCACCGCGGCGGCGATCTCCTCGCCCAGATGCGCGTCGGCCACGCCCACGACTGCGGCCAGCGCCACGGCCGGGTGCTCGTGCAGCACCTCCTCGATCTCGCGCGGGTAGACGTTGTAACCGCCGCGGATGATCATGTCCTTCTTGCGGTCGACGATGTACAGGTAGCCGTCCTCGTCCTGGCGCGCGAGGTCGCCGCTGCGCAGCCAGCCGTCCGGGATGGTGGCCGCCGTCTCCTCCGGACGGTTCCAGTACCCCTTCATCACGTTCGGCCCGCGCACGGCCAGTTCGCCGATCTCGCCGGGAGTCACGTCCTGGCCCTTGTCGTCGAGGAGGCGCACCTCCACGTCCTTGATCGGGGTGCCGATGGACCCGGCCTTGCGCGGCCGGTCGGGGTGGTTGAAGGTGACCACCGGACTCGTCTCGGACATGCCGAAGCCCTCCAGCACCATGCAGCCGAAGCGACGCTCGAAGCCGTGCAGGATCTCCACCGGCAGCGAGGCTCCGCCGGAGACGCACATCCGCAGCGTGGACACGTCGGCCTCCGACGGGTGCTGGAGCAGCGCCGCGTACATGGTCGGTACGCCCTCGAAGACCGTGGCCCGGTCGCGGGCGATGGCGTCCAGGACGGTCTGCGGGTCGAAGCGGGGGATCAGGGTGAGCGAGGCACCGGCGCGTACGGCCACGCTCATGGTGCAGATCTGGCCGAAGATGTGGAACAGGGGCAGACAGCCCACGACCACGTCGTCCGCTGTCATCTGCTGCACATGGACCGCGTTGACCTCGGTGTTGTGCCGCAGCCCGGCGTGGGTGAGCGTGGCGCCCTTGGGGCGGCCGGTGGTGCCGGAGGTGTACAGCAGCACGGCCACGTCCTCGCCGTCCGGCTCGCTCACCTCGGGCAGCGGCTCGTGACCGGCCAGCAGGTCCGCGAAGGCGGCGGGCTCGACGGCCGTGTGCCGGACTCCGGCGGCGGCCGCGCCCTGCGCGCCCTCGCCCGGCGCCTGGTGCCACTCGAAGAGCATCCGCGCGCCCGAGTCGCGCAGGTGGTACTCGGTCTCCCGGGTCTTCAGCAGCGGGTTCATCGGTACGACGACCGCTCCGGCGCGCAGCACGCCGTAGTAGAGGACGACGAACTCGGGAACGTTGGGCAGCATCAGAGCGATCCGGTCTCCCGGTCGTACGCCCTCGGCCCTCAGCAGTGCGGCGGCGCGGGCGCTGCGCTCGTCGAGCTCTGCGTAGCTGGTGACCTGGCCGCCCAGTCGCAGCGCGGGGCGTTCCGGCTGCCGCCGTGCCGTCTCCACCAAGAACTCCGCCAGATTGGCCATGACCGCCTCCACGAAAGTCGCCGTCGAAATCCGCTGTTCACGTTGACGACATCGTGTCGATGTCCGTGGCGACGGCCTATGTGCGGTGTGACAGCGCCTGCCCTCCGGGATTGTCACGGAGAACAAAACAGGGGCGTTACGCTGCGGGAATGGACCTTTCAGGAGTGGTCTCGGCGCTTCATGCGAGGCTGCCGGAACTGGGCGAGCGAATGGCGCAGCGCATCCGCTCGGACGTCGATGCCTACAAGGACGAGTCGCTGATCCCCTTCGACTCGCTGCGCCGCTCGTGCACCGCCAACGCGGACCTGCTCCTGGAGCAGCTCGGCCGCTCGGGCCCGCAGGACCCGAGCCCGGCACGGGAGACCGGGCGCCTCCGCGCCGAGCAGGGTGTGCCGCTGGCAGACACCCTGCACGCGTACCGGATCGGCTTCGAGCTCCTGTGGACGGACATCCTGGCCGAGGCACGCACCCATCCCGAGGTCACCGACGCCCAGCTGGTGTCCCAGTCCGCGGAGATCTGGGCCCTGTTCGGCCGCTACGCGGAGGCGGTGGCGGCGGCCTACCGGGAGACGACCGCCGAGCTGACCTCGCGGCGTCAGGCACGCCGCTCGGCACTGGTGGAGGCGCTGTTCACCGGTGTCATCGCCGACCGCACGCTGTGGGAGGCCGCCCGCGAGCTGGGGCTGCCCGACCGCGGGCCCTACGTGGTCGCCGTGGCGGCGGCCGACGCTCCCGGCGAGGAGCCGCTGGCGGGGACGGAAGCGGCGCTGCGTCAGGCCCAGGTCCACTTCGCCTGGCGGCTGCTGCCCGACCAGCAGATCGGTCTGGCCGCCCTGCCCACGGCGACGGCGGAGAGCACCTGCCTGCGCATCCTGCGCCACGCGGGCGCCCGCGTAGGTGTCAGCCCGTGCTTTCACTCGCTGCGGGACACCCCTCAGGCGCTGCGCTTCGCCCGGCTGGCCCTGGCCGGCCTCCGGGGCGCCGGCCCCGGCGTCGCACGGTTCGACGACAACCCGCTGGCCATGGTCCTCGCCGCCGCCCCGGCCGAGGCGGCGCACCTCGTGGAGGTGGTCCTCCAGCCGCTGCTCGACCTCCCGGCCGCGGAGCGTTCCCGTCTCCTGGAGACCCTGGAGCACTGGTACGCCGCCGCCGGCTCCGCCGCGGACGCTGCGCAGAGCCTCTTCGTCCACCCCAACACCGTCCGCTACCGGCTGCGCCGCGTCGAGGAGCTGGCGGACCGCTCCCTGTCCGATCCGCGAGCGGTGGCGGACATCGGTGCGGCGCTGCTGGCGGTCCGCCGGGCGGGCGCGTCCCCGCCCAGGGCGCAGACCGGTTGATCCGCCGGCGACGGAACCGGAACCGTTGAACGGCGCAGGACGCCAAGGAGGCTGTTCGGGAGCGGCCCATTTGTGTCGACTGCCATCGCGCGGCGAGCAGATGCGTTCTTCGCAGTCACCTCGGGTGTGAACTGAACAGAGGCAGCCTCTGGGCCCAACTACGTCCCCTCGCAGATCCCTTGGCGCTGCATCCCGACGCCCAGATCAACAACACCCCGGCCACAGCGACGCAGGGTGTCCACTCAACTCCCTTTCCTCAACTCTTACTTCATACCTTGACGTAAGTGGTCCGTACCTTTAGTTTCACCGGGCGACCCCACCCCCGTGCATGCACTCGTCCGTTCGCAAGTTGAACGCGGCCCGGGTGCATTACCCCCCACGAAAGGCCGCCCAGCCATGGCCAGACCCCTCCCCGCATCCGCCGTCCTGGCGGTCACCGCCCTCACCCTGTCCACCGGCCTGCTCACGGCCTCCCCCGCGCGGGCCGCCACCGGCACCATCACCGGCCTCGCCGGCAAGTGCCTCGACGTCGCAGGCGCCAACTCCGCCGACGGCACGGCCGTACAGCTCTACGACTGCAACGGCACCGCAGCCCAGCAATGGACCGTCGGCAGCGACGGCACCATCCGCGCCCTCGGCAAGTGCCTTGACGCGACCGGCAATTCGACCGCCGACGGCGCCAAGGTCCAGCTGTGGAGCTGCAGCGGCGGTGCGAACCAGAAGTGGACGGTCACCGCCGCCCACGACATCGTCAACCCGCAGGCCGACAAGTGCCTGGACGTCACGGACAACTCCTCGGCCAACGGCGCCCGCGCGCAGATCTGGAGCTGCACCGGCGCGGCCAACCAGAAGTGGACCGCGCCCGCGGCCGGCGACGGCACCACCCCGTCCGCGCCGATGGCCGTGGCGCCGTACCTCTACAACGGCTGGGGCAGCCCACCGAGCCCGACCACGATCACCAACGCGACCGGCGTCAAGTGGTTCACCCTCGCCTTCGTCCTCAGCAACGGCTACTGCAATCCGCAATGGGACGGCAGCCGGGCCCTGACCGGAGGTGTCGACCAGCAGACCGTGAACACCGTGCGCGCCAACGGCGGTGACATCATCCCGTCCTTCGGCGGCTACAGCGGCAACAAGCTGGAGAGCTCCTGCTCCAGCGCGGGCGAGCTGGCGGCGGCGTACCAGAAGGTCATCAACGCCTACGGGCTCAAGGCGATCGACATCGACCTCGAGGCCGACGCCTACAGCAACCCGACCGTGCAGCAGCGGACGGTGGACGCACTGAAGACGGTGAAGGCCAACAATGCAGGCCTGAAGGTGTACATCACCATCGGCACCGGGCAGAGCGGGCCGGACACGAGTCTCATCAACCGGGCAGCGTCCTCCGGGCTTTCCGTCGATGCCTGGGCCATCATGCCGTTCGACTTCGGCGGGGCCGGCCAGAACATGGGCAACCTCACCACTCAGGCGGCCGAAGGCCTCAAGAACGCGCTCAAGAGCGCCTACGGCTACAGCGACGACCAGGCCTACCGGGACATGGGCATCTCGTCCATGAACGGGATCACCGACAACAACGAGACCGTGACCGTCGCCGACTTCCGCACCATCCTCGCCTACGCCCAGCAGCACCACCTGGCCCGCCTCACCTTCTGGTCCGCCAACCGCGACCGGCCCTGCACCGGCGGCCCCGCCGACAGCTGCTCCGGCGTCAGCCAGTCCGACTGGGACTACACGCGCGTCTTCGCCGCCTACACCGGCTGATCCCGCCGGCCGACCACATCGGCCGAACTCCCGCTTCCGGCAAGGAGAACCCATGCCTTCCCTACCCCGCCGTGGCAGATCAGCCGTGGCCGCCCTGGTGGCCGTAACGGCCGCGTCCCTGCTCACCGGCGCCCCCGCGCGGGCGGCAACTTCCGCCCTGCCCACGGGCTTTGCGACCGTCATGAACGCCGCGAGCGGCAGATGCCTGGACGCCAAGGCGGCCGCCACCGCCAACGGCACCGTCGTGCAGCAGTACAGCTGCAACGGCACCACGGCCCAGCGGTGGAGCTTCACCGCCACCAGTGACGGGTACGTCCGGATCAACAACGCCAACGACACCAATCAGGTCGTGGACGTCGCCGACCTCTCCACCGCCGACAACGCGCAGGTCCACCTGTGGAGTTACGGCGGCGGTGCCAACCAGCAGTGGCTGCCGGTGGACGACGGGGGCGGCGCCTTCCACTTCGTCAACCGCAACAGCGGCAAGTGCCTGGACGACCCCGGCGCATCGATCGCCGACAGCGTGCAGTTCGTGCAGTACACCTGCAACGGCACCGCCGCCCAGCGCTTCCAGGTGGTCCCCGTGGCCCAGTCGGCCGCCGACCCCGACCTCGGCCCGAACGTCGTCGTCTTCGACCCCTCGATGTCGTCGTCGACGATCCAGAGCAGGCTGAGCTCCATCTTCCAGCAGCAGGAGACCAACCAGTTCGGCTCGCAGCGCTACGCCGTGCTGTTCAAGCCCGGTGCCTACAGCGCGGACGTCAACGTCGGCTTCTACACCCAGGTGCTGGGCCTCGGTCTGTCCCCCGACGCGGTGACGGTCAACGGAGCGGTGCACGCCGAGGCCGACTGGTTCCAGGGCAACGCCACCCAGAACTTCTGGCGCGGCGCGGAGAACCTGTCCGTCAACCCGACCGGCGGCAGCGACCGTTGGGCCGTCTCGCAGGCAGCGGCGTACCGCCGGATGCATCTGCGCGGCAACCTCGCTCTGGACGACGGCGGTTGGTCCAGCGGTGGCCTCCTCGCCGACAGCAGGATCGACGGCCAGGTCAACTCCGGTTCGCAGCAACAGTGGTTGACCCGCAACTCCCAGCTCGGCAGCTGGACCGGCTCCAACTGGAACATGGTCTTCACCGGCAGCACGGGCGTGCCCGCCACCAGCTTCCCCAACCCGCCGTACACCACGGTCGCCCAGAGCCCGGTCTCCCGCGAGAAGCCGTTCCTGTACGTCGACGGCAACGGCGCCTACCAGGTGTTCGTGCCGTCCGTGCGCTCCAACTCCTCGGGCACCAGCTGGGCCGGCGGCGCCTCCGGCAGCTCGCTCTCGCTGGACAGCTTCTACGTCGTGAAGCCGGGCGCCACCGCCTCCCAGATCAACTCCGCGCTCGCCGCGGGCAAGAACCTCCTGGTCACTCCGGGCGTCTACCACCTGGACCAGACTCTTCAGGTCAACCGCGCGGACACGGTCGTGCTCGGCCTGGGCCTTGCCACCCTCGTCCCCGACAACGGCGTCACCGCGATGAAGGTCGCCGACGTCGACGGCGTGAAGATCGCGGGCCTGCTGTTCGACGCCGGCACCACCAACTCGCCCTCCCTGCTGGAAGTCGGGCCGAGCGGCTCCGCCGCCTCCCACGCGGCCGACCCGACCTCCCTGCACGACGTGTACTTCCGCGTCGGCGGCGCTGGCGTAGGCAAGGCGACCACCAGCCTCGTCGTCAACAGCGACAACGTCATCGGCGACCACATGTGGATCTGGCGCGCCGACCACGGCAGCGGTGTCGGCTGGACCAGCAACACCGCGGACACCGGACTGATCGTCAACGGCGACAACGTCACCATGTACGGCCTGTTCGTGGAGCACTTCCAGAAGTACCAGACAGTCTGGAACGGCAACGGCGGCCGCACGTACTTCTTCCAGAACGAGATGCCGTACGACCCACCGAACCAGTCCGCCTGGATGAACGGCTCCACCCAGGGCTACGCCGCCTACAAGGTCGCCGACTCGGTCACCAGCCACAAGGCCTACGGCCTCGGCAGCTACTGCTACTTCAACGTCAACCCCGGCGTCGTCGCCGCGCACGCGATCGAGGCGCCGAACACCTCGGGCGTCCGCTTCACCAGCATGGTGACGGTCTCCCTCGGCGGCACGGGCACCATCAGCCACGTCATCAACAACACCGGCGGCCCGTCCAACTCCGGCACCAATGTCGCCAACCTGACCAGTTACCCGTAGGAGTTGACGTGCGCAACCGACTGCTTGCGGCAAGAAAGTCCCGCAGAACGGCGCTCGCCGCCGCCCTCGGTGCACTGGCTCTCGTCCTGGCCCTCCCGACCCAGGCGAGTGCCAACGTGCTGACGCTGCTCCCCCAGAACGCCGACGGCCTGGAGCAGACCTTCTCCCCCGCCTACGACTACGACGGCGACGGCTGCTACGCCACCGCGGCCATCGGCGCCGACGGCACCCTCAACCCCGGACTGGCGCTCGGCGGCGACGTGAACGGCCACTGCCACGACTACGCCCAACTGGCCAACGCCAACACGTACTCACGCGAGAAGTGCAACAACGGCTGGTGCGCCGTGATGTACGCCAGCTACTTCGAGAAGGACCAGGCGACGCTCGGTCCGGCGGCCATCGGGCACCGGCACGACTGGGAGCACGTCGTGGTGTGGATCAGCAGCAACCAGGTGCAGTACGTCTCGGTGTCCCAGCACAGCAGTTACCAGGGGGCGGCCGCCTCGGCCGTGCGCTTCGACGGCACCCACCCGAAGATCGTCTACCACAAGGACGGCGTCTCGACCCACGACTTCCGCTTCGCCAACACCAACGACGAACCGCCGGAGAACGCCACCGCCGGCTGGTTCTACCCGCGCCTGGTCGGCTGGAACGGCTACCCCGCCGGGTATCGCGACAAGCTCCTGAGCGCCGACTTCGGCTCGGCCACCATCAAGATCAAGAACGGAGACTTCGAGTACGCCCTCGCCCACTCCATGCCGTCGGGCATCCCGTTCGACCCGAACGCCTGACGCCGTCCGACTGAGCGGGCCCGGCACCCCCTTCATTGCATAGTGGTGTGCCGGGCCTGCATCTGCTCGTGGGTGACCTGCCGTTCGGCGGCGAGGGCCATGACGACGGCGTCCGGAAGGCCGTCCGGGATCGTCTCGTGACCACGCGCCGGATGGCTTGCGCCACTGTCTTGCCGCTTCTTCGATACGTGAGTTGTCCACGAGGCGGGCGCGGCTAGAAGACGGTGTATCCGCCGTCGGCCACGACGACCGAACCCGTGATGAACGACGCCGCGTCACTGGCGAGGAACACGACGGTCGGCGCGATCTCCCCGGGCAGCGCATAACGTTGCTGCGGCGCGTCCTCGATCCACTGGCGGCGAAACTCCGGCCGGTCGACCGGCGCCATCTCCGTCTTCACGTAGCCGGGGGCGACCGCGTTGACACGTATCCCGGCAGCGGCCCACTCGGCCGCGAGCGACTTCGTGAGGTGGTGCACGGCCGCCTTGGAGGCGTTGTACGCGTGCTGCCACTGGGGCCGGTTGACGATGAGGCCCGACATGGACCCGATGTTGACGATGGATCCGCCGCCGGAGTCCTTCATGTGCCGTGCCGCCTCGAGGCTGCACTTCCACAGCGCGCGAACGTTGAGGTCGAAGACCTGCGTCCACTCCTCGTCCGTGGTGTGCCAGGAGTCGTTGTGGAAGCAGGTGCCGGCGTTGTTGACGAGGATGTCCAGGCCACCGAGAACCTCAAGCGCCTCGCCGGTCATCCACCGCACGTCCGCGTCATCGGTGATGTCGGCGGTGATCGGGTGCAGTCGAAGCCCGTGGTCGGCCGCCCGTTCCACCGCGAGCGCCGTGCGTTCGGCGTCACGGCCCGCGATCGCCACGTCGGCGCCCGCCTCGGCAAGTGCCGTGGCGAAGGCCTGCCCCAGCCCGCGATTGCCTCCGGTGACCAGGGCCTTGCGACCGCTCAGCGAGAACTTGTCGAGAACTCCCATTCAGAGCACCACCATTGTCTCGAGGTTGCCTGGAAGGCTTTCAGCGTTGAGTGCCTTCTCCGTGTCCTCCAAGCTGAACCGGGCGGTGACCAGGCTGTCCAGGTCCACCCGGCCCGAAGCGACGAGGTGCTCGGCGAACGGCCCGGCGTCCGCGCAGCGGAACACCCCCGGTGACGAGCAGCTCGCGGGCCTGGATCACCGGGACGGTCAGGGTGCCGCGTCGGGTCCGGCGGGGGCGTAGTAGCGCAGGAACATCTCCACGCCCTGCAAGAGGTCGATTCCCGCGGAGAGGCCCTCCTTGAGGAAGGTCTCGCGGGCGGCCGCGATGATCGCTGCGCGCTTCTGCTCGGCGCGCACGGCGGCACCGGGGACCACGTAGGCCCGCACCACGGCTTCGATGACCACACCGGGCAGGGTGGCGGTCACCCGACGGCGGGGCAGCTGTTCAGCAGGCCCACGCGCCGGCAGCGCAGCAGGGCACCGGGCCCGGCCGCCGCGTTGAAGAGCAAGTGGTGGGGGTGATCGCCGGGCCGGGCACGCCGCGCACACTCAGTGGCAGGGCGGCAGGAACACCGCGCCGAGACACCCACCTGCGCGGTCACCACAGCGATCAGGAGGCCGACGGCCAGACGGACCGGCCCTGTCGACCGTGTCACGGCGCCCCCGATGATTCGAACGTCGGCCCAGTGTCGCCGCCATGGTTCGGCGCCGATCCCTGAGGCGGCTCAGGCCGTGGTCCGCATCACGGGCTGAGCGGCCCGGTCAGCGCGTCGAGAACCGGTCCGCCCGCCAGGCCGAGGCCGAGAGAGACCGCCGTGGCCGAATACGCGACGACGCGCGCCGCACCGTCTCCCCCGGCGAGGACAGAGGAACCGCCGCGAGAGACCGCCGGCACGATCCAGCGCAGGTAGTAGAACAAGGACGCCACTGTGTTGACGGCGGCCAGGACAGCGAGCCAGGCGTAGCCGGCGTCGAACGCGGCGCTGAATGCCTCGAGTTTGCCGAGGAAGATCGATGTCGGCGGAGTTCCGACGAGCCCCAACAGACAGATGACGAGGCTTGCAGCCAGCAGCGGACGCTCCTTGGCGAGTCCTCGGTAGTCGTCCAGCGTGTGCGCGCGAGGGAGTGCGCACACCACGGCGAAGGCGCCGAGGTTGGTGACCGCGTACGCCGCGAGATAGTACAGCAGCGCCTGTTGGGCGAGGTCCGAGCGGCCCGCGACGGCCACCGGCATGAGCAGGTAGCCGACCTGGCTGATCGTCGAGTAGGCGAGAAGGCGTTTGACGTCCTGCTGGAAGAACGCGCCGAGATTGCCGAGCGTCATGGACGCGGCTGCGAGTACGGCGACGAGCGCGGACCACGGCAGTGGGCTGTCCGCGAAGACGACGTCGCCGAGCCGGAAGAGCGCGGCCAGTGCACCGATCTTCGGAAGGGTGGTGAGCAGCGCCGCCACCGGCGGGCTGCTGCCCTGCACGGCGTCCGGCACCCAGAAGTGCGCCGGCACACCACCGGCCTTGAACAACACGCCTGCGAGCAGCCCGATCGCCCCGGCCGCGAGCAGCGACTTGGGCGCGTCACGAAACGCGTCCCCGAGCATCGGATACGACGTCACACGCCCGGTCGCGTACAGGACCGTGATGCCGGTCAGCATCAGTACGCCCAACAGGGCGCCGATGACGTAGTACTTGAGGGCGGCTTCGGTGCCGGACCCGTCCTTGCGGAACCCGGCGAGGGTGTACGCGGGGATGCTCGCCACCAGATACGCGGCGGCAAGCAGCAGCAGGTCCTGCGTGCCCGCCATCACCAGGGCGCCGAGGGCTGCCAGCTGCACCAGGACGTAGAACTCGGTCTCCCGCGCATCGCCTTGCAACGGGCGGAACGAGACGCCGAGGACGAGGAGCGTGCCGCCGAGGAGCACGATCCGGGACGTGCTCGTCACCGGGTCGACGGCGAACGCCTCGCCGAAGGCGGTCGTGGCGGGTTCCGCCGCGGCCACCGATGCCGCGACGATCCCCGCCGTGCACGCCACGGCCGCCAGCAGCCCCACGACCCACTGCCGGGTGCGTGGCAGCCAGGAGCCGAGCAGCAGGCCGAGCACGGCCGAGGCGGCCAGCAGCACCTCTGGGAGGAGATCGAGCGGGTTCTCGTTCATCTCGGTCATCGGGCGAGCAACTCCAGGACGGAGCGGGAGGCCGGCTCGATGACGTCGAGCAGGAAGCGCGGTGCCACGCCGAGCACCACGGCCAGGACCAGCAACGGCACGACGGCGAGGGCCTCGTGCGGACGGATGTCGGGGAAGGCGCGCGGGGTGCCCGGCGCGTCGGGCAGGTGCAGCGGCCCCATGAAGACCTGCCTCAGCGCGCGCAGGAACAGCCCAGCTGTGAGGAGGATGCCGAGCACCGCAAGCGCGGTGGCAACGGGCCGCGGCCCGAGACTGCCGGTGAAGATCTGGAACTCGGCGATGAAACCGGAAAAGCCCGGCAGCCCGAGCGAGGCGAAGGCCGCGACGCCGGTCATGGCCGCGAACACCGGTGCTACGGCGGCCACTCCGGAGTAGGCGCCCATGTCGTACGTCCGCCCCCGCTCGTACAGCACCCCGGCGAGCAGGAACAGAGCGCCGGTGAGCAGCCCGTGGCTGACCATCTGGGTCACCGCCCCGGTGACGGCGAGGGAGCGGGCCTGTTCGAAGCTGTCCGCGGTCGCCGCGGCCGCGCCGACGGCGAGGACGATGTAGCCCATGTGGTTCACGGAGGTGTAGGCGACCATCCGTTTGAAGTCGGTCTGCGCGAGCGCGACCAGGGCACCGTGCAGGACCGAGAGGACGCCGATGACGACCAGGACCAGGGCGTAACGGCGCCAGGCCTCCGGGAGCATCGGCATGGCGATGCGGACGAAGCCGTACGTGCCCATCTTCAGCAGCACCCCGGCCAGGATCGCCGAACCGGCCGCGGGTGCCTCGACGTGGGCGAGCGGCAGCCAGGTGTGGAACGGCACGGTCGGGGTCTTCACCGCCAGACCGACGACGATCGCGAGCAGCACGAGACCGCCGTAGACGGAACGACCGGCGAGCGGGTTCTGACGCAGCAGCTCGACCATGTCGAACGTGTGCGGGGACGCGGCGAGATAGAGGCCGATGAAGCCGAGCAGCAGGGCCAAGGAGCCGATGAACGTGTAGAGGAAGAACTTCAGCGCGGCGCGGGCGGCCTGCCGGTGACCCCATCCGGCGATGATGAAGTACATCGCCACGATCGACAGGTCGAAGAAGACGAAGAAGAGGATCAGGTCCAGGGCCGCGAACAGCCCCAGGCACGTGGTCTCGAGGAACAGGAACAGCGCGGCGAACTCGCGGATACGGCGGCTCTCGCGCAGCGAGTACAGCGCACAGGCGAGGAACAGCAGGCAGGTGAGGGCGAGCAGCGGCAGCGACAGCCCGTCGACGCCGACGTGGTAGCCGACGCCCGCGCCCGGAATCCAGCGGGCGCGCTGTTCGTACTGCATTCCGCCGTCGGCCTCGTATCCGGCCCACAGGACGATGACCAGGGCGAGTTCGAGGGCCGACACCGTTGCCCAGACGCTCCGGAACACCGTCGGTTTCGTACGGCGCGGCAGGGTGAACAGGAGCAGCGCGATGGCCGTGGGCGCGAAGACGAGGGAGGTCAGCAAGCGGGTCACCTCACGAGAACGAGCACGACGGCGAGGACGGTGAAGGCCGCGACGGCCTGGGCGAGGTACTGGTGCAGCTGCCCGGTCTGCGGGCGGCGCGCCAAGCGGCCGAGGGCGCGCGTCCCGGCCGCGACCGCGGTGACCGAGCCGTCCACGGCGTGCTCCACGACGCCGTCCGTCCAGCGGGCGAACCGTACGGCGGCCGCGGCGGCACCGTCGACGGCCCGATCCAGGCCCCGGTCGTCGAACCTCGCGGCCGCGCGAGCCAGACGCATCACGGGAGCCACCACAAGGACGTGGGCGGCACGTTCGAGGTGCAGCCAGTCCTCGAGGCCCGACTTGGCGCGCTCGGGCAGGCGCAGCGGGCGCGTGCCCCAGGCCCAGGTGACTGCGGCCGCCACGAGCGCGAGTCCCGCGGAGAGCGCGAACTCCCACGCGTCCGGAGCCGGTTGACCGGGGGACGCGAGCACCCGCCCGACGCTGTCGCGCAACGGCGGGAACGCCAACGGCGTCAGCGCCACGCAAGCCAGTGCCAGCAGGACCAGGGGCGCCACCGCACCGCCCGGGACGCGACGCGCATCGGGTCGTGTCACTGCCGGCTGCCACACGTACCACAAGGCCTTGGCGCTGTAGACCGCCGACAGCAGAGCGGCGGCCAGTCCCGCCGCGTACAGCCAGGGGCTGGTCTCCAGAGCTCCTGCGAGCAGGACGTCCTTGGCGGCCCACAGGGAAAGCGGGGCAAGGCCGGCCAAGGAGAGCGCGCCGACGGTGAAGGCCACGCCGGCCGTGCGGTGGTGGCGGGCGGCGCCGAGCAGTTCTGGGAGGTGCTGGGTGCCCAGCGCGGTCAGCCAAGCGCCCGCTGTCAGGAAGAGCAGGCTCTTCGCCGCCGCGTGGGCGATCAGTTGCAGCGTCCCACCCGAGGGTGCTTCGGTTCCTGCAGCGAGCACCATGAAGCCGATCTGCGCACAACTCGAGGCGGCGAGCAGCTGTTTGAGGTCCGTCTGCGCGACCGCGACGAGCCCGAGGCAGAATGCGGTGCCCACGCCTACCCAGGCGACCACGTCGTCGCCCCAGACGGATGCGTCGAGCATCGGCCCGGTGCGCAGCAGCAGGTACGCGCCCGCGACGACCATCGTGGCCGAGTGCAGCAGCGCGGAGACCGGGCTCGGGCCCTGCATCGCCTTCGACAGCCAGAAGCTGAAGGGGAGTTGGGCGGATTTACCGAGGGCCGCGGCGATGAATCCGGCGGTGACGAAAGACAGCCAGGGATCGTCGATACGCGCAAGGCTGCCGAGCGAGAGCGTCGAATCCTGACCGCTCGCGAGCGCGGCACCTGCCGCCAGGTAGAGGCCGAGGTCCGCTGTGCGGGTGGTCAGGAACGCGGTGTCGGCCGCGCTCGTGCGTTGCGGATCCCGCCACCAGTAGCCGATGAGCGCCCACGAGGTGGCGCCCATGACCTCCCACCCCATCAGCAGGACGGGGACGGTCGCGGCCGTGACCGTGACGAGCATGCTCCCGGCGAACACGAGCATCAGCCCGAAGAACCGGGCCCGTGCCTCGTCCGCGCCGAACTCCACGCAGCTGAAGAGGAGTACGGCCAGGGCGACCGAGGTGATCGTGACGGCCAGCAGCCCGGACAGCCCGTCCACCTCCAGCCGCACCGGCAATCCGTCGAGCAGCGGGGCCTGTACAGCGGGGTGCCGAAAGGCCGCAGCGACGGCGATTGCTGTCGCGGCGACCGCCACGGCGAGCGCGAGGGCGGCTGCCGCCCGGTCGGCCTTTCGCCCAGCCACCAGAAGCAGAACCCCCGCACCGAGCGGTACGGCGACCAGCGCCCACAGCAGGGCGCTCACTCCTTCAACTCCGCCGCCATGTCGGTCAGGTCGATCTCCCGTGATCGGAACAGGGCGGTGACGACGGCGAATCCGATCGCCATCTCCAGCGCCATTGCCGTGACCGCCACGACGATCAGCACCTGTCCGTCCGCGGTGCCCGGCGCGATGTAGTGCCAGGCGGCCCCGGCAGCCAGGATCACGCCGCCCAGCATCAGCTCAAGGCCCATCATCAGCATCACGATGGACTGCTGGGTGAGCGCGCCGAACAGTCCGATGCAGAACAGCGCGGCGGCCGACAGCAGAAACAACTCCAGACTCACCGGCCGACACCGCCTCGTACGGGATCATCCGCGCGGCGAGCACGGAGATCGTCGCCGAGCCGGTCGTACCGTCCCCGCCGGGTGGCCAGCACCACCGTGGCGACGATCGTCGCGAACAGGGCCATGCCGAGCGTCATCATGGTGAGCATCTGCGGCCCCATGAGCGACATACCGACATCCATGGTCGGATCGTCGGGAGCCCGACCCTTGCGTCCGGGCCAGGGCGCGAGCAGGATCCCGGCAGCCAGGAGCGCGAACACCACGCCGCAGACGACAGCTGCACCCTTCTTGTTGTGGATCATCGTCATCGGCATGAGCCCGGCCGGGTTCATCATGTACATCACCATGAAGACCGCCATGATGGCCATCTCGATCGTCATCATCAGCACGATGACGATGCCGAGGTAGTCGAGCCCCAGGAGCACGACGAGCCCGCCCACGCACAGCAGCGAGGTCAGCAGGGAGAACGTCGCGCGGGCCATGGAGTCGAAGCGGAACACCATCGCGCCGCTGACGACCGCCAGGGCGGCCAGCACCCAGAAGACCGTGACATCCATCTACGTACGACACCTCGCTCTCGTCGTCGACTTCACCGGTTGAGCACCACCAGGGCGACCACCAGGGCCTGCACGATCGCCAACGGGGTCAGCACGACCCAGGCCAGCTCGACATACCGCTCCATGCGCAGGGTCGGGACCCTGCGCCGGGCCCAGACCAGAAAGGCCAGCACAGCCGCCGTCTTGAGCACGGTCCACGCCCAGCCAGGAAGCAGCGGCCCGTGCCCACCACCCAGGAAGAGCGGCACGGCGAAGGCCGCGGCCACGACCAGCAGCAGCCACCGGCCGCCGAGGAACAGCACCCGGTCCGCGCCCGACAGCTCAGATGCCGCGCCACCGGCCACGTCCAGCCCGGCCGGCTGGTCGAACGGACCCCAGAACGCCATCGCCGTGGCGCTGAGCAGATAGATCCCGAAGGTCGCCGGCATCCACACGGCGAACCACAACCCCGCCTGCGCGTCGACCACTTCGCCGACCTGCAGCGACTCTGCGCCGAGCGCGGCCGTCGTGATCGCGAGCATGTGCGGCAGTTCGTACGCCAGGCCCTGCGCCAGGAACCGGTAGCCGCCGATGAGCGAGAGGGCCGAGTTCGGTCCCCAGCCCGCCAGCCACACCGCAGCCCAGGCCAGCGCCTCCATGGCGTTGAACCAGACGATTCCTTCGGGCAGATCGCTCACTGACCGGAAGCCCAGCGGGAGTACGACGGCGGCGAGGATTGCGGCCGCGGGCAGCAGTGCCGTTCCGATGCGGGCCAACGGCACATCGGATGCTCGTGTCCGCCGCGGTTGCTGCACCAGGTGCCGCAGTACCTCGCGGGCGGGCGCCATGGCGCGGACAGTCGTCTCACGCAGTGACCGGGTGGGGCCGCTGCGGGCCCCGGCCGACAGCACGGCATCGAATCCAGCCACGACCACGGCCGCAGCGACCAGCAGAACGGGCAGGGCGAGGGCAGCCCACAGCGGGGAACGTTCAGCCATGGGCCATCCCCGCCACGGGTGCGTACTCGAACTCGTCGAGATCCGGGTCCAGGCTCGCCACGATGATCCGTGCGCACGCGAACTCGGCGCCCTCGATCAGTCCGGGCAGGACATCCAACAGCGCCCGCGAGGGCGTCACCGCACCTGGAACACTCCCGCGCGGTCCGACCGCCTCGCCCTGCTCCAGTGTTTCGGAGCGGTCGACCGCTGCCGCGCTGCGACCTACCGCGTCCAGCCACACGAGCATGCGGCCGTGCGCGTCTCCGTCGGCGGCCAGGGCCGGGCCGGTGACGCCGCGGTGTCGAGCATGGTCGGCAGGCAGCAGCCCCAGGCCGGAAGTCAGCCAGCGCAGTGTCCGTGAACGCTCGGCCCGACGGATCACAGGGCGTACGGCGGCGGAGAGTTCCGCGGCGGTGGCCCCCGCGAGCGCGCGATCCCGTGCGTGCCGGGTGCGGGAGGTCATGTCACCCCACCCCGCCACGGCGAAGAACCTGCCCAGACTGTCCAGGTGCGCAGCACACAGCCGTCGTGCCGCATCGCCCTGACGGATCCGTCGGCCCGCGCCGGCGAGCAGGAACGGCTCGTCCCAGAAAGGCGGTTGAGGAGACGGCAAGACGGCCGGCCGCTCGACCGTGGCCTCCTGCACGACGTCACCCTGCAGGGCGAGTCGTAGCACCAGCCCAGCGGGCCAGTCGGCGAGCGCGGGCCCAAGGGGCACATGCAGGCGGTCGAGCCGCAGCCCGTCCCGGTCGTCGGCACGATCCGCCATGGGCAGCCCGTCCACGACTCCCATGGCGTGCCCGTGGTGGCCGTGATCACCACCGTGGATGTCGTGTCCGCCATGCATCTCATGCCGCTCGTGTTCGTCGTGATCGTGGTGACTGTGCTGCCCCATGTCCTGGGAGTCGTGCGGAGAGTGCCCGTCCCCGTGGTCGTGCGCCTCCTGATCGCGCCGACCGTGAGAATCGCCGGTTGCGGCCGGCTGCGCAGGCACTCGCGTCCCGAGTTCAGCCAGCCCGCGATCCAGCGCGTCGAGAGTCCGTTCTGCATCCGAGATCCGCACTCGCGCCTTGGGGGCCGGGATGCCACCCCAGACGTTTCCGATCCAGTCGCCCCCTTGGTCACCGGGGTCGCCCACAACCACGAGCAGATCCGCGTCCGCTGGTACGGCCACGCACGGCCATCCCCGCCGCGCCAACTCCGCCTCGGCGGCGAGCCGCTCCCGGGTCGCTCCGGGAGACGTCACCAGCAGAACTCCCGGCCGAGAAACCGCCGCTCGCGTCAGCCTGCGTCTCAGCTCCACCGGAAGGCCCCCTCCCGCCAGGCGTAGGCGACGCCGGCGAGCAGCACGCCGAGGAAGAGGAACATCTCGACGACCGCGCTCGTGCCGACGGCCGGGACGACCTTCGTCCACGGGTACATGAAGAGCATCTCCATGTCGAAGGCGAGAAAGATCATCGTGACCGGGTACCAGCGGACGTGGAACCGGGACAGTGCGTGTTCCTGCGGTTCGAGGCCGCCGCTGAACGGGCCTGCGTGCAGGGGCGCGCGAATCGTCCGCAGCGCGATCGAGGCGGCGTGCAACAACACGATCGCCGCCACGACGAGCACGAGGAGCACCACCACCGGTCGCCAGTCGGAACTCTCCACTCGGCCCCTTCCCGTGACGGGCCCCGCACCCGGTCACCGTAGTGACGCATCATGCCAATCAGGAGCGCCCATGAGGCGATGGCGGACGCGTGTCAGCGGACTTCGGTCTGCTGTGGCCTCCGAGATACCCGGCCCCTCGACTTCCAGAGCGTGCGCGACCTTGCCCACGTTGTCGGCAACCAAGGGGCCGGCCTTGCTCTTGGCGCTGCTCTCCGGTCGGCGGCCACCCTAAGTCACTAATTGGTTTAGTAGCAACGGTCGACGAAGCATCGATATCGCCTGCGCGGGATGCGCTGCTGGGCCCTCACGACGACAAGGACGCCGCGCTCAAACGGCTACGTCGCGTCGAGGGCCAGGACCGGGGTCTGCTCACCCAGGTCGCGGCCACCGCCAAGGCTCTCCCGGCGGTGACCGCGAAGCTGCTGGAAGATCACCTGAAGCACTGCCGAGACGCCCGGGCGGGAACCCGGGCGCCTCGGTCAACGGTGGTGCCCGCCTGGTTACTTGAAGGACCGCAGCCGCAGGCTGTTGGTCACCACAAAGACCGACGAGAACGCCATCGCGGCGCCCGCGATCATCGGGTTGAGCATGCCGAACGCGGCCAGCGGCAGGGCCGCGACGTTGTAGCCGAAGGCCCAGAAGAGGTTGCCCTTGATGGTGGCCAGGGTCCGGCGGGAGAGGCGGATCGCGTCGGCGGCCACGCGCAGGTCGCCGCGTACCAGGGTCAGGTCCCCCGCCTCAATGGCCGCGTCCGTGCCGGTGCCCATCGCGAGACCGAGGTCGGCGGTGGCGAGGGCGGCCGCGTCGTTGACGCCGTCGCCGACCATCGCGACGGAACGGCCTTCTCCCTGCAGTCGCCTGACGACGTCCACCTTGTCCTGGGGCAGGACCTCGGCGATCACCTCGTCGATACCGACGGCCCTGGCGACCGATTCCGCGACGAGCTGGTTGTCACCGGTCAGCAGGACGGGTTTCAGGCCCAGCCTGCGCAGCTCGGCCACCGCTTCGGCGCTGGTCTCCTTGACCGCGTCGGCGACGGTGAGGACACCGCGCGCCTCGCCGTCCCAGGCGACGGCGACCGCCGTACGCCCCTCGGCCTCGGCGGCGGCCTTGGCCTCGGCCAGCTCATGGGGCAGCTCGATGACCCACTCCTTGAGAAGCTTCTCGCGCCCGACGAGGACCGCGTGCCCGTCGACAACGCCCTGGACGCCGAGACCGGCGACGTTCTCGAAGTTCTCCACCATCGGCAGGCTGCCCGCCCGCTCTGCGGCACCGGCGGCGATGGCCTGGGCTATCGGGTGCTCGGAGGCGTGCTCCAACGCGCCCGCCAGTCGCAGCAGTTCGTCCTTGTCCACGCCCTGGGCGGTGAACACGTCCTGGAGCTGCATGCGGCCGGTGGTGACCGTGCCGGTCTTGTCGAGGACGACGGTGTCGACGCGGCGCGTGGACTCCAGGACCTCGGGGCCCTTGATGAGGATGCCGAGCTGGGCCCCGCGCCCCGTGCCGACCATCAGGGCGGTCGGGGTGGCGAGCCCCAGGGCGCACGGGCAGGCGATGATCAGCACTGCGACGGCCGCGGTGAACGCGGCGACAGTGTCGCCGGTGATCCCGAGCCACGCGCCGAACGTACCGGCGGCGATCAGCAGCACCACCGGCACGAAGATCCCGGAGATCCGGTCGGCGAGCCGCTACACTTCCGCCTTGCCGTTCTGCGCGTCCTCCACCAGCTTCGCCATGCGCGAGAGTTGGGTGTCAGAGCCGACCCGGGTGGCCTCGACCACGAGCCGACCGCCCGCGTTGACCGTGGCCCCGGTGACCGTATCCCCGACCGTCACATCCACCGGCACCGATTCACCGGTGAGCATGGACGCGTCGACCGCGGAGGCACCTTCGACGACGATGCCGTCGGTCGCGATCTTCTCCCCGGGCCGTACGACGAACCGGTCCCCGACGACCAACTGCGCGACCGGGATGCGTACTTCCTTGCCTGCCCGCAGCACGGTGACGTCCTTCGCGCCCAGCTCCAGCAGTGCCCGCAACGCCGCACCCGCCTTGCGCTTGGACTTCGCCTCCAGGTAGCGCCCGGCGAGGATGAACGTCGTCACGCCTGCCGCAGCCTCCAGGTAAATGGAGGAGGAGCCCCCGCCGCGGGAGATGGTGAGCTCGAAGCCGTGCCGCATGCCCGGCATCCCGGCGTCGCCCCAGAACAGCGCCCACACCGACCAGCCGAGCGCGGCGAGCGTGCCGATGGACACCAGGGTGTCCATGGTCGCGGCGCCGTGCCGGGCGTTCGTCCAAGCGGCTTTGTGGAAGGGGAAGGCTCCCCAGACCACGACCGGCGCAGCCAGCGTCAGCGACAGCCATTGCCAGTTGTCGAACTGCAGCGACGGCACCATCGCCATCAGGACGACAGGCACCGTGAGCACGAGCGACACGTACAGACGCTGCCGCAAGGACAGCAGCTCACCATCCGCCGGTGCGGTCTGCGCTTCTCCCTCGACCGCAGCCGCGATGACGGGCGGGGGCGGCTCTTCGGCGATGTAGCCGGTCTTCTCGACGGTGGCGATGAGGTCGGTGACCTCGATGCCTTCCGCGTACGAGACTTTCGCCTTCTCGGTGGCGAAGTTGACGGTCGCGGTGACGCCGTCCAGGCGGTTGAGCTTCTTCTCGATGCGGGCGGCGCACGAGGCGCAGGTCATCCCGCCGATGGAGAGCTCGACCTCGCGGGCAGGCGCGGGTGGCGCCGCCGGTAGTGCCTTTTCGGGAGCCGTGCTGGTCATGTGCGTATCTCCTGGGTAGGCCGGGACGTACGGCGTCCGTATCAGCGAAGCGGCACGTCCCGGCGCGGGGAGGTTTCTCGCGTTGCCGGGGCCGGACCCCGGCACAGCCGTCAGGCCTGGCCGACGAGCTCGTAGCCGGCCTCGTCGACGGCGGCGCGGACGGCCTCCTCGTCGATCGGGGCGGCGGATACGACGGTCACCTCGCCGGTCTTGGCGACGGCCGTGACCGCGGTGACGCCGTCGAGCGCCGAGATCTCCTGGGAGACCGCGCCCTCGCAGTGGCCGCAGGTCATCCCGGACACCTTGTAGACCGTGGTGACACCGACGCCCTGGACGTCGACCGTGGCGCCAGAAGCGCAGGAACCGGTGCCGCAGCAGGAGCCGGAGTTCGTCTCAGTGGTCATGGCTTCTTCCTCGGGGTGTGGACGCGTGGGTCGTCTCCGGGAAGGGCGTCGTTCCCCGGCCCCTCCCAGCAACGAGAACACTATACCCCCAGGGGGTATCATGTCCGCCTGTGGCGCCGTTCACACAGCCCTCTTCGCCACCTGGCGGCACGCGTGCGGGTACAGCAGCGATACGGGATCACCCCCGCCGCCAGGCAGGTCAACGGGGCTCCCGGCGATCATGCGGCCATCATCAACAGCATCGCGGACATCGTCCCGCCCATGCCGATGTGCGCCGCCAGCGCCGCGTCCGGCGCGGCTCCGAGTTTGCGGCGCCGACCACGTCCCGACCGCTCCGCCGCCCTTGCCCTGTCCCACACCGCGAGCGTCAGCGACGTCAGGAAGACGAGCACCGTGTCCGGCATGGCCAGCAGCCACCGAACCCAGCCGAACGGCGCATCCGCGCCCCGCCGGATCCGGCCGGCACCCCTGATCCTCGCCCACATCGACGCGCCGATCGACAGCAGGAAGTACACGGCGAGCCCCGCGATCACGAACCGCCACACGGAACCGGACCCCGCGGTGGAACCCGCGGCGGCAGCGGTGTGCCCCATCCCCTGCATGTCCATCCCCTGCATCGAGCCCATCCCCTCCATGAGCTCCATGCCGGCCATCCCGTGCGCGCTGGTCGCGCCGCCCATGTTCTCCATGCCCGGCATGTGCGACATCGAGGAACCGCCCAGGGCCAACACCGGCCCCGACGACGTACTCGTCATGGCGAGGGTCATGATCACCATGCCGGCGCTCCCCACAATGAGGTGCACCCAGTGGCGCCCCTCCTTCCACCCGCACGCGCGCGTGTGCTTCACCGCCATGGCCACGCCCCCGAGCCCGAGGATGCCGAACGCCGCCGCCCACCACATGCCGTGGCCCGCATACCAGCCGACCGTCGCGGGCAGGGCCATGGCAGCCATGCACAGCCCCATCAGCAGGTCGCCGCTCGCCGCGAACCGGATACCGCCGCTGGTGGTCATGACCCGGACCGCGCTGACGGCAGCCACGAGAGCGGCGACCACCGCCACGGTCCAACTGAGCGCCAGAGTTGCCATGTTCCCCATCCTGATGGACCGTAACTGCTAACGCCCTTAGTACGTCTCAGGGCCGGAGGGCGTTCAGGGGCCGATGGTGAACCGTCGCGGCCGACGGAAGGGCCGGCGCCGACGACCAGATACCCCCTGGGGGTAAGACTCCGTCCGGCAATCACGGCACACCGGTTGCGGCCGGATCCACACGTACCAGCTCGGTCGATCCCGCTGCCGAAGAAGCTGTCCGGCTTCTTCGGCTCCGACAACAGCCTGCGCAATTCACGACGCCCGGATCGAAACAACGTGGATTGACAGAGACACAATGTCTCGATAAAGCTTGTGGTCGTCACAAGCAGCCGGACAAGGCCCCGGGATGCCAGACGCGACGGAAGGACACGGCATGGCTGGCTCACTCCGTCACCCTCACGACCTGTACGCCGGCCCGCCGCCCTGGTGCATCGACCGGCCGCAACCGGCGTTCCTCGCCCTCGCCGAGGCGGGTGCCATCCAGGGCCGGGTCCTGGACGTCGGCTGCGGCACCGGCGAGCACGTGCTCATGTGCGCAGGCCTCGGACTGGACGCCACGGGCGTCGACCTCGCCTCCCGGGCCCTACGCACCGCCGAGGAGAAGGCGCGCGAGCGGGGCCGCACGGCGAGGTTTCTCCACTGGGACGCCCTGAAGCTCGCCGGTCTCCGGGAAACCTTCGACACCGTCCTCGACTGCGGGCTCTTCCACATCTTCGGCGGCGCCGACCGCGCCGCCTTCGTCGACAGCCTGCGCGCGGCCGCCCGGCCGGGCGGCCGCTACTTCATGCTGTGCTTCAGCGACCGGCAGCCCGGAGAGTCGGGACGGGTGCACAAACTCGCGCGGGACGAGATCGAGGCCGCGTTCGCCGCGGGATGGCGTATCGACTCCATCGAACCCAGCACGATCGACATCACCACCGACCCGGACGGCGTCCGGGCCTGGCTCGTCGCCCTCACCAGGACCTGATCCAGTGAGAGGCCCGGAGAGGAACACCATGCCGACCGCGGAAGCCCGAGTCGAAACCGAGCGCGCGAGCCGCTATCTCGTCCAACTCTGCCGCCACGCCCAACAGATGGGCCGCCACTCCCATTACGGGGCACGCGCCCACACCGGGGGTGACGCGCACCGGCCCCCGGAGGTGCAGCACGTCGAGTGGTCGGACACCCACGGGACCGTACGGGTGAGCCTGGGCCAGTGGACCATGCAGGCCACCGCAGACGCGCTGACGCTGCGGGCCGAGGCCGACACCGAGGAAGACCTGCAACGCATCCAACAGCTCGTCGCCGGGCGCATCGAGAAGATCGGCAGGCGCGATCGCCTCACGGTCACCTGGCACCGTCTTGAGGCGACCGGCCTGTGGCAGAACGAACCCGCCCCGCCAGAAGGCTCTCAGCCGCGGGAGGAGATGCAGCACCCTTCGGGCGCACGACCGCGCCGGTCCTTCGGAGTGATCGGCGGAGTCGTCGCGCTGATCATCGTCGCGCACCTGGTACTCGGCGGATCCGTGCTGGCGGCGTCGCGGTGGCTGGGCTGGGGCGCCGGTGCCCTTGTTGTTGCGGTCGTCCTGGCGAAGGTCATCGGCATCGGGACTCTGGCCGCCCGCCACGGCCACCTGCGCACGCGGAAGCGCGCATCGGGTCACGGCTCACCCCGGACCGGCAGTTCCAGGCGGAGCTCGTAGCCGCCGTCGGCCGTGGGGCCGGACGTGACCGTGCCGCCAAGAAGTTCGGCCCGCTGGTGGAGGCCGACCAGGCCGTGCCGGGCGCCGGGCAGAGGGAGCGCGGGCCGGGTGGAGGCGGTGTTGGTGACCGAAGCGTTGATCGTGCCGTCCTGCTGCTCGATGCAGATGGCGGCGGTCGCGCCGGGAGCGTGCTTGCGTACGTTGGTCAGCGCCTCCTGGACCGTGCGGTAGACGGCGCGCTGGACGGTCGGCGGGAGGTCGTCGGGCAGGTTCGTCCGCAAGTCGGTCTCGATGCCGCTGTTGCCGATCAGCCGCGCGAGGTCGGCGAGGGAAGGCTGGGGCGTCAGTTCAGTGGGCCGGCTCCCGGAGGCGCGCAGGACGCTGACCATGTGCCGCAGTTCTTCCAGCGTCTGCACGCTGAGGCGCCGGATCGTGGCCCCGGCTTCCCTTGCCGTGGGATCGCGGCCGCTGACCTGAAGGGCCCCGGCCTGTACGGCGATCAGACTGACCTGATGCGAGACCACGTCGTGCATCTCCCGGGCGAGCTGGGCGCGTTCCTTCGCCAGCACGCTCTGTGCGCTCAACAGCCGCTCCTGCTCGCGTGCTTCGGAGATCTCGGCGAGCCGCAGTGACAGTTCGCGTCTGGCCTGGACGAGCTGGCCCAGGAAGACGGGAGCGGCCGCGGTCCCCAGGGCGTATGTGACGGTGATGAGGGTCGAGGTGTCCGACAGGTCGACAAATTCCGGGGACGGCCACTTCCACTCGGTGATGTCGCTGGCCGCGAAGGCCAGAGCGCACGCGGCCAGCAGGATCCGACGGCGGGAGAGGGAGGCCAGGGTGTAGAGCGCGGCCAAGGTGGCGAACACCGCGTCGGAGACCAGGGTGGCCGGCAGGGCCAGGAGGAAGGTCAGCAGCGGCAGACGGCGACGCAGCAGGAGGGAGAAGGCGGCGAGCAGAGCGCAGGCCATCCGCGACCGCTCGTCGTCCTCGACATTGACCCAGACGTCCAGCAAGGCGGCCGCGACGAGCACGGCATCGAGCACCGGAGCAGGCACGTGGCGGGGCTTCATCCGCCCTCCTGGCCCCGTGAAGGTCTGAGCAGGCCCGAACGTTCGGCGACCAGAGCCGCCTGAACCCGGCTGCCCACCGCCAACTTGCCCAGAACGGCACTCACATGATCCTTGACCGTGCCGACGCTCAGGTGCATCCGGACGCCGATGTCGGCATTGGACAGGCCCTCGGAGAGCAGGACGAGCACTGCACGCTCGCGTTCGGTGAGCCGGGCGACGCTGCTGAGTGCGGATTCCTGCACACCGCCGTCCAGGTAGCCGTCCACGACGGTGCGAGTGACCGTGGACGACAGCACGACACCGCCGTTCGCCAAGGTGCGTACCAGGTAAGGGAGTTGCTCGGGATCGGTGTCCTTGAGCAGGAAACCGGCGGCACCGGAGCGCAGCGCGGTCGCCACGTACTCGTCCATGTCGAACGTCGTGAGCATGGCCACCACCGGCGGCTCAGGCAGCCGGAGCAGCTCGGCCAGGACGGTGAGTCCGTCCACGTCCGGCATGCGAATGTCGAGCAGGACGACGTCGGGACGCGACTCCTGGACCGTGCGGACCGCCTGCCCACCGGTGACCGCCGCCACGACCTCGATGTCGTCCGCGCAGTCAAGGATGTGCTGGAAGCCCATTCGGACCAGGGCCTCGTCGTCTACCACCAGTACCCGGATCACCGGCGCTCCCCTCGTCATGGGGCCGCTGTTGGATTCGTACCACGCCCGGGGCCGCCCTCCGCTTCCTTCGCGCCGATTCCCGCCACCTGGCTGGGACGCTCCGGCCAGTCGGCGGGGCCTCTCCAGCCGCCCGCCGGATGGGCTGCCGCCTGGGACTCCCCAATCCTGAAGCTCATGACACAGACCACCTCATCGGCCGTGGCCGCGGCACCTGCTCTGCACAAGGACGTGCCTGCCACCGCCTCCTCCGCACCGTCGACCGGACGGCTGATCGGCATCGACCTGGCCCGCGGGCTCGCGGTCTTCGGCATGTACGCCGCCCATGTCGGCCCCGAACCAACGGTGGGCGGACCGCTGGGCTTCCTGTCGGAGCTGGCACGCGGCCGCCCCTCCGCACTCTTCGCCCTGCTCGCCGGCTTCTCGCTCGTCCTCATCACCGGCCGTCCGCACCCACGGACCGGACGTGCGGGCCGGCAGGCGGTCGGCAGGATCCTGATCCGCTCGCTCGTGCTGATCGCGCTGGGCTTCGCCCTGACCGCCCTGGACACCGACGTCGATGTGATCCTCGCCTACTACGGGCTGATCTTCATCGTCGTCCTGCCTCTCTACCGGCTGCCTGCCCGGACGCTCGCGGTCATCGCCGCCGCGGGCGCGCTGGTCCTCCCCCAAGTGCTGTACGTGATCCACCAGTTGATCGACCGGGGAAGCTGGGCGGACACCGTCATCGCGTGGGACCCGCTGGCCCGGATCAGCGACACGGACGGCCTGCTCGAGCTGCTGTTCACCGGCGATTACCCGGTACTCACCTGGGTGCCGTTCATGATCGCGGGCATGGCGGTCGCCCGGCTCGACCTCGACCAACGCAGGATCCGTTCCCGACTGGCCCTGGCCGGAGGCGCGCTGGCCGTGCTCGGCTACGGCGGCTCCTGGCTGGCTCTGCACCTCGTACCGCACGCGCTCACCTCCGTCGCCGCAGCCACGGACGGAGGTTCGGCATCGTCGGCCTGGTGGTCGGACACCGTCGGCTACCTCGAGGGCGACACCCCGGCCTGGCTGCTGGTGGCCGCACCGCACAGCCAGACGACCTTCTCCGTCCTCGGCAACACGGGCGTCGCACTGGTCGTCCTGGCCGCGTGCATCGCCGCTACCGACCGCTTGCCGCGCCTCACGCGTCTGGCCGTCCCCGTCGCAGCGGTCGGCATGGTCTCGCTGACCGCCTACGTCCTGCACATCCTCGCCATCCGGGTCGTCGGCATGCAGGAGGAGACCCTCCCGGCTCTGATCGCGCTGCTCGCCTTCATCGCGACCGCCATGCTGCTGGCGACCGCCTGGACACGATGGTTCCGGCGTGGCCCGCTGGAGTACCTGCTCCACGCCACTACCCGACTCAGCCGCCACATCAAATGACCACCTGGTGCGCTGCTCAGTCCTCCGCCGGCGCGAGCGTCCACTTCTCCTCGATCCGGCCGTAGCGCCAGATCAGCAGTGCGGCCGCCCAGGTGACGACGAAGAGGGCCACGACGGCGTATCCCACGGTGTTGAGGTCGATGCCGGCGACCCAGTCCCAGAAGACGCCGTGGAGGGAGAGCTTCTCCCCGGCGATCGACAGGAGTTCGACCGTGCCGATGATGAGGGCGGCGGCGACCGACAGGCCGGTGATGGTGATGTTGTAGAAGACCTTGCGGACCGGGTTGGAGAACGCCCAGGAGTACGCGAAGTTCATGAACGAGCCGTCGATCGTGTCGAGCAGGCTCATGCCGGCTGCGAACAGCACCGGCAGACACAGGATCGCGTACCAGGGGATGCCGGCCCCGGCTGCACCGGCCGCGAGGAACAGCAGCGAGACCTCGGTGGCGGTGTCGAAGCCGAGGCCGAAGAGGAAGCCCAGCGGGTACATGTGCCAGGGCTTGCCGACGGCACGCGTGGCCCGGCCGAGGATCCGGGTCATCACACCGCCCCCGGCGGCCAGGTGCGCCTCCAGGTCCGACTCGGTGTGGGTGCCCGAACGCATCCGGCGGAAGACCTTGAGGATGCCGATCAGCGCCACGAGGTTGAAGGCGGCGATGACGTACAGAAAGACGCCGGAGACCGAGGTGCCGATGAAGCCGAGCGTCGCGTGCAGGCCGGAGCCGTCGTCCTGGACGGGTCCGGCGAGCGAGCGCACGCCGAGCGCGAAGAGCAGGGCCAGCAGGAAGACGACGCTCGAGTGGCCGAGGGAGAAGAAGAAGCCGACGGAGAGCGGTCGCTGCCCGTCCGAGATCAGTTTGCGGGTCGTGTTGTCGATCGCGGCGATGTGGTCGGCGTCGAAGGCGTGCCGCATCCCCAGCACGTACGCCGTGACTCCGAGCCCGATGCCGAACGCTCCCTGTCCGCCGCCCAGTTCGAAGTGCTGGGGGACGACGATGAGGAGCAACGTGCCCCAGCCGATGACGTGCAGGGCGAGGATCGCGGCGGCAAGTCCGCCGGCCCGGGCCCATTCGCGCGGGGTGAGTGCTCCGCGGACACGCCGGAGGAGACCCGGCTGGGGCTGGGGCGCAACGGTCATGACGGTGTCCTTGATTCCTGGTGGTGCGTGACGGCGTGGTCCATCCTGCATGGCATTCGATGCCCAGATGCAAAAGGATTGCAATAACTACGACGGTCCGCCGCTGGAACAGTGCGGAGCTGCGCAGATACCCGGGGAAGCTCAGTGCCCGGAGTGCTGTGTGCCGTGGCCGTGAGGGTGGGAGTGTCCGCGTCGGCTCGTGGGCTTGGGATCGTCCGCTGCGGGGCTCCCGGCGCGGAGGCCGGACAGGGTGACCGCGACGAGGCGGTCGGCGGCCGCGTCGGAAGGCAGGGTGGCAGCCGCCGAGAGGGCGTGGAGGCAGTACGTCGCGAGCTCGTCCGGTGCGACATCCTCCCGGAAGTCGCCGGCCCGCACGCCTGCGGCCAGAAGGTCCCGGATCATGCCGTGAAGCTGCTGCTCGGCGTGGGCGACCCGCTCGTCCCGGTGCAGGAAGGCCGCGAATTCGGTGCCGTGGTGCCCGCGGGACTGACGTGAGATGTGAGCGAACGCCCTGAGAACCGCTTCGAGTTGTTCGCCGGCTCCGTCGACCTGGTCCCGGACCTCCGCGAGCTGTCCCAGATGTTCGGTGATCCGGCCGTCGTGCCAGGCGAGCAGGATCGAATCGACGTCCGGGAAGTACTTGTACAGCGTGGCCCGGCCGATGCCGACCTGCTCGGCGATCTGCGACATGGTCACCGACCGCACTCCGCGCTCGGCGGCCAGTTCCGCCGTCGTGGTCAGGATCGCGTCGCGCACCGTACGCCGGTGCTCTTCGATCGTCTCGGTCCACAGCTTCGGCACCCCGTCAGTGTACGTGGTGGCACTGTCGATACACCCCGTTCAGCTCCGTAACGCCGTGTCCCGGAAACCGGGCAGTCGTGCAGCCACCGCAGGAAGCCCGCTGGTCAGCTCGTCATGGTGGACTTCCTGCCGGACGGAGTGACGGCATACCACGCCTTGTCCTTGCCCTGGCCGTTCATCTGTCCGGCCTTCGTGTCTCCCATGTACCGGTACAGCGGCCAGCCGCCGAGGGTGGCCTGCTTCATGCCGTCCCGATGGACCGTGCCGACAAGATTCTTCTCGACCCCCATGACCTGTACGGAGTCCTGCACCATGACGGGCATCCACGTCTTCGTGCACTCCCCCGCACATGTCCACTTGGACGGCGTCGGCTGGTCCTTGTCGTAGCGGTAGAGGGTCATCCCCTTGTCGTCGGTCACCATGCTGCCCATGCCCTGGACGGTCTTGGCCATCAGCATGGTGGTCGTGGCCATGTGCCCAGTGCCGGAGTCACCGCTGCCGGCCGGTGCGGAGGTCGCTGATGGCGAGGGGCCCGTGGCGACCGGAGCGGTGCTGCCAGGGCTCGTACCGGTGGCGTTCTGATCCGTCGAGCTGCCGCACGCCCCCAGGAGGAGCGCCGCGGCGAGCCCTGCGGCCGAAAGGAGGGCGATGCGTTGCTGGATCACGAAGGTTCCCTTCACCGGGGCGTTCTACTTACTCCCTTAGTACGTCGGGCAACTCCCGCCCGCTCAGCCACCGGTGTCACATGGCGAAGCCTTGACCGACGGCGGCGGAGAACTCAGGAAGCGAGCGGTGCCAGTTCGGTGAAGGTCCTGCCGCCGTCGCGCGACTCGTACACGCCTGTCGTCGTCGCGGCGAGGATGAGGTCGGCGTCGATGGCGGTCAGCGCCCGGGGCTGTCCGCCGGGCACGGTCGTGAGCTGCCGCCAGGTCGCGCCGCCGTCCGGACTCGTACTCAGCTTTCCGGAGGTGTCGATGCCGAACAGGGACTTCTGTGCGGGCCAGGACACGAACGCCTGGACCGGCCCGGCGCTCCTGCGGAAGGTGCGGCCGCCATCGGTGCTCGTCGCCACGCCATCGGCCGTGGTCGCCAGCAGTTTGTCGCCCGAGGGGCTGACCGCCAGGTCCAGGGCCTCCAGCGTCGCCCTGTCGTCCCACTCCTCGAGGTCGGCGCTGACCCGGATCCGGCCACCCTCATACCCGTAGAACGTGCCCTTCGCGAAGTCCAGGGAGTGGAAGTCGGCCTCCCCCGACAGCGATCGGGACGTCCAGACGTGGCCGGCGTTCCTGGTCTGAATCAGGCCGAGATTTCCGGGCCGGCCGCTGCCTTCGGCCCCATGTCCGCCGGCGATGAAGGTCTTCTCGCCGGTAACCGTGAAGCCCATGAAGTCGTCCCGACGGTCGCCGACGATCTTCGGCTTCCGCCCCTTGGCGGCCGTGTACAGGCCGTCGTGGGTCGCGACGTACACGCGCCCGTCCGCCGGGTCGACGCCCAGGCCATGTACGTGGGAGAGAACAGACGCCGAGATTGGCGCCGCCGATTCCTCCCCGGCGCCGGAGGACCCGTCACTCCCGCAGGCTGCGAGAACCACGCAGGCGAGCGCGGTCACCGCGACCGTGAACTGGGCGCGGGCGGTCGGGCGTGCAGGCACGGAAGTTCCTCAGGTGGTGCGGGTGTTGGCGCTCAGGGCCTGGTGGCGGCGTAGAACGGCATGTAGCTGACCTGGGTGATCTCGATGTTCTTGCCCGTGCGCGGGGCGTGGATGGCCTTGCCGTCGCCGATGTAAATGCCGTTGTGCTGGCTGTCGTTGTACCAGTAGATGATGTCGCCGGGTTCCAGGTCGGCCTGGGAGACCTTGCGGCCGGCGTCGTACATCTGTTTGACGGTACGGGGCAGTGAGACACCGGCCGAGCGCCATGCCGCGCCCACCAGGCCCGAGCAGTCGTAGGAGCTGGGGCCGGTCGAACCCCACTCGTAGGGCTTGCCGAGCTGGGCGTAGGCGAACTCGATGGCCGTCTTCGCGCGACCGCTGGCCGGACCGTTGTAGCCGGCGGGTGCGTCGCTGGTGCCGGACGCGGCGTCCTCGCGCTCCTGGGCGGCTGCCATCTTGGCTCGCTGCTCGGCGGTGAGGCTGTTGAGGAGTTTGCGGGCCTTGGTCAGTTTGCCCTGGACCTCATCCTTCTTCTTCGCAGCCGCGGTGCGCGCTTCGTTCAGGTCCTTCAACTGCTTTGCGGCGTCCGCGCGTTCCTGGGCGAGTTCGCGCTGCTTGCTCTGCAGTGCCCGCAGTGCGGCGGCCTGCCGGTCTCCGGTACGGCCGAGCGCCTCTGCCTTGTCGAGGTAGTCGTCCGGGTCGCTGGACAGGAAGAGCTGCACGCTCGGGTCGATGGCCCCGCTGCGGTACTGCTCGGCAGCCAACGGGCCCATCTTCTCGCGGAGTTCGTTGAACTCCTGCTGCTTGCGGGCCAGGCGGTCCTGCGCGCCGTCCACCTCACGCTGCAATTTCTGCTGCTTCTCGAGGATGCCGTTGTACTCCTCGGTGGGAGCCTCGGCCTCCTCGTAGAGCTTGTCGACCTGCTTGCGCACCTCGTCGACGGTCGGCTTCGGGGCAGCCTCGCTCTGCGTCGGGATGAGGCTCACCGCGCCGGCTGCGACGCCGAGGGTGGCTATCCGGGCGCGGCTGGGTGGCTTCGGCCGACGGTGCGTTCCCATCGTGAGGTGACTCCTCTGCGCGTCTGTGTACCGAGGGACGGGATGCGGCCGTCGGGTGCCGCGGCGTCGGCTGCAAGTGCGTTAGAACTTAGTAGCTTAGTAGCTCGGGTTGCAACCGGGTCCGGAGTGACAGCGGCCTCACCTGCTGTCGGTCAACCGAGTGGGCAGGTGACCAGCAGCGGCAGCAGAGGGACCGCCACGGTGGCCGCGGCCACACACCCCCGGAGAGCGGGG
Organism: Streptomyces sp. NPDC047043; assembly: GCF_040644055.1. Lineage (NCBI taxonomy): Bacteria > Bacillati > Actinomycetota > Actinomycetes > Kitasatosporales > Streptomycetaceae > Streptomyces > Streptomyces sp. NPDC047043. Next base: position 236,015 of record NZ_JBEYVO010000001.1, read on the forward strand.
TGAGTGGCCTCGCGCGGGCCGAGGATCCGCTTCATGCGGATCAGGACGGTGTGCCCGCCCGCCGCGAAGCCGCCCGCCGGCGTGCGGGCGGTGGCCATCTCGTACATGGCCGTGGCCAGCGCCTCGCCGGAGTGGCGGAGCAGGGCCCGGTCGTCGGCGACCATCTCCAACAGCAGCGCCGTCTGTTCCCGCGCGTGGTGGGCCAGGGGCAGCCGGCGGAACACCGACTGGAATGCCTCCGCGGCGGCCAGGGCCAGATGGTGGCGCCCTGCGATGTGGCTCTGCTCGTGCTCCAGTACGGCGCCGATCTGTTCCGGCGTGAATTCCCGTACGGCCGCGTCGCTGATCACGATGCGGGCGTGACGGCCGGGCAGGCAGTAGGCGGCGGGGATGCCGTACGGCAGGACCGTGGCGGACAGGCCGGCGGAGTGGCGGCCCACCAGGTCCACGGCCTCGCGGTGCCGTGCCCGCGCCCGGCGGGCTCGTGCGACGTGGAAGGCGAAGCTCGAGACCAGAGCGATGGCGATGGCGGCGGGCAGGGCGACGGCAAGCCGAGGCGCTGCGCCGAGATCGAACTCGCCCGCGCTGACGTGCATTCCGCACGAGTGCAGCAGGCCCATGAGCCCCGCGTGCAGGTGCTCGGTGGGCATGGCCACGTTGTAGGCGGCGAGCGCGGCACCGATCGCAAAGGAGGCCATCAGGGTGTGCCACACGGCCGCCGCGAGGACGGGGGCCCGGTACGGCCAGCTTGCGCGGAGGAGCAGGCGTGGCGCGACGAAGCCCACGATCGCCGTGTAACTGAGCAGCGCGGGAGCCGCGTTCACGGCTTCGCCTGTCGTCCCACGGTTCGCAGGGCCTTGCGCAGGGCGGCCACCTCTTCCTCGGACATTCTCTCGACGAAGTGGACCAGCGCGGCGGGACGGTCCTTGCTCTCCCCCAGACCGTCCTCCATCAGCGCGGCCGCGTACGCTTCGCGGCTGCGGACCGGGGAGTACAGCCAGGCGCGGCCGTGTTTGCCGCGCAGCAGCCAGCCCTTGTTGTAGAGGATGTTGGTCACGGTCATCACCGTGGTGTAGGCGACGGGACGGGTTTTGTTGATGTCGTCGACGACCTCGCGCACCGTCGCCGGACGGTTCCATGTCCAGAAGCGGTCCATGATCTCCGCCTCGAGGTCCCCCAGCCGTCGCATGGCCCCGACTTCCTTTCGCCACCGAATGCGCAAGCGAGTACGCAGGGCCATAGTAGACGGCTGATCCGCGCCGCTTCGGGGGCGTAAGGGCGGGGTCACAGCCGCCCGGCGAGTTCGTATCCCGCCTCCTCGATCGCCTCGCGCACCCGGGTGTCGTCGAGCGGGGTGGCGGATGTCACGGCGACGCGGCCGGTTGCGATGTCGACCTGCACGTCGACGACGGTTTCGAGTGCGGAGACCTCCTGCTTCACGGCGTTCTCGCAGTGGCTGCATGTCATGCCGGACACGCTGTATTCGGTCGTCAGTACCCCGGACACGGTTCCTCCCCGCAGAGCCTGATATACCCTGGGTGGGTATCGCAATCCGTGTCTACTCCGGTGACGCTCGGGACGCAAGGGGCAGATGATCCGTGCTTACGATGGGGCCGTGACAGGCCCCGGCCAGCCCACTCGACCGCAGTTGGCGCTGCGGTCCTCGGTGCTGCTCGTGTGCACTCTTCTGCTGGGACTGCTCGGCATGCACGGCCTCGGGCCCATGCCGGGCCACGCGGCTCACTCCGGGCACCACCGGATGGCGGCAACCGCGCACACGGATGTCAGAGTCTCGATGCCGGGCGAATGCGATCACGGTGAGGGCGGCTGCAGTAGCCACGTCGACCATGCGGACGCAACCTGCGCCTCCGCGTCAGTCGCCGGGACTCCCGTCGTGGTGCCGGTGCTGCTGCCCGACGTGGTGTCGTGCGCCGAGCAGCCGCACGCAGGCACCTCTCCCTTCGGCAGCGGCCCTGACGGCGGCCGCGCCCCGCCGTCACTCTCCGAACTCCAGCTCCTGCGGATCTAGAACGGCCCGCACGTCACCGCACGCCCTGACAGAGGCGGCGCCGTGCTCCGGCATGCCCTTCAGCAGATCCGAACGCAGGAGCTCAACCATGACTGCACACCGCAGGCTCATCCGTCGTACCGCCCTGGCCGTCACCGCCGGTGCGGCCGCCCTCGTGCTCGCCGCCTGTGGCAGCGACAACGACAGCGGCGGCCACGACATGGGGTCGATGAACTCCGACTCCAGCCCGTCCGCAACCGCCTCGGCCAAGGCCGGCGCCCACAACGACGCGGACGTCTCCTTCTCCAAGGAGATGATCCAGCACCACCGTCAGGCCGTAGACATGGCCGAGCTGGCCGCCGACCGCGCCTCCTCCCAGGAGGTCAAGGACCTCGCCACGAAGATCAAGGGAGCGCAGGACCCGGAGATCAAGACGATGTCCGGCTGGCTCACCTCGTGGGGCGAGGAAGTCCCCGAGGACATGTCGTCCTCCATGCCGGGGATGGACCACGACATGTCGTCCTCCATGCCCGGCATGATGAGCAGCGAGGACATGAGCGAGCTGGAGAAGGCCTCTGGCACCGGGTTCGACAAGATGTTCCTCGAGATGATGGTCAAGCACCACGAGGGCGCCGTCACGATGGCCAAGACCGAGAAGTCCGGCGGCAAGTATGCTCCCGCGACAAAGCTCGCGGACGACGTGATCACGGCCCAGACCGCGGAGATCAAGCAGATGAACAAGATGCTCGGCAACAGCTGACGCATCACCGGAGGAGGCGTGGCCGTCGGCGTACGCCATCGGCCACGCTTCCCTCCCGCGGCGTCAGACGGGAGCCAGCCGCTCCGTCTCCCGCGCGACCAGCCATCCGCTGCGTGCGAGCCCGGCGACGGAGGCGGCGCTCGCGAACCCGGTCGCGGCCAGGATCCACCAGGTCAGCCGGAAGGCGTCATGTTGTTCGGCAAAGTCCCACAGAGCGCCGATGGCGAGGTTGCCGAGGGTGATGCCCAGGCCGGAGACAGTGTTGTAGAGGCCGTAGTGGGTGGCGACGAGACGGTTGCCGCAGAGTGTGATCACCGTGTCCATCTCGAACGGGTAGACGATCGCGCTGCCGGCAGCGAGCAGGGTCACCGCTACCACCAGGGCGGTGACTACGGCAGCGGGGATGTCGGGCGGGGTGAGGGCGAGGGGCAGGAAGGCGAGGCCCATCGCAGTCAGCCCGCGCACCAAGGCCTGCGCCGGGCTCCAGCGTTGCTTCGCCCAGCCGGTGAGCCGGAGTTGTCCGACGACGGCGACCGCGGCCGAGACGACGAAGAGTCCGCTGGTCGCCCAAGTCCCCTTCGAACCCAGGGCCTTGGTGGCGGCCAGTGGCAGGGCCAGGTAGACCTGGAAGGTCAGGACGTAGGAGCCGATCATGGCGGTTGCGTAGAGCAGGAAGGGACGGTTTGCCGCGACCGTGCGCCACTGGGCCAGCACGTTGTCGGACGCGGAGCCGCGTGTCTCCCCCCGCCGGGCGGGCAGCGCACGCCCCTGCAGCACGGTCAGGACCGCGAAGATGGCGGCGGCGAGGGTGCAGACGAGCCGGAAGTCGGCGGCCAGCAGGGCGAGTCCGACGAGCGGGCCGAGCAGCATGCCGGCCTGGTAGTAGACGTTGAAGGTGGCAAAGGCGTCCACGCGTCGCTCTCCGGCCTCTGCGGCGAGGTAGGCGCGGACGGCCGGGTTGAACAGGGCACCGGCGAACCCCGTGGCCGCCGAGGCGGCGATCAGGGCCGGCAGGTTGTCGACCCAGCCCAGCAGGCCGAAGCCGACGGTGCGCAACAGGCAGCCGGCCATGATCGGGGCCTTGTAGCCGAAGCGATCGGCGAGGGTGCCGCCGATGAGGAACATGCCCTGCTGGGAGAAGTTGCGCACACCCAGGACGAGGCCGACCGCCCAGGCCGCCAGGCCGAGTCCGTCGGAGAGGTGGGCGGCAAGGTAGGGCATGAGCATGTAGAAGGCGAGGTTGATGGCGAACTGGTTGGCCATCAACAGCCGGGCTGCGGGCGGGAAGGAGCGGGTCTGCCGCCACAGGGCGTTCATCGGGCGGTTCCTGTGAGGACGTGCGTGCCGGCGTCGGATCGGCAGGTCGTGGCGAGGGGATCGCTGATGTGGGTGCACCGCGTCCAGCGGGTCACGGTCCGGTCGCCGGGGTGGGCGATCTCGTCCGGGTCGTCGGCGGGCAAATGACCCAGGAGGCCGTGCTCGTGGCAGTAGGCGTCGTCGAAGACGGTCCCGACATAACGTTGCGGGCCGTCGGGGAAGACGGTGACGATCCGGTTCTCGGCGGGCAGAGTGCGGGCCAGCCAGCGGGCGACGAGGGCGACGGCGCCGACGCTCCATCCTCCGGTTGCGTAGTGGTCGCGGGCCAGGCGGCGGGCGGCCCAGACCGCTTCGGGGGCGGCGATCCAGTGGACCTCGTCGAAGAGGTCGTAGGCGACGTTGCGCGGGTGGATGCTGCTGCCCAGGCCGCGCATCAAACGTGCGGTGGCGGGCTGGCCGAAGATGGTTGATCCGGTGGTGTCCACACCGACCACGCGCACGTGCGGGAAGTAGCCACGCAGGACCGAGCCGATGCCCGCGGAGTGGCCGCCGGTACCGACCGAGACGACCAGCGTGTCGATGCGGCCGAGCTGGGCGACCAATTCGTGGGCGAGCGCGGCGTACGCGGCCACGTTGTCGGGGTTGTTGTACTGATCCGGGCACCAGGTGTCGGGCCGGACGGCGAGCAGTTCTTCGACCCGGTCGCGGCGGGCCTCCTGCCAGCCCCCGGTGGGGTGCGGGGCGTCGACGACGTCGACCTCTGCACCGTACGCGGTGAGCAGACCGGTCATCAGGGCTTCCATACCGGGGTCGGTGACGACGGTGACCGGGTGACCGTACGTGGTGCCGGCGAGGGCCAGGCCGAGGCCAAGAGTGCCGGAGGTGGACTCGACAATGCGGGCGCCGGACAGTAGCTGCCCGCGTTCACGGGCGGCGCGGACCATGTGCAGGGCCGCGCGGTCCTTGATACCGCCGGGGTTGAGGCCCTCGAGCTTGGCCCAGAAGCCGCGTTCGGCAGCGGTGAAGGGCGGGCCGATCCAGAGGACGGGGGTGTCGCCGACGAGTCCGGCCGGGGTGTGCGTCGGGCACTTGGCGCCGACGAGCAGCTGGGCCGGGGATGCGTGCATGGTGGGGTGGTTCATGGCGTGCTTCTCCTGCGGCCGGTGCCGTGAGCAGCGACCGGCCTTGCGTAGGGGGAAGATGCGGAGGTGATCGGCTGCCGCGCCGCTGCCCGGGGGCGTGAGCGCAGCATGGGGACGATCAGGTCCGCCACACGCCGAGGCGGGCCCGCGCCTGCCCGGCCGAGTCCGAGCCGGGTTCGCGGGGCGATGTCTGAAGTGGTGGCCGCGCGGTCACGGACGCGGTGCCGAGGTGTTCGGCGGACAGGGCGTCGTGGACTGCGGGTACGGCCAGAACTGCATCACGCGCGCGCTGAACCGTCGGCTCGTCCGTGCCACAGCAGTGCGCTTCGTCGTCTTGCGCCGCCCCGCTCTGCTCCAGGGACGGCTCGCGGTCGGCAGGTGCGGACGCCTGCCCGGTGGCCACGGGGACGACATGGATGGCGTCTGCGTGGCCCATTCCCGCAGTGGCCGGACCGTGAGCGCATCCCAGCAGGTGCATCAGCGCGGCAAGCAGCACCATGAGCGCCGCCCCGGTCCGTGACACGGGGCGGCTGTTGCCGGGAAGCACCGCCCGAGCCGCCATAAGGGCACAATGTAATCAGTCATGTGCAAATCGCCCGGCAAGAAATTGCGGTTCGACCCGCCCGTCCAACGTCTCCTTGCAAGCCGGGAAGGGCTGGAATGCCGCAGCCTGCAGACGATCCGGACCCGGCCGCAGTCGCCCGACACCGCAATCTGAGCGATCACCGGGTCGGGTGAATCCCCCGGCCAAATGCCGCTTCGAGATGCCGCATGGTGGCAGCAGCCTGCTGGCGGTGCCGCGGCTCTGGACCGGCTGCCGCCGTGCACGGCGGTGCGGCTGCAGTCGCCCATGCCCGGCCTGTACTTCACCGGCATACAGGCGGCAGCGACCTTCGAACCTCTGTTGCGGTTCACTTACGGCACCGAGTTCGCGGCACCGCAGTTGGCGGCAGCCGTCGCACAGCGCCAGGCGATCGGGCGGTCCAGGAAGGAGTCTCCTGACTCAGCCCCAGGCAGACCTGATCGGCATCGCACGGCAACACGGCCAGGCCGTGACGGACTCCACCGAGCGGCCGCCTTCCTCCAAGGCCGGACACGGACTGCCGTCGAGGCGGGGCGAGTTCGGCCACGCGCCCAGACCAACTCCTCCCCTGTGCGCATTTCTGCAGGAGATTCTCGCTGCCCCTCGCACCAATCCGCCCGGTCATGGTCTTTCTCGAGGGGAATCCGAGGCCGCACTGTCCCGGACCGCGCGGAGGGAAAGGCAGCAGTATCTGGACTGCGCGAATAGGACGGGCCTGCCAACTCGCGTATCCGCCGCCGGCCGCCACGGCCGTATCGATCTACGGCTGGAGTACTGGTCGGCTTTCGCTGTCCGGAGACTGCTCGCCGTGATTCGCATGGGCCCCGGTTGCTCACCTCACCGGGAGGCCAAGGCCCGCAGCACCAGGGATGACAGCGATGCGGGCAGGATACGAAGCGCGCGGACCAGTGTGGCAGTGGTCCAGGGAAAGTGGGAGTTGGCCGGTTCCTTTTCCAGGGCGCGAACTACATAGCGAGCCGCGCGTTCCTGGCCGATCTGGAAGGGCTTGGGCAGTCCATCCGTGCCGACGCGTTCGGTCGCCACGAAACCGGGGTGGATCGTGGTGAACCGTATGCCTTGCGGAGCAAGCTCAACGCGCGCGGCGTCGATCAGGGTGCGCGCTGCTGCCTTCGCCGCCGAGTAGGGGCCTTGCCGTGGGATGCCCATCAGTCCAGCCAGCGAGTTGGTGTGGGCGATGAGGCCGCCCTGGGGCTGCCTCGTCATCTGTTTGATCAAGGGGATCAGGTAGTTGACCACGACGTCGTAGTTCAACGCCATGATCCGTGAGACGTCATCCGTGCTGACGTCGTCCATGGACATGTCCGGCCCCTGGCCGGCATTCAGCAGCGCGATGTCGACGGATCCGAACGCCGTGACAGCGGACGCCACCACATCGGCGGCCGCCTGCGCGTCCAGGGCGTCGGCTGCGATGTCCAAGCAGGTGCCGCCGGCGGCCCGAACGGCCTCGGCCACGCCGGCCAGTTCGGGAGCCCGCCGCGCCACCAGCACGAGCCGGTTGCCGCCCGGGGCCAGTTGGCGGGCCACCTCGGCTCCGATCCCGGACGAGGCGCCGACGATCAGAACCGTCCTGCCAGTGATCTTGCCCATCTCTTTCGCTTTCTCCCCACGCGCGGACCTGGATCAACTGTGGTTTTTACGGCGCCAGAGTAGCCACTGTGATCGGCGAGATCTCCACTCACCCGCCCCTCCTCCCGCCGGCACCTGCTGAGAGGACGCGCCCCCAAAATCACAGGACTGGTCGCCTGGTCCGTCGGGCGGCGGAAAGTCGGCGCCCCGGCCGGTGCGCATCAAGCCGGCCCGGTCCCATTCACCCCACCCAACGGCACGTCCATCACCGCGTTCGTCCGCGGCCACGATCAGCAAGGTGCCGCTGATCGTGGTCACCAGCCGCCCGCATCCGCACCTCCCCAGAGCGCAGTGCCGATGGGATTTCCGCGTCGGCTCCGCTCCGGTGTCCCTGATCCATCCGCAAAACGGGCAACAAGCGGGCGCAATTCAGTCGGCCAACAGGCACCGGCGTCCCCGCTCCCGGACCCTCCACCGCCTCAACCAGGGCCCCTCGCTCCGGAAAACGGGCATATTCGGTCACGAACCGCGCTACGACGAGCCTGGTCAGTAATGGCAATCCGCTTGTACAAATTTGGCCACCAGAGCCCGAACGGGCCGGGCTCCGGAATGCCGCCCACTCGGGCACCAATTTGCGGAGCCGTGAAACGGAGGTGTCGCCGTGGACGCCGAGGAACGAAGACGCGGAATCCTGGATACGGCACGTCGTGACGGATCCGTGGATGTCGGAAAGATCGCAGCCGAACTCGAGGTCTCCAAGGAGACCGTGAGGCGAGATCTGAACCTGCTGGAAAGGCACGGGCTGGTCCGGCGCACGCACGGCGGTGCCCATCCCGTGGAGAGCGCGGGCTTCGAGACCACGCTCGCCGTCCGCACCACCCTGCACGTCCCCGAGAAGTCCAGGATCGCGGCCGCCGCGGCCGACCTCCTGGGCGACGCCGAGACCGTCTACATCGACGAGGGCTACACCCCGCAGCTCATCGCCGCCGCCCTCCCCCGCGACCGACCGCTGACCGTGGTCACTTCCTCGCTGTCCACCGCGGGCGCCCTGGCGTCCGCCGAGAACATCCACGTGCTGCTGCTCGGCGGCCGAGTGCGCGGCGGGACACTGGCCACCGTCGACCACTGGGCCACCCGCATGCTGGCCGGCTTCGCCATCGACCTGGCGTACGTCGGCGCGAACGGCATCTCCCGCGAGTACGGACTCACCACTCCGGACCCCACGGTCGGCGCGCTCAAGGCCGAGGTCATGCGAGTCGCCGAACGCCGGATCTTCTCCGGCGTCCACACCAAATTCGGTGCCGTGAGCTTCTGCCGCTTCGCGCAGGTCACGGACTTCGAGGCCATCGTCACCGATACGGGACTGCACAGTTCCGAGGCCCGCCGCTACGCACTGCTGGGTCCCCAGGTCATCCAGGCCTGAGCCGCAGTCCTCCCCCCATACATCCCATCCCGCAAGGCCGGGGCCTGGTTCCCCATGCCCTCGAACACCCCTGGAGTCAGTCATGCGCACACGGAGAATGATCCACACCCTCGCGACGGCAACAGCCGCGGGCTCACTGCTCGTCGCCTGCAGCGGGGCAGGTGGTTCCTCGAGCTCCGGCGGCGGGGGCAAGAGCATCAACGTGCTGATGGTCGGCAACCCGCAGATGGAGGACATCGCGAAGCTGACCAAGAGCACCTTCACCAAGGACACCGGCATCAAGGTGCACTTCACGGTGCTGCCGGAGAACGAGCTGCGCGACAAGGTCACCCAGGACATCGCCACCCAGGCCGGCCAGTACGACGTCGCCACCATCGGCGCCTACGAGGTACCGATCTGGACCAAGAACGGCTGGCTGCACGAACTGGGCTCCTACGCCGACAAGGACACGAGCTTCGACAAGGCCGACCTTCTCAAGCCGATCGTCACCTCCCTCTCCGGCTCCGACGGCAAGCTCTACGCCCTGCCGTTCTACGGCGAGTCGTCCTTCCTCATGTACAACAAGGACGTCATGAAGGCGAAGGGCGTCACGGTGCCCGAGCACCCGACCTGGCAGCAGATCGCCGACATCGCGGCCAAGGTCGACGGCGCCGAGCCGGGCATGCGCGGCATCTGCCTGCGCGGACTTGCCGGTTGGGGTGAACTCGGGGCGCCGCTGACCACCATGGTCAACACCTTCGGCGGCACCTGGTTCACCAAGGACTGGAAGGCCGAGGTCAACAGCCCCGCCTTCAAGAAGGCGACCAACTTCTACGTCGACCTGGTCAAGAAGCACGGCGAGGCGGGAGCGGCCCAGTCCGGCTTCACCGAGTGCCTCAACGCCATGAGTCAGAAGAAGGTCGCCATGTGGTACGACGCGACCAGCGCCGCCGGATCCCTGGAGGACCCGAACTCCAGCAAGATCGCCGGCCACGTCGGGTACGCCTACGCTCCCACCGTCGCCACCAAGAGCAGTGGCTGGCTGTGGAGTTGGGCCTGGGCGATGCCCAAGACCACCAAGAACGCCGACGCCGCCTCCAAGTTCATGCTGTGGGCCTCCAGCAAGAAGTACGAGCAGCTCGTGGGCGAGAAGCTCGGCTGGGCGCGTGTCCCGTCGGGGAAGCGGGCCAGCACCTACGCCATTCCGCAGTACCAGAAGGCCGCCGGATCCTTCGGTGACATCACGCTGAAGTCGATCGAGGGCGCCGACCCGGCCAACCCGGGCGTCCAGCCGAGGCCGACCGTCGGTGTGCAGTACGTGGCCATTCCGGAGTTCCAGGACCTGGGCACCAAGGTCACCCAGGAGATCTCCGCCGCCATCGCCGGCAAGACCAGCGTGGACAAGGCACTGAACGACGGCCAGAAGCTCGCCGAGGACGTCGCCAAGAACTACCAGAAGTGACCTTCATTGCCTGGCCGGCGTGCGCGCCGGCCGGGCACCGCTTCCCCCACCCCGGCCGTCACCGGCAGAGGAACCATCCATGACCACACTCACCGCACCGCCCCAGACCGCACCACCGCCCAGCCGCCCGCGCACCTCGACCGGCGCCGGCAACTGGAAGCGCCGGATCCCGCTGCTGCCTGCGCTGATCTTCACGATCGTCGTCACCCAGCTGCCCTTCGTGGCAACGCTCGTCATCTCCACCCTGCAGTGGAACATCCTCAAGCCGGGCGAGCGGCACTTCGTCGGCCTGGCCAACTTCAAGTTCGTCTTCACCGACGAACGCCTGCGCAACGCGGTCCTCAACACCGTCGTCCTCACCGCCTCCGTCGTCATCATCAGCGTCGTCCTCGGGTTGGGCCTGGCGATGCTGCTGGATCGCCGCTTCGTCGGCCGCGGCCTGGCCCGCACCCTGCTCATCGCCCCGTTCCTGGTCATGCCGGTGGCGGCCGCCCTGCTGTGGAAGCACGCCATCTACAACCCCGACTACGGCCTGCTCAACGGCACCCTCAACGCCCTCTACCGCCTCTTCGGCGCCGCCAACGGCCCCACCATCGACTGGGTGTCGTCGTATCCGATGCCCGCGGTCGTGGTGTCCCTGGTGTGGCAGTGGACCCCGTTCATGATGCTGATCCTGCTCGCCGGACTGCAGGCCCAGCCCGGCGACGTCCTGGAGGCCGCCCGCATGGACGGCGCCACCGCCCTGCAGACCTTCCGCCACATCACCCTGCCCCACCTGCGCCAGTACATCGAACTCGGCGTCCTGCTCGGCACCATCTACGTCGTCCAGACCTTCGACGCCGTCTACACCATCACCCAGGGCGGCCCCGGCTCCCAGACCACCAACCTCCCCTACGAGATCTACCTGACCATGTTCCGCAAATACGAATACGGCCAGGCAGCCGCCGCCGGAGTCGTCGTCGTCCTCGGATCCATCGTCATCGCCACCTTCGCCCTGCGCACCATCGCATCCCTGTTCCGCGAGGAGGTCTCCCGATGACCGCTCACGCGGCAACAGCCGTGCCCGGCAGCAGACTCAAGAGGCTCATCCGGCGCCGCGACGACCACGGCGGTGCTCCGAAGCTGTCGCCGATGTGGACCTTCGTGGCCTGGCTCGCCACGCTCGCCTTCTTCGCTCCGGTGGCCTGGATGGTCCTCACCTCCTTCCACCAGGAGGCCGACGCCGCCACCAACCCGCCGAGCCTCTTCGCACCCGTCACCTTCGACCAGTACAAGCTGCTCTTCAGCCGGGACATCACGCCCTTCCTGCTCAACTCGACGATGGCGAGCGTCATTTCGACCCTGCTGGTGCTCGCCCTGGCGGTGCCGACCGCTTATGCGCTGTCCATCAAGCCGGTCAAGAAGTGGACGGACGTGATGTTCTTCTTCCTGTCCACCAAGTTCCTGCCCGCCATCGCCGCCCTGCTGCCGGTCTACCTGATCGTCAAGGACGCCGGGATGCTGGACAACGTCTGGACCCTGATCGTCCTCTACACCGCCATGAACCTCCCCATCGCGGTGTGGATGATGCGCTCCTTCCTCGCCGAGGTCCCCAAAGAAATCCTCGAAGCAGCCGAGGTCGACGGCGCCAACCTCCTCACCGTCCTGTGGCGCGTCGTCGCCCCCGTCGCCATGCCCGGACTCGCCGCCACCTCACTGATCTGCTTCATCTTCAGCTGGAACGAGTTCATGTTCGCCGTCAACCTCACCGCCACCAACGCCTCCACCGCACCCGTCTTCCTGGTCGGCTTCATCACCAGCGAAGGCCTCTTCCTCGCCCGGCTCTGCGCCGCCGCCACGTTGGTGTCCCTGCCGGTGCTCATCGCCGGCTTCGCCGCCCAGGACAAACTGGTCCGCGGCCTGTCCCTAGGAGCAGTCAAGTGAAAGCCGTCGTCATCGAAGCCCCCGGCAAGGTCACGGTCACCACGGTGCCCGACCCCACTCCCGGGCCGCGCGAGGTCGTGGTCGACGTGGCGGCCTGCGGGCTGTGCGGGACCGATCTGCACATCCTCCAGGGCGAGTTCGCGCCGACCCTGCCGGTCGTGCCGGGCCACGAGTTCGCCGGGGAGGTCGTCGGCCTCGGCAGCGAGGTCACCGAACTCGCGCTCGGCGACCGGGTCGCCGTCGACCCCTCGCTGTACTGCAACGAGTGCCGCTACTGCAGAGCCGGCCGCAACAACCTCTGCGACCGCTGGCAGGCGATCGGCGTGACCCGCGCCGGCGGCGCCGCCGAGTACGCCGTGGCACCCGTCGCCAACTGCGTACGGCTGCCCGAGCACGTGGACGTCCAGGACGCGGCCCTGATCGAGCCACTGTCCTGCGCCGTACGCGGCTACGACGTGCTCAACAGCAGGCTCGGCTCGCATGTGCTGATCTACGGCAGCGGGACGATGGGCCTGATGATGCTGGAGCTCGCCAAGCGCACCGGTGCCGCCTCGGTGGACGTCGTCGACATCAATCCGGAACGGCTGGCCACGGCCGAGAAGCTGGGCTGTTCCCAAGCGGCCCTCTCCGCCGATGAGTTGGGGCGACCGGCCGGGTGGGACGTGGTGGTCGACGCGACCGGCAACGCCGCCGCCATCCAGGACGGGCTGGATCGGGTCGCCAAGGTCGGCACCTTCCTGCAGTTCGGTGTCTCCGACTACGCGACCACGGCCACCATCTCGCCGTACCGGATCTACAACCAGGAGATCACCATCACCGGCTCCATGGCGGTCCTGCACAGCTACGAGCGGGCGGCGGAACTGTTCGCCACCGGGGTACTCGATCCCCAGGTCTTCATCAGCCACCGACTGCCGCTGGACCAATACCCGCAGGCACTGGAACAGTTCGCCGCCGGCCAGGGACGCAAGATCGTCGTACTGCCCTGACCTCGTACCGTTCCATCTCCTCTGCCGTCTGTGTCCGCGAACCCCCGCGACGGCCTCGGCATCGGCTTCAGCGATCGAGGACGGTCCATGGCCGAGGCCCGGGGCGGCCGGCCCCGGCGCGCACTTTGATCGCGGCCGGGACGCTCGGCGGATCAGTCCTCCGACAGGAGCCAGCCGATGCGCAGTTCCTCCGCACCCGCGCGGAACGTCCGCATGAGCTCGGCGCGCTCGGGGTCGTCTTCGGGGAGGCCGGCGGCGAGGAGAGCCTGCGCGGCGACCGCCTGGGGCCGGGCGCCGAGCGCGGCGCGCAGGTGGAGTGAGCGGCGCAGCATCGCGATCCGCTCGGCGGGCTCCTTGTGCGGTGCGAGGTGCCGGATGATGTAGGACTCGAAGTAGGCGTCGCCGTGCTTCGTCGCGATCTCGAGAGCTGTCTCGTAAAGCGGGAGGGCGCCGGCCGGGTCCTCGTCGATGTTGTCCAGCAGGACGGCCCAGTGGTACTCGGCCCAGGCGCGCTGCTTCTCGTCGCCGCTCTCGACCGCCGCGCGATAGCCGGCCTCGGCAACGGCGCGGTCGTCGGCGCGGGCCTCGCGCTGGAACAGCAGGCGGCTGTAGGCCAGTCGCGCCGTGAGCAGGTGCGCGGTCGGCGATGCGGGATCGAGCGCGGCGACCGCCTTCTCGGCCTCCTCATGGCCCTCGATCCGGAAGAACCAGCGGTCGACGGCGATCTCCGCGCGCAGCTCGGGATCGCCGTCCGGGCCCAGGACGGCGAGCGCGGCGTCCCACTCCCCGAGCAGCTGCAGGCGACGGGCCACGTAGGCGTCATCAGCTATCATGGCGCCTACATTAAGAAGCGGCGATGTAGGTGGTCAAGTGCAATACGGTGACTACATTGGGAACGTGACGCGGCTGGCCGTCGAGCTGGCCAATACCGGGACCCTCGACCAGCACGGCGAACTGGTCGCCGCGTTCTTCGCGGAGCACGAGGTCACTCCGCCGCCGGGCGGCGACTACGGCGAGCTGCCGGACCTCGTGCGCACGGCCCTGGCACAGTCGGTCGACGGCACCGCCCCCGAAGCCGTACACCGCCTGCTGCGGGACTATCCGCCGGAAATGCACCTGTCCGACCACGACGGCCTCGGCGGCTGGCACATCCACTTCAGCCGCAACGGCACCCCGGCCAAGCGCTGGGTCGGCCAGCTGATCGCAGCCAAGCTCGCCCTGGTCGTGGCCGGGGACCCCTCGGTGACGCTGGGGCGGTGCGCCGCGGCCGGGTGCGGAAACTACTTCGTGGACCAGTCACGGAACCGCACCCGCCGGTTCTGCTCCAACGCGTGCGCGAGCCGGACGACGGTCGCGGCTCACCGGGCCCGGGCGGCGAAAAAGTCCTAGCAGAGTCCGTTACGGAGCGCGATGACGCCGTCCACGACTCGGCTTCGTCGTCGAAGCCGCGATGGCGTAGATCCGGCCCGGGCGCCCATGCGGGCGACCGCGTCGGGCGCCCGGACCGGCCGGACCGGACGGACGGCCTGGATGACAGGTCGATCAGTTGGGTGACGTCGGGGCTTGCCATCGGTCTTGCCTCGGTCCACCAGGGAGCATCCCCGCGGCTGGTAGCTCGCGGGCTGCAATCGTGCGGACGTTGCCGTGCTCCCGCCTCGTGCCGGTCCCGCAGTCGCCGCCGGCACGATCCCGCACAGCACCTTGCGGCAAGCCGACACTCCGTCATTTCCCGTAAGCCCGCAGCTCAGTTGGTCAGGAGTCCTGAGGCCGGAGCACGATCTTGCCGTGGGTGTGGCCCCGTTCCAGCTCGCGGAACGCGTCCTGCACCCGCTCCAGCGGGTAGGTGCGGGCGATCGGCACCTCCAACTCCCCGCGCGCGGCAAGCCGGGCCAGCTCGCCGAGCACGACCGCGCACGCCGCCGCGCCTTCTCCGTAGGTCCGCGCCCCGACCCTGGCCGCGGCCTGCCAGTCGCGGATCGTGTTGATCCGCTCGGGCCGCACGCCCAACTGCACTGCCAGGTCCACGTAGCCGTCGCCGAACGTGTCGATGAACGCGTCGATGCTTCCGCCGGAGGCCTGCCGGATCCGTTCGGTGACGTCCTGGCCGTACTCGACCGGGACGACCCCGCGCTCCTTCAACCAGGCGTGGTTCCGCTCGCTCGCCAGTCCGATCACCGTGGCGCCGCGCCGCCGCGCGAGTTGCACGGCGAGAGACCCGACGCCGCCCGCCGCACCGGCCACGACGACCGTGTCACCCGGCGCGGGGTCCACCGCGAACACGGTGGCGTACGCGGTTGTACCGGCCACGTACAACGACCCGGCCACGTCCCAGGACAGCCCCTGCGGGCGCGAGACCACGTTCACGTCGTCGACCACCACGAACTCCGCCTGGCTCGCCCTGTTGTGGGTGAAGCCCAAGACCTCGTCGCCCACCGCGAAGCCGCGCACCTGCGGACCGACCTCCGCCACGACGCCGGCCAGGTCGCTGCCCTGCCCGGTGGGGAACGTCGCCGGCCAGCGGTCGTGCCGCGCGCCCTTTCGGATCATCACCTCGCCGGGCTGGATCCCGGCCGCGCGGACCTCGACCAGCACCTGCCCGGCGCCGGGCACCGGCCGCTCCACCTCCTCCACCCGCAGCACATCGATCTCGCCGTACTCGTGGAACCGCACCGCCTTCATCGCGTGATCACCGCTCTTCCCCGTTCGGATGCCTTGGACGGTCACGACCCGGATGGCCACACATCGACCGCGCCATCGCAGTCAACGACTCAGGAACGGAGCTGTCTTCCCAGGATCAACGGTCCGGGGACGATCTTTACGAGGCATCGTTCGTGGACCGATGTCAACGGTCAAGCCGACTGCGGCAAGTTGAACGGCGTGACCACCTGGATCGCGGACGGCAGGGCGGGGCCGTCGTCGGGCAGGGCCTTGTGGGCGCGCATGACGATCCGGCAGGCGCGGCGCATGTCCTGGCGCAGGTCGTGATGGAGGACCGTGGACAGTCGACGCTCGCGCAGCAGGCGGGCGAGGCTGGTGTTTCGGTCGCCGGCATGCAGGTCAGGCGGCAACCAGTGAGGCATGGATCCGACTGACGGCACGCAGGACCTCGTCCCGGTTCTTCGCTCTCTTGATCCAGGCCGGAAGGCGGGCCACCAGAGTCATCTTCTGTCCGGTGTCGTACCAGGGTGCTCGCTCCCGCAGCGATGCCTGGACGAAGCGATGGATCAGGTCGAGGTGTTCGAGGTTGTACGCCCACAACCAGCCGTGCCGGGTCTCGACCTGGAGCCACAGCGGCATGCCGAAGTACGGATCGGTCGCCGGTTGAGCTGTGCTGCGAGAGAGCGTGACAAGACGGCCGCTCCACACCCGTGACAGTCCACAGCCATGACAGACCAGGCGTCGGGGCCGGAACAGAATCCGGCCCCCGGGGTCGGAGTCTTCGGGCGCCGGAACGACACGGGCGGCCTTCTCGCACCCGGGGCACCGCACAAGGATCAAGCTGATGAAGTCGTACTCGGTGCTGCGCGGATCCCGGAACCGACCAGAGAACAAGGCCATGCGGTGAGTATGCAACTACCCCGCACAACAGCGCATCCGGATTCGACCGCTCGCGCTCTGGCCGCCTTTCCGGCGGTGAACGGATCGCATGACGGTGCCAGGGGAGGTCCGGCAGCCCCGTCGGCTGTCACCCTTCGACGTCGTCCTGGACCAGCCCGGCGACATGGGCCGTGACTGTCTCCAGGATGTCGGTCCAGGCGGACTCGTCGCCGAGTACGAGGTAGTTGAGGGTCAGCCCGTCGGTCATGGCGGCCAGATAGCGGGCCAACGCTGCGACGGGCACCCGGAGTTGGAGGTCCATGCTGTCGCGCAGCCCGCCGATCAGCTCGGCGTATGCCTCGCCGTACAACTCGTACTGGCGCCGGGCCAGGTGCTCGAACCCCGGCTCGCGCAGGGCGTACTGCGTCAGTTCGTACGTCAGCATGTGCTCGTCGGGATGGGCGCGGACATGGTCCCAGTAGGCCTGGAAGCCCGCCCGGACGGTGTCCACGAGGGTGGCCCGGGGGCGCAGGGCCTGCTTGACCACGGTCACGGAGTGGTCGGTGAGGGTGGTGATGACCGACTCGACCAGAGCCTGCTTGGAGTCGAAGCAGTAGTGGAAGACGCTCAGGGACACGCCCGCCTCGGCGGCGATGGACCGGGTCGTCGTCTTGGCGACGCCGTCCCGGGCCATCGCCCTGATCGCCGCTTCCGTCAGCTGTCTGCGCCGCTCCGCCGACGGCATGCGTGCCATGTGTGTCCTCGGCTGTCGTGACCTCGATCAGGCGCTGTGGACGCCCACTTCATAGAGCGAGTATCCCCAGTCGGTGCCGCGGTCGAGGCCGTGAACGCGAACATAGCGGGCCGGTGTGCCGGTGAACTTGGCCGTGTCCAGGCCGCCGTCGCCGGAGGTGGTGGACCAGACGGTCTGCCAGTTCGTGCCGTCGGTGGACAGCTCGATGCGGTACGACTTCCCGTATGCCCGCTCCCAGTCCAGGGTGACGCGCCCGACCCGGTTCGTGGCGCCCAGGTCGACCTGCCACCACTGGTCGTCGCTCCAGTCGCTGGCCCACCGGGTGCCGCTGTCGCCGTCGACGGCCCGCCCCGGCTGGTAGCTGGTGAAGGGGTTGGACTCGGACGAACCGGCCGTCGCCGTCCGCCCCTTGGCGAGGTTGACCGACGCCTGGTGCTGCTCGCTCGCTCCCCAGGTGTCGAGGTAGGACTCGGCGCCGCGGAAGAGGTCGTTGACCACGTCCTGGCCGCCGACCAGCCGGATGTCCTCGATCCAGTCCGGGATCAGTCCGGCATGGGCGCCGCCGTCGGTGTTGAAGTCGAAGGTGCGCTCGCCGGTGGTCAGCTTGTCGACGACCGAGCCGCCGTCCACCGTCTTGAAGGGGTACGTGACCTTGTTGGCGGCGTCCGCGCCGCGCGGGGCGGGATGGTCGCCGACGCCGTTGAAGTCGGTTCCGAAGCCGTAGCCGACGTTGTACTTGTCGCGCAGCGCGTCCGTGCGCTTCGCCTCCGCGGCGAACGCCTGCGAGCCGTGCATGTACTGGGCGACGAAGCCGCCGAGGGAGTAGACCCGCTCGGTCCAGTTCAGGTCCATCCAGCTGTGCGAGGAGATGACGCCGGGGTAGGAGGCGGCCTCGAAGATGTCGAGGGCCCGGCCGACCGCCTTGACGCTCATGTGGTCGATCTCCAGCATCATCTTGCGCTGCATCATGCCGCGCACCGCGTACTCGCCGAGGTCGGTGAGCCCGCGCTTGTTGCACTGGGCGTCGCTGTCGTACGAGGGGACGTCCACGCCGGCCGGCAGGTCCTCCTCCGCTGCGGAGGACGCGGTGCCGATGGGGTTGTCGTGCTGCGGGCCGGTGCACTTCTCGGTCTGCCAGAAGGTTCCGGTCGACAGGAACTGCCCGACGTTGATGGCCGTTCCGAGGGCGCCGGAGTCGAAGCGCACGCCGCACAGCGCGTTGTCGAACTTGTGGCACAGGAACATGGAGCGCACGCCCAGCGCGTACAGCTCGTCGAGTCCCTTGTCGATGTCGGCCTTGCTGCACTGCGGGATGTCCAGGATCTGCTTGCAGCCGAACGGCTCGGAGGTCTCGACGCCCAGGATGACGGCCAGCTTGCCCTGCTTGATGACCTCACGGGCCTGGGCGCTGTCGGTGACGATCCGGAACCAGCCCTTGCCGGTGCCGCCGTACATCTTGTCGATGTAGGCCTGGAGGTCGTACGTCAGCTTCGCCTGCAGCCGGATCGACGTCATCTCGTCGCAGCTGCGGTCCTTGAAGGGGTAGACGGAGCAGATCACGCCGTTGGTGACGAGGTCGTTGACGAGCACCCGCTGCCCGCCGCGCCAGGCCCGCTCGACCCAGGCGTAGTAGTCCGCCTGATGGGTCATCGAGTCGTACGCCGGCCAGTCCTTGAAGGTGGGCCAGCCGACCGGGTCGTGTTTCCCGTCGCCGCCGTGGGTGATGTAGTCGAAGATCGCGAGTGTGCCGTCGGGGTAGTGCTCGGGACAGTCCTTGAGGGCGTCGGCGACCCCCGCCTCGGAGAACACCTTGCCGCAGATCAGCCGTCCGCCGAAGGCCTCGTTCGAGAACAGGTGGTTGTGTGCGTCGACGAACCCGCGTACTTCGCCTGCGGAGTTGGTGCCGGTGAACGGTTCGCCGGTGACGTCGATCTGCGAGTCGGGGTTGGGGCGTGCGGTGGGGATCCACCAGTCGCCGGCGGCGGCCGAACTCGGTGCGGGGCCAAGGGTCATGGCCAGCACCAGGAACAGCAGCGACAGCACGGTGACGTTCTTGCGTCTGCGGTACCAGCGTCGAGTCAGCGTCACGGCCCACGTCCCTCGGTCGGCAGGGATGGCGGGCTTGACCGACCCATGGGGTTGTCATGGCCCGCACAATGCATGGGAGAGGATCGCTGGAGGCGCCTTCCGAGTCAAGAGTCCGGGACGCTTGACCTGATAAATGGGCGGGCTGCCCGGCATCGCACGGGCCCCTCACTGAAAGAGCACGCAGAAGCCGTCGTGGCCGGGTAGTTCGACGTACAAGGCGTGCATGTCGTCCACCACGCCGACCTCTCTGCCGGTCAGGGCGTCGTAGGCCCTCGCGCCGGGCTGGAAGTGCTCCGAGGCCACGGCGCCCGCCACGGGCGCGGAGCCGAAGTTGAGTACGGTCGCCTGCGTCTGCCCGCTCTCACCGATGCGGTGGACCATGACGAGCAGCGCGGGGTGCGGAACAGGAGGGATCTCCACTTGGTCGGCCGTGGCAATCCCGGTTTCCTCACGCACCTGCAACAGGTGCTTCAGGCTGGACGCAAAGGAGTTGGGATCCGCGAGCTGGGCAGGCAGGCTGCCGTAGAGACTGTGCCCCTTCGGCATGCCTGAACCGGATGCGGCCGCTTCCGGCTGGTAGTCCATCAGGTCGTACGCGGCCCGGTGGATCCAGCGGGTGTCGCCGGTGGCCAGCAGATGTCCGACGCGTTCGCGCGGCAGCGTGACCAGGCCGCACAGATCCCACCCGGAGAGCGAGAACACCCCGGGTTGCAGGGCGTTGAACATGGCCAGGAGCAGATGGGCCCGCTTGATCTCCCGTACGTCCTGGGCGGTGAGGTTGTCGAGCGTGGTGTGCCCGAGAGCGGCGGCGATGACGGACACCGTGGTCGAGGCGATCCCGTTGGTGGTGAAGATGGCGTTGTAGGGCGCGTCGGGCCCGGTCAGGGTCTGCACCAGCTCGGCGCGGATGTGCTCGGCGAGCTGGCCGCCGGTGACGTCGACGCCGTGGTAGGTGAAGCGTTCGTCCTTGTGCAGCGTGGCGAAGTGGACCAGCTCGTAGGTGAGTTCGTCGTGGTTCTGCAGGGCGTGCACGAGGCTGGCGGCCGCCACGCCGCTCTGCAGGGCGATGTTGAGGGTCAGCCTGAGGAACTCGGTGTCGGCGGTGGCCAGCGCGTGGTGGTAGGCGGGTCGGTTGACGAAGTCGTACGACAGGTCGGCGCCGGCCTCGGAGGTGATCCTGATGTCGTCGACGGTCAGGTTCAGCTCCTGGAAGGTGAAGCCGCCCATCTTGCGCACCATGCTGGCGATCAGCTGGTTGGCGGCCTCCGACAACGGGTGTCCCTCCGACCAGGCCGGCAGGCCCTCGGCGCTCTTCTCCACGCCGAGGAATCCGTTGGCGTCCAGGCGCAGCGCCCCGGAACCGAGGTCGCCGAGGGAATGCAGCGCGTCGCCGATCACGAGCCGCATGCCGGCGAAGGTGGGGTCGAGCCAGTTGATGGACGGCTGGCCCTCCTTGAAGTAGTGCAGATAGACCCAGCGCCGGGGGACGTCGTCCGGCCCGACGACCTCGCGCGTCGCACTCCAGTTGGTGTCCTTGACGCCGGGGTCATGGAAGATCACCCGCTGCAGGCGGCCGATGATGTATCCGGCCTTTGCCAGTGCCTCTTCGGCTTCGGTGTCGAGGTTGGCCGAGTCGCGGCCCGGTGGCACCTCGGGCAGCAGGTGCCAGTCCTCCGGTGCGATCTGGACCATGTGGTAGATGCCGGGGTAGTCGTCGACGTTCATCTCGGCGAGGCGGAAGTCGGGCCCCTTGCCGGTGTGGCCGGGCACGACGTCATCGATGATCGTGCCGTCGTGGTCGGCGGCCACCTCGCACATGCGCCGGAAGTCGTCCTCAGTCCCGAAGGCTTGGTCGATGGCGGTGCTGATGCGGTCGAAGTGACCGTCGACGCTCGGGGTGGGGTCCCAGCCCCAGATGCCGCCGGCCCGTTTGACCGGCCCGGTGTGCACGGCGCGGATGCCGATGTCGGAGAAGACGCGCCACAGGTCGGGATCGGCCAGGGTGCCGAGGAAGCTGTGGCCGGGGCGGGTGACCAGGGAGATGGGATACGCCGTGAACCACACCGGGGCCGTGCTGACGGCGGCCTTGGGGTCGGGGCGTGCGAAGGGGTTCTGCCACATGCTGCCCTGGCCGGTGAGCTGGACGGAGAGGTCGCGGGCGTCCTGCAGCATCGAGTGGTGCCGCAGCCAGGCCACGTAGTCGGGGTTGGTGCCGTCCGGTTCTCCGCCTCGCTCCCGCTGCGACGGCTGCCCTTGCGGCCTCAGTCGTGCGCGCGGGCGCAGGGCCCGGGGCCGCGCCGGATAGAACTGCTCGGAGTAGGTGATCTCTGTCGGTCCGTGCTCGGTCTGCTGCTGCTCAGCCGCCGCCTGCTCTTCGGTCATGGGTGGGCGCCTCCCTTGTGCTCCGGGGCATGTGTGTCGGCTGCCCCGGAAGTGGCCCCTGGATGCGAGGTGGTTCCGTGTTCACCCACGCCTCCGCAGATGAACGACGCTTGGCAGAGCACCGGAAAAGAAACACTTGATTCTTTAGTAACAGCGCCAGCCGCCTGGCGCACGAATTGGTCGAGGCGCCGGGGGAGTCCGGACTACTGCGCAGCGCTCGACGGCACGGTCACCCTCGATCAACGCACCGCTCTGCGCCTGGCAGCGACACACGCGGCGCGCACCTCCGCCGAGGTCGTCCGGACGATGTACGACCTCGGCGGCGCGTCGGCGCTCTACGACGACTCGCCGCTGCAGGGCCGCTTCTGGGAGGCGAGCGCCGTCACCGCTCCAGCCAGGTCAGCCCGACCACTTGGGAGACGACCGGTCGCATCTTGCTCGGCGTGCCGACGGACGCCGATCGCCTGTGACAGGCCGGGACGCTGGCAAGGCCCCGGCGGCTGTCGGGCTCTCCCCTTGCCCGTCTCGGTCGTCCGCAGACGGGCAACACGCGCAATCGGGTAGGCAGCCCGGCCGTAAAGCCACCCCGCCCGGCCGCGCAGGCGACCCGGGCGAGGCGTGTGCCAGGACTTCGCCGTTGTCAGCCCTCCGCGCGGGCCGGCAGCCGCCACCCCGGGCGCGGGAAGTGGCAGGTGTAGCCGTCGGGGTAACGCTCCAGGTAGTCCTGGTGCTCGGGCTCGGCCTCCCAGAAGGGGCCGACCGGCTCGACCTCGGTGACGACCTTGCCCGGCCACAGCCCGGATGCGTCGACATCCGCGATGGTGTCCTCGGCGATCCGCTTCTGCTCGTCGTCCACGTAGTAGATCGCCGAGCGGTAGCTCAGGCCGATGTCGTTGCCCTGGCGGTTCTTGGTGCTCGGGTCGTGGATCTGGAAGAAGAACTCCAGGAGCGCACGGTAGTCGGTCTGCTGGGGGTCGTAGAGGATCTCGATGGCCTCCGCGTGCGTGCCGTGATTGCGGTACGTCGCGTTCGGCACGTCACCCCCGGTGTATCCGACGCGGGTCGCCGTGACCCCCGGAAGCCGGCGGATCAGATCCTGCATTCCCCAGAAGCATCCGCCCGCCAGCACGGCCCTCTGTGTCTGCACTGCCACGTCGGCTCCTCCCATTTCTGCTGTCTCGGTCACCGAAGCTGCTCGCCCGTCCATCACAGGCTCCCAGCCTTCGTGACTGCATCAGCGCTTGAAGGGCCTGAGGAATTCCATCCACCTCATGGATCGACCCGCAGGCCCGGAGTTACCAGTCTTCGACCACTCAGCCGGAACGGAATAGCCCCAAAGTGCTGGAAATGCAGCAAAGAGGAATAATTTACTCACATGGGCGTGCGTGCCCGGCGTCCCCCTCTGACCATGAAAAGGCAGATCGGACCATGTCGAAGAAACCACGTTCCTCCCAGCCACCGCACGGCAAGGGCCCCAGCCGTCACCAGGGCACCGGGCAGCACGGCTGGTCTCCCGATGTGGATGAGACGCAACAGCAGGACAACCCGAGCGCCCGCCGTTCCTTCCGTGCCGCCGAGGCCGGCGAAAGAGGCCGGGGCCGGACGAAGTCCCCGGAGGAGACGAAGTCTGTTCCGGGCGACACGGCGAAGAGCAGCGGTGCGAGCGGTGAGCAGTACGGCGACGCGGACGAGAAGGGCAGGCGCGACACCGGACGCAAGGGCCGCTCCCAGCGTCCCAGCGGCACCAAGGACGCTTCTGCCACGACCGGCGTGGACCCGCAGGACCCGAAGTCCGGGCGCCGACCGGGTTGACGGTCCGGGCGACGCCGGGACGGACGGCTTCGAGCCGAGCGACGAGCGACGCCCCTGTCAGCAGATCCGCGGCAGTTGCTCGCCGATCGGCAGATCGACCACCCGCGTTCCGCCCAGGCCGGTGCGGGCCACCACCATGCCGGGATGTGCCTCGACGGCCTCACCGATGATCACGGAGTCCGCGCCCCGAGGATGAGCGCGCATCGCCTCGAGGACCGCGTCGGCGTGCTCGCGCGGGACGAAGGCCACCAGCTTTCCCTCGTTGGCGATGTACATGGGGTCCAGGCCGAGGATGGCGCAGGCGTTGGCCACGGCCGTCGGGACGGGGATGTCGCGTTCCCGGATGACGACACCCGTGCCGGAGGCCTGCGCGATCTCGTTGAGCGCGGCCGCCAGGCCTCCTCGGGTGGGGTCGCGCAGCACGTGCAGATCCGGCGTGACGGCGAGCATGGCCTCGACCAGACCGCCCAGCGCCGCGCAGTCGCTCGCGATCTCCACCCCGAACTCCAGGCCCTCGCGCACGCTCATCACGGCCACCCCGTGGACGCCGATGGCACCGCTGACGATCACGACGTCGCCGGGGACGACCCGCTGAGGACGCAGATCGACGCCCGCCGGGACGAGCCCGATACCCGCCGTGTTGATGAAGATGCCGTCGCCGTGGCCGGCCTCCACCACCTTGGTGTCGCCGGTGGCCACCTCCACACCGGCGGTGCGCGCGGCCGCACCCATCGCCTCGGACACCCGCGTGACCACGTCCAGCTCCACGCCCTCCTCCAGAATGAAGCCACAGGAGAGGTAGGCGGCGCGGGCGCCGCTCATGGCGAGGTCGTTGACGGTGCCGTTGACCGCCAGGTCGCCGATGCTGCCGCCGGGGAAGAACAGCGGCCGTACCACGTAGGAGTCGGTGGAGAACGCCAGCCGGGCGCCGCCCAGGGAGACGACGGCGGCATCACCCAGTTGGGCGAGCACCTCGCCGCCGAAAGCCGGGGCGAAGATCTGCTGGACCAATTCGGCGGACAGGACTCCGCCGCCGCCGTGGCCCATGACGACCCGGGGGCGGTCGCGCAGGGGTGCCGGACATGTCCACCCCTCGATGTCGAGGGCGTGGAGATCAGTGGTGTCAGACAACGGGGGTCGCCTCCCGGGTCGTGGTGGTGGGCATGTCCAGCCGCCGGTAGAGGTAGTACGCCGCGCAGGCGCCCTCGCTGGAGACCATGGTGGCTCCCAGCGGGGTGCGCGGGGTGCACAGGGTGCCGAAGGCCTCGCACTCGTGCGGCTTGAGCAGGCCCTGCAGGACCTCGCCGCTGCGGCACTCGGCGGGTTCCGCGGTCCGGATGCCGCCGACCGGGAAGCGGTGCTCGGCGTCGTGGTCGCGGTACTTCGCCGCCAACCGCCAGCCGCTGTCGGGGATCACTCCGATGCCGCGCCAGGCGCGGTCGGTGACCTCGAAGACGTCCTCCAGCATGGCCCGGGCGGCGGGGTTGCCCTCGGGGCGGACGGCGCGGGCGTAGGCGTTGTCGACGGTGTGCTCGCCGTGTTCCAGCTGACGGACGGCCCGGCGCACGCCCTCCAGGATGTCCAGTGGCTCGAAGCCCGTCACGACGATCGGAACACGGAAGCGCTCCGCCAGTTCCGGGTACTCCCCCACCCCCATCACGCTGCACACGTGCCCGGCCGCCAGGAAGCCCTGCACCCGGCAGCTCGGCGACGACATGATCGCCTCGATGGCGGGCGGTACGCGGACGTGGGACACCAGCATGCTGAAGTTCCGGATGCCCAGCTTCCTGGCCTGATGGACCGTCATGGCGTTGGGTGGCGCCGTCGTCTCGAAGCCGATGCCGAAGAACACCACCTCGCGGTCCGGGTTCTGCTGCGCAATCCGCAGCGCGTCGAGGGGCGAGTAGACGACGCGTACATCGCCGCCTTCGCCGCGGACCTGGAACAGGTCCCGTCCGGTGCCCGGCACACGCAGCATGTCACCGAAGGAGCAGAAGATCACCTCCGGCCGGGAGGCGATCTCCAGCGCCTTGTCGATGACCTCCAGCGGGGTCACGCACACCGGGCAGCCGGGGCCGTGGATCAACTCGACCTGATCCGGCAGGAGTTGGTCGATGCCGTGCCGGATGATGCTGTGCGTCTGCCCTCCGCACACCTCCATCAGGGCCCACGGCCTGGTCACCGTGGCGTGGATGTCGTCGAGGAGCCGGCGGGCCAGCTCCGGGTCCTGGAACTCGTCGATGTACTTCACTACTTGCGCCCCTCTTCCACCGTCTCCACGCCCGCCTCCGCCGCCGCCATCTCCCAGGCGTCGCCGAACTCCTCCTGCAACATGCCGAGTTCCGCGAAGAGTTCGAGCGTCTGCCGCGCCGACTCCTCGTCCAGTCGTTGCAGGGCGAACCCGACATGGACGATGGCGTACTCGCCGACCTCAAGGTCGGGCAGGTACTCCAGGCACACCTCCTTGACCACGCCGCCGAAGTCGACGGTGGCCATCCGGGTGCCGTCCCGTTCCTCGATGTCCAGCACTCTGCCGGGTACCGCCAGGCACATGAACCTCTCCTCGCTGTGGTGTCGCGCGTTGCTCAGTCGGTGGGCGTGGCTCGGGCGGCCACCATCAGCTGGCCCAGGGCCAGGCCGCCGTCGTTGGGCGGCACCAGGTGGTGCCGCAGGACCGTGAAGCCGTCCGCGCGCAGGGTGGCGGCACAGGCCGAGGAGAGCAGCGTGTTCGCGAACACGCCTCCCGTCAGGGTGACCGTGTCCAGCCCGTGCCGCTCTCGCGCCCGCGCGCACATCCGGTGCACCAGGCCGGTCACGGCCCGGTGGAAGCGAGCCGCGACCAGGGCCGGCTCGACGCCCGCGCGCAGGTCGGCGACGATCGCCGCGAGTACGGGTGCCGGGTCGGCCCGTACGACGCCGCTCCCGTTGTCCTGCGAGGCGTGCAGGGCGAAGTCGTACGCGGTGGTGTCGTCGGCGGGTGCGCGCAGCGCCGCGGCCTCCAGCTCGACGGCGGCCTGTGCCTCGTATCCGGCGCGGTGGCACACCCCGGCGAGAGAGGACACGGCGTCGAAGAGCCGGCCCATGCTGGAGGTGGGGACGCAGTTCAGGTCGCGCTCCAACTGCCGCGCCAGGACACGCAGTTCGTCGGGCGGGCAGGCGGTCGTACAGGCGACGTCGTGCGCCCAGCCGATCCCGGCCGCCCGCAGATGGGCCAGCGCCATGCGGTACGGCCGGCGCACCGCGGCGTCGCCGCCGGGCAGCGGGACGTAGGCGAGGTGCCCGAACCGGCTGAAGCCGTCGTAGTCGGCGAGCAGGAACTCCCCGCCCCAGATGGCGCCGTCGTCGCCGTGGCCCGTGCCGTCGAAGGCGACGCCGATCACCGGCCGGGTGCCGTCCAGCCCGTGCTCGGCCATCGCGGCGGCGACGTGCGCGTGATGGTGCTGGACGCGCACGACGGGGCGGTGTGCCGCGTTCCGGTCGGCCCATGCAACGGATCGGTAGCCGGGATGCCGGTCGGCCACCAGGGTCTCGGGCCGCACCCCGGTGATGGACTCCAGCTGCGTCGTGGCGTGCTCGAAGGCTCGCTGCGTGCCGACGTCGTCCATGTCGCCGATGTGCGCCGACAGCCAGGCTTGGCGGCCCGTCCCCAGGCAGAAGGCGTTCTTCAGGTCTCCGCCGACGGCGAGGGCCGGTCGCACGGGCAGCGGGAGGCAGAGCGGCAAGGGGGCGTATCCGCGCGAGCGGCGGATCACCAGCGGCTGACCGTCGCAGACGCGGACCACGGAGTCGTCGCACGGGACGTGGATCGGCCGGTCGTGGGCGAGCCAGGCGTCGGCCAGGTGCGCGAGCCGTTCCAGCGCCTCGGTGTCGTCGGTGACGATCGGTTCACCGGAGAGGTTGCCGCTGGTCATGACGAGCAGCCGGGGGCCGTCCGGGTCGCCGGGCAGGCCGAGCAGCAGATGGTGCAGGGGCGTGTACGGCAGCATCACGCCGAGGTCGGGGCTGCCGGGCGCGACGGCCGCAGCGGGCCGGGGACCCCCGACCGCGTGACGTCGCCTCATCAGGACGACCGGCCTGGCCCGGCCTTCGAGCAGGCTCCGTTCCGCGGGGCTCAGCCGGACGAGGTGCTGGATGTCGTCGGCGGTCCTGGCCATCACGGCGAACGGCTTGTCCCCGCGCGCCTTCCGGCGCCGCAGGAGGTCGACCGCCGTCTGGTTGGTGGCGTCGCAGGCCAGGTGGTAGCCGCCCAGGCCCTTCACGGCGAGGATCGCGCCCCGCGCCAGCAGGGCCCGGGCCTCGGTGACCGGGTCCACCCCGTCGACATCCTCAAGTCCCGCGTCCCGGGCGACGACCAACCGCAGCCGCGGCCCGCAGGCCGGGCAGGCGACGGGCTGCGCGTGGAAGCGGCGGTCGGCCGGATCCGCGTACTCCCGGGCGCAGTCGGGGCACATCGCGAAGCCGGTCATGGTGGTGTTGGCCCGGTCGTAGGGCACGCCGGTGACGATCGTGAAGCGCGGGCCGCAGTGGGTGCAGTTGACGAACGGGTGACGGTGGCGCCGGTCCGCCGGGTCGGCCAGCTCGGCGAGGCAGTCGGCGCAGGTGGCCGAGTCCGGGGAGACCAGGGTGCGGGCGGGTCCGCCGGTGCGGGAGGTGAGGATGGTGAACGCGCTGCCGCCCGCGGGAGGCATGTCCCGGTGGTGGACGGAGTCCACGCGGGCCAGCGGGGGTGCCTGGGCGGCGATGCGGTCGCAGAACCGGGCCACGGCCGTGTCGGTGCCCTCGACCTCGACGACGACGCCCTCCGGGGTGTTGGTGACGTGTCCCACCAGGGCGAGATCGGTGGCGAGGCCGTACAGGTAGGGCCGGAAGCCCACGCCCTGCACCACTCCGCGCACGGTGACCCGGCGGCGTCGCACGGTGTCCTCGGCGACGGCGGCCGTAACCCGCGGGCCGCTCACGAGTGGCTGTGGGCCATCGTGCCGGCGGCCTCGGTGTGCGCGTGGGTGTGGCCGTGGGGGTGCGGCTGCCGGGCCATGACCGGCGCATGGACGGGTGCGCCGTCCGCGACGGCCAGCGCCCGGTCGAGCAGCTCGCCGATTCCCTGCCCGCGGCGTGCCGAGGTCAGGACCACTTCGACTCCGGGGTTGACCTGCTCCACATTGGCGCGGAATGCGGCCTCGTCGAACTCGACGGCCTCGGCGATGTCGGTCTTGGTGACCACGACCAGGTGCGCGAGGCCGAAGGCGGTGGGGTATTTCAGCGGCTTGTCCTCGCCCTCCGTCACCGAGGCGAGGGTGGCCCTCAGGGTCTCCCCCAGGTCGTAGGAGGCCGGGCAGACCAGGTTGC
Source organism: Streptomyces sp. NPDC047043 (assembly GCF_040644055.1). Classification (NCBI taxonomy): domain Bacteria; kingdom Bacillati; phylum Actinomycetota; class Actinomycetes; order Kitasatosporales; family Streptomycetaceae; genus Streptomyces; species Streptomyces sp. NPDC047043. The sequence continues at coordinate 265,104 of NZ_JBEYVO010000001.1, forward strand.
CGACGTTCTCCACGAACAGCAGCCGGGTGTCGTCGGGCAGCCACCCGTCCAGGTGCCCGGCGAGCATCCCCGCTTCCAGATGACACAGGCCGTCGGTGAGGACCTGCTTGACCGGAACTCCCGAACGCGCCAGGCGCGCCGCGTCGTTCTCGGTGGCCAGATCGGCGCTCAGCGCCGCGACGGGAACGGCCCGCTGCCGTGCCCGCAGCAGTTCGCTCTCCAGCAGCGCGGTCTTGCCGCTGCCCGGACTGGACAGCAGGTTGACGACCGCGGTGCCCCGGGCCGCGAGGTGGGCGCGCAGTTCGTGGGCGCTCGCGTCGTTCTTCGCGAGTACGGCCCGCCGCAGGTCGACGACACGGCACATGGTTCAGCGCTCCTCGGAGATCGGTTCGCGGGCGGGCGGGTGTGCGGGGCTGCCGTCCTCCCAGTGCACGTCGACGATCTGCAGTTCCCGGCCCGCAAGCAGGTCGGTGTGCGTTCCGCCGCACGTGGGGCAGGTGAGCCGGGGCGGCATGCCGACGGCCCATTCGTGTGCGCAGGGCGTGCAGCGGGCCCGCCCCGGCACCGCTTCGGTGACGAGTTCGGCGCCTTCCAACAGGGTTCCGGCGCAGGCGAGTTCAAAGGAGAAGGCGAGCGCATCGGGTACGACGCCTGCCAGTTCGCCCACCTGGAGCCGCACCGACCGCACCGCCGTGACGCCTCCGGCCCGGGTGGCGGCCTCTGCCACCTGGTCCACGACGGCCAGCGCGACGGACATCTCGTGCATGGGTCACCGTCCTTCCGCAGCCTGCCTCCCGCCGGGCTTCATTAGAGGCGCGCGCCGTCTGGTGGCAGGGCCCGGCACGCCGTCACCGGCCGGCAGGTACGCCGTTCGACGCAACTTCACGGCCCGCCTTTCGCACGGTTCACATCCGTCGGATCCGCATGTAGCGCCTCAGGTCGGGAAACACCTCGGCGAAGACGGCGACCAGGGCGGCCACGGCCGCTCCACCGATGACGATCTTCTTCATCCCGTCTCTCCTCATGTCGAAGCCTCAGCGGTTGAGGCCTGGGCCACGGACGGTTCGCCGTTCCGCAGCAGCTCTTCGATCAGCCGGACGGCCTCCGGCACGGCGTCGGACACCGGGTCGCTGAGACCGATGCCCTCCTGCACCGAGGCCGGTTCGCAGCCGACCACCAGGACGCGGCGCGGTGGCCGGGCGCCGGTCCCGGCGCACAGGGTGCCCAGCAGCGCCAGTACGGCGTCGGGGGTCATCCGGTGGCCGTCCAGCGCGGGGGCAGCAGCCGAAGGGGTCTGGCCGCCGATGTCGTGTTCGATCACGTACAGCGTGCCGGGGGCTTCGCCGCGCGCGGTGGCGTCGACGAGGACGAGGGTGTCGTAGCCGTCCAGGAGCTGGTAGGCGAGGTGCACCCCGCGTACCCCGATGTCCACGACCTCGACGGGTGCGGGCAGTTCGCGCTCGGCGAGGCGGCGGGCGGTCTCCACGCCGAAGCCGTCGTCGCCGAGGAAGATGTTGCCGATGCCGGCGACGAGGGTCCGGTTCATGACGGGTCCTCGAGGGGTGCGACTTCGTCCGGCTGGAAGTACAGGTAGCGGCCCTGCTCGCGGCGGATGTCCGCGCCCGGGTCGCCCTCGACGGTCACCGCGAGGTGCACCGTGCCGTCGACGTCGTGCAGCACCGCCTCGACGGTCGCGGTGCGCCCCTGGAGGAACAGGTCCTGGGCGTCCGTGTGGCGCAGGCCCGGGCGCAGTTCGACGCGGCTTCCCTTGCCCACGGACCGGCCGTCCACGATCACCCGGTCGTGCTCGGGGTCGAATCCGGCGTCGCTCGCCGGGTCCCACCAGGGGGTGTCGGGGCGCTGCACGCCGTACTCGTCGGGGAAGCCTCCACCGCCGTCACCGGTGATCTCCCGCAGACCGCGCACCGCCCCGTGCAGCCGCTCCAGCACCTCCGGCGGCATCGAGTCCGCCAGGTCGATCACGGCGGCCGCCCGCTCGTCGGTGCCCCGTGCCTCGCGTTTCTCCTCGTCGGTGAGCGCGGCGGTGCGCAGCGCCAGGATCTCGTCGATCTCGGTGGCGTCGTAGAGGGCGCCGGGGCTCTCCGGGGCGATGGCCGGGTGGTCCTCCAGGATGATCGGTGAGGACAGCACGAGGTCGGTGCGGCCGGGTTCGCCGGCGAGTACGGGCCAGGTGTGCAGGTTGCGGCAGGCGGCGACCGCGCCCTTGGCCCACTCGGGGGGATCGGTCATCGACAGGAACGATCCGGCACTGAGGGCCATGAGGAGGTGGGTGGCCACCAGGGAGTGCGCCAGCGCCGCATCCCGGTCCGCGGCGCGGCCCTCGGGAGGTGTCCAGTCGCTGGTGTTCTCTACGACGGCGGTCAGCCGCAGGGTCCGGTAGGGGCCGTCGAGTTCACGGGCGGACAGCCGGATGGTGCCGGTGCTCTCCTCCCACCGCCGGACGAGCCTGCCGACGGGATGGCCGGCGGAGTCCAGGACCGGTTCGATGTCCTCGCCGGCGGGGAGCCGGAAGGGGTGGGCAACGCCGTCGCCGAGCAGCTCGTCGACCGGTACGACGACCTCGACGCGCTCCTCGGCGCCCTCGTCCCACGGGACCAGTACCCGGTCGTCCAGGCGGAGTTCGGCGACCGTCTCGAAGCCGCCGTCGGGGCAGGCGCGCTGCACCGTGCGGCGCCGGGCGCGCAGGAAGCGCACCTCGACCGAGAGGGTCGCGCCCTTCCTCGGTTCCATCAGGCATTCGGTGTGCTGGAAGTCGTGCTCCTCGCACTCGGTGCCCCAGCCGGGCGGCACCAGCACTCCGAACTGCCAGCGCAGTCGGTTCTTGGCCGCCGAGGCGCGGTAGGGATAGAGCACATAGCCCTCGAAGAGGACGGCGTCGGCCACCTGCCGGGCGAGGGCGAAGCGCTCCTCCGTCTCGGGGGCGAACGCGGTCACGGTCACGGATCGGTCCTTCCGGTGGTGGCGGTGAGGGCGCGCAGCGGGTCGTGCGAGGGCGGCTCGGCCCGGTCCAGGTCCAGCAGTGCCTGGACGGTCGCCTCCCAGGAGGGCAGGGCGTGGCGCGAGCGGTAGGCGAGGAGTGCGTCCATGGTGTCGCGGGGCAGCCGGATCCAGCCGCAGCCGGGAAAGTGCTGCTCGACCATCTCCCGCCAGGCAGTGACCGGCATCCGGAAGGCCGCCTCCCGGTCCCAGGGGACGGGCTCGACCTGGAAGCCGCCGGTTCCGGTGAAGGCCGTGCCGGAGAACAGCATCAGCAGCGGGACCTCGCCGTCGGTGAGGGCGTCGAGGTAGCGGGTCGCGGCGATGTCCAGGTCGTAGGTGCAGGGGACGACGAGGTCGGCGTCGGTCTCGCCGGTGAACGCCGAGACCATGAACGGCACTTGGGCGAACTGCACCGGGTGCAGGGTGCTGCCCCAGCGGGAGCGCTCGCCGAAGAGGTCGGTCAGGCCGTCGGCCTCGGCGGGCCCGTAGGAGCGGCGGGCGGGTTCGATGCGGATCTGGCAGCGCAGTGCGAGGGCGTGCACGGGCGTGTCGCCGGAGGCCGTGATGCGCAGCCGGAAGACGAGGGTCGGTCCGGCGGCATAGCGGTCGGCGCGCACGCCGGTGCAGGTGAAGGAGAACTCGGTCACGGGCGGCCCGCCCCGTCCACGGGCCGGGCGCGGCGCCGGACGTCCGCGAAGAAGGCGTCGAGGGCGGCACGGGCCTCGGCCCCGCCGTCGAAGCCCTGCCACAACAGGCGCATACGGCCGACGAGTTCGTAGCAGATGTCGATCGGTACGAGGTGGCACTCGCAGTGGCCGTCGGTGCGGCGCAGGAGCAGTGCCTCCACGTCCGGCTCGAGGAGTTCGGCGAGCGGGCTGCCGCCGAGGACCTCCGTCCAGGTGGCCGGTTCGAGTTCGCTCTCGGTGGCGCCCGCCGGGCTCGGGTAGAGGGCGACCAGTCGGTCGAGGGCGGCGTTGCGGAAGAAGAAGGCGACGCCGACCGGGATCTGCAGCGCCTGCCACGCCCGCTCGTCGAGGCGGTGGGCGGGGTCGGTGAGGTAGCGGGCCGGGACCGCGCGGAAGCGGCCCGCGGCGGCGCCGGGCTGCTGCATCAGCAGCGCGCAGGGGGTGCAGGCGCAGACGAGGGCGCGCTTCTCGGTGTCGACCAGGTGGCGGTGGTCGGCCTCGGGCACGGCCACCGCGCACAGTTCGCACCGCTCGGGGCGGGGTGGGCGCTCGGTGAGGAACCGGCGCAGACCGGCGGTGGGCGCGGTCACCGGGTCTTCGTCCCGATCTGCAGCAGGGCCGGCGCCTGCTGCAGTTCGACCGCCCTGACCTCCGGCGCGAAACAGGCCAGGGCCGCCTCGGCGGCTTCCTGGGCGCCCGCGCCGGAACCGCATCCGCAGCCGCCGCCCGCCGATGCGGCCCGCAGGGTGAGGGTGCCGCTGTCCTCGTCGAAGCCGACGACCTCCAGGTCATGCTCCCCGACGGCGTCGAGGGCCCGGGCGATACGGGTGTCGCGGTCCTCGGGGTGCAGGTCGTGCAGGACGAGCAGGCTCGCGACCAGTTCGTCGCCCACGAGGCGCGCGGCCGGTTCGCCGGCCAGCAGCTGGAGGATGCGGGCAAGGCCGGAGCCGTAGAAGTCCATGAGGGAGCGGACGAGTTCCTCGGCGGCCGCGGTGGCGGCCGTGTCGCCGTGCGCGGCCAGCCGGTCGAGGACTTCCTCGACGCGGCGTCCGGTCTGCTCCGCCGTGACTGCCGGGCTCATCCGCCCAGTCCGCTCAGGCCGGTGGGCACGTGCATGGACTTCACGGTCTTGCCGCCGCCGACGTACATGTGGACGCCGCAGGGCAGACAGGGGTCGAAGCTGCGGACGGCGCGCATGATGTCGATGCCCTTGAAGTTCTCCGGGGGGTTCTCCTCGAAGATCGGCGTGTTCTGTACGGCGTCCTCGTAGGGGCCGGGGGTTCCGTAGGAGTCGCGGACGCTGGCGTTCCACGGGGTGGGCGGGTACGGGTGGTAGTTGGCGATCTTGCCGTCGCGGATCACCATGTGGTGGGAGAGGACGCCGCGGACGGCCTCGGTGAAGCCGACGCCGATGCTCTCGTCGGGGACCTCGAACTTCTCCCAGGTCTGGGTGCGTCCGGCGCGGACCTCCTCCAGGCCCTTCTCCGCACAGTGCAGCGCGACGGCGGCGGCGTACGCCTGGAAGTAGGTGCGGGCGCGGTTGCGTTCCAGTGCGTTGGACCACTGCGGGATCTTCCACTCGAAGGTGGTCTCCGGCTTGGTCATGGTGCGGGGCAGGTTGATGACCACGCTGTGGCCGGTGGCCTTGACGTAGCCGATGTCGACGAGCCCGGACAGGGCGGTGGACCACAGGCGGGCGATGGGGCCGCCGCCGGTGTCCAGGGCGAGGTGGTCCTTGCCGTCGAACCAGCGCGGCGACATGACCCAGCTGTACTTGTCGTCGAAGTCCCGCTTCTGCGGGGCGGGGATGGTGTGCTGGTTCCACGGGTGGCGCGGGTCGACCGGGTTGCCGAGCGGGTCGTGGGTGACGAACTGTTCCTGGCCCTGCCAGTCCTCGTAGTAGGAGCTGCCCAGCAGGATGCGGATGCCGAGGTTGATCTCGGTGAGGTCGTTGGTGACGAGCTTGCCGTCGACGATGACGCCAGGGGTGACGAACATGCGCCGGCCCCAGTCGGTCATGTTGGCGTACGTGAAGTCGCAGTACTCGGGGTCGTTGAGCGCGCCCCAACAGCCGAGCAGGACACGCCGGCGGCCCACTTCCTCGTACCCGGGCAGCGCCTCGTAGAAGAAGTCGAACAGGTCGTCGTGCAGGGGCACGACGCGCTTCATGAACTCCACGTAGCGCATGAGGCGGCTCATGTAGTCGGTGAAGAGCTGCACGGAGGCGACCGTGCCGACGCCGCCCGGATACAGCGTGGAGGGGTGCACATGGCGGCCCTCCATCAGGCAGAACATCTCCCGCGTGTACCGGCTGACCTGGAGGGCCTCGCGGTAGAACTCGCCCTCCAGGGGATTGAGCGAGCGCATGATGTCGGCGATCGTGCGGTAGCCGTGCTCGGCGGCGTGCGGGGCCTCGGTGCGCTCGGCGAGTTCGAGGACGCCGGGGTTGGTCTCCTTGACCATCTTCTCGCAGTAGTCGACCCCGACCAGGTTCTCCTGGAAGATGTTGTGGTCGAACATGTACTCCGCGGACTCGCCGAGGTTGATGATCCACTCGCCGAGGTGCGGGGGCTTCACGCCGTACGCCATGTTCTGCGTGTACACCGAGCAGGTGGCGTGGTTGTCCCCGCAGATGCCGCAGATGCGGCTGGTGATGAAGTGGGCGTCGCGGGGGTCCTTGCCGCGCATGAAGACGCTGTAGCCACGGAAGACCGACGAGGTGCTGTAGCACTCCGCGACCCGCTTCTGCTTGAAGTCGATCTTCGTGTGGATGCCCAGGCTTCCCACGATCCGGGTGATCGGGTCCCAGGCCATCTCCACCAGGCCGCTGCCGTCGCCGGCCGCCTTCGTCTTCGGTGCCATCTGTGTGTCGTGCCCTTCGTTGCGCGGTCGGATCATGTGGGGGGAATGCGCGAAGCGGGGTGCTGATTACGTGCGGCGGAGGCTCACCACGGCGGCCGGTAGCCGGTGGTGATCTTGTCTCCGGTACGGCGCCACTTGGGCTCCTTGTCCACCGTCCTGGCCGTGATCGACCTCAGCCTGCGGACCACGGCGCCGTACGCGCCGCTGGCGCCGCTGGAGACCTTGGCGCCGGGGGGTTCGTCCATGAACGGCATGAACTTGTCGGGGAAGCCGGGCATGGTGCAGGCGATGCAGATGCCGCCGACGTTGGGGCAGCCGCCGATCCCGTTCATCCAGCCGCGCTTGGGCACGTTGCACTTGACGACCGGGCCCCAGCATCCGAGCTTGACCAGGCACTTCGGCGAGTCGTACGACAGCGCGAACTCGCCCTGCTCGTAGTAGCCCGCGCGGTCGCAGCCCTCGTGCACGGTGGCGCCGAACAGCCAGGTCGGGCGCAGCTTGTCGTCCAGCGGGATCATCGGGGCGGCGCCGGTCGCCTGGTAGAGCAGATAGGTGAGCGTCTCGGCGAAGTTGTCGGGCTGGATCGGACAGCCGGGGACGCACACGATGGGGATGCCCGCCTGGGACTTCCAGTCCCAGCCGAGGTAGTCCGGCACGCCCATCGCGCCGGTCGGGTTGCCCGCCATGGCGTGGATGCCGCCGTAGGTGGCGCAGGTGCCGATGGCGACGACCGCCAGTGCCTTCGGGGCGAGCCGGTCGATCCACTCGCTGGTGGTGATCGGCTGGCCGGTGTCCGGGTTGTCGCCGAAGCCGCACCAGTAGCCCTCGGGCTTGATCGCCTCGTTGGGGATGGAGCCCTCGACGACCAGGACGAACGGATCGATCTCGCCCCGCTCCCCCTTGAAGAACCACTCGATGAACGTGTCCGAGCCGCCGACCGGGCCGCACTCGAAGTCGATGAGCGGCCAGTGGACGGCGATCTTCGGAAGGCCCGGCAGCACGCCGAGCACGATCTCCTCGATGCTGGGCTGCATGGCCGCCGTCAGCGCAACCGAGTCGCCGTCGCAGCTCAGCCCCGCGTTGATCCAGAGAATGTGGATCGTGGGTGTCTCGTCGGCGGGCGCGCCGTCTGCGTCCGCAGCGCCGACCGTGTCCGGCGTCGCCTCAGTCATGGGGACCGCCTCCCGGGGAGGTAAGGGATGAAGGCCTGCATTTCGACCGTCGTTTTTCTTCGTATCAGCCGTTCGGAGGTGACGGGATGCCATCGGGGGCCGTTCCGGTGACATCGGCGGCCATGGGGATCGGACCGGTTTGCGCAACCGCGGCCGGAGCGAGGTGCGGCGGGGTGCACGCCGGCCGCTCCTTGTGGACGAAGGAACGCCGCAGCGCGTGGTACGGGGCGTCTGGGTCGTCGAAGGTCCGGCGCATCCGGGCCAGCTCCTGCGCACGGAAGCCGGCCAGCGGGGTCGCGCTCTCCAGCCGGTCCAGCCCCGTCTTCTTCGCGGTGATCCGTGACGACGTCGCCGGAAGGGACGCCAGACGCGCCGCCAGTCCACCGACCTCCCCGGCGAACTCGTCGGGACCGCACTCGACCACCCGGTCGACGAGCCCGAGGCGCAGGGCGCTCGCCGAGCTCACCGGCAGCGCCTCACGCATGAGCCGTTCGGCCGTCGCGTCCCCCACCCTGCGCGGCAGGGTGTGCGTCCAGTACTCGGAGCCGTACAGGCCCATCAGACGGTAGTGGGGATTCAGCACGGCGCCCGAGCGGCACCACACCTCGTCGGCCGCCAGGGCGAGCATCACCCCGCCCGCCGCGGCGTTGCCCGCGAGCGCGGCGACCACCAGCCGGTCCGTGGTCGTCAGCACCGCCTCGACCAGATCGTCGATGGCGTTGATGTTCGCCCAGGACTCGGCGGCGGGGTCGTCGGCGGCCTCGATGACATTGAGGTGGATCCCGTTGGAGAAGAAGTCCCGCTGGCCGCCCAGCACCAGTACCGACGTGGGCCGCGCGCACGCTTCCCGGTAGGCGTCCAGCAGACGCCGGCACTGCTTTGTGCTCATGGCGCCGCCGGGGAAGGAGAACGACAGGAAACCCACGTTCCCGTCCTCCCGGTAGCGGATGTCCGTCCAGGTGGGGTGCCGTACCTCGGGCAGCAGGGGCGGGGCGTTCTCGGGCAGTGGGGGCAGCCGGTCACCCAGCGCGAGCACGGCGGGCAGTTTGAACGTGGGCGGTCCGCCGGGCCTGCGCCGGGGCCGCAGCTCGGGGATCCACACGGCGCCGTCCCTGGTGGCCCGGCACACCGCACCGCCCCGGGTGGCCAGCAGCTTGCCCGGGCGGCCGCGCAGCACGCTCTCGGGGTGGCCGCCGTGCAGGTACCACTCACCGCCGAGCAGCACGTCCAGCACGCCGGGCTGCGAGTCCGCGGCTCTCAGCTTGCGCAGGACGTCCTGTGTGGAGTCCTCGGCCCAGTCGATCCGCCGCACGCTCTGGTCGAGGTACGGTCGCAGGCGGGCGTCGGCCGTTTGTGCCGCGTCCTGCTTGCGCGGTGCGTAGGTGCCGCCGGCGAACCGCTCCACCGCGAGCATGACTGCCTCGAGCGCGGCGTCGGCGATCTCGCCCCGGTACAGCTCGCTCTTGGACACCGGAGGGATCCGGCACGGGACGCACGCCCACACATCACCGGCGTCCATCTCCCCGTCGGCCTGCAGGACGGTGACGCCCCACTGGTCGACGCCCTCGTGGATCGCCCAGTCCAGGGAGGACGGACCGCGATCGCCCACCGGCCCCGGGTGGACGACGAGGCAGGTGTGCGCCGCCCACACCTCCTCGGGAATGGCCGTCTTCAGCATCGGCGCCACGACGAGTTGCGGTGCATGCCGCCGCACGGCCTGCGGCAACGGGCTGCCGGGCAGGGCGAGTTCCACCGCCACACTGTGGCCGCGGTCGCGCAGTTCGGCGTGGACGCGCTGGGTGAGGCTGTTGAACGCGCTGGCTAGGAGCAGGATGTGCACGGCTGCCTCCGGGCGGACGAACGGCAGGCAGAAATGGCCGCCGACCGCGATCCTCGGCCCAGGCGGCATGCCGTTCTCCGGCGACATGACCATGAGGTCATCCGAAAAGCGGGTGCCGCTCCCCCGTCCGGCCGCACCGGCCGCGGCGTGCCGCGGCGCCGACGCCCCGGCTCACCGGGTCAGCCGCGCCAAATGATCAGCGTCGTCGCAGGCCGCTGGTGATGCGCTCCCACGGGGAACGGGTGGCACCGAAGTGGGTCTCGTGCGTCCAGATGTGGGTGCACGACCGGCACTGCAGGTGGAGCAGGCTGCCGACGTTGGAGAGCAGGTAGCGCCAGTGCTCGGAGCAGGTGCGCCCCTGATCGCAGGTGGCGCATCCGCGGTGGTCGTCGCAGTTCGGGCAGGCGACCCAGGCGCGACGCCCGATGTCCGCCTGCGGGTCAAGCGGCAGCATCGCCGCCCCCTCTCCGCGGCAGCACACCGGCCGAGACGAGTTCGTCGTACATACGCTGCTGCTCCGCGCTCAGGCCGGAATAGAGCAGCTCGTACGCCGCTTCCTCGCCGTGCAGCGCGGCGACGGGGTCCCAGGCGGGGCCGAGCGCGTCGAGGACATGAGCGCGCCGGAGCATCTCGTGGGAGCTCAGGTCGACGTCGAAGTCCACCGTCCGGACTGCGTCAGGTCGGTCCGCCGCAGGGCTGCTCGCTGCGGAGGAGTCGTCCGGTTCGCCAGGAAGGGCGCGGCCATGGGGGGACATGCGGTCGAACGTAGATAAGCGCTCCTCGCCGCGGCAAGAGCAGGTGGGAGAAGTCACAGCAGGTCGGCGGCACCGGGCGGGCACGGAGGGCGGCGGATGCACTGTTCACCGCTCCAGCGTCCGCGCTGCCGAATACATGACGCTGCCCGTCAGGTATGTGCACCATGCTGGAGGCATGAAGTCGGACCGGTTGCTCTCCATCCTGCTGTTGCTGCAAACCCACGGACAGGTGCCGGCCGGCGACCTGGCAGCGCGCCTGGAGGTCTCGGTCCGCACCATCTACCGGGACGTCGAGGCGCTGTCGGCCGCGGGGGTGCCGGTGTACGCGGAGCGCGGGAGCAAGGGTGGTATCGCCTTGCTGCCGGGGTACCGCACCGATGTCACCGGTCTGACCGCCGACGAGGCTCGCGCCTTGTTCGTACTGGTCACGGAGCAGGCGCACGCGGACCTGGGGCTGGGGCAGGCGATCGGTTCGGCGTTGCGCAAGGTGATGGTGGCGCTGCCGGCGCCGTTTCGCGGGGACGCCGATCTGGCGAGCAGACGGATCATGATCGATCCGGTGCGCTGGCGCACGAGCCCGCGACCTTCGGCGGTCGATCTCGGGGTGCTGCAGGCGGCGGTGTTCAACGACCGGCGGCTGCGCCTGCGCTATCGACACGGCCGGGACGCCCAGGTGCGCTCGTACACGTTGGATCCCTACGGGCTGGTGAGCAAGGCCGGGGCCTGGTACCTGGTGGCGGACCACCGGGGGCAGCCGATGATGTTCCGTTCGGATCGCATGCTGTCGGCGTCGGTGGTCGATGAACCGGTGCGCCGCCGTGGCGGGGTGGAGTTGGCGGATGTCTGGGGGCTGCTGCGGCAGGGCATCGACCAGATCCCGGCTCCGGTGCGGGTGGTGGTGCGCGTGCAGAGGTCGGCGCTGGCTCGGTTCCTGCGCTACCACGAAGCCGACCTTGCAGGTCCGGCGCCCGCCTTGGCGGAGGCCGAGGCCAAGGCAGGCAGTGCGGGGGAACCGGTGGAGCTGGAGCTGCGGTTCCCTTCCCTTGGCTCCGCGGAACAGCTGCTGGTGTTCGGCCCGGCGGTCGAGGTCGTGAATCCTGCGGAGCTGCGCGAGGTGCTGGTGCGCCGGGCGCAGGAGACCATCTCCCTCTACGCGGAGGGCGGCGGCACCTGACCCACCCGGCGTGACGCGTCCGCTCAGCGGCAGGTGTCCATGACCTCACAGGAGAAGGGGCGACCGGTCGCGGTCAGAAATCCGCTCGGATACATGACGTCACATGTCAGGTATGGGCGCTGATGATGGCTCTGCCGGTTGCCGACGGGTGCTCCCGCTCCTGGTTGGGGGTCGCTCGCGGCACCGGTCGGTGCCGGGCGTACCGCCCGTGCCGCTGCCCAGCAGGAGTTCGGAGATCTCGGCCGCGACGTTCGCGAGGGTGAAGGGCGCGCCGCCGCACTGGCGGACGTCGTCGCCGCCCGGCTCAAGACCCTGTGATCTCCCCGAAAGGAACATTTCCCATGACTGCCACCAACACCTCCGCCCAGCAGATCGCCGACGAGTTCGTCCGTGCCTGGCTCGGCCGCGACGTCGAGAAGGCGCTGAGCTTCCTCGCCGAGGACGTCGTGTGCGAGGCCCCGAACGGCCGCTTCGAGGGTCTGGACCGCTACCGCCAGTTCCTGCAGCCGTTCGCGAGCAGCATCATCAGCGCCACCGTGATCGACGTACTGGGCAACGACACCACTGCGGCTACCGTCTACACCACCGACGTGCCCTTCGCGAAGGACTTCCGCGGCATCGACCACATCACCGTCAAGGACGGCAAGATCACCCACGTGATCAGCGTCTTCGACCTCAGCCCGGTGATCCAGGCCGGAGGCGCCCCCCAGCACTGACCAGTCCCCGCCGAGCGGGTCTGCCGTCCGTCCGTGCGACGGCGGCGGACCCGCACCGGACGCCACCGCCACACCATCGCCCGCAGATGAACAAAGGCTGCATGATGAACACCGGCGCAGCACTTGAGGTTCGAGGCGAGAAGATCTACTTCCCGGAGCCACTGACGCAGGCCACCGTCATTCGGCGCCCCAACCGCTTCACGCAAGCGGTCGAGGCGGGCGGCGTCGATCCGCTCGGCAACCGACCGGCCGCCTGGATCGGCATCAACCGGACCGCGGCCAACCGGTACGGCGACGCCTCCGGTTCCGCGATCCCCTTGCGGGACGCGGCGGATATGGCCTGCTCATGGGTGGGGCACCGGGCACCCCGCCGGTGTCGATGAGATGCGGGCGGCGCCATGCGATCCACATCACGCGCGAGGACGCCGCCTTGCGCGGGCCTCCTGGCGGGCGTCAGGCATTGCTCGTGGCGCCGACAATGGCGGAGAAGATCCGGTCCTGCGGGGTGGTCGGCACATGGAAGAAGCCGTTGTTGCAGCCGAGCCGCAGCACTGCCGCCTCGTCCGCGACCGCCTTGACGTCTCCCAGGTTGTGACTGATGAGGATCACTCCGATGCCCTGCTCACGGAGCTCGTCGACGAGGTCGAGGACGTGGCCGGCCTGCGCGACGCCGAGCGCCGCGGTGGGCTCGTCCAGGAGCACGACCTTCGGGCGGCCGAGGAGCGCGCGGGAGATCGCGACGGTCTGGCGCTGGCCCGCGGACAGCGAAGAGATCGGAGCGCGCACATCGGGGACCCGGATGCCCAGTGTGTCGAGCTGCCCGCGCGCCTCCCTGCGCATGCCGCCGTCGTCCATCAGCCGGAACAGGCGGCCCCGGACACCGGCGCACCGCCGCTCCCGCCCCAGGAAGAGGTTCTCGGCGACATCGAGGTCGTCGCACAGAGCCAGGTTCTGGTACACGGTCGCGATGCCCAGGCGCTGGGCGACCCGGGGGGTCCTGATCTGGACGGCCCGGCCCTCCCACTCGATGACGCCCTTGTCGGCCGGGACGACACCCGCGATGACCCTGATGAGAGTGGACTTGCCGGCACCGTTGTCACCCAGAAGGGCCACGACCTCGCCCTCGTGGACCGTCAGGTCGACGTCCTTGAGGGCCTGGACGGCACCGAAGCGCTTGGAGATCCCGCGCAGCGCGAGGAGGGGCGGACCAGTCACGCGAACCTCCCTTCTCCGCGCGACCGAGGTGACGCCGCACGGCTCCCCGATCGCCATCTTTCGTCCCCATCGGGACGGACGCAACGCAGGACGCACAAAGCCCTCCGACCGGCGCGGCACCTCACGCCCGACGTCGCCGCGCCCGGGAAATCACATGAGGCCATCGAAGACGAGACTGAAGCCGCACAGTGCGATATGTATTAACAATCTGGACAAATAACGTAGATCGCAGAGGCTTCCACATCGCTGGACCCGGCCGGAGGAGGGTGTCACCGATGACACACCACCACACCGTCCGCAAACACAGCCGACCACGGCGTTCCCCACAAGGAGCGACGCTTCTCCTGGCGGGGGCAGTCCTGCTCGGCGTCGCCGCCTGTGGCGGAAGTCAGGACTCCGCGGGTGGCGACGGAAAGCGGAAGGTCACGATCGGCCTGGTGACCAAGACCGAGACCAATCCGTTCTTCGTGACCATGCGCAAGGCCGCAGAGAGGGCGGCGAAGAAGCAGGACGCCAAGCTCATCGCCCTGTCCGGCAAGTTCGACGGCGACAACGAGGGCCAGGTCGCCGCGGTGGAGAGCCTCATCGCCCGCGATGTGGAGGGAATCCTGATCACACCGTCGAACACCACCGGGATTCTGGGCGCCATCGCGGAGGCCCGCCGGCAGGGCATCCTGGTGATCGCGCTGGACACCGCGACGGACCCGGAGGACGCGGCGAACGCCACGTACGCGACCGACAACCTCAAGGCCGGACGCCTCCAGGGCGCCTATGTCAGGGCGGTGCTCGCCGACCGGGCCCCCAAGCTGTTCATGCTCGACGGCACCGCGGGTTCCACGGTCAGCCAGCAGCGCCACGACGGATTCCTCAGGGGCTTCGGGATCAAGGACGACTCACCGGCAATCCGCGGACGGGCGAACACCAACGGTGACCGCAATCAGGCGCAGACCGCGATGGAGAACCTGCTGCAGCGCACGAGCGACGTGAACTCGGTCTACACGATCAACGAACCGGTGGCCGACGGCGCCTACACGGCCCTCGCGGCACGTGGTCTCACCCGGCAGGTGACGGTCGGCTCCATCGACGGCGGGTGCGACGGTGTGCGCGACGTCAAATCCGGTAAGTACGCGGCCACCGTCATGCAGTTCCCGGTCAGGATGGCCGACCTCGGAGTGGACGCGGTCACCGATTCGGCCAGGGACGGGAAGAAGCCGTCCGGCTTCACGGACACCGGCACGGTACTCATCACGGACAAGCCGGTGCGGGGACTGGCGTCACGGAACACGGACTGGGGACTTCAGCACTGCTGGGGGTGACCTTGTGGCGCCGACCGGGCGAAGGGATCAGTAGCGGATCATGAAATCTCCCGTCACCACCAGTCCCCCCGCCGACAGCGAGCCCGGTACCGCGCTGCGAGACGCCGTGCGGTACGCCCTGCGCACACCGACCGTCGGCCCCCTCGCGGCCCTGGCCATCGCCGTACTGGCCTTCTCCGTCACCACGGACACCTTCCTGACGCCGGAGAACCTCTCCCTGGTGCTGCAGCAGTCCATCGTGATCGGCACGCTGGCACTGGGCCAGACCCTGATCATCCTGACCGCGGGCATCGACCTGGCGAACGGGGCCATCGCGGTCCTCGGCACGCTCGTCATGGCCAAGCTCGTCTTCGAGGGGCACAGCCCTGCGGTGGCGCTGCTGCTCGGGCTGGTCGTGGCGACCTTCCTGGGGCTGGTCAACGGCCTGCTCGTGGCCCAGCTGGGCCTGCCCCCTTTCATCGTGACCCTGGGTGCACTGACCGTCGTCTACGCCGTGGGCAGGCTCTACTCCGATTCCCGCAGCTATCCGGTGACCGCCGACCTGCTGGTCTTCTGGGGGAACGGCGTCCACGTCGGCAGCGTCCTCGTCACCTGGGGGACGTTCCTGCTCGGGGGTCTGTACGCGTTCTTCTGGTACGTGCTCACCAAGACCGCCTGGGGCCGGCACATCTACGCCGTCGGCAACGCACCGGAGTCCGCCCGCCTGACCGGCATCAACGTGCGGCGCACGATCCTGTCGGTCTACGTCACCGCCGGTCTCCTCTACGGCATCGCCGCCTGGCAGGCCCTCGGCCGCATCCCCAACGCCGACCCGAACTCCTACCAGACGGCGAATCTGGAGAGCATCACGGCCGTCGTCATCGGCGGAACCAGCCTCTTCGGCGGCCGGGGAGGCGTCGCCGGAACGCTCATCGGAACCCTCATCGTCACCGTGCTCCGCTCGGGCCTCACCCAGGCGGGCATCGACAGCCTCTACCAGGACGTCGCCACCGGGACCCTCGTCGTCGTCACCGTCGCCGTCGACAAGCTCCTCCGGGGAGGCAGCACACGCTGACACCGGTGCGCGTTCGCTCCGGCCGGGAGGGGCTGGATCCGCGCGGTGAATCCGCCGCGGCGGACTCCCCAACCATCCGCGTACGGTCGGCGACTCCTTTTCACAAGTACGCCCAACCCCTCGACACGCCTGGGGTAACCAGCGGTAACTTCTCCCCTGCTGCTCCCACCGCAACCGCTTTCCCCCAGGAGACACACCCCCATGCGAAGACTCCTCACCTACCTCGCGGCGGCGGCCGCCGCCCTCGGCGGGCTCACCGCGACCGCCCCCTCCGCGGCTGCCGCCGACTCGGGCACCTTCAGCGTGCTCAGCTACAACGTGGCCGGCCTGCCCGAGAGCCTCTCCAGCGCCTCGACACCACGCGACACCAGCACCACGGCGATCGGCCAGCGAATAGCCCCGTACGACATCGTCCACGTCCAGGAGGACTTCAACTACCACGCCTACCTCTACGCGGCCGACACCGCTCACGCCTACCGCACCCCCACCAGCGGCGGCGCCGGCATCGGCAGCGGCCTCAACACCCTGTCGAAGATCCCCTACGACGAGGACGACTTCGAGCGGGTGCACTGGAACTCCTGCCAGATCGACTCCGGCGACTGCCTGACGCCCAAGGGCTTCACGTTCATGCGCGAGCGCCTCGCCGAGGGCGTGTACATCGACTTCTACAACCTGCACACCAACGCGGGCACCAACGACGGCGACGAGGCCTCCCGCGCCGACAACCTCAACCAGCTCACCGCCTTCATCAAGACCCACTCCGCGGGCAACGCCGTCGTCGTCATGGGCGACACCAACACCCGCTACACCCGCACCGCCGACACCATCGCCGAGTTCGGCGCGGCCAACGGGCTCACCGACGCCTGGGTCCAGCTGATCCGCGGCGGCAGCGCGCCGGCCAAGGGCAGCGACGCGCTGGTCTGCGACCAGTCCGGGGCCACTGTGCCCAACACGTGCGAGGTCGTCGACAAGGTCCTGTACCGGAGCAGCAAGCTCGTCTCGCTCAACGCCACGTCGTACAACAACGAGCACGCCAAGTTCCTCACCGACGGCGGTCTGATGCTCTCCGACCACGACCCCATCACCGTCGGCTTCACCTGGTCGCGCAACACCGCCTTCCAGCTCAGCGACCAGTTCGGCGGCCCGCACGGCGACTACTACAACGACATCGACAGCGTCCCGGCCGGCGCCCGCGCCACCACCATCGCCCTGCGCTCCGGCTCCCGCGTCGACCAGATGAGCCTCACCCTGGCCAACGGCACCACGCTCGCCCACGGCGGCACCGGCGGCACCGCCTCCTCGCTCACCCTGGGCAGCAGCGAGTACGTGACGACCGCGCAGCTCTGCCAGGGCCAGTACAACGACCACACCCGGATCTTCTACGCCAAGTTCACGACCAACCTCGGCCGCACGCTGGCCGGCGGCACCACCACGTCCGACTGCGTCACCCGCACCGCACCCACCGGCTGGCAGATCGCCGGATTCCACGGCCGCTCCGGCGACGAGGTCGACAAGATCGGCTTCATCTACACCCAGCGCTGACCGATTCGGCCCCGGGGCGCGGCCCTGCGCCCCGGGGCGTGCTGGACGGGCCCCGGAAGCGGTGAGGAGACGTGGCGACGGCTGAGCGCATGCGAGCGCGAACTCCCGCCGCCGACCGAGGACTTCGCGCGGCTCGTCGTGACCACCCAGGTGGATTGACCATGGGGTCGACCGAGCCGCGCTCCACGTGCCCCTACACGGCGCTGACGGCAACTCCCGTCCTGCCTCCGTCGACGTCCACCTGGTTTCGTGTGTGCTCGATCGGCCACGGTCGCGGTGAGCGCACAATGGGCCTGTGGCCACTGTTCCGACCGCTCGTCATCTGCTCCGCGCCAGGGACCTCGCGGACGCCCGCTACTACGAGGCACTGACCGTGGCGGACCTGGCCGCGGCCGCCGCGCTGTCCCCGGCCCACTTCAGCCGCTGTTTCAAGGCTGCGTTCGGGGAGTCGCCACACCAGTACCTGCTGACCCGTCGTCTGGAGCGGGCCGCCGCCCTGCTGCTTGCGACCGACTGGACGGTGGCCGCGATCGGCGTGGCGGTCGGTGTGCGGAGCATCGGTTCGTTCACGACGAGCTTCCGCCGGATGTACGGGGTGACCCCGCAGGCGTACCGTGCGGCGCGCCCGCCGGCCGCAGGGCATGTGCGCATCCCCCTCTGTGTCGTGATGGCCTATGGCCGGCCACGAAACCGCACGTTTCGAGAAGACACACGGGAGTCGGCTGCCTAGCGTCGGTGGCAGGCAACCGAGCAGGGAGCGGCCATGACGACGATCAAGATCGCCAATGCGCAGTTCTGGGTGCATGACCAGGACGAGGCGCTCGACTTCTACACGACGAAGCTCGGGTGGGAGGTACGCGCGGACGTGAGGATGGAGGCATGGAGCTTCCGTTGGCTGTGCGTCGCCCCACCCGGCGGGGACGGTCCGGCGTTGGTGCTGATGCCGGTACCGGGACAGCCGATGCTGGACGAGGCGAGCAGTGCCCAGTTGTCGGATCTGGTGGCCAAGGGAGCGGGCGGCACACTGTTCCTGGAGACCGATGACTGCAAGGCCGCATACGACGAACTCGTCGCCCGCGGCGTCGACTTCAACGATCCGCCGACGGTGCAGCCGTACGGCATCGACACGTCCTTCCGGGACCCGTCGGGCAACAACATCCGGCTCACACAGGTGCTCGAGTTCGATCCGGAACGGCACTGAACCGGGTCCGGAGACGCTGGAGGCTCTGCCGATCCCGATGTGAGGGCGGCGGGTCAGCTGCGCTGCTCGTTCCGACAGCGGTCGGCCGGCGTGGCAACATCCAGGGTCCGGCCGGTCATCTGCAGCTGATCCGTCGCCTGCCGGAGCCCGAAAGGCTGACGCCGCGGGTTCTGGGAGTGGACGAGTTCTCACTGCGCGCGGGGCACAACTACGGCACGATCCTGATCGACATCGAGCCCCGTCAGCCCATCCACCTGCTGCCGGACCGCACACGATCGAAGGTGGCCGGTGGCTCGCCGATCACCACGGAGTCGAAGTGATCTGCCGAGACCGTTCCAGCCACGGAGGCGTGCGGAGCGGGTCTGGGGCTGCCACTGGCGCTACGCCTCGCCCGCTCCACAGGCGGCGAGGTCGCCCACGACCCCGGGCACACGCCCGGGGCACGCTTCGTGGCCTGCCGACCGCGTGAATGCGCCCTCGCTCGGTGGTACCGGCGTCTCAGGACACGACGTTGCACCGGACGTCCTTGCGAGAGGCGGCCAGAGAGCCGACGACGCCGAGGATGGCCACCGTCCAGGACAGCGTGACCGGCCCCAGGCCCAGGTCGAGCCCGCCCCGGCTGTGGCCGACGGCCATCCAGTCGGCGACGGAGGCACCGAGCGGGCGGGGGATGACGTACGCCGCCCAGAACGCGGCCACGGCGTTCAGGCTTCCCCAGCGGCGGGCGACGGCCGGAACGGCGATCGCGGCGGCGTACACAACGGCGCGGCAACTGTCGATCCGGGCCCTGTCGCGGAAGTACGGCGTTCACCGTCGGCTGGTCCGGGAGGCGCTCTCCTCGCCGGTGCCCACCCCGGACCGGTTCACCTTCAACGCCTCCAGCATCGAGACCGGCACCGAGTCATGTCGCCTGGCTCGCTCCGAAGCCCAGAAGAACAAAGCCGCCGGGTGACACGCTCTGGTCAGCCTTCCAGGCGAAGCTCCTCCTGGTTCAAGCGGAGGCTGAACTGGCTTCCCAGCTCGCGAAACCCCAGCGCCTGCGCGACGTGACGGGAGGCCATCAGGCGGGCACGCCACTGCGGGAGCAGACCGTCGGCGAGTGCCTGCGCCACCGCTCGCCCGTACGGTCGCCGACGTGGCCCTGCTCCTCGACGTCGCGAGCGGCACCACGAACGCGACCCGCGCCGCGTCACAGTGGACGCCGCTCGCTCCAGGGACCGGCTCACACCGCAACGAGCTTCTCGAAGAAGAACTCGTGCTTGAGGAAGGACGTCTCGTGTTCCGCCCCCGGGTACGGCGGGATGAGCTGGGCGGCCTGGATGAGGCGCCAGCCGTCCTCCAGCGCGGCGACGCCTGTCTCGTACGGCGGTTGGTCACTGTCCCCGGTGGTGGGTCGCGTCGTGCCGGTGCCGTCGTAGCGGGCCCATCCGATGACCGGGGCGTCGAGCGCGGATGTGCCCAGGTACAGGACGAGGACCTGCTGTCGCACCGTGTTCGTACTGGTCACGCGTAGCTCCTCTGCGCGGGTCGGTTGGAGATCCGGGTGGCCCAGTACTCGATGTCGAAGTCGGGGTCGGCGGTCAGGAAGCGCCAGAGCCTGATCCGGTTGTGGATCTCCAGCCGTCCGGTGGCGGGTTCGTACCAGGGGAAGGTGCGTCCCAACTCCTCAGGCACAGCCGGGTCGTTCAGGTCCGCCGTGTCCCAGAGCCGTACCTGCGGCACGGTCGGATTGAAACGGATCTTGTACATGTGGCGGACGGTGTCGCTGTCGTTGCGCCGCCCTCCGTGCCAGATGCCGTGGTGGAGCAGGATGACCGTCCCGGCCGGGCAGGTCAGCCGGGTCTGGCCGCGCAGGTTCTGGTAGCGGCCGGTGTCGGACTCGTTGATCCGGCGCAGATGGCTGCCCGGGACGATGAGCGTGCCGCCCATGTCCGCGGTGACCTCCCGCGGGTAGTACATGAGCTGCACGTCGAAGGCGTCGGTCCGCAGGTCGATGAGGGCGTCGGCGTGCAGCGGCTGCGCGCTGCCCTCGCGTGGCTCGCGGGTGTGCACATAGTGGTGATCGACGGTCGGATCCGGGCCCACCAGGCTCTCCAACGCGCCTGCGACGGCGGGCAGTTCGACGAGCCGTCGGGTGAAGGATCCCTCGGGGAAAGCCTTCGGCACCGGGATGCCGTACGGCACAGGTGGCAGTCCTGCGGCGAAGACGCCGAGCGCCTCCTCATTGAGTTCCCGGGGCACGATGCCGTCCAGGCGCAGGAAACCCTGTGCCACGAACCGCGCCACCTGAGCGGAACTCAGCAGTTGTCGTGTGGTTGGCATACGGCAACCGTAGAAAGGAAGAGTTCACAAGTCGTGGGCTGTAATCAGCGAGCACTGGTAATTTTCCACCATGGTGCATTCCGTGGAACTCGCTCTCGAGCTGCCTCCGTGTGTGGAGAACGCGGGCGTGGGCGTACATGGGCACGCCGGCCCGCACGACGTGTTCCGGCTGCCGCGCCTGTGGCAGCTCCATCTGTACGGCTACTCCGGCACCCTGGAGTTCGGCGGCGTTCGGCACCCGATCCGCCCCGGGCACATCAGCCTCGTACCGCCCGACACCGAGGTGCACTTCCACTACGACACCACGCCCTGTGAGCACCTGTACGCCCACTTCACGCTGCCCGGTGAGGACGAGCGGCGCCGCGTCCCGGTGATGCAGGACGCGGGCGCGGACGCCGCGGTGCTGCGCGCGCTGCTGCGGCAGACGGTCGCGGCCGGCCCGCAGTCCCCGGCGCGGGCCGCCGCGGAACTCTGGACCGTGCTGTGGCGCACCACCGGCCTGGCAGGTGCCTCCGCGGACCCCGAGGGGTATCGGCATCCCGCCCTGCGGACGGCCATGGCCCACATCGAGGAGCACCTGGCCGATCCGCTGGGTGTCCCGGACATCGCCCGCGCCGCCGGGATCTCGCACACCCAGCTCACGCGGCTGTTCCGGAAGGACACCGGGCTCACGGTCGTCGGCTACATTCGCCACCGCCGTATGGAGCGCGCCCGGCACCTCCTGATCGCCTCGACGCTCGCCATTCCGGCGATTGCTGCGACCGTCGGCATCCCCGACCTCCAGGCGTTCAACAAGACCTGCCGCAGGGAACTGGGCGCCTCACCGCGGGCGGTCAGGCACTCAGGGCACCGATGAGGGCTCCCGGTGCCGTCCCCCGGGCCATGGTTCAGTCGGGGTACTCGGGCCCGACCGCCGTTCGGGCGCCGAGAGATCTTCCCCTGCCCCAGCCGAGTTCGCGGCGGTACCTGCCGAGTTGGCCGGACTCCTCGAGCTCCCGTACATCGTGGAAACGTGACCCCGGGGCGACCGCGGTCACCAGCGGCGCGACAAAGAGCGCGTCGGTGGGGCAGTACGCCTCGCACTGGAAGCACGTCTGGCAGTTGACCTGCCTCGCGATCACGGGGATTCCGTCGGGCCCTCGGTCGAACACGCGCGTAGGGCACACGTCGATGCACAGGTCGCATCCGATGCAGCGGTCCCGCTCGACGATCTCGATCATGCGGCTCGGCCTCCTGACACGCTCGTCGCCTGCGGCACCGGCTCGGGACGGCTCCAGATCGCGTCCAGACCTCCGGTGAGCAGTCGGTGGTGCTGGGCCGGGTCCTGCGCGGGCCGGTCCAGGCGCTTGTGCATGCCGCGCGATTCGGTGCGCTGCAGGGCCGCGTGGTACATCCAGCGGCCGTGCGCCACCATCGCGGCCGCCTCCCTGGCCCGGAACACGTCCTCGCCGCTCGCCCCCAGGCCTTCGCGCACCGCGGACCACGTCGAGTGCAGTGAGCGCAGGGCCGGGGCCAGACGGTCCGCGTGGCGCAGGTAGTTGCGCTCGTACGGCAGCACCTGCCGCTGTACGTCGGCGACGACTTCGCGGTGGCCGACGGTGGCCGCGCCGGTCGGGCGCAGACCGGCCGTGCCGACCGCCCGCAGCGCACGCCCCGGAAGACCTCGCCGCGTGGCGAACTCCGCGGCACCCCGGCCCGCCCAACTGCCCGACGAGGCCGCCCATGCGGCGTTGTGGCTGCCGCCTCCGGTGAAGCCGCCGCAGATCAGCTCCCGCGTGGCGGTGTCGCCGGCCGCGTACAGGCCGGGGACGTCGGTCGAGCAGTCGTAGTCGGCGATGCGCACCCCGCCAGTGCCGCGCACAGTGCCCTCGGCGAGCAGGGTGATCTCGAAGCGGTCGGTGAACGGGTCGATGCCGAGCCGGTCGAAGACCAGGAAGGTGTTGGGCTGGCCCTTGCGCATGGCCTGCTGGTCCTCCGGCGTGGCCCGGTCGAAGCGGGCGTAGACCGGTTCGTTGAGGAGCGCCCGCGCGATCGCCGACCGGCCGCCCTTGCTGGCCGCGCCTTCGAGGACCGATCCGTCGGCGCGGTAGAAGCTCGCCCAGGAGTAGTACGCCGTCTTGGTCAGTGACGTGCCCTTGGGCGCGATCGCGTAGGCGTTGGAGAACTCCATCCCGGACAGCTGCGCTCCCGCCTCCACGGCCAGCAGGGCGCCGTCGCCGGTGTTGACGTCGCAGCCGAGGGTCTTGGACTGGAACGCGCAGCCGCCGGCGGCGAGCACGACCGCGCCCGCCTCGATGCGGACGGTTTCACCGGTCCTGCGGTCCAGCGCCCGCGCGCCCGACACGACTCCCTCGGGGTCGACGAGGAGTTCCAGCGCCGGGGTGTGGTCGAGGATGCGAACTCCCAGGCGCTGCACCCGAGTTCGCTGCCTGCGCATGTACTCCGGGCCCTGGAGGTCGTTGCGGATCTGGCGGCCGTGGGCGTCGACGGGGAAGGGGTAGCGCTGCACGCGGGCGAGTTCGTCCATGCGGGCGTGGGTCTCGTCGAGGACGCGCGCCATCCAGGCGCGGTCGGCGAGGTAGCCGCCGAGGCCTTCCCGGCCGGCCATGGCGGCCTCGCGCAGTTCGGGGTCGTCGTCGACATACCAGATGCCGGTGCCGACCGATGCGGTGGCGCCGCTCGCACCGGTGTAGCCCTTGTCGGCCAGGACGACCTCGGCCCCGGCCTGGGCGGCCTTGATCGCGGCCCAGGTGCCTGCGGGGCCGCCGCCGATCACCAACACATCGGTGGACAGGGTCTGTTCGGAATCGGTGCTCGGCATGGCATGCGTTCCTTCCCGTGCCGGGGGTCAGGGGATCAGGGCTTGAGGCGGCCGGTGGCGAACATGGCGGCGGACCACGCCGAGAGCGCGGCGGCGAGGGACCAGACGACGAGCAGGGCCCATACGGCGTCGACGTCGCCCTGGCCGAGGAAGCCGATCCGCTCGACCTGGACCAGCCAGAAGACGGGATCGAGATGGCTCAAGACGGCCCAGACCGGCGGCAGTTGGTGGACCGAGTAGAAGACGCCGCCGAGGAAGCCGAGCGGCAGCAGGACGATCGACTCCATGGAGTAGACGTGGTCGAGGGACTTGGCGAGGCTTCCCGCGATCACGCCGACCTGCGCGGCGACCAGGAGGACGCCGAGGGTGCCGAGGAGGAGGACGAAGGGGCGGGCGACGCCGGCGCTTCCGGTGAGCGGGAGCGCCACCGCCAGAACTCCCGCTCCCACGACGGCTCCTCGGGCGATTCCGCCGCTCACCAGGGCCGCGTTGATCTCCCACCAGCGCAGCGGGCTGGCGAACACGTCGTGGATGTAGCGGTCGCGCCGCGCCTCGAACAGGCTGGTCGTCCCGTTGAAGAAGCCGACGTTGACGATTGCCTGCGCGAACAGGCCGGGCACGATGAAGCGACCGTAGGACACACCGTCGATGGTGTCGACGTGCCCGCCGAGGGCCGAGCCGAAGACGACGACGAACAGCACGGTCGACAGCACCGGGCCGACGACGCTGTAGCGCCAGATGGTCAGGAAGCGCAGGACCTCGCGCTCCAACAGCCAGAGGAACGGCGACCGTTCGGGCTTGAAGGGCTCCCGGTGCGAGGGGAGAACCGTGGTGTCGGTCATGCCACCTCCTCCCCCGTGATCACCCGGTCGTAGACCTCGGAGATGTCCCGTGCGGCATAACGGTCGCGCAGGGAGGCCGCGGAGCCGCGGTCCACGATCCGGCCGGCCCGCAGCAGGGCGATCTCGTCGCACAAGGTCTCCGCCTCCTCCAGGTAGTGGGTGGTCAGCAGGACGGTGGTGCCGGCCGCGTTGAGGCCCTTGACCAGCCGCCAGATCTCCGAGCGCAGCTCCACGTCGACGCCGGCCGTCGGCTCGTCGAGGATGAGCAGACGGGGGCGATGCATGAGCGCCCGCGCGATGACGAGCCGGCGCTGCATGCCGCCGGACAGCTCGTAGGCGCGGGCGTCGGCCTTGGCGTCGAGGCGGAACACACCGAGCAGTTCGTCGGCGCGCTGCACCGCCGCCCGCCGGCCGATGCCGTGGTATCCGGCGTGGTAGATCAGCATCTGACGGATCGACAGGAACCGGTCGACGTTGATCTCCTGCTCGGCCAGTCCCAGCAACCGCCGGGCCTCGCGGCTGCGGTGGTCGTGGCCGAACACGGTGAGCCTGCCGGTGGTCGGCCGGACGATGTTGCACACCGAGCCGATCAGCGTGGTCTTGCCGGCGCCGTTGGGGCCGAGCAGTCCGAAGAAGGCCCCGTCGGGGATCTCCAGATCGAGCCCGGAGACGGCCGTGCAGCCGTCTCCGTACGTCTTGCTCAGCCCCTCGACGCGCAGGGCGGGCGGCTTGATGTCAGTCACCGGAGCGGTGGAACTGGTTGGCCGGTACCGGCAGCCCGTAGTGCTCGCGCAGGGTCGCGCCCTCGTACTCCTCCCGGAACAGGCCCTTGCCGCGCAGGATCGGCAGGACGTGTTCGACGAACGTCTCCAGGCCCGACGGCAGGGCCGGTGCCATGATGTTGAAGCCGTCCGCGGCGCCGCCCTCGAACCAGCTGATGATCGCGTCCGCCACCTGCTCGGGCGTGCCGATGAACTCGAAGTGGCCGCGGCCGCCGCCGAGCCGCGAGATGATCTCGCGGACCGTCAGCTTCTCGCGTACGGCGAGCTCGATGATCAGGTCGGAGCGGCTCTGGGAGCCCTCCAGTTTGGGTCTGGCGAGGATGAAGTCCGGTAGTGGCGTGTCGAGTTCGAAGACGGTCGGTTCGGTCTCGAAGACGGCGGCGAGCTGGCGCAGCCCGTACTCCGGGACGCGCAGATCGTCGAACTCCTTGGCCAGCGCCCGGGCTTCCTCCTCGGTGGAGCCGATGTAGGGGACGATGCCCGGCAGCACGATCACACCGTCCGGGTCACGGCCTGCGGTCTTCGTCCGTGCCTTGATGTCGGCGTAGAAGTCGGCCGCGCGCTCGTACGTCCGGTGGGCGGTGAAGATCGCCTCGGCGTGCCGGGCCGCGAAGTCCTTGCCGTCCTCGGAGGAGCCGGCCTGGACGAGCAGCGGGTAACCCTGCGGCGGGCGCTCGACGTTGAGAGGTCCGGCCACCGAGAAGTACGTGCCCCGGTGGTCGGACCGGTGCAGCCGGGCCGGGTCGGCATAGCGACCTGTCGCCTTGTCGGCCACGACGGCCTCGGACTCCCAGCTGTCCCACAGCGCCTTGGCGATGTGCAGGAACTCGTCGGCCCGCGCGTAGCGTTCGGCGTGGGCCGGGCGGTCGACGAGGCCGAAGTTGGCGGCCTCGTCGGCGCCGGCCGAGGTGACGATGTTCCAGCCGGCCCGGCCGCCGCTGACGTGGTCGACGGAGGCGAGGCGGCGGGCGAGGTTGTAGGGCTCGTTGTACGTCGACGACACGGTGGCGATGAGGCCGATCCTGCTGGTCGCCTGGGACAGGGCGGTCAGCAGGGTGAGCGGCTCCAGCTGGCCCGGCGGGCGGAACTCGCCGGTGCCGATGAGGGCCGGGCCGTCGGCGAGGAACAGGGAGTCGAACTTGGCGCTCTCGGCCAACTGGGCGAGCCTGATCCAGTGTTGGAGGTCGAAGTCCGCCCGCGGGTTGCTGTGCGGGAGGCGCCAGGCGGCCTCGTGGTGGCCGGCCTCCATGAGGAAGGCGTTGAGGTGGAGTCTGCGTCTTCTGCCGCTCACTGCTCGACCTCCAGCTTCGAGCTGTCGTAGCCGGCCGGGAGGAGGTTGTCGGTGATCGACGCGACGTCGACCTTCTTGGTGATCTGGCCCGCCTCCAGGAAGGCGTCGGCGAGCTTCTGCTCGGCCGCGATGTCCGACTTCTCCACCGGGGTGACCCGGGTTTCGAAGGCCTTCAGGGACGCCTTGGCGTCGTCCAGAGGGATGCCCTCCTCCTTGGAGATGGCCTCGGCGTACTTGTCCTCGTGCTTGATCGCCCAGGCGAACTCGTGGGCCAGGCGCTTGAGTACGTCCGTGAGGGCGGCCCGCTTGGTCTTGTCGTTCAGCGAACTCTCGCTGGCGACGTAGTAGCTGCTGGTCTGGTCGATGGGCGGGAGGCCCTTGGCCAGGATCCGCGCGCCGTTCTTGACCGCGATCGCCGACTGGGGGTTCCAGATCGACCAGGCGTCCACCTTGCCGGTGTTGAAGGCCGTGGCCCCGGCCGCCGGGTCGAGGAAGACCAGCTTCACGTCCTTGGGGGTGAGGCCCACGCTCTTGAGGGCGTTCAGCGCCAGGCCGTGGGCCGAACTGCCCTGCGGGACCGCGAGCTTCTTGCCCTTGAGGTCCTTGAGCGACTTCAGCTTCGATCCCTTGGGCACGATGATGTTCTCGTTCGCCTGGTCGGGCCTGAGCGAGCGGTTGACGGCGACGACCTTGAAGCCGTACTCCTTCGCGGCGCCGGTGATCGGCGGTACGTCGCCGACGCTGCCGAGGTCGATGTCGCCGGAGGCGGCCGCCTGGACGAGCGGCGGGCCGTAGGTGAAGCGGGCGAACTTCACCTTGTACGGCGCGTTGTCGAAGACACCGGTGATCTTCGCGAGCTCCTCGCTGCCGTCACCGCCGTTGTCGCCGATGGTGAACGTGTACTTCTTCCACTCGGGGTGGCTGTCGGCGCTGGATCCGCTCGCGTTGCTCAGCGGTGCCGCCGCCTCCGACTCCGTTCCGCACGCGGCGAGGGGGCCCGCGAGGGCGAGCAGGCCGAGGGCGCCGACGATTCGGGAGGATCTTGTGGGCATGGGTTCTCACGTGCTTTCTGTGCTGGGGCGGGAGGAAGCGGGGGGGGGTGATGACTCGGTCGGGTTCAGTGCTGGTTGGCGAGGCCGAGCTCGTCCAGGAGCGTCGAGCGGAGCTCCTCGCGGGCGATGCTCGCCTCGCGGTCGGCGGCGGACAGTTCGACGAGGTGGGAGGCGCCGATGCGTCCGTCGCTCATGACGACGACCCGGTCCGCGAGCGCGATGGCCTCGTCGACGTCGTGGGTGACGAGCAGCATCGCCGCGTGGTGCTGGCTGCGCAGTGCGCGTACGAGGTCGTGCATGCGCAGCCGGGTGATCGCGTCGAGGGCCGCGAACGGCTCGTCCAGCAGCACGAGTTCGGGCTCCGAGACCAACGCCCGTGCCAGGGACACCCGTTGGGCCTCGCCGCCGGAGAGTTCCTTGGGCCAGGCCTTCTCACGGCCGGCGAGCCCGACCTCGGCGAGTACGTCGAGGGCCCGCTGGTCCGCGTCGGGTCCGTGCAGGCCGAGGGTGACGTTGCGCAGCACCCGCTGCCAGGGCAGCAGCCGGTCTGCCTGGAACACGATCGCGCGCTGGGCCGGGACCTCGACCCGCCCGCCGTCGGGCCGGTCGAGGCCGGCGAGCAGGCGCAGGAGGGTGCTCTTGCCGCAGCCGGAGGGGCCCAGCAGGACCACCAACTCCTCGGCGGCGATGGTGAGATCGAGGTGGTCGAGCACCACCCGGTCGCCGAAGCGGCGGACGACCTGCTCGACGACGGCGCCGGCCTGCTGCCGGGGCTGCGTCTCCTGCGTGACAACCGTGCTGCTCATGACGCCTCATAACTGGGACGCCACCGCAGCAGCACCCGCTCGAGAACCCGGACGAACTGGTCGGCGAGCAGACCGAGGAGCGAGTAGATCACCAGCCCCACGAAGACCTGGCCGGTCTGCAGATAGGTCTGCCCCTGGGTGATCAGGAAGCCGAGACCCTTGTCGGCGTTGACCGTCTCGGCGGCCACCAGCCCCAGGACGCTGTAGGCGAGGGAGAAGCGCAGGCCCACCAGGAACCCCGGCAGGGCTCCGGGCACCAACACCCGGGTCACCAGGCGCCAGTTGCCCGCGCCCGTGGTCCGCGCCATCTCGATCAGCCGCTGGTCCACACCGCGGATCGCGGCGAACAGGTTGACGTACATCGGGACACCGGCGCCGAAGGAGATCAGCAGCACCTTCGTGAGCTCGTCGATGCCGAACCACACGATCATCAGCGGCAGCACCGCCAGCAGCGGGATCGTGTTCAGGATCTGCACGACGCCGTTGAACAGGTACTCGCCGCTGCGCAGCAGCCCGCCGAGCACCCCGCTGACGATGCCCACCGTCAGACCGATCGCGAGACCGATGCCCGCACGCTGCAGCGAGATCGCCAAGTCCGGCCCGAGAACGCCCTGTTGCCACAGATCGACGGCGGACTTGACGATGGACGTCGGGGCAGGGGCGTAGGTCTTCTTCAGCACTCCGGCCCTGGCGAGGATCTCCCAGGCGATGAGGATCACGACCGGGGTGGTGTAGATCCCCAGCGGCCAGCGCAGCCGCTCGCGGAGCGTGTGCAGCGGCGTCCGGCGGCGGGCGTCGCGCGGCAGGAAGACATCGCGTTCCGCCGCACCCGCCGTCTCGGCGAGTGGCACGTCGATGGCCGGTGTCTTGAGGCTGACGTCGGTCATGCCGCCACCTCCAGCACCTTGCTGTAGTGCGAGGCGTCGCCGACGAGTTGCTCGCTGCGGCGGCCGTCGACACCGACCGGCACGTCTCCGGCCACCGTCACACGGTTGAGGCGGCGCGGGTGGTCGTCGTAGTTGTCCACCCCGTAGTGCTGGGTGATCCTGTTGTCGAAGATCAGCAGCTGGTCGGGGGCCCAGGTCCAGCGCAGGATGTTCTCGGGGCGGGTCACGTACGACTGGAAGATGCGCAGCAGATCGGCCGACTCGCCGCTCGACAGGCCGACGATCCGCTTGGCGAACCCGCCGATGAACAGCCCCCGTTCACCGGTCAGCGGATGCACCCGCACGAGAGGGTGCTCGGTCTCGTACGGCGTCGCGACGAAGGCCCGGTCGTACTCCTGCCGTTCGGCTGTCGTGGCGGCGGGGCGCGCGTAGTCGTACTGGTTGGTGTGCACGACGCGCAGCGAATCGGCGAGCGCGCGCAGCGGTGCGGGCAGGTCGCGGTAGGCCGCGGCGGAATTGGCGATGAGTGTCTCGCCGCCGTACGGCGTGGTCACGATGGACCGAAGCGTGGTGAGCTGCGGCGGGTTGAGCACGAAGGTGACGTCCGAGTGCCACTCGTTCGCCTTCGACGTCTCGCTGTCGACGGCGAGCACGTTCGTCGTGCCGTCGGCGGCCGGGACGTTCGGGTGGGCGGTCGTCAGGTCGCCGAACCACCCGGCCACACGCTCCTGAGCGGCGTTGTCGAGATTCACGTGGTCGAACACGATCGCCTTGTGCTCGTTGAGGGCATGCCGGAGCGTCGTGATCGTCGAGGGGTCGGGGGGCGCAGCGAGGTCGACTCCCTCGACGAGCGCGCCGATGCGGCCCGTGAGCTTGCGGATGGACGGAGGCATGAGGAGGTCCCTCTCAAGGAATTGGGCGCACTGCCGGGTGCTGAGAGTCGGAGTGAACGGGTGATGAGCAGCGATACGAGGCCCGACGGCTACGCGAGGAGTGCCGGACGAAGGTCGAGCCGTGCAGTGGAGGCCGTGCGACCACCCAGGTCAGCGCACGGCTGTCCGGGGTGACCTACGGAAGTCCCGCCGAGCCCGCACCAGTTGCCCGACAGGCCCTGGGTACGCAGCTGACGGCAACGTCCCCTCGCCGAGCTCGAGTTGTGGCACGCATGCTTCTCCCCACGGGGAGAGCGAGAGCGGAGAGAGGAGCGGGAAGAAGGCGGTCGTGCGGTGGATCTCGCGGTCACCGGCCGCTGCCGGGGCCCGCTGTGCGGATCAGCGACGCGCCTTCGGGGTCAACGACAACAGAACGCGCTGGAGACGTGCGCCAGGTCGATGTGGCGCCGCCGAGTCAAATCCACGCGCGGGGTCATGGAACGTGAGTTGAGCAGATGGCCACCCTGCCGGTCAATAAGTTCCGGACAGGTCTCACATTGCGGAAACGTAGAGCTGCTCGGCGCGGGGGAATGGAGCCGCCGACGGCCAGGGACAGCAATGTGTGGAGCGAGAGGGAGCCCACTTGACCGTCCAGGATGTGGACGGGTGAGCATCGCGCAGGGGCCTCGTCCGCCAAGTGGCCGACGCCTTCCGCAAGTTCACCGGAGTCGAACGCACATCACCCGCATGCCCGAAGGGCACTCGCCCCCTTCGGCGGCATGCGGGTGATGTCCTTGAGCGGGTCCGGACCTCAGTGGTGGGTGGTGTGCTCCGGGGTGTCGCGGCCGACCGTCAGCTGTGCGGGGCGGTACGGGACGTACGCCGCTCCGTCCAGGCCGAGCGCGGTGGCGGACCGCTGGAGTGCGGCCGGGGTCGCGGCGTCGTCCCAGTGGCCGGTGCTGACCCGGTGTTCGAGGGCGTGCAGGGCGGCCACGGTCTCGGCGGTGGTGAACGCGCAGTGGCCCTGCCGCTCGACGTACGCCTGCCGCAGCAGCGCGCCGTCGCCGGAGGCGCGCACGCGGGCGGCGAAGCGGTTCTCCTGCTCCACCGGAACGAGGTTGTCGGCGGTGGTGTGGACGTCGAGGAGGGGCACGTCGAGTCCCTGGCCCGCGGAGGAGGTCCGCTGCGCGGTGCGGACGGCGGCCGGATCTGCGGTGACCGTGGCGCCCTTGGTCAGCGCGCGCAGGTCGGAGCGCAGGTCGAGGCCGGCCGCCTGGTAGAGGGCGTGGACCTGGGGTGCGTGTTCGGAACCGGCGAGCAGGTCGGCGTAATCCACGCCCCGGTTCCAGGAGTTGTTGCCGCCGACGGACTGCTCGATGGCGTACCGGCCGCCCTCGACGAACGACAGGATGCCCTGCGCGAACCAGTCGTACTGCTGGGCCTCCTGGCCCGCCCAGTCGGTCGCGGCGGGCCGGTCCTTTCCGGGCGACCAGGCGGGCAGGTTGAGGAAGGCGGCGGCGAGCGCGACCCGGGCGCGGCCCTGCGGGGTGGCCTGCGCGGCGGTGACGGCGTCGGTGAGCTTCTTGGCGGTGGCGGCGGCCTCGTCGGAGGTGCCGAAACGGACCAGTTTGACGTCCTGCTCGGGCAGGAGCAGCCGGGCGATGGTGTATTCGGCGTCGAACTGGTAGTTGTCCAGGTCCGTGCCGCCCGCGACCAGGCCGCACTGGCCGAGCGCACCGTCGATGCGTCCGCCGCCGTCCCGGGCGAGTTGGGCGTTGACGAGTCCGCCCATGGACTGGCCGATGGCGAGGGTGCGGTGCGGTGTGCCGATCTTCGCGGTGACGGCGTCGATGGTGGCGAACTGGTCGCGTTCGGCGCTGTTCAGGGCCCACATCGAGCCGTTGGGGTCGTACGACGACCCGGCCATCGCATAGCCCTCGGCGAGCAGTTCGGTGCGTACGGCGTCCGTGGGGGCGTTCCTCGCGACGGTGGGGCCGAAGCCGTGGCTGAACAGCAGCAGTGTGCCGTTCCAGTTCTCGGGGACGTCGGCGACCCAGGTGGCGCCGTCGGAGAGGGTGCCGGTGAGGTGACCGGCGGCCGCCGTGTCCGCCCGGGCGGCCGGCGAGGGGAGGGCGGTGAGGGCCGCGGACGTCAGCGTGGCCAGAGTGGCCAGGGCGATGCGCAGACGGGTGCGGTGGGTGCGGGGACGGGTGCTGGCAGGCATGAAGGTGGCTCCCTGGGGGGCGGCTGCGGAGCGGGAACACGAGCGGATGCTCGGTGCACTGAACCAAGACGCCGTGGAATGTAGGGCTATTTTCTTGCGACAGTCAAGAGAGTGCACAACATCAGTTCTTATCCATGCCCGGCACAGGTTGCCCAGGGAGGAAACTCTCCCTCTCATGGCCCGCGATTCCATGTCACCGTGTCGGCATGAGCCGCAACCTCGGCCTTCCCGACAGCGGCCAGTCGCGGCGGGTGCCGGGCCTGCGTCGCGAGGAAGTCGCTCTGCTGGCCGCCATCAGCACCGACTACTACACCCGGATCGAGGGGCCACGGCGCAGTGACCTCGAGATCACTTGCACCGGGGAGTTGCCCGCAGGCCCCGATCGGTTGCCAGCCGGCTTCTGCTCGTCGTCGGCGGCACTGCAACGGTCAGGAACCGCCCGGGGCCGTCAGCAGGGTCAGATGGGCGAGGTCACCGGGCGGCGGCGTCGTGACCGACCACAGCGGGGCGGGGGAACCGTCGGCGACCGCGGCCGGGGCGTCGGTCAGGTTCATCCGCTCGCGCAGGCGGCCGTAGAAGTCCATCGGTCCCAGCCGGACCGCCCGCAGGCGGCGCGGGGCGGCGTACACGCCGATCCAGTCCCCCGGATCGAGCACGCCCCGCAACTGGCCGTCGATGCTGACCGCTGCCGGTCCCGACCGTTCCAGGAGGCGCAGCCCGACGGGCTCGTCGGGGGCGGTGACGACCGAGCGGTCGAAGGCCATGTGCGGGGCGACCGGCGTGAAGACGAGGGCCTCCGCGCGCGGCGAGACCACGGGCCCGCCCGCGGCGAAGCTGTAGGCCGTCGAACCGGTCGGCGTGGCGACGAGCAGCGCGTCGGCCGAGTAGGAGGCGAGGAGCCTGCCGGAGACGTAGACCCCGACCGACACCTGCCGGTCCCTCACCAGCTTCTCCAGCACGATGTCGTTGAGCGCGGTGACGTCCAGGGGGATGCCCCAGTCCTTGTCGACCTCGCAGTCGGGCCGCACCTGCGGAGGCGGCAGCAGCGGCCCCCGGCCGTACCCGATGAGGGATTCCATGTGCGCCGGCACCTCCAGCCGGCGCGAGGCGCGCAGGGCGAGCAGCATGCGGGTGTCGACCTCGAAGCGGTCCTCCCGCACCGCGTCCAGTGCCGAACGCACCGCGGAGGCCGACACCTCCGTCAGAAAGCCCACCCGGCCCAGGTCGATCCCCAGGACCAGCGCGTCGTTCGCAGCGGCCAACCGGGCGCCGCGCAGGAAGGTGCCGTCACCGCCCAGGGTCACCACGAGGTCGGGATCTCCCGCGGCCTCGACCTCCTCATGGGCACTGCGCCGCCCGCCGTCGTGCCACACGTCGATGTCCGTGCACCGCACGGCGTGCTCCTCGCACCACGCGCGGACCAGGCCGGCCGCCGCCACGGCCTCCGGGCGCCCGCCGTGCACGACCAGGCCCAGCCGGTTCACTGTCACATCCGCCTCCGGACGGTCTCGGTCACCAGGTGGTGGCCTCCGTGCGCAGCACGACCCAGATGTCGCCCTTACGGGCGTAGTCGGTGGTCAGTTGCAGCCGCCAGTCCCACCGGGTGCCGTACACGGTCGCGTCCGTGACGGTCCGGACGACCAGGCGGGCCCTGTCGCCGTCGACGTCGAGGGTTGTGCTCTTCCCGTCGATGGTGTGGTACGCGAACCGGCCTTGTCTCATCTCTGCCAGCCATTCGGCCTTCGACTGTACGTATCCGGTCATGTGGGTGAGGGTGAAGCCGTCGTCGAGCAGGGCGTCGAGGGCAGAGGTGTCGCCCTCGTGCCTGGCCTCCAGGTAGGCACGGTGAGCGTCGAGGATCTCCTCGCGGGCGGACGGGTCGGCTGTTGGCCGCACGATGGCTCCAGATGTGGGTTCCGCTCGGTGTGTGGGCCGGTCACCGGCCGAGCAGGCGCATGCCCGCCTCGTCGTGGTGGTCACCGGCGGCCGCGGGCAGGTTGTCGAGCTTCTCGATCTGCTCGGTGGTCAGGGCGATGCCGTCGGCGGCGATGTTCTCCTCGACCCGCTCGACGCGCTTGGTGCCGGGGATGGGGGCGATGTCGTCGCCCTGGGCGAGCAGCCAGGCCAGGGCGACCTGCGCGGGCGTCCCGCCGACTTCGTCGGCGACGGCCCTGACCTCGTCGGCCAGGCGCAGGTTGCGCTGGAAGTTCTCGCCGATGAAGCGGGGGTTGTTCTTGCGCCAGTCGGTGTCGTCGAAGTCGTCGGTCGAGCGGATCTGCCCGGTGAGGAAGCCGTGGCCCAGCGGCGAGTAGGGCACGAAGCCGATGCCGAGCTCCCGCAGGAACGGCAGTACGTCCGGCTCCGGATCACGAGTCCACAGGGAGTACTCCGACTGCAGGGCCGCCACCGGGTGGACGGCGTGGGCACGGCGGATGGTCTCCACGCCGGCCTCGGACAGCCCGATGTGGCGGATCTTGCCCTCGGCAACCAGTTCCGCCAGGGTTCCGACGGTGTCCTCGATCGGAGTGTCCGGGTCGACACGGTGCTGGTAGTAGAGGTCGATGTAGTCCGTGCCAAGGCGCCTGAGAGAGCCGTCGACGGCGATGCGGATGTTCGCCGGGCTGCTGTCGATGCCGCCTTCGCGACCCGTGTGGGACATGAAGCCGAACTTCGTGGCGAGTACGACGCCTTCTCGGCGGCCCTTCAGCGCGCGGCCGACGAGTTCCTCGTTGGTGTACGGCCCGTAGACCTCGGCGGTGTCGATCAAGCTGACACCCAGGTCGAGTGCTCGGTGGATGGTACGGATCGACTCCGCGTCATCGGTGCCCGCCCCGGTGTAGGCGTGGGACATCGACATCGCGCCCAGACCGATGCGGGAGGCCTCCAGGTCTCCCAGCTTGATGTGCTTCATCATCCGCTCCTTGCCCGTCGGATTCCTTGGTTGTGTGTCAACCTGCTGCTGATCCGCACGGCCTGGCAGACCGCGCTGTGCCGGGGAGCGGCGTTCCAGGGTGTGACAGGGCCCCTCTGGCGGCCTTCACCCTGGTCACACGGCTGCCAGACTGGATCGCATGGCACGTGAGCAGCGCAGCGGCAGGAACAGCGGCAGTGAGCTGGGGAACTTTCTGCGGGCCCGCCGGGCCCGGGTCACCCCCGCCGACGTGGGCCTCCCCGAAGGGGCCGGCCTGCGCCGTACTCCGGGTCTGCGGCGGGAGGAACTGGCCACCCTGGCCGGGGTGAGCATGGACTACTACACGCGGCTGGAGCGCGGCCGCGAGACCAACCCCAGCCCGTCGGTCGTCGATGCCCTCGCCTCCGCTCTGCTGCTGGAGGAGGCCGAGCACCTGCATCTGCGCGAACTCGCCGCGTGTGCCGCTCGCGGCCGCACGGCGGAGCGGTCGGCCGCGGTGGCGGGACAGACCGTGGACCCGGGCCTGCAACTGCTGCTGGACGGCATGCGCCCCTTCCCGGCGCACATCGTCGGCCGCACCATGGACCTGCTCGCGACCAACCCCGGCGGGCTGCGGCTGCTGGCCGGCCTGGAGGACTGGCCGGAGGGACAGCGCAACATCGTGCGTTACGTCTTCCTCCACCCCACCCCCCGCGTCCTCTTCGACGACTGGGAGAACCAGATCCGCGGCTGTGTCGCCCGCCTGCGCGCCCTCGCCGGCATCGAGCCGGACGCCCCCGACCTCACCGGCCTCGTCGACGAACTCCTCACCAAGAGCCCCGACTTCGTCCGCCTGTGGGAGCGCTACGACGTCAAGGGCCACAGCCACGGCACCAAGACGTTCCACCACCCCGAGGCCGGAACCTTCGCCTTCGGCTACCACTCGCTCCAGCCGGAGGGGTGCTTCGGCCAGCGGCTGGTCGCGTACCACGCGGCCCCGGGTACACCGGAGTACGACGTGATGCTCCAGCTGGACCGGGAGCCGGTCCTCACGGCTTGACGAGCACTTTGAGCGCCTCGCGGTCGGCCATGGCCCGGTAGCCGTCGGATACCTCGTCGAGGCCTACGATGCGGTCGAAGACGCGGCCCGGTTCGATGCGGCCCTCCAGGATGTCCGGCAGCAGCTCCTCGATGTAGGCGCGGGCCGGGGCGACACCGCCGGTGAGGGTGATGTTGTTCATGAACTCCGGGAATCCCAGGGGGACTTCGGGGTACTGCGGGGCGCCGACCCGGCTGATGGTGCCGCCCGGGCGGACCGCGCCGATCGACATGTGCAGGGCGGGCAGGGTTCCGACGCACTCGAGGACGGTGTGCGTGCCGTGGCCGCCGGTCAGTTCGCGAACCCGCTCGATGCCTTCTTCACCGCGCTCGGATACGACGTCGGTGGCGCCGAAGTCCCGGCCCAGGTCGGTGCGGTCCTTGTGCCGGCCCATGAGGATGATCCGCTCGGCGCCGAGCCGCCTGGCCGCGAGGACGGCGGACAGGCCGACCGCGCCGTCACCGACGACCGTGACGGTCGTGCGGGGGCCGACCCCGGCCGTGACCGCGCAGTGGTGGCCGGTGCAGAAGACGTCGGACAGGGTCAGCAGGGACGGCAGCAGGGCGGAGTCCGGACTGACCCGCAGCTCGACCAGCGTGCCCTCGGCCTGCGGAACACGCACCGCCTCGCCCTGGCCGCCGTCGACACCGGCGCGCGCCCACTGCCCGCCGTGCAGGCATGAGGTGTGCAGGCCCTCCCGGCAGAACTCACAGGTGTTGTCGGACCAGACGAACGGCGCAACCACCAGGTCGCCGCCCTTCAGCACGGAGACGCCCGAGCCGGTCTCCTCGACTACGCCGAGGAACTCGTGGCCCATACGCTCGCCGTGCTCGGTCGCGGGCATCGACTCATAGAGCCACAGGTCGCTGCCGCAGACGCAGGACCGCAATACGCGCACGATCGCGTCGGTCGGCAGCTGGATCTTCGGGTCCGGGACGTTCTCGACGCGGACGTCGCCGGCGCCGTACATGAGTGTTGCTCGCATCTTCTCTTTCCCGTTTCGGGTCGTCGAAGGGGGTGTCAGCCGGTGCGGCTGCGCGGTGCCCTTCCGGGATGCCGTTGCCGTCAAGAGCCGGCTCGTGTCACGAGGGCAGCCAGGTCGTCGCGGACTGGCTGAGGCTCCCGCTCCGGCGGCATGTTGTCCTCGTCGCGCACTGCGTCCAGGGCGCCGGGCGCGTCCTCGTCCAGCGCGGCGAACAGCTGGGTCATGTCGCTGGGTGCGGAGCCCTGTTCTGCGACCAGCTCAAAGGTGCGACGTGCCGCCTCCGGAGTGGCGACGGCCGCCACCAGCACCTGGGCGATCCGGCGGCGCGAGACGGCACCGTCGGCGGGCCCGCCGGAGCGCCGCGTGTCGCCCTGCAGGAAGACGGGGCGCTGCTCGTCGGGGTCGTTCATGTCGAACCAGCCCGGCCGCACGATCGTGTAGGGCAGGCCGCCGGCGCGGACCAGGCGCTCGGAGCGGCGCTTCCACTCGAGCAGATGGTTGTACGCGCTGCTGCGGGCGGTGACGCCGATGGCGGTCATCAGCACGATGCGGGGCTTCTGCCCGTCCAGGGCCGCCAGGACGTTGCGGACTCCGCCGTAGTCGACCGTCTCCGGCGAGGACATGGAGCCGTGTGTCAGCACGATGGCATCGACGTCGGCCACGGCCTCACGCAGTGTGTCGGGCTGCGTGATGTCGCCTACGGCGAGCTGCACCTCGGCCGGCAGCAGGCGCCGGGCTGTGCCGGTGTCGCGTACCAGGGCGCGGGTGGTGTGTCCCTGCGCTACGGCCTCGGCGGCGACGAGGCGTCCGATGCTGCCGGTCGCGCCGACCACCAACACGGTCAAGGGTGCAGTAGTCATGATCCGTCCTTGTGCCAGGGGGAGGGTTCGGGATCTTGTCCGGTCAGGGGATCGTCAGTTCCCCGGTGCGCAGTGCCGCGGTCACGCCGCCGTCCATGAGGAGGTCGGCGCCGGTGATGAAGCCTGCCTGGCGGCCGAGGAGGAAGGCTGCCGCGTCGGCGACCTCGTCGGGAGTGCCGAAGCGCCCTGCGGCCGACACCTTGCGCACCTGCTCGAACCACTCCTGCCGGGGCCCGGACAGCTCGTCCAGGGCCAGCGGCGTGATGATGACACCCGGGCTGACGGCGTTGACGCGGGCTCCGCGCCTGCCCCAGGCGACGGCGGCGGTCTGCACCCGCAGCGAGTTGGCCCGCTTGGAGAGCGCGTAGGCGTGGACGGTGGAGCCGATCTGGTCGGGCTGGAGGAACGGCAGCCGAAGCAGGCTCGCGGTGTCGGTGGTGGCGAGCGCGTGCTCGATCTCGGGCACGTAGGGGCTCTCCCGGTGCCCGGCCATGCTGGCGATCACGATGCCGGCCCCGCCGGGGGCGATGACGCGGGCGAACGCGTCCAGCACCATCGCCGTGCCCACCAGGTCGACGTGCAGGATCCGCTCCATGCTCGCCTGGGTGGGGGAAACCCCGGCGGTGTGCACCACCTGGGTGACCGGGCCCAGAGCGGCGGCCACGTCGGCCAAAGTTTCCACCGCGTCGCGGTCGGAGACGTCGGTGACGCGGGTGGTCACGTCGTGGCCCTCGCCCCGCAGGCGTCCGGCGGCGGCCTCGGCCGCCTTGTCGCTGTAGTCGGCGAGCAGCACGGTGCGACCGGCACCGACGCGACGCGCGATGGCGAGACCGATGCTTCCGGAACCGATGACGACGACTACTTCCTTCGCGTCCTTGGTCATGTCGCCAACCCCTTCGTTCTGCGCCTGTTTCGCCTGCGTCGCCGGAGTCCAGCGTGCGGGAGGGGCACGCGGTGTGGCAGGCCGTTCCGTTCGGGGGAGCGACAGGGCCCCTCACGCGCCTCCCGCGCAGGTCACGGCGCGCTGACACTGGAGGACATGACACGTGAGCACTCCGCCGACGGCGGCACCGAGTTGGGGCGCTTCCTGCGTGCCCGCCGCACTCGGCTGACGCCCACCGAGGCCGGGCTCGCGGTCGGCGCCGGGCTGCGGCGTACACCTGGGCTGCGCCGCGAAGAGGTGGCCACTCTCGCGGGAATCAGCATCGATTACTACTCCCGCCTCGAACGCGGCAAGGAGACCCGCCCCGGCCCGTCCGTCGTCGACGCCCTCGCCCGCACCCTGCAACTGGACGACGACGAGCACGAGCACCTGCGCAACCTCGCGAGCATGGCCGCCCGCAGCGTCTCCGGGGCTCGGTCCGCCCCGTCACGGACGGTACGGCCGGGTGCCAAGCAGCTGCTGGAGAAACTGCGTCCCTACCCCGCGCACATCGTCAGCCGCACCACCGACGTGCTCGCGTACAACCCGGGCGGGCTGCGCCTGCTGGCCGGGATGGAGCAGTGGCCGGCCAAGGACCGCAACATCGCCCGCTACGTCTTCCTCCATCCCGTCGCCCACGAGCTGTTCGACGACTGGAGCAACCAGGTTCGCAGCTGCGTCGCCCGCCTGCGCGCACTCGCGGGCACCGACCCCGACGGCCCCGACCTCACCCGCCTGGCCGGTGAACTCCTCATCAAGAGCCCGGACTTCGCCCGCTTGTGGGAGCGCTACGACATCAAGGCCCATGCGCACGGCCGCAAGACCTTCCACCACCCGGAGATCGGCGACCTCACCCTCGGCCACCAGTCCATGGAGCTCGAAGGCACACCCGGTCACCACCTCATCGCCTACTTCGCCGAACCGAACACGCCCGAGTACGACGCCCTGGTCCTGCTGGACATGCTCGGCTCCGAGTCGTCACCGGCCCGCGCCAGGTCCGCACACGGGCCTTCCCGCAG
The DNA here is from genome assembly GCF_040644055.1 of Streptomyces sp. NPDC047043. Classification (NCBI taxonomy): domain Bacteria; kingdom Bacillati; phylum Actinomycetota; class Actinomycetes; order Kitasatosporales; family Streptomycetaceae; genus Streptomyces; species Streptomyces sp. NPDC047043. Next base: position 305,311 of record NZ_JBEYVO010000001.1, read on the forward strand.
GTCATACCCTTGATCAAGTCGGCCTGTCACACTGTGCGTATGGCACGGGAGCGGCACGACGGCAACGGCGGCACGGAGTTGGGAACGTTTCTACGGGCCCACCGCGCCAGGGTGACTCCGGCGGAGGTCGGACTGCCGATCGGGCCGGGGGTGCGGCGCACGCCCGGGCTGCGCCGCGAGGAGCTGGCCACGCTCGCCGGCGTGAGTGTGGACTATTACGTCCGCCTTGAGCGCGGCAGGGAGACCAACCCGAGCCCCTCTGTCGTCGACGCGCTCGCCCGCGCGCTCCGGCTGGACCCGGCCGAACACGGGCACCTTCGGGTCCTGGTCGCGCGGGCCGCGGGCGCCTCCGCGCTGGGCTCACCGGCATCCGACGTGGAGACGGTTCTACCAGGGGTCGCATTGCTGCTGGAGAAGCTGAGGCCCTTCCCGGCCTACGTCCTCACCCGCACCATGGACGTCCTCGCATGCACCCCGTCCGGACTGCGGCTGTTCTACGGATTGGCGAACTGGCCGGTGGGAAAGCGCAACGTGGTGCGCTACGTCTTCCTGCACCCGGCCGCGCCCAAGCTGTTCGACGACTGGCACGACCAGATCCGCGCCGCCGTCGGCCGCCTGCGCTCTCTGCACAGCCTGGAGCCCGACGCCCCCGGACTGGCTCCCCTCGTAGACGAACTGCTGGGCGCCAGCCCGGAGTTCACCGACCTGTGGGAGCGGTACGACGTCCGGTTGCACACCCACGGCAGCAAGACCTTCCATCACCCCGACGTCGGCGACCTCACCCCCGGCTACCAGAAGATGCAGATCGAGGGCACCCGCACGCAACGGCTCGTCGTCTACTACGCCGAGCCCGGCACCCCCGACCACGACAAGCTGGTGCTCCTGGACATGGCAGGAGCCGAACAGAAGGCGGCGCCTTCCGGCCAGGGCAAGCAAGAGGGGACGCGCTGAGCCCGGGAGCACGGTTCCTGGCAGTGACACGGCCCCCCTGCCGTGTAGCGACCCCTGATCCTCCGCTGCCACACTGAAATCCGACGGTCGGCCAAGAGAGCACGCACCGGATCCGGTCGCTTGCCCCGGCCGTCGCAATCCGGCTCGCTGCGCCCTTCGGGGCGCTCATCGCCGAGTCTCCCTCATGCAACTTCCCGGCTCCTGCCTGCCCTTCACGTCGGCAGGTGCCGGCAACGCAAGGAAACCTCCATGTCTGCCAGCTCGATCCCCCTGAAGAGAAGAATCCGCACGGCCGCGATCGCAACCGCGGCCTCGACGGTCCTCGTGTCCGCTCACTCCGCCGTAGCCGCCACTCAGACGCCCCACCGGCAGCGCGTCATCACGGACGTGCGGACCGTGGCCGACTTCGACTACGCCGCCGGTGAGATCCCGGAGAACATCACCGTCAACCCGGACCGCTCCCTGACGCTGTCGATGATCGGCGCCGCTGCCGGCAAGGCGCCTGCGCTGGTGCGCATCTCGCCCTCCGGCCACCGCACCGTCCTCGCCGCCTCCGCCCAGGGCGACGGCATCACCGGCAACATCCGCGGCAAGGACGGCACGGTCTACTACAACGTCTGGTCCTCCAGCGCGGCACGCGCCGGGGTATGGAAGATCGCGCCCGGCAGGAGCCCCGTACGTCTCGCACCGCTGCCCACCGACGGTCTCCCCAACGGCATGGCCCTCGACGCCGACGGCCGCACCATCTACGTCGCCGACAGCCTCAAGAGCACCGTGTGGGCCGTACCCGTCGCGGGCGGGCCGGTGAAGGCATGGCTGACCGATCCGGCCCTGGCCCCCGTCACGTCCGAGGCCGTGCCCTTCGGCGCCAACGGCCTGCGCTTCCACAAGGGAGCCGTCTGGGTCTCCAACCTCGCCCAGGACAGCCTGCTGCGCATCCCGGTCACCGGCAACGGCAGGCCCGGCCGCATCCACGTCGTCACCAAGAACATCGACGGGGTGGACGACTTCAGCTTCCTCAATGACCACTCCGATGTGGTCTTCGCCGCGCAGAACGCCCCTGACAAGGTGTCCGTGATCTATCCGGGCGGCAAGGTGAAGACGGTGCTGACCGGTGGCGACGGCCTGGCCTCCCCCAGCGCCACCGCTGTCAGTGACGGCCGGTTGTACGTCACCGACGGTGGTCTGAACCCTCCGCACGATGCGCAGTTGCAGCGCGGGAAGATCAACGTTCCCGCTCTGTATCCGCACGCGGGCTCGTGATCCGGTTCTGACCGGGGGCGTCAGCCGACGCCCCCGGCGGGCAACTCCCGCACTCAGGCGCGCACCGTGTGGCGCAACTCCGCGAACCACCACGTCTCGACGGCCGCGAGCAGCGCGAGGATCACGACCACACCCGTCAGGGCGGCCAGCGGAGGCAGGGCAGCCGCCGCCGGCGTCCAAGCGGCCACCACGACCAGGGCCGCCAGGCGGAACGGCCCCCACACATTCACCGCCAGCCGCCCGAACAGCAGCAACCCGGCCAGGTAGAGGGTCGCCCCTCCGCACAGCGCGCCGGCGGAGAACCAGCCCAGCCCCATGGCCACTGTCAGCGTGACCGACGACCCCCTCGATACCGAGCGCGGTCAGGACGATGCCCGCGACGACGGGGAAGTGGCCGATGCCGTAGGCACCGGCCGCGAGCGCCAGCCGGGCCTCACTTGCCGCCTCGTGCAGCCTGCGCCGCGCCACCAGGGTCACCACGTCGAAGTACAGCCACCACATCGCCATGGCCGCCCCCACGCCCAGGGCAGCCACCGCCAGCAGCGACGGACCGACCGGCAGCTCGGCGGCACCCACGCCCAGGGCGGTCAGTGATTCACCGATGGCGATGATGACGAACAACTCGTACCGCTCGGCGAAGTACTCGGCGCTGTGAATACGCCAACTGCCCCTGCGGGACGTCGCGTACACGACCCCCCAGTCCACCGCGATCGCCGCCGCGAACAGTGCCGTCTGCACTCCCCCTCCGACGGCCGCGCCCGCGAGCAGCAGGCCTGCCCCGGCGAGCACCGGCGGCCAGGAGACGACGACCTGGCGCACCAGTTCGCGGTCCTCGCGGGCGAGCAGGCCGTAGACCACCAAGTGCACGCAGCGCACGAACAGATACGCACCCGCCAGTACGAGCGGACCGTCCAGGCCGCCTGGCGCGTCGTGCCACGCCTCCGGGACGGCGAGCGCCACCACGAAGATCCCTGCCATCGCCAGTCCCATACCGGCGCGCAGGATCCCCAGATCGGCTCGGGCCTGGTTGCCGAGCCAGGCATAGGCCGACCACGACCACCACAGCAGCGCCAGCAGCAACAGCCCCTGCAGCACGCCCATACCGCTGTGCGCATGGGCCATGTAAGCGGTGACCTGGGTGAGCGCGAAAACGTACACCAAGTCGAAGAACAACTCGAAGGTCGTCACCCGATGCCCCGGCAGCCCGCCGATGTTCACCATGACGCACGCCCTTCGAACCGTTGCTCTCTACGCGCCCAAGCCTCCTCACCCCGGGCTCCAACCGGCAGGCCGCGCTGTGCCGGGGAGCGGTGTTCAGGGGTGTGACAGGGCCCCCCTTCCGCCTGGCTCGCAGGTCACACGGCTCACAGACTGGAATGCATGACTGATCGGCGGCAGAACAGCGCAATCACCCTCAACAACGGCGTCACCGTCCCGGTGCTCGGCTTCGGCGTCTTCCAGAGCCCCGCGGAGGAGACGGCTGCGGCGGTGGAGACGGCACTGCGCACCGGGTACCGGCACATCGACACGGCGGCGGCCTACTTCAACGAGCGACAGGTCGGCGAAGGCCTGCGCCGCTCCGGAGTGGACCGGTCCGCGGTGTTCATCGAGACCAAGGTCTGGGTCTCGGACTACGGCTACGACGAGACGCTGCACGCGTTCGAGAAGAGCACCCGCAAACTCGGGGTGGCCCAGCTCGACCTCCTGCTCCTGCACCAGCCGGTGCCGGAACGGTTCGACACGACGGTGGCCGCTTACAACGCTCTGGAGAAGCTCTACGAGGAGGGCAGGGTCCGGGCGATCGGCGTCAGCAACTTCATGCCGCATCACCTCGCGGAACTCGTGGAGCGCACCAGCGTCGTACCGGCCGTGAACCAGGTCGAGTTGCACCCGTACTTCACCCAGCCCGCCGTCCAGAAGGCCAACGCCGAGCACGGTGTCCTCACCCAGGCGTGGTCCCCGATCGGCGGGATCACGTTCTACTGGGACAAGGACGGCGCGGGACGCAGCACGCTCGCGGACCCTGCCATCCAGGCCATCGCGCAGGCTCACGGCAAGACTCCCGCACAGGTCATGCTGCGCTGGCACATCCAGCAGGGCCGCAACGCAATCCCAAAGTCCACCAACCCGGCCCGGATCGCCGAGAACTTCGACGTGTTCGACTTCCGGCTGAGCACCGACGAGCTCGCCGCCCTGGACGCACTCGACACCGGAGTCCGCGGGGGCCCGGACCCCGACGTCACCAGCCCCGAGCGGTTCAAGGTCGTCATTCCCGACGGCTGAGGCCGGAGTCGGCGCGGTCGGTCGGCAAGACGCTTTTGTCCGTACGGGACCAGGTTGTCATTGCCAGCAGTTCGGGTCGCCGTTGTTCCCGGCCAGTACGGCCATCGCGGTCTCGTCGTTGAGCCCGCTGCCGTAAGGCGACCGCGGCCGTCACGCGGCGGGCTTCGAGGCGGCGCCCTCGCACAAGGCCGTGGTGACGGCGGCCCTCAGGTCGGTGTCCTGTGCCTCGCTGCCGCCCGGGTCGAGATTGGCCAGTACGGTCACCTGGCGGCCGTCGGCCGTGACGCCGGCCATCGTCTGGAACCCGAAGATGTCACCGTCGTGTCCCCAGTACAGGCCGCCGCACGGCAGCGACCTGCTCTGCAGGCCCAGGCCGTACGCGCGGTCGGACGAGCCGCCGGTCGGCCGGGTGGTCGTCATCGCCCGCAGCTCGGTCGGGCGCAGCAGCCGCCCGTTCATGAGCGCGCCGAAGAAGCGGTTGACGTCCGCTCCGCTGGAGATCATCGCCCCGGAGGCGTTCGCGACCGAGGGGTTGAACTCGGTGACGTCGACGAGACCGGAGTCTCCCGGCCTGACGTAACCCCGTGGGTGCGGGCCCGTGATGCCCGGCTCGTCGCCGGGGACGGAGGTGTCGTGCAGGCCGAGCGGCCGGATGATGCGCTGGCCGATCTCCTCGCCGTACGGATGGCCGGTGACCTTCTCGATGAGCATGCCGGCCAGGACGTAGTTCGTGCTCGAGTACTTCCAGCCCTTGCCGGGGGCGAACAGCCGGGGATGGCCGAGGGCGATCCCTATGACCTCCTCCCGGTCGTGATGGGCAAGCGGATCGCGCAGGATGTCCTGCGGGGTGAGGTGGTCCAGGTAGTCGGGCAGGCCGCTGGTGTGCTGGAGGAGCTGCCGCACGGTGATGTGGCGGCCGTCGTTGCCGTTCCCCCTGACCAGGCCGGGCAGGTACCGCTCCACCGGCGCATCTAGCGCGACCTTGTGCTCGCCGACCAGTTGCAGGACCACGGTGGCGGTGAACGTCTTGGTCAGGCTGCCGATGCGGAACCGGCTGCCGCCCGCGATGGGGGTGTGGGTGTCGATGTCCGCCACGCCGCTCGTGATCACCGTTCGGCCGCGCGCGTCGCTCACCTCGGCCAGCGCTCCCGGCGCCCCGTCGACGGTGGTCAACCGCCGCAGGATCTCGCGCACTTCGCCGTACGGCGTCTTGGCCACCGCGGCGGTGCGGGCCGGTCCGGCCCCGGTCACCGAGCCGGTGGCATGAGCGGGGCTCGCGCTCAGCGCCAGTGCTGTCACGGCGCCGTACATGGCGATCCTGCGGGCGTAGCGCACATCTCCTCCAGTGCCGGCTGGGCGTTCCAAGACCAGCAAAGGTAGAAACCGGCGCCGTCCGGCACACGCCTGCTGTCCCCCGCCCCGTTCCTCGGGTTGTCCCCCGCAGTCGCTGCTTCGCCGTACTGATCGGGCTTCAGGGCTGCGGCGATGCGGGCCGTACCAGCCCCGTCTGGTAGGCGATGACCACGAGTTGGGCGCGGTCGCGGGCGCCGAGCTTGGTCAGGGAGCGCTGGATGTGGCTGCGTACGGTCAGGACGCTCAGGACGAGTTCCTCGGCGATCTCGTCGTTGGACTTGCCGCGGGCGGCGAGTGCGGTGACCTCGCGCTCCCGGGGGGTGAGGTCCTTCAGGCGCTCCGGAGGTGCCAGGAGGGCGCCGGGGGCCGGGGCGGTGAGGAAGCGGGTGATGAGGGCGCGGGTGGCGCCGGGCGAGAGGAGGGCCTCGCCGGCGGCGACGGTGCGGATGCCGGCCAGCAGGGCGTCGGTGGTGACGTACTTGCCGAGGAAGCCGCTGGCTCCGACGCGCAGTGCCTTGGCGACGTACTCGTCGGTCTCGAACATGGTCAGCACCAGCACCCTGGTCTCGGTCAGTTCGGGGTCCTCGCAGATGGCGGCGGTCGCGGCGAGGCCGTCCGTGCCGGGCATGCGGATGTCCATCAGGACGATGTCGGGGTGGTGCGTGCGGGCGAGGTCCACCGCCTCCTGGCCGTTGGCGGCCTCGCCGACCACCTCCATGTCCTTGCAGGAATCGATCAGCAGCCTGAACGTGCCCCGCAGCAGGGCCTGGTCGTCGGCGAGCAGGACACGAATGCTCAAAGGGTGGCCTCGTCTTCTTCCGGGGCGAGGGGGTGCAGCGGCAGTGCGGTGGCGACTTCGAAGCCGCCCTCGGGGCGGGGGCCCGCGTGCAGGTCGCCACCGACGGAGTGGGCACGCTCGCGCATGCCCATCAGACCGTAGCCGCCGCCCGGGACCGACGGAGCGGCGGCGGTGCCGTCGTTGGTGACCGAGATCAGCAGGCGGGAGTCGGAGTACGTCAGCCGGACACAGGCCCCCTTGCCCGCGCCGTGCTTCGTGACGTTGGTGAGGGCTTCCTGGATGATCCGGTACGCCGTCAGGTCCACGCCCGGTGACAGGGGCCGGGGCTCGCCCTCGGTGGTGACGGTGACCTCGACCCCGGCGGTTTCGCAGGTCGCGATCAGTTCGGGGAGGCGGTCCAGGCCGGGCGCGGGTTCCAGGGGGTCGGTGTCGGGGTCGCCGGTCTGGCGCAACACCCCTACCGTCGCGCGGAGTTCGAGCAGCGCGGAGGACGTGGTGGCGGTCAGTTCGTCGAGCAGCTTCTGCGCCTGTTCGGGGTGGGTGGGTGCCAGGTGGCGAGCGGTGCCGGCCTGCGCGTTGGCGACGGCCATGTGGTGGGCCACGACGTCGTGGAGCTCACGGGCGATCCGCATCCGTTCCTCGGCGACCCTCAGCCGGGCCTCCTCCTCGCGGGTGCGCTCGGCGTACATGGCGCGCGCCTGCACGGAGTCCACGTAGTCATGGCGCAGGCGATCCCGGCTGCCGCCGACCAGGGGCAGCAGCAGCCACAGGACGGGGCCGACCGTGCGCAGCAGGACCATCTCATCCGTGGGCTGGTCGAACACGGCGGCGATGACCACCGCGGCCGTGGTCAGACCACCGCACACACGCGTGGTCTTGGAATCGGTGATGGCGGCCAGCCGGAACAGGGCGATCATCAGGGGCGCGAGCAACAGGGGCGACACCAGGTAGCCCAGGGCCACGGTGATCACCGTGCAGACCGTGGCGACGACGAGAGCACTGCGCGGATAGGTGCGTGCCTTCAGCTGGGCGAGGCAGGAGATGGCTGCGAGGACCACGGCGGGCCAGTCCTCGCGCGGTTGGCTGATGCCGGGAATGGCGATCGAGGCACCGAGGGTCACGCAGCCGAGCAGTCCCAAGGCCAGGACTATGTCCGTGGCGATGTGCCGGCGCCCTGTGTAGTGCTCCAGGCTGGTGGTCATCTGTCTCTCCGGGTCAAGTTGAGCCCCATGGTGGACGACATACGGCACATAGCGCTGCGGGGGCCGCCCGTGGCCTTCGCCACGGGCGGCCCTGGGGACGGCCGGGACGCCCGCTCAGACGCGCGCCTCGATCGGCTCGTCCGGTGTGGGGTCGGGGTCGCCGGCCATGGTCTCGGCAGGGCGTCGGGTGAGCGCCTCACCCTCCACGTCGACCCGGGGCAGCCTGCGCTCCAGCCACTTCGGCAGCCACCAGGCCCGGTCGCCCAGCAGGGCGAGGAGGGCGGGCACGATCGCCATTCGGACGACGAAGGCGTCGAGGAGTACGGCGGTGGCCATGCCGAAGCCGATCATCTTGATCATGGAGTCGTTCTCGCCGATGAAGCCCGCGAAGACGGCGATCATGATCAGGGCGGCGGCCACGACGACCCGGGCACTGTGCCGGAACCCTTCGACGACCGCCTGCTCGGCCGGCTCGCCGTGGACGTAGGCCTCCCGCATGCGCGAGACGAGGAAGACCTCGTAGTCCATGGCGAGGCCGAAGACGATGCCCACGAGGAAGATCGGCATCAGGCTCATGATCGGCCCGGTCTGCTCCACCCCGAACAGGCCCGCCCCATGGCCCTGTTGGAAGACCAGGACGACCGCGCCCAGGGCCGCGAGCACGGAGAGCAGGAAGCCGAGGGCAGCCTTGAGCGGGACGAGCAGGGATCGGAAGACCACCAGCAGGAGGATGACGGCGAGACCGACGACGGTGATCAGATACGGCACCAGCGCGGCCTGGACCTTCGCCGCGATGTCGATGTTCAGGGCCGTGGTTCCGGTGACCTCGAAGGTGACGCCGGACGCCGAGTCGATGGCGGGGCGTTCGCCGCGGATGGTCTTGACGAGAGTCTTGGTCTTCTCGTCGGTCGGACTGGTGGACGGGGTCGCGGTGAACACGGCCGTGTCCCCGGCGTCGTTGAAGTGGGGCGTGGCGACGGAGACAACGCCCTGCGTGTCGGAGATGCGCTCGCTGATCGTGCTCACCGCGGCCTTGGCATCGTCGGCTCCCTTGGCGTCGACCACGATGGTCAGGGGCCCGTTGAAGCCCGGGCCGAAGCCCTTGGCCAGGTCGTCGTAGGCGCGGCGTTCGGTGGTGGAGGTGGACTTGGCCTCGTCGCCCGGCATGCCGAGCTCCAACTGGGTCATGGGGATCGCGAGAGCGCCGAGGCCCACCACGCCGAGCAGCAGGACGGGGATCGGGCGGCGCAGTACGAAGCGCGCCCAGCGGGTGCCGCGGTTGTCACCCTCGCTCCGGCCCGACGGCTTCCTGGACCGGAACGCAGGCACCCGGAACGGACGCACCCGGAGCATCCGGAAGCGGTGCAGACGCCCGCCCCGCCCCTGCCTGCGTACGGCGCCCGACAGCACGGCGTTCGGCCAGAAGCCGAGCAGCGCGGGCACGACGGTCAGGGCGATGAGCACGGCGACGACGACCGCGCCGGCCGCGGTCAGGCCCATCTTGGTCAGCATCGGGATGCCGACGACGGTCAGGCCGGCCAGGGCGATGACCACGGTCAGGCCCGCGAAGACGACAGCCGAACCGGCCGTGCCGACGGCGAGGCCGACCGCCTCCTCCGATGCGTGTCCCTTGGCGCGTTCCTCGCGGTAGCGGGAGACCACGAACAGCGCGTAGTCGATGCCGACCGCCAGGCCCAGCATCATGGCCAGGGTGCCGGTGCTGGTGGACAGGCCCAGGGCGTCGGCCAGCATCGTGATCGTGAACATGCTGACGCCGACGCCGAGTATCGCCGTCAGCAGCGGCAGCCCGGCGGCGGCCAGCGAACCGAAGGTGATCAGCAGGACGACGGCCGCCACCGAGATGCCGATGACCTCGGCGACACCGCCGGGCCCGCCGCCGCTGTCCATGGCGGAGCCGCCCGTCTCCACGGTCAGACCGGCGTCCCGGGCCTGGTCGACGGCCTTCTCCAGCGCCGTACGGCTGGCGTCGGTGACGTCGGAGGACTTCACCTTGTAGGTGACGGTGGCGTACGCGGTCGAGCCGTCCTTGCTGACCGCCTTCGCCTTGAAGGGATCCGCGACGCCGGCCACCTGCGAGCCGTCGCCCAGGGTGTCCACGGTCTCCTCGATCGCCTTCTTCTCGGCGGTCGCGGTGACCTTGTGACCGTCGGGGGCGACGAACACCACCCGGGCGGTGGCGCCGTCGGCGGCCGCGCCGGGGAAGCGCTCCTGCATCAGGTCGTACGCCTTCTGCGACTCGATGCCCGGCATCGAGAACTCCTCGTCGGAGGCGCCCGGCGCCTGCAGGGCACCCAGTCCGACGGCGGCCAGGACGGCCAACCACATGAGGGCGACGTAACCGCGCCGCCGGAAGGCCAGTCGGCCCAGTTGATACAGAAAAGTAGCCACGTCGGGGAACTCCACCTCTGCTCTCGCTGACTCCGACAAGGCTTCCGTGGCGGGGGCCCTCCCGTCGTCGTGCTGCTACTGGCACTGCCACCCACCGCATCCGGAGGACCGACTACTGAAACCGCAGTACGCGCCCGGGCCGCGGGCTACCGCTCCGGTATGAGGGCTTCCCCCGGGACGCCGACGCGCGGAGGGGCCGCACCCGGGCGGGTGCGGCCCCTCCTGCATGACGGGGTGACTGTCAGATGACGGGAAGACAGTCCCTCACCGGTGGTGCGGCGAGGTCAGGTAGTGCTGCCTGAGGAGCTCCTTTCCGTAGTCGTTGCCGTTGGGGGTACGGATGATCGAGTGGACGTGCATCTGGGTGGGCACGCCCTCGGTGCCGCCGTACGCGCCGCGCAGCGGGCCCGGGGCCTGGCAGTCGACCTCGACCCAGACGACGGGGCTGTGCACCCGCACGTAGAAAGCGTCGTCGTCCCCGGTGCCGCCCGCCCAGGTCACGTACGTGTCGTCGAGGTGATTGCGCACCTCCGCCATCCGCACCCTCGCGGCGTCCGCCTTCGCCCGGCCCTCGAATGCCTCGACGATGCCGAGGAGCTTCTTCTTCTGGACGGCGGTGAGCTTGTTGCCGCGCAGGCCCGTGTACTCCTGGACGGTGTTGTCGGAGAAGGCGCCCGCTTTCATCGACTCGTTCGTCTTGGTCGCGGACTCGATGGCGACCTTCTGCTGCGCCTCGGTCAGGGAGTTGACGAAGGCCAGGCTGGCGACGACCTCCTCGTGGCAGACCGTCACCGTCTCGCCGTCGATCTTCATCGACGTCGGCTCCGAGCCCCAGAAGCACGGGCTCATCACGACCTGGTCGCCCAGGACGAAGTAGTTGATGACCAGGTGGTGGCCGTCGAACTGAAAACCCCAGGGCTCGGCGTCGGACGGGGTGCCCATCACGGTCCAGTAGTAGGCGTCCTCGTTGAAGGAGGTCGTGTTGCCGATCGCCTCGCCGGCCGCCTGGTTGATCTTGCGGATCTTCTCCGTGGTCTCCAGACCGTCCGCGCTCAGCGCCGTCTTCAACAGAGCCGTACCGAGCGCCTTCTGATCGTCCGTCAGGTCGGCGAGGGAGACGCCCTGGCGCGCGTAGGAGTCGATGTTGCTCCACAGCCGCCACTCGGTGGAGTGGACGGTGAACTGCGTCGAGGTCTTCTGGGTGTCGGTCAGACCGGCCAGGAAGGCGTTCGCCGCGGTGATGACGGGGGCGGTCGCGACGCCGGTGGAGTGGATCGTGAACAGGTCGTCGATCCGCTTGCTGTCCGTGGTGAGACCGAAGAACTCCTCGGTGATCGACTGGTTGCCGGGGCCTCCGGCGCCGCCGCCCGGGCCTCCGCTGGGGGCTCCGCTCGGGGTGGGACTCGCCGTGGCGTCGGCCGTGCCGGTGGTGTCGTCGGCCATCGCGGCCCAGGCACCGGCACCGCCCATGGTTGCGACGGCCGTTGCTCCGCTGGCGAAGAAGACCTTGCGCATGAAGTTGCGGCGGCTCGCGTGAGCACGGCGGGCGGCCTCGGAATGCGGCTCCCCGGCCGTCGGCTCCCCGGCATCGAGCTCGGTCATCGTCGCTGAGTCCCTTCGTCGTGGCACGTCCCGGGCGGACGGCCGTGGAGCCACGACTCTGGGGCGGCAACCTTAGGCGGACCTGAAACGCAAGCGCGGCAGAGCGGCCTGAATCGGGCACGACAAAGGCCCTGACCTGCATATATGTGGGGACGCTTAGAGTTCGCGGAGACCTCGCGGCACCGCGGAGGACGGCCGGGAGAGGGATCAGCGGACGGCGGAGGCGGTGGGAGACGGGTGCGTCGCGAACGGAAGTCGTACGGCGAAGTCCGTACGCCCCGGCTCGCTCTCGACCTCGATACGGCCGCCGTGCGCCTCGGTGATCGCCGCCACGATGGCCAGTCCGAGGCCGGAGCCGCCGGTGGCGCGGGTGCGGGAGGCGTCGGCGCGGGTGAAGCGCTCGAAGACCGAGGGCAGCAGAGCTGTGGGGATGCCCGGGCCGTCGTCCCGGACCCGGATCACACAGTCGGCCTCGGCGGTCTCCACGACGACGGTGACCTTGGTGCCTGGCGGGGTGTGCACGCGCGCGTTGGCCAGCAGGTTGGCCACCACCTGGTGCAGCCGGGCGTGGTCGCCGACGACCGTGGCGGGGGCGTCCAGGCGCAGCGCGAGCTGCCACTGGTGGTCTGCGCCGGCGGCTCGCGCGTCCCACACCGCCTCGGCGACCAGGGTCGCGAGGTTCACCTCCGCTCTCTGCAGCGGCCGTCCCTCGTCGAGGCGGGCGAGCAGCAACAAGTCCTCGACCAGCCCCGACATACGGGCCGACTGGGCGGAGACGCGACGCCAGGCCAGCCCCGGCTCGATCCGCTCGCTGCCGCGGTCCATCAATTCCGCGTATCCGGCGATCGAGGCGAGCGGTGTACGCAGCTCGTGGCCGGCGTCGGCGAGGAAGCGCCGCATGGACTCCGCGGCGCGTTGACGTTCGGCGAGCGAGTCCTCGACGTGGTCGATCAGGCGGTTGAGCGCGTCGCCGACCTGGCCGACCTCCGTGCCGGGGTCGGTGTCCGGGTCGGGGACGCGGGTGAGCGCGCCCACCTCCCCGCGGTCCAGCGGCACGCGCGCCACCTCGACGGCGGTGGCCGCGACCCGCCCGAGCGGCCGCAACTGCCGCTGGACGACCACCGCTGAGACACCGCCGGCGACGGCGAGTCCGAGGGCGGCGATCACGGCTTCGGCCAGCACAAGGCCGTTAATCATGCGCTGCACGTCGTCCATCGGGAGCCCGGCCAGCACCGGGACGCCGTCGCCAGCGAGCGCGGTCAGGCGGTAGGTGCCCAGACCGGGGACGGTGCGGGTGTGCAGGGAGCCGTCGGCGGTGATCCCGGCGAGGGCCTCGCGCTGGGCGGCGGTCAGGACCTGTTGACGCCCGTCCCCGGTGACGACCTCGGCAGCCAGCACGGCGCCGTTGTCGTCGAAGCGGGCGGCGAGGGTGCCGACCGGCTGTCCGCGCTCGTTGAGGAATCCCAGATCCCTCGCGTCGCCGGTCCTGCGCTGCAGCCCGCCCTGGCTGCGCGCGGCCGCGTCGGTGACCCTCTGGTCCAAGTCCCCCAGCAGATAGGCGCGTTGGACGAACACGGTGGTCAGCGCCATGGCCGCACAGACGACGACCAGGGTCACGGAGATGAAGAGCACCAGCCGGGCCCGCAGCGAACGCCCTCGCCGGCCGGTGGCGTGGTGCGCGGCGATGTCAGTGCTCCGCGGCTCTGATCGCATAACCGACTCCGCGCACGGTGTGGATCATTCGCGCCCGCCCCTTGTCGAGCTTCGCGCGCAGACTGTGCACGTAGACCTCGACGAGGTTGCCCTCCCCGTCGAACGCGGCGTTCCACACGTGGTCGAGGATCTGCGCCTTGCTCAGCACCTGGTGCGGATGGCTCATCAGCAACCACAGCAGGTCGAACTCCTTGGCCGTGAGGTGGACCTGGTCCCCGCCGCGCTGCACCTCGCGCGTCCGCGCAGTGACCACGAGGTCGCCGAGCATCCGGACGGACCCGGTTTCGGCGGCCTCCTCTCCCCCGGCCCGGCGCAGCAGACCGCGCAGCCGCAGCATGACCTCCTCCAGCGAGAACGGCTTGGTCACGTAGTCGTCGGCTCCCGAGGACAGTCCGTCGAGCCGGTACTCCAACGCGTCGCGGGCGGTGAGCATCAGCACGGGCACCTTCCGGTTCTCCCGCCGCAACTGCCGCAGCACCTTCACCCCGTCCAGGTCGGGAAGCATCCAGTCGAGCACGACGACGTGCGGCGCGCAGGTTCGCGCGATACGCAGCGCGCCGCGTCCGTCCTGCGCGGCGAAGGGACGCCATCCCGCCTCGGCCACCGCCGCGGACAACAACTCGGTCAGTTCGGGCTCGTCGTCCACGATGAGCACCCGAACCCTGCCTCCATGGGCCAAAGCAGCTGCGGTCATGCCGCGACGATTCCACGGCGGGCTGTGGGAACGCTGTGAACGGCCCGGGCCCACACAAACCCCTCTGCGGCATCAGATCGCCTCAGGCCAACGCCAACTCTCCATGGACTTAAGGGAGCTGACAGACAGTCACGCCCAACACAAAGAACTTATTTATGCGCACCACAGCGCGCAGCGGTGTGCTCCTGCTCACCAATCCAGAGCGGCAGGACTTCCCAAATCCCGATTCAGGTCAATTCCTTGCGGAAGTCCTCCCGAATTTCTCCCGGAAGGGAGTCTTGAATTGCAGGCCAATAACGCGCACCGCAGGAATCAGGGCAAGCGGAGGAAGGCGATCGTCGCCGTGGCCGCGGCATCCGCCGCGCTCCTGGGCGCGGTGTACGCCACCGCGAACGCCGCGTCCGTCCAGGACCACCCCACCTCCCAGGCCTCGTCGACCGCGACCGCCGCCGCGACCACGGCGGACTCGAGCGTCTCGGACGTCGTCGACGCCGCCGAGGCGTTCGTCGACACCCTGGACACCGACCAGCAGTCGGAGGCGCTGCTGGACTTCACCGAGGCCAACGCGACCGCCTGGTCCAACCTTCCGTGCGGCTCCACCTGCCGGGTCGGCATCGAGTTCAGCACGCTCAGCGACACCCAGCTGACCGCGGCCAAGGCCCTGCTGAAGGCGGCGGCCGGCACCGCCGACGACACCGGGTACGACCAGATCACGCAGATCCTGGCGGCGGACGACTACCTCGGCGAGACCGCCAGCGGCTACGGCAGCGGCAACTACTACCTGGCCCTGCTCGGCACCCCGAGCACCAGCGGCACCTGGCAGCTTCACTTCGGCGGCCACCACCTCGCCTTCAACGTCACCTACAAGGACGGCGAGGTCGAGGGCACCACGCCGTACTTCGTCGGGGTGGAGCCGACCAGCTGGACGGAGGACGGCACCTCGTACGCACCCCTGTCCGGGATGTACGACGGGATGAAGGCCATGGTCGACAGCCTGAGCAGCGACGAACTGACCGCGGCGAAGCTCACCGATTCCTTCACCGACGTCCTGCTCGGCCCGGACGACGACGGCGCCTTCCCGGAGACCAAGGAAGGCCTCCAGGTCAGCGAACTCACCGACACCCAGCAGGCACTGGTCCTCGCCGCAATGAAGCCCTGGGTCGACGTGGCGGACGACACGACCGCCGCTTCCACGCTGGCCACGTACAAGTCGGAACTCGACGAGACCTACATCTCGTACTCCGGCAGCACCGACCTGAGCGCCCAGGGCGACTACGTGCGCATCGACGGACCCGGGGTCTGGATCGAGTTCGTGTGCCAGGACGGCGTGGTCTTCTCGAGCCAGATCCATTACCACACCGTCTACCGGGACCACAACACCGACTACGGGGGAGAGTTCTCTTTCTGATGAACCGTCTGCCGATCTCACCGTCACATGCACTGCGCGTGCTGACCGGGATCGCGCTGGCGGTGACGGCGGCGCTGCTTCTGGCAGCGCCGCCCGCTGCCGCGCATCCCATGCCCCACTCGGTGCTGCTGCTCGACGTGCACGAGACGTCGGTGGCCGCCGAACTGGAACTGCCCGTCAGTGACTTCTCCATGGCCAGCGGGATCGAGCTGGACGGCACCACGAACGCGGCGCTGCCGGCGAAGACCTCCGCGATCCGCACCTACCTGGCCGATCACCTGCACCCCACCACCGTCCAGGGCAAGGCCTGGACCGTCACCTTCGGGAACATCGCGCTCGGCCGGGCGGAGCAGACCTCCACCGGTACCTACCGCGAACTGACCGTCCACGCCACGCTCACACCGCCTCCCGGCGGGGATCCGCGCCACTTCGTCCTCGGCTACGACGCGATCGTCCACAAGGTCGTCACCCACGTCACCCTGGTCTCCGTCCGTCAGGACTGGGCCACCGGCAGGGTGTCCGGTACCGGCCAGGACGCCGTCACCCAGGTGGGCGTCATCCGTATCGACACCCGGACCATGACCGTCCCGGACCTCACCGTCGACCTGGAGAAAGGAAGCGCCTGGAGCGGGACGTACGCCATGTTCCGGCTCGGCGCCACGCACATCCTCGAAGGCACCGACCACCTGCTCTTCCTGCTCATCCTCCTGCTGCCTGCGACGATGCGTACAGACGGGAAGCGCTGGCGCAGGACGGTCGGCGCCCGGACCGCCGTCGGCCGCATCGCCCGCACCACCCTCGCCTTCACCGTCGGGCACTCCCTCGCGCTCGCCCTCAGCGCCTTCGGGCGCCTGGACATCCCGGCCCAGCCGGTCGAGGTGTTCATCGCTCTGAGCATCCTCGTCGGCGCCGTCCACGCCATGCGCCCGCTCTTCCCGGGGAACGAGGCCGTCGTCGCCGGTGTCTTCGGCCTCGGGCACGGCCTGGCGTTCTCCCTCACCCTGGCCGAGATGAACCTCTCCACCTCCCAACTGGCCCTCAGCCTCATGGGGTTCAACCTCGGCATCGAGGCGGTGCAGCTCCTGCTCGTCGTCCTCGCGCTGCCGAGCCTGCTCCTGCTGTCCCGACTGCCCAGGCACTCCACCCTGCGCAGTGCCTGCGCAGTACTCACCGCCGGCGCCGCCCTGGGCTGGCTGTTCGACCGCCTCGGAGCAGCCAACCCCATAGCCCGTGCCGCGGACAGCGCCGGTTCCCACACCTCCCAGCTGCTGCTGGTGCTAATTGGCACCGCGGTGCTTTCCACACTCTGGGCGGGCGTCCTGCGCCGTCGCGACCGGAGAACGACGAGGACGCGTCATGAAGCAGACCTTGCCACCGTTCCCGTGGTGACGGTCCTCGACGCCAACTCCGCTTCCTAGAACGGAGGTCGACCCGGGCGGGCGTGGGATCAGCGGATCTCCTCGTACCCGCTCGGGTCGGCCGCAGCGTGCGATCTCCGGCGGCGGGGGCCGACGACAGACGAAGGGCGATGGACCGTCCGCGGTCAGGGCTGCGGGGTCAGGCGCAGAGTGGTGGCGCGGGCCTGTTCGCCGATCATGGGCTTGACGTAGCCGCTGTAGTGGCCGTACTTGGCCCGATAGGCGGCGTCCACGCGGTCGTTGAGCGCGGGATCGCTCTCCACGGTGAAGGTGACGTCGGCTTCCTCGCCGCCTGCGGTGATGTGCCCGGCGTTGCTGGTTCGGGCGGTGTTCCACCAAGTGCCGCGAGTACCGCGCCAGGAGCGGACGTACAACTCGTCGCCTTCGCGTACGACCCAGATGGTGGTCGGCTCGCGCAGGGATCCGTCGCCACGCCGGGGCGCGATCTCCAGTTCCTCGGCGGCGGCGATGCGTTCCAGTGTCTCGGTGTTCCAGGTGTTCATGGGCCGGGTTCCTTCATTGTGTGGGGTGTGCGGGTGTCGGTGCGCTGGTTGGGTACGTCGGCTTCCTTGTCGGCGGCGGCGGGTCGCAGGAAGCAGGCGGCGAGGGCAGCGGCTGCCACGACGGCCGCGGCCAGCAGGAGGCTGGTGCGCACACCGGTCAACACGTGCACCTGGTCGGCGATCAGGGCGCCGAAGACGGCGACGGCCAGGGCGCCGCCTATCTGGCGGGAGGTGTTGAAGACGCCGCTGGCGGTCCCGGTCTGGCCCGCGGGCACGCTGTTGACCAGCAGCGCAGTGGTCGGCGGCATGGCCAGTGGCCCGCCCATGCCCACCGGGAGCATCAGCAGCGCCAGCGCCCAGGTCGGTGTCGCGGCAGGTACGGCGGCCAGTGCGATCAGACCGGCCGTCATCAGGAACAGCCCGAAGGCAATCGGCACGCGAGCGCCGAAGCGCTCGGCCGCCCGAGCCGAGAGCGGGTTGATGAACCCCGACAGGACGGTCATCGGGACGAATGCGGCACCGGTGGCCAGTGCGGACAGGCCGCGCTGTTGCTGGAGGTAGATGCTGAAGACGAACACCAGGCCGTAGAAGCCGACCATGAACGCGAACCCGGTCGCGCAGGAGATGACGACGGTGCGCCGGCGCAGCAGCTCCAGCGGCACCATCGGGTGCCGGCCGCGGGCCTGGATGCGGACGAAGGCGGTGGCCGCGGCCACGGTGAGCAGGGCCGCGCACCACACCCGGGGCGCGCCGAAGCCGGCGGATCCGGCTTCGATCGCAGTGAAGGTGAGCGCGCCCATGGCGATGACCGCGCTGATCTGGCCGGGGATGTCGAAGGGCACCGGGCGGGTGCGTGAGCAGGCGGTGAAGGCCATCAGGACGAAGGCGGCGGCGCCGACCGGCAGGTTGATGAAGAAGATCATCCGCCAGCTGATCAGGCTGGCCGCACCGCCCGCCACAGGTCCGGCGGCGGAGGCGATCGCGCCGCCCACCGCCCACAAGGCCACCGCCCGGCCGCGTTTGACCGGGTCGCCGTACGCCTCCCGGATCAGGGCGAGGCCGGCGGGCATCATCGCGGCCGCCCCGGCCCCTTGTATCAGACGGGCGGCGACCAGTACGGGCAGGTTGGGGGCCAGCCCGCAGGCGGCGGAGGCGGCGATGAACACCGCAAGGCCGAAGCCGAAGGCGCGGCGCGCGCCGATGCGGTCGGACAGGGAGCCGGCCGACAGCAACAGGGCGGCGAACGCCAGGGTGTAGCCGTCGACGACCCTCCCCCAGAGGGGGTACCCCCAGCAGTCCGGTCATCCCACCGCCGAGGTCGGTGCGGATGGCCGGCAGGGCGACGTTGACGACGAGGGCGTCCAGGGTGATGACGAAGAACCCGAGCAGTGCGGCGGCCGGCGCTGCCGCCGGACGAGCCCGGGCTGCGCGCCGGTCCACGTCACCGGCGTCGTACATGAACGCTGCTCGCACGGGGAGTCGGCGCTTTCCGATGGTTCTCCGGCACTCAGCGGCCGATGGTGGCGAGGGCGGCGGCGTACTGCCCGTCGGTGACCGGCTCGAGCCAGGTCGTGCCGTCGCCGGTGCCGTCGCCGACGACCATGGCGATGTGGGCCATGAGGGTGGTGTCGGTGGCACCGTGCCAATGCTCCTCGCCCGCCGGGCACTTGACGGTCTCGCCGGCGCTGATGCGGACGACGTTGCCGTCGCGGGTGCCGACCAGACCGACGCCGTCGGTGACGTGCAGGGTCTGGCCCAGGGCGTGGGAGTGCCAGTTGGTGCGGGCGCCGGGGGTGAAGCGCACCAGGGCGGCGCCCAGGCGGGCCGGTTCGGCGGGCGTCGCGATCATGTTGAGGTAGACGTCGCCGGTGAAGCGCTCGGCCGGGGCCTTGAGGGTGGGGGTGTCGGTGATGTGTTCCACGAGTCGTTCCTTGTCGTACGGATGGGACGGGGCCGTATGGATGGGGCTGCGGGCACGCGGCTCCGCGGTGCCGGTCGGGCGGCTAGGCCCCGCGCTCGTCGGCGATCTTCTTGAGCTGGTTGATCGCGGTCATGGCGTTGGGCCAGCCCGCGTAGAAGGCCAGGTGCGTGATCGCCTCGGACAGCTCCTCGACGGTCAGGCCGTTGTCCAGGGCCACGCCGAGGTGGTAGCCGAGCTGCTCGCCGCGGTAGAGGGCGGTCAGCGCACTCACGGTGACCAGGCTCCGGTCCCGGGGGGACAGTCCGGGCCGCTGCCAGACGTCACCGAAGAGGACCTCGTCGGTGACCTCCACGAGCTTGGGCGCGATCCCGGCCAGTGCCTGGGGTGCGGACTGCTTCGGCATGAAGGGTGGCTCCTTGATCAGAACGGGGTAGGCCGGCCATGACCCACTGTGTGGCGGGGACGGCCGACCGGCAGTCGTGACGGCCCGCCTTCCGTTCGGTTCCGCGGGCTCCAGTCGCTGCCGATATCGAGGAAACCGCAGCTCAAGAGGGTGGAGAAGGGTCTGCCGTTACGGGTACTGACAGGACCCCCCACGCGTGCACCGTCCGGCCTAGCCTGGAATGCGTGAGTACCGAGAGCGACATCCGCGAGTTCCTGGCCTCCCGCCGCGCCAAGATCACCCCGCAGCAGGCGGGGCTGCCCGCCTACGGCGGAAACCGGCGGGTGCCGGGTCTGCGGCGTGAAGAGGTCGCCCTGCTCGCCGGTGTCAGCATCGACTACTACGTCCGCCTCGAGCGCGGCCGCCTCGCCGGCGCCTCGGAGGAGGTCCTCGACGCCGTGGCGAACGCCCTCCAGCTCGACGACGCCGAACGCGCCCACCTGTACGACCTGGCCCGCGCCGCCGCCAAACGCCCCGCCCGCCGTGCCAAGCGCACGCGCGGCCCGCTCCCGGACAGCGTCCTGCGGATTCTCCGGTCGATGACCGACTCGCCGGCCTTCATCCGCAACGGCCGCCTGGACATCCTCGCCACCAACACCCTCGGCCGGGCCCTGTACGCGCCCCTCTTCCCCGACCGCACCAGTCGGACGGTCAACATCGCCCGCGCCAAGTTCCTCACGCCGGGCGGCCGCGACTTCTTCCCCGACTGGGAAGTCTCCGTGAACACCACCGTCGCCCTGCTGCGCACCGAGGCCGGACGCTCGCCCCACGACACCGAGCTGACCGGCCTGATCGGTGAACTGGTCACCCGTAGCGAGGAGTTCCGCACCGCCTGGGCCAAACACAACGTGCGTCTGCACCACACCGGGCGGAAGTCCTTCCGCCACCCCGCGGTCGGTGTCATCACCCTCGACTTCGACGCCATGGAACTGCCCGCCCAGCCCGGCCTGACCCTCACCGCCTACAGCGCCGCCCCCGGCACACCCGACCACGACGCCCTGCAGCTTCTCGCCGCCTGGGCGGCCACCGAGGAGGTCCGGCCCACCCCGGATCCTGCCGCCAGCCAGTAGGTCTCAAGGAGCGCCGAGCGGCACGCTTCCGGCGCCAGCCAGGGAGAACTTCCTCCCCCTCACACGACGCGTTCGCGGTGCGATGCTGTGGTGACCTCCCCCGAGCAGCACCGTGCCGCGTCCCTACCGCGCGCCGGTCGCACGCCGTTCGCATGCCACCGGAAAGAGAAACCCACCGAATGTCCTCCCCGGCAGACGACTCGGCAGCCGACGGGTCCCAACGGAAACTCCCCTTCGTCGCCTTCGTGTTGGCCGTCGGTACGTTCTTGATGGGCAGCACCGAGTTCGTCGTGGCCGGTCTACTGCCCGAGGTCGCCGACGATCTGGACGTCAGCGTGTCCCGGGCGGGCCTGCTGATCACGGTGTTCGCAGCGGGCATGATCGTCGGCTCGCCGGCGATGGCGATCGCGACACTGCGCCTGCCGCGCCGCTCCACGCTGGTCCTTGCGCTCGTCGTCTTCGCGCTCGGCCATGTGGCCGCCGCCCTCAGCTCGTCCTTCGCGGTCGTGCTCGTCTCCCGCGTGGTGACCGCCCTGGCCACGGGCGCCTTCTGGTGCGTGGCCGCGGTCGTGGCGACGACCGCGGCAGGACCGTCGGCGACCTCGCGCGCTCTGGGCCTGCTGATGGGCGGCCTCACCGTGGCCAACGTCGTCGGGGTGCCCCTGGGCTCATGGCTGGGCCAAGTGTCGGACTGGCGGGGGCCGTTCTGGGTGCTGGCGGTGCTGTCTGCGGGTGCCGCGTCGGTCGTCGGCCGGTTCATCCCCGACGAGCCGAAGCGCCAACCGCCCTCCGTCCGGGCCGAGTTCGCCGCGCTGCGGCAACTGCGGGTCTGGTCGGTGCTCGGCTTCATCGCGCTGCTCATGGGCGGGGTCCTGGCGACGTACAGCTACATCTCGCCCCTGCTCACCGAGCGCGCCGGCGTCCCCGCCGGGGCCGTGCCGCTGGTCCTGGCCGGATACGGACTGGGCGCCGTGCTGGGCACCGCGATCGGCGGGCGGGTGGGCGACGCCCGACCACTGGCCACCATGATCGCGTCGGCCGCGACGACCACGCTGATCCTCCTCCTGCTGGTATTCCTCTCCACCACCGCGGTGACGACCGTCGCCCTGGTGACCCTCCTGGGCGTGGCCGGCTTCGCGTCGAGCCCGGTGCTCGGCGCGCTCGTCGTACGCTTCGCCGGTTCCGCACCCACCCTCGCCGCCGCGCTGAGCAGCGCGTCGTCCAACGTGGGCGTCACCATCGGCTCGTGGGCGGCGGGCCTCGCCCTGGCCTCGTCCCTACGGCAGGCCGGTCCCCCGCTGGTCGGCACGGTGGCGGCGGCCCTGACCGCCGTACCACTGACGGCACTTGCGCTGATGCGGGCCACCCGTTCCGAGGCACCCACGCCTCTCCCCGAAGCCGTTGCGGACCAGTCGGTCGAGGCCCAGAAGCCGGGCCAGTGCCTGACTGACTCCTGACCCGGGGTGAACCGGCCGGGCCCGGCGGACCTCCCTCCATGCGCGCGGGCCGGGCGGACTTGGGGGCTGCGGATCTTCGGGCGGGTCCGGCCAAGGCTCTGCTCCATGAGCAGGACCCCGAAGGCCACCGGTCAGCAGACGTAAGCCGCCCCGCACTTGACCACCGACGCCCAGAGGGTCCGCAGCCCTCTGGGCGTCGGCATGGGCAACGTCGTCATCCACCGGACCTCACCCCGTCGACTGCCGGACGGAGGGCCGCTCCATGGCGTTGTCCAGATGAGTGATGACGGCCGGCACGTCATCACTCTCGGTCCTCCGGATCAGCTCCAGGGCCGGCCGGACGAGGCCGCCCGGTCGCGCGATCAACCGCGCGAGCACGGCGGCCCGGTGGTCGAGCCGCTCGATGGTGACCTCGCGCTCCTCTTCGCTCTGGCCGGCCAGCAGGACGGCGTTGTACCACGCCTCCTCGCGGGACTGACGGACGCTGAAGTCGAGGATCCGCTCGTCGGTGCGGCCTCCGACCTGATCCAGTAGCGACATGAAGGGCGACAGGGCGTCGACCGAGTCCTGCACCGCCAGCACCACCCGCCCAAGGATGTCGTTGATCAGCAGAAAGTCGCGCCGCAACGCGTGGATGTCCTCGCCCGGGCTGGTCCGCGCGGCGGCGATGGCCAGGTCGAGGTTGATGTGCGCGTTCACGCCGAGTATCAGGTGCTGGACGATGATGGTGTCGGCGTCGTCGAGCAGCCCGAACGCTTCGCGCCAACAACGTGGCCCGCTCCGGTCACGACGCCAGGCGTCGTACGCGTCGAAGTAGCGGTTGCCGAAGAGCGTGTCGAAACGGTCCATTCGGGCGCCGTCGTCGAACAGCCCACCATGAATGGCCGTGCGGACCTCAACGGTCACCTGCCGGTACAGCGCCGCGAAATACCCGACCCGGTCACCGGCACGGCCGGCCTCCCGCACGATCCCGGCAAGCCCGTCCACGACATCGTCGATGTTCTCTGCCGCCATCCCCAACTCCCCTCTCGCGGACCCTCGTTCGGCCCGCACTCCGGCTGCTGTGCGCAGTGCCGATCACAGCCCCGTCCTACCACCGCACACCGGGAAATGGGACTGCGAGTGGGCCCCCCGACTGGTCGTGGCTCGGGAAGCGGCGAGAAGAGGGTCTCCTGCCGCTCGGCATCGCGATGCGAACCGGGCGGCAGGAGGCACTTGGGGAGCCCACGGTAAGTGGGGCGACAAGCAGCTCAGTTGATACGGACGATCTTCCAGAGTTGGTCGTCGATGGTCAGGTCGGTCCACTGGACGACGGCGGCGCCGTTGCTGGTGGAGGACTGGGCGACGGCTGCGTTGAGGCCGCTGTTGACGTTCCTGAGTTTGTAGTAGCCGTTGCCCGTGTCGGTGAGTGTCCACTTCTGCGAGTTGGCGGTGGACGGGGTGTTCTGTACGACGGCGGCCCCTGCGGTGGTGGAGCTGGTGCCGATGTCGAGGTTGAGGTTGCTGTTGACGTTCTTGATGGTCCAGGCGCCGCCGCCCGCGGACTGGAAGGTGTACAGCTGGCAGGAGCAGGCGGAGTTCTGCCACTGATTGGCGGCCGTTCCGGCGGCGGTGGAGGCGTTGGGGATGTCGAGGTACTTGCCGCTGTTCTTGTTGACGAGGACGTACTGTCCGGTGCCCAGCGGCGGCAGGGCGGCCTGGATGAGGTTCCAGTGCTGGCAGGCGCAGCCGGTGTCGCTCCACTGGCCGGCGCTGGTGCCGGCGGCGGTGGAGGCGTTGGGGAGTTCGAGCAACTTGCCGGTGACGCGGTTGGTGAGGGTGTAGCCACCGGCCGGGTTCGGGGCGACGGCCCATTCGTGGTCGAGGGTGCCGTTGTCGTCCCACTGCAGGATCTTGGCGCCGTTTGCGGTGGACTGGTTCTCCACGCCGAGGACCTTGCCCGTGGCGACGTTGAAGATCTTGAAGTAGCCGGAGGTCTGCTGCACGAAGCGCCACTGCTGGTCGGTGGCGTTGTCGGTGTTCTGCTGGGTGGCGTTGGTGCCGTTGGCGGTGGAGCCGCCCGCGATGGTCAGCAGGAGGTTGCTGTTGGCGTTGGAGACGGTGTAGGTGGCGCCGTCCGAGATGCCGCCGCCCAGGTCGATCGTGCTGTAGGTGACGGGGTTGGAGAGGTTGCTGCCGGTGCGGCCGCCGCTGAGCACCAGCAGGCTGTGGCCGTCGGACAGGGGCAGCATGCCGCGGCTGTAGCCCGAGGCGACATTGGAGTTGATGCGAGTCCAGGTGTTCGCGGCCCCGTTCTGGGTGTTGAGGAACAGATCGCCGGTGCTGAAGGCGCTGACGGCGAGGGTGCCGTTCGGACCGCCGGTGGGCAGCCAGGTGATGTACGGCGTGCTGGTGGGGACCGTGCCGTCCGTGGCGCGCAGGGGAATGCCCGTGACGGAGTCGAACGCCTCCGGGTCGGCGGAGATCTTGTAGTAGACGGCGAAGTTGCCCGCTGGGGAGCCGCCGTACTCGTACGTCATGACGTAGTTGCCGTTGGGTAGCTTCGCCACGGTGGCCATGCCCGGGCGCTGGCTGTAGGTGGGCTCCGCCACGTCGTCCACGACCGGGCCCCAGGTGCGGACGTCCGTGGAGACCTGGTGCACGAGCTTCTGGCCGTGGGCGGGGTCGCGCTGGTCGGAGTAGTAGACGATCAGCTTGCCCTTGGCGTAGAGGAAGAACGGCTCCCATACGGGGGTGTTGCCGTTCGTGTCGAACGCCGCGCCGCCGGTGGCGATGTTGCTGACGAAGCTCCAGCTCTGTCCGCGGTCGGTGCTGGCGTAGACATCGATCTTGATGGCCGAGCGGTCGGCGGGGACGGAAGCTCCGGCGGCCAGGACGGTGCCGGCCGGGAAGTCACCCATCGCCGTGGGCAGTTCGAACAGCTCGGGCTCCCAGCGCATGCCCCAGCCGTTCTGCGTGTCGGCGACGTCGGAGAGCTTCTTCCAGGAGTTGCCGTTGTCGGTGCTGCGGTAGATCGGGAAGACCGGTGTGCCGTTGGTGTACTGCTCGAACGTAGCCAGGATGGTGCCGTTGGACGAGCCGTTGTGCTGCAGACGCAGCGCGCGCGGATAGAGCGAGCCGGGCGAGGGCGCGTTCGACGGCGGGGTGTACATCGTCTGCGACGGACGGGACAGGGCGTCCGCCCGGTCCGCGGCCGGCAGGACCACCGTCGCCACCGCGGCGAACAGGGCGCATACGAGCGTCAGAAGGAACAGGGGGCGAGAACGTGGAGCGGCGCCGGGTCTGGCGCCTGTCTGCGCAGGGGACATTGCGGCTCCCGGGGAGGGGGTGGGGATGTGTTTCGGTGCCCGCCGCGCGCCGGATCGATCGGGGCGTGCACGGCGGAGTCGATGGATGATGCCGGCGCATGCGACCGTGCGGACGGCATCGCGGTGACGACGGCTCGGTGCGAGCGAGGCGCTCAGGTGGTGCGAACCACGGTGTGTTCTCAGCGGGCGGGCGGGGGTGCGGTCGAGCCGCGGACGAGGAGTTCGACCGGCGGTTCGCTCGTGGGCGGCAGGTCCTGGTCCGGCTGCTCGATGGCGTGCACGAGGAGCCGGATGCCTTCCCGTGCCGCCTCGTCGAACGGCCGGCGCACCGTGGTCAGCGGAGGGGTGACGCAGGCGAAGAGGGGATTGCCGTCGAAACCGACCACGCTGATGTCCTCCGGCACCCGGCGGCCGGCTTCCCGCAGGGCATGGACCAGGCCGATGGCCATCTCGCCGCCCGCCGCGAACACCGCGGTCACCGAGGCCTCCGTCCGCGAGCCACGGTGATCCACCGGCCGAAGTGACCGGACAGCGGTACCACGTAGGCACCGCGGTCCGGTCGCTTCCACTGATCAGACCACTCGGGCGGTCAAGTGGTACCTGCCGGCCGGCAGTTGATAGGAGAACACCCCGTCCGCACCGCTGAGGAAGCGCACCCCGTCCACCCGCGCCAACGGGGTGCGCCCCTCCCGGACTGCATCGGCGGAGGCGGCCGGAAGGCGCAGGGTCGCCTCGCTGTTGGCGGGCACGACCGCGTCGTACGCCAGACTCCGGCCCCCGTTGCTCACCGCCCACTCGCTTCTGATCTCTCCGTACGGCGACTCGTACGCGCCCGACACCCGTGTGATCCTGCCCGTGGGGTCGATGTGCGGTTGGAGGACGAAGCGCTTGAACCCGGGGCTGGACGGGTCGCGGGCGATGCCCGCCATGTAGGCGTACATCCACTCCATGATCGCGCCATAGGCGTAGTGGTTGAAGGAGTTCATGCTGACGGGTCCGAACCCGTCCGTCTTCGAGTACGAGTTCCAGCGCTCCCAGACCGTCGTCGCGCCGTTCTTCACCGAGAACAGCCAGGACGGCAGGGCGTCTTGGTGCAGCAGTTTGTACGCCAGGTCCGCGCGGCCTTCGTCGGTGAGGACCGGGGCGAGGACGTTCACGCCGAGGAAGCCGACGGACAGGGTGTTCTCGGCGTACTTGATCCGGCTGCTGTTCGGGTGGGCCGCCTTGTACGCCGCGTCATTGCCGATGTTGTCCGCCAACAGGCCGACGAGAGCGCGGCGTTGGGCCTGCGTCTCGTAGAGGCCGAGCTTGAGGACCCACAGCAGGGCGGTCTGGCTGTTGTCCTCCGTCTTCTGGTTGGGGTCGGCGCCCGGTTCGATCGGGGAGGCGTCGCCGAGACTGGACTTCACCGTGACCTGGCCGCCTTCGGTGCTCAGGTACTTGGTCATGAACGCCCGTCTGATCCGCCCGAAGAGATCGTCGTACGTCGCCGCGTCCGCCGTCCGGCCGATCGCGCGGGCCATCCGTGCCATCAGCTGCGCGCTGTAGCCGTAGTAGATGTCGCTCATCAGTTGGGCGCTGGTCTTCTGCGGTGCAAGCCAGTCGCCGGTGATGGATCCCTGGCCGGCGTAGGTGTCGCCGGTCTGCCGTCGGATCCAGTCGAGGTAGCGGGTCATCGCGGGCCAGCTGCGCTCGACGACGGTGCTGTCGCCGGTCATCTGCCATATCGTCCACGGGAGGATGACGCCGCAGTCGGCCCAACCGCTGCCGCCCGCAGGGAAGTTGAAGCGTCCGCCGGGGGCGAGGCCGGTGAACTGGGCCTTGTCCATGCCGTAGATGGTCTGGGAGTCGACGACCGAGTCCTGGAAATGACTGAGGAAGACACCGGCGTCGGCGTTGTACAGGCCCGTTGCGGAGAAGACCTGGGTGTCGCCGGTCCAGCCGAGGCGTTCGTCGCGTTGCGGGCAGTCGGTGGGCACCCAGAGGTAGTTGCCGCGCTGGCCCCAACGGATGTTGCTCGCCAGTTGGTCGATGTCGGGGTCGTCCGTGGTGACGGTGCCGATCTCGCGGATGGCGGAGGTGGCGACCTTGCCGGTCAACCCGGCGATCGTGACGGTGTCCGATGCGGTGACGGACACGTAGCGGAAGCCGTAGAAGGTCAGGGAGTCCTGGTGGGTCTCGGCGTGCCGGTCGCCCTTGAGGATGTAGGTGCTGGTGGCTTTGGCGGTGCGGAGGTTGGCCCGGTAGACGGAGCCCTCGGGGCCGTCCGCTCCGGCGCTGCTGTCGTTGAGCATCTCGGCGAACCTGAACTCGGCCTTGGTTCCGGCCGGTCCGCGCAGGGTGTAGCGGGCCACGCCGACCATGTTCTGCCCGAGGTCGAAGATTGCGGTCTCCCCGCTGTGGATCGTGACCGGGGCGGAGGCTGCGCTCGCCGGATCGGTCACCGTGCGGGCCGGGTCCACGACGATGCGTCCTCTGCCGTTGGGGCTGCCGTCCTGTCCGGTCACTCCGGTGGCCACGGTGATCGACTGCGGTCGGCGGTCCCAGCGGTGCATGAAGCGCGCGGACTCGCCCGGGTAGGCGAGCAGTTGGGCGTCCGGGTGCTTGTCCTCGAAGGCGACGCGCTCCACGTCCGACCAGGCGGAGTCGTCGAATCCGGGCGAGGACCAGCCGGGCAGCTCCATCCGGGCGTCGTAGGTCTGGCCGTCGTAGATGTCGTCGGCGCGGTAGGGGCCGGTGTCCGTGGCCTTCCAGCCGCCGTCCGGCTCGGTGACGACCGTCTGCGAAGTCCCGTCGGCGTACCGGATCAGCAACTTGGCTTTGAGCGCGAGGGAGTTGCCGTCCTTCGAGTAGTACGTACTGCCGTCGGAGATACGGCCGTTGTACCAGCCGTTGCCCAGGACGACGGCGAGGGTGACGTCCGCAGGCTCTCGCGTCACGAGGTCCGTCACGTCGTAGGTCAGGTAGTTGATGCGCGCGTCGCAGTTGGTCCAGCCCGGCGACAGCAGTTCGGTCGTGCTGCCGCCGTCCTGCTGCACGGTCACCTGCCGTCCGTTGACGTAGGCCTCGTACACGCCGAGAGCCGAGACGTAGAGCCGGGCCTGTCGGATCCGCTTCCTGAGCACCGCTCGCTTCCGAAGCATCGGCGCCCCGGCCGAGTTGGGGCTCTTCCCCTTCATTCCGATCCACTGCGCCCCGTCCCAGCCGGTGACGCCGTCGGTGCTCATCAGGCCGGTCTCGAAGAAGGCCGTGGGGGAGGTGCCGGCAACGCGGCCCTCGGCGTCCCAGACCGTGACGGTCCAGTAGTAGCGGGTCGAGGCACCGAGCGACTTGCCCGCATGGCGTACGGCCACGGAGTCGGAGGAGAGCACTCGACCGCTGTTCCAGACGTCGGCGCGGGCGGCGGTCAGCCTGTCCGGGGAGGTCGCGACGAGGATCCGGTACGCCCCCTGTCGCCACCCCCGGGTGGGCGACGACGTGCGCCAGCCGAAGCGTGGGCGGTCCGCGTCCACGCCGAGCGGATCCGTGCGGTGTTCCACGGTCAGGCCCCGCACCGGGCCGCCCTGCGGACGGTCGGGCTCTCCCGCCGCCGCGCTGATTCCGCCTGCCATGAGGCTGCTCCCTGTCGATATGGCGCCGGCCGTTGCGGCGAGCACGGTTCGACGACGTACATGGCTCACGCCTTGGTCCTTTCGGATGTGGGGGGGAAGGTCAGTTGCCGGCCTTGTAGTCGGTGTCCATCTCGCCGAGGAGTTTCTGGGGCGTGGACTGGCCGCTGAAGATCTCCTGGAGGCCGCTGAGCATGGTCTGCTGGACCTTGGCGTTGGGCCAGAGCTGGTCCATGAACGGCACGGTGCGACCCGACTTGATGAACGTGGAGAGTTCGGCCAGCGACGGGTCGGTGGCGAAGCCCGTGTCGGGCAGGGAGGGCAGACCGCCCTGCTTCTTGACGAACAGGTTCATGCCCTGCGGCGACATCACGAAGTTCACGAATTTCAGGGCGAGTTCGGGGTGCTTCGCCTTGGCGTTGACGCCGTAGCCGGCGCCTGCTGCCGCCGGGATGAGCGTCTCGGACGGAGTGTCCGTGGCGGGCAGCGCCTTGAGGGTGAAGGTGGCCTTGGGGTTCTTCTGCTTGAGCAGGGCGATCACCCAGTTGCCCTGCACGATGCCCAAGGTCTTGCCGGTGGCGGCGAGTTGCTGGCTGGCTTCGTAGTTGGTGCCCAGGGGGTTCTTCTGGAAGCAGCCGGTCTTCTCCATCGTCAGGTACTTGTCCAGCGCGGTGGTCCACGGCGACTTCGCGAAGGTGGCCTGCCCGGCCTGCATCTTCTTGTCGAAGTCGCGGTCGTGGCTGTAGACGGTCGTGGCGACGAACGCGTACAGGACGAGCTGGGTGACCCAGTTGTCCTGGTTGCCCAGCGCGAAGGCGGGGGTTCCCTTGGCTTTCGCGGCCCTGCAGAAGGCCAGCAGCTTCGTCCAGGTGTCGGGCGGGGTGAGGCCGGCCTTCGTCATGGCCTGCTGGTTGTAGACGGCGCCGATGCCGTTCTGCCCGAAGATCGCGTTGTAGGTCTTGCCGTCGTACTGGGCCACGGTCTTGATCGGGTCGGGCATCTTCGCGGCCCAGGGCTGGTCCGAAAGGTCGCGCAGATAGCCGGGTTTGGCCAGGACATACGTCGCTCCCGGGTTGCCGTTGCCGGGCCAGACCGACATCACGTCGGGCGCGGTGCCCGAGGAGAGCTGGGTGCGGATCTGCTGCTGGTACTGGTCGGCGCCGCTGGTGGTGTAGCGGACCTTGACGCCCGGGTTGGCCTTCTCGAACGCCTTGACGACGTCCTCGACCGAGCCCTGGTCGACCGAGGCGAGGGTGAGCGTCTTGGAGCCGCCCGAGCCGCCGTCGGAGCCGGCCTTGGTGCCGCCGCTGCACGCGGCCAGCACGGCCATGGACGTCACCGCGGCGATCAGGACCGGGAATGTGGTGCGTGTCTTCATGATGTCCCCCTCGGGGAAGAGCCACCGGGCATGAGGGATGGGTGGGCCTCGGGCGTCAGCCGCGCAGCCCTCCCGCGAAGCCGTTGATGATGCTGCGCTGCAGCAGGAAGTAGACGATCAGGACGGGCAGGATGCTGATCACCAGCGCGGCGAAGATGAGGTTCCAGTCAGTGACGTACTGACCGACGAACCCGGCGATCGCGACCGGCATGGTCTGCTGGGCGCTGCCGCTGAGGTACAGCAGGGGGGTGAAGAAATCGTTCCAGACGGCAACTGCGTTGAGCACCAAGGCAGTTACCGTGACCGGTTTGAGCATGGGCAGGACGACGTACCGGAAGCCCTGCAGCGGGGTGCAGCCGTCGATCAGTGCCGCGTCCTCGAAGTCGCGGGGCAGGGCGCGCAGGAAGCCGACGTAGAGGAAGACGGTGAACGGCACCTGGAGGCCGGAGTAGAAGAGAACCAGCGCCCAGGGAGTGCCGAGCAGGCCCAGGTCCCGCATCGTCTGGTACAGCGGCAGCGAGGCGAGCTGGAAGGGCAGGACCAGCCCCAACAGGAAGACCAGGTACGTTCCCCTCGACCAGCGGACGGTGACGCGGGCCAGCGGGTACGCCGCGAGCGACGAGACCGCCAGCACGATGACCACGCTGCACGCCGTCACCAGCACGCTGTTGGCCAACGCCCCGCCCAGAGCACCCTGTTGCCAGGCCTGGCTGAAGTTGTGCAGGGTCGGCGAGGTGGTCGGGCTGATCGGTGACGAGGTGTCCGAGGCCGGCCGTACGGCGAGGTTGACCAGGACGTACACCGGGAAGCCGACGACGAGGGCGATCGCGATCATCGCGAGTTCCAGGGCGAGGGTGCGGCGGCGGTAGCGGTTCACGACGTGGCCCTCTCGCTGCGGGACAGTCCGGCGTACTGGGCGGTCGAGACGACGGCCACGATGATCGCGAGGACGACCGCGAGCGCGATGCTGTAGCCGAACTCGCCGAGCGTGAAGGCGTCCTTGTAGATCAACGTCGACAGGGTGTCGGTGGCGTGGCCGGGGCCGCCGCCGGTCAACGCGTAGACCTGGTCGAAGAGTTTGATGCCGCCGATGATCGACAGCATCAGGTTGATCGTGAAGGCCGGGGCCAGCAGGGGGCGGGTGACCGACCAGAAGCGGCGTACGGCACCGGCTCCGTCGATGGCGGCCGCTTCGTGCACCTCCTTCGGCACCGACTGGAGTCCGGCCAGGAAGATGACCATCGAGTAGCCCGCGTACTGCCATACGATCACCGCGATCACCGACCACAGCGCGAGTTGCGGACTGCCCAGCCAGTCCTTTCTCAGGCCGTCCAGCCCCACCGCGCCGAACAGGCTGTTGACCGCGCCGTCCGGGCCGAGGAGGTTGCGCCAGAGGTAGGCGGTGACGATCGGGGTGATCACCGCGGGGGCGAACAGGAGGACCCGCAGCAGGTTGCGGGACTTGATGGCCGTGTTGACACCGAGGGCCAGCAGCAGTCCCACCCCGTTCTGCACGATCGTGATCGACACGGCGATCAGCAGGGTGTGCCAGATGGCCTGCTTCGCGTCCGCGTCACGGAACATCTCGGCGAAGTTGTCCAGGCCGACGAAGGAGAAGTGCGGATCGAGGCCGTCCCAGTTCGTGAACGCGTAGTACACGCCGCGTCCGCTCGGCACCAGGACGACGAAGGCGAACAGCAGCATCGCGGGCAGGGCGAACCACCAGGGCGGGGTGGTGCGGGCCCGTCGGACGCGTGCAGCAGGCGCCGCGTCCGGAGGCCGGTCGTGGTCCGGAAGCTGCTCGTGCTTGGCGAGAGTCACCTTGGAACCCCCTCTCTTGAAACGTTTCAACAACCCTGCTGGTTGAGGCATCCGAAAAGGCCGCGAACCTCGGGCGCCTGTCGGTGTCTGCGTTCTGGTGGATGTGGTCCGGTACCCGGACAGGGCGATCCCGGTCCGGCTGATGGGTAACGTTTCCCAAAGCGTGTGGCCAGACCCTAGAGAGCACCCCGCGTGACGTCAAGATGCCGCGCAAGCTGCGTCATTGTTACAGCGGTGCAGAGACTCCCCCGCCGCTGCGTACCTGTTGAACGGCGTGATCCGTCCCTAGACTCGGCGGCAACGTTCCCGGAGAGGCAAGGACCGGATGGAGCCGTCAGCAGCACGTCGCAGGGTCACCATCGTCGACGTCGCGCGTCATGCACAGGTGTCCACCACCGCCGTGTCGAAGGTGCTGCGCAACGCCTACGGGGCCAGCCCGGAGATGCGTGCCAAAGTGCGCCGTGCCATCGACGAGTTGGGCTACCGGCCGCATGCGGGAGCCAGGGGCCTGCGCGGGCAGACGTACACCATCGGCGTGATGCTGCCCGACATCCGCAACCCGTTCTTCCCCGAGATCCTCGACGGCATCACCGCTTCGCTGGAGGCCACCGAGTACCAGGTGTTCCTGGGGCCGGGCTGCAACGGCGAGAAGGAGGAGGCCCGCGTCACGGAGGCGATGATCGACCGCGGCATGGACGGCATCATCCTGGTCGCGCCCGTGTCGTCGCGTGCCCACCTGGAGCGCGTCGCCGCCTCGGTGCCGACCGTCGTCGTCGGACGGCACGGGAAGTCTCCGGTGTACGACACCGTGGCCGACGACGACATCGAGGGCGCGGCCCTGGTCGTCGGCCACCTCGCCGGACTCGGGCACCGCCGGATCGCCCACATCGAGCATCACGAGACCGACCCGACGCGCCTCGCGGAGATGCCCAACGCCCGGCGTGCGGACGGGTATCGGCGGGCCATGCGGGCGCACGGCCTGGAGGAGTGCATCGACGTCGTCTCCACCAGCTACACCCAGGACGGCGGCCACCGAGGCGCGCAGGAGCTCCTCGCCCGCACTCCGCGGCCCACGGCCGTCTTCGCCGGAGCGGACATCGTTGCCATGGGCGTGCTGCAGGCGTTCACCGAAGCGGGCTTGTCCGTTCCCGGCGACATCTCGGTGGCCGGCTACGACAACACGACGTTCGCCGCGTTCGGTCCGATCTCGCTGACCAGCGTCGACCAGGCGGGCCGCGAGATGGGCAGAAACGCCGTACGGCTCCTTCTGGAACGCATCGCCGACCGTGGCCGGCCGTCGGCCCAGGTGACCCTCTCCCCCACGCTCGTGCCGCGGCGGACCACGGCGCGACCGGCGGAGTAGCACGCCAACACCGCACCGCACAGGTGGCGTTCAATCGTTCGGTTGAACGTGGGGGCGATCCTTTGGAAAACGTTGCCCATCCGTGGCGACGACGCGCAGGATGGAGAGCGCCCGACGACCGCGGCCGAGCCAGGCGCCGGGCTTCATCACACCCCCCATCAGAGAGGTCCCCTCCGCATGTCCAGCTTCAGCAGACGACGTGTCCTGACCACCGGTGCCGGAGCCGCTCTCGGGGTGGGCGCGTTCGGCGCCTCGGCGAGTCCGGTCATGGCCTCCCCGGCGGGTTCCCGCAGCGCAGGCTGGCGCGAGGAGACGCGGACGCTCGACGAGCTCTACCGAGCCGCACTCGCGGAGGGCGGCAAGCTCGTCGTCTACGCCGGCGGCGACACCCCCACCCAGCAGGACGGCACCAAGGCGGCCTTCAAGGACCGCTTTCCGGAGATCGACCTGACGCTGATCGTCGACTACAGCAAGTACCACGACGTGCGAGTCGACAACCAGTTCGCCACCGACACCCTCGTCCCGGACGTGGTCCAGTTCCAGACCCTTCAGGACTTCGACCGCTGGAAGCGGCAGGGCCGACTGCTGCACTACAAACCCGCCGGCTTCTCCAAGGTTCACGACGGGTTCAAGGATCCGCAGGGCGCGTGGGTGGCCACCGGTGCGATCGCCTTCAGCTTCCTGTACGACACGGCGGCCGTCGACTCGAAGACACCGCTCACCCCCCTCGACCTGGTCGACCCGAAGTGGAAAGGCAAGATCGCCTCGTCCTACCCGCACGACGACGACGCGGTCCTCTACCTCTACACGCTGTACGCCCGCACGTACGGCTGGGACTGGGTGGCCAAGTTCGCTGCGCAGGACGTCCAGTTCGGGCGCGGCAGCAACTCCCCGGGCGACGCCGTCTTCGGCGGCCAGAAGCCGATCGGCGTCGGCACGGCGGGGTCCGCGGCCGGCTCCTCCCCCGTGACGTTCGCCATCGGCGCCGGGCACCCGTTCATGGGCTGGGGCCAGCGCACCGCCGTCCTCAAGCAGGCCAAGAACTCCACGGCCGCCAAACTCTTCCTCAACTGGCAACTGTCCGTCGAGCACCAGCAGGGGTCCTTCAACGGCTGGTCGGTGCGTACCGATGTCACTCCCCCGGCCGGACTGAAGCAGATCTGGGAGTATCCCAACGCCCATGTGGACGGCTTCCCCCGCTTCATGGCCGACCGCGCCGAGGTCGAGCGCTGGAAGCAGACGTTCGCCCTGTACTTCGGCGAGGTCAAGGGCGCCCCGACACCTGGCTGGCTCGGGCTGCACCCCGGGGCGTAGCGGCGGCCCCTACCCGTGCGTGTCGTCGTCCCAGCCGTCCGAGTGTGGTTGTCCAGCCGTCCAAGGCATGATCGGTACGGTGACACCGGGACGACAGAGGGGCGGCGCGACCGTGGGCGAGGAAGCGGAGATCACGACGGCCAAGGAAGCCGCGGACCACGAACTCATCCTGGCGTTCGGCCGGTTGCAGGGCGCAGCCAACCGGCTGGAGTACATCCTCGGCCGGGCGCTCGAGGAGGAGTGCGGTGTCAGCCACCTGATGTTCGAGGTGCTGCTGATCCTCGGCCGGGCGGGCGAGCCGGGGCTCTCGATGCGGGCCGTCGCCCAGGAGCAGGTCCTCACCACGGGCGGCGCCACCCG
Organism: Streptomyces sp. NPDC047043; assembly: GCF_040644055.1. NCBI lineage: Bacteria > Bacillati > Actinomycetota > Actinomycetes > Kitasatosporales > Streptomycetaceae > Streptomyces > Streptomyces sp. NPDC047043. The sequence goes on from NZ_JBEYVO010000001.1 coordinate 340,951, forward strand.
GCTGGTGGACCGGATGGAGGCGGCCGGGCTGGTCGAGCGCACCGAGGATCCCGACGACCGGCGCGGGCGGCTGGTGCGGCTGACGCCGCTGGGTGAGGAGACAGTCGTGCGCGCGTCCCTGGTCCATCTGGAGAACATCAAGCGGTACCTGGTCGAGCCCCTGCCCGCGGCGGACCGGAAGCGGTTCGCAGAGGATCTTCGGATCCTCAGTCATACGGCTCGGGACGTGCTGCCCCGGCTGCCCTGACCTGCGGACCTGCACCAGCGCTGATGCAGTGCTGTAAACCCGCACCGCCGTGCCCCAGCTCACACCCATCTGGAAATATCTGACGCGTCAGTTACTGTTCTGTCAGATGAATCGCTCGCAAGAGGCGAGCACCGCACCCCTGCCGAGGTCTTCGATGAAGCTCGTCCACGTCTTCGACGCCTACTGCGGCTGGTCGCACGGGTTCTCCGGAACGCTCGGCGAAGTCGCCTCGCGCCACCCCGAGTTGCCGGTCGAAGTCGTCTCCGGAGGTCTGTTCACCGGGCCGCGCCGGGTGCCGATCCGCGAGTTCGGGTACGTCCAGGGCGCCAACGCCAAGATCGCCGAGCTGACGGGCGCCGAGTTCGGTACGGCATACGACCAGCTGATCGCCGACGGCTCCTTCGTCATGGACTCGGAGGCCGCCGCGCGCGGGATCGTCGCCCTGCGGATGGCCGCTCCCGCCCGTGCGGCGGAGTTCGCCATCGCGCTGCAACGCGCCTTCTACGTCGACGGCCTCAGCCTCTCCGACCCCGGGACCTACCGGGAGGTCGCCGAGGAGGCCGGGCTGGACGCCGACGCCGTGGTCGCCGCCTTCGAGTCGTCCGAGGTGCGGGTGGCGGCGGGCGCCGACTTCCACCGCGCCGCCTCGCTGGGCGTCACCGGCTTCCCGACCCTGCTGGCCGTCGACGGCGACCGCGTCACCGCGCTGGCCCATGGTCATGCCACCGCCGACGAGGTCGACCGGCGGCTGGCGACGCTTCGTACCCACTGAGCCTTTCGCAGCCACGGAACTCTTCGTGGCCACTGAGCTTCCCCGTCCCCGACCCGCCCCCCTCACCGCAAGGAGTCACCCATGAGCACCCTCTCCTTCAAGGTCCTCGACCTGGACTTCCCCGCCGGCAGCAAGAACAAGACCGCCACGCTGGTGACCGGCGAGAGCGAGGCGTTGCTGGTCGACGCCGGTTTCACCCGGGCCGACGGCCACCGTCTGGCCGCCGAGATCCTCGACTCGGGCAAGAAGCTGACCACCGTCTTCGTCAGCCATGGCGACCCCGACTTCTACTTCGGCGCCGAGGTGATCGCCGACACCTTCCCGGACGCCGTGTTCGTCGCCACCCCGATCGTCATCGAGCACATCCAGCACTCCTACGAGGGCAAGCTCAAAGCGTGGGCCGCGCTCGGCCCCAACCTGCCCACCCGCCTGGTCGACCTGCAGCCGCTGAGCGGCGACCTCACCCTGGAGGGCCACCGCTTCGAGCTCAAGGGCGGCCCGGCCGCTCTGCCCGACCGCCACTACCTGTGGCAGGCCGAGCAGCGCGCCCTCCTCGGCGGCGTGCTGCTCTTCCAGCAGGAGCACGTCTGGGTCGCCGACACCCCCACGCCGGGTGACCGTGCCTCCTGGATCGACCTGCTGGACGAAATGGCCGCGCTGCAGCCGGAGTTGGTCGTCGCCGGTCACCGTCTGCCCGGCACGGCGGCCGATGCCTCCGCCATCGCCGCCACCCGCGAGTACCTGACCTCCTTCGAGGAGGAGCTCGGCAAGGCGGCGGACGGTGCCGCGCTGACCGAGGCGCTCGTGGCGCGCTACCCCGACAACGGCATGTTGATCGCCGCCCAGATCGGCGCGAAGGTCGCCAAGGGCGAGATGACGTGGGGCTGATATGAGCGAGTTCGCGACCTCCACCGCCCCCGCCGATGTCGTACGGCGCCAGTATCTGGCCTCCGCGGGCGGTGACCTGGCAGCCCTGCGGGCCACCCTGGCGCCGGACGTGGAGTGGACGGAGATGGCCGGCTTCCCCCTCGCCGGCACCTACCGCACCCCTGAGGGCGTCACGTCCAACGTGATGGAGAAGCTCGGCCAGGACTGGGACGGCTGGACCGCCCACGACGACACCTATGTCGCCGACGGCGAGAACGTCGTCGTCCTTGCCCGCTACACCGCCGTCAACAAGGCGACCGGCAAGCCGATCGACGTCCGCGTCGCGCACCACTTCGTCGTACGCGGCGGACTCATCGTCCGCTTCGAGCAGTTCGTCGACACGGCACTCGTACGCGAGGCCATGGCCGACTGAGCGGCTGTGGGTGCGGCGGCGGAACTCACTCTTCTCCGCCGCCGGACCCCGCGCGACGCTGCCGCCGTGGTCAGTGCAGGCGGTCGCCCAGGTGAAGGGCGATCCGGTCGACGGTTCGGATCATCTGCGCGGTGTCCTGGGGCCGCACCCAGAACAGGACGCGGTCGACTCCGGCGGCGGAGTAGGCGTCGACGTCGTCGAGTTCGCCGCCGAAGAGGGTGACAGGGAGTGGCTCGTCGCTGCCGGGCTTGCGGGCGGTCTTCTTGAACTCGGCGATGTGGTCGAGGACTTTGGGGCGAAGCATGGGGATCCACTCGTCGCCGTAGGCCACCATGCGCCGGCCGGCGCCGACGAGGGCGAAGGTCGTCATGGTGAGTCCTTGCGGGCGCAGACGGGGCGGCCTGGGTTGCACCGCATGGAGTGCGGCCCAGGCGTGGTGGCGTGTCCTCCGATCAGGGCTTGAGGAGGGCCTTGATGGCGCGGCGTTCGTCCATCGCCTTGTAGCCCTCGGCGACCTGGTCGAGGGGGAGGGTGAGGTCGAAGACCTTGCCCGGGTTGATCCGTCCGGACAGCACCAGGTCGATCAGCTCGGGCAGGTAGCGGCGCACAGGGGCGGGGCCGCCGCGCAGGCCGACCTGGGAGAAGAACAGCTCCAGGCCGTCGACGGCGACCTCGTGCGGGACGCCGACGAAGCCGACGTTGCCGCCCGGGCGGGTCACATGCAGGGCCTGCCGCATCGACTGGGCGGTGCCCACGCACTCCAGCACGCTGTCCGCGCCGATGCCGCCGGTAAGCTCCTTGATCCGGGCGATGCCGTCCTCGCCGCGCTCGGCCACGATGTCCGTGGCACCGAACTCGACGGCCAGCTGCTGGCGCGAGGCGTGCCGGGACATGGCGATGATCCGCTCCGCGCCGAGTTCCTTGGCGGCGATGACCCCGCACAGGCCGACCGCGCCGTCGCCGACGACGACCGCGGTGGAGCCGGGCTTGACCTCGGCGGCCAGCGCCGCCCACCAGCCGGTGCCCATCACGTCCGAGACCGCCAGCAGACCCGGCACCAGCCCGGCGTCCGGGATCTGGTCGGTGGCGACCAGGGTGCCGGGCGCATTGGGGATGCGCACATAGTCGGCCTGACAGGTGCTCATGAACTCCCGGTTGAGACAGCTCGACTGCCAGCCCTTCTGGCAGTTGGCGCAGGTGTTGTCCGAGGTCGCGAAGGAGCCCACGACGAACTGGCCGGGCTTGACCTGGGTGACCTCGGGCCCGGTCTCCTCCACGATGCCGACGTACTCGTGTCCCATCGGATGCGGGTCACCGATGGGCTCCGCGCCACGGTAGGGCCACAGGTCCGAACCGCATACGCAGGTGGCCACCGTGCGAATGATGGCATCCGTCGGCTTGAGGATCTTCGGGTCGTCCAGGGTCTCGAAGCGCACGTCGCCGGGGGCGTGAATGACTGCTCCGCGCATGGGTGGGTCTTCCTTCGGTGCGAGGGTCTGCGTGCCGCAGCCAGGTCACGAACGGCTGCTCAAGATCGAGCCTCACACGGACGGCCACAAGCGAAAAGCGGAGAAATGCATCCTGGGAGAAGAACATCCTGGGAGTAAATTCTCCCCCCTTTCCGTCGTGCGATCGGTGTCATGCTGGGCAGCATGACCGGCAATGTCCCTCTCAATGAACTGGGAGAATTCCTCAAAAGGCGCCGCTCCGAGCTGAGCCCGCGCACGGTCGGGCTGCCCGACACCGGCAGGCCCCGCCGGGTGGCCGGGCTGCGCCGCGAGGAGGTCGCCCAGCTCGCCAACATCAGCACCGACTACTACACCCGCCTCGAGCAGGGCCGCATGCAGGCGTCGGCGCCCGTGCTGGACATCCTCGCCCGAGTGCTCCATCTGGACGACGACGAGCGGGGGTACCTCTTCCAGCTCGCCGGGAAGACCACCACCCGCACCCGGCGCCGCGGCCGGCAAAGGGTCCAGCCGCAATTGCAGCGGGTTCTGGACGATCTGACCGCCACCCCGGCCATCGTGCAGGGCCGGCGCGGGGACATTCTGGCCTGGAACGCACTGGCCGCCGCCCTGGTCATCGATTTCTCCCGCATCCCGGAAAGGCACCGCAACTATCCGCGGATCCAGTTCACCGAACCGGCGATGCGCACCCTGTATGCCGACTGGGAGACCTCCGCGCAGATCTCCGTGGCACAACTGCGCATGGAGGCAGCGAAATACCCCGAGGATCCCCGCCTCATCGAGCTGGTCGGTGAACTGTCGACGCGGGACAAGCAGTTCGCCCGGTGGTGGGGCGATCACCGGGTCGCGGCCCGCACCGTGGGCACCAAGACCCTCCACCACCCGGTCGTCGGCGAACTCGTCCTGGACTGGGACACGTTGACCGCCAACACCGACCCCGACCAGCACCTCACCGTCTGGACGGCGGCACCGGGCTCCCCCACTCACGAGCGCCTGCGCATCCTCGCCTCCTGGGCCGCCGACCAGAACCTGTCCCCGTCCCAGCCGCCGGCCTGACGTAGCCGGCCTCATGGAAACGGTGCCGTCCGGCGCCCATCCGGGTTGCGCTGTGCCGGGCCGCCGTAAGGGGAGATGAGCCGACTCAGAAGGCGTGGGGTCCGAAGCGGCCCCACATGACCAGGGCCGCGAGGACGAGCAGCACCGCGTTGAACGCAATGGCCGCCGGTTCCCTGCGCCGGGCATGCAGGCCCATGGCCAGGACCATGATCACCGCGAGGCCGGTGGCTGCCGGCGGTGTGAGCACGGTCCCGATGTCGAGAGCGCCCGGGAGGAACAGCCCCAGGGCGGCGGCGAACTCGGCGATGCCGATCAGGCGGACCACCGGGGTCCGGACATCGCTCACCCACAGGAGTTGGGGAATGAGCTGCTCGCGGGACTTGGTCGTCTTGATGAGGCCGGAGGTCGCGAACACCGCGGCCAGGACGCCCTGCACGATCCACAGGAACACGTTCATCGGAGCGGAGACCTTCTCGGAGACCTTCTCTTGGACCGCGCCGCGGTGTGCTGCACCGCGGCGCGGTCGGGTGGACGCGGAAGCGTGGTGTGGTGTCAGCCGGTGAAGACGAGTTCGGCCTGGTCGCGCTTGGTGGTGTGCAGCTCCCAGTAGACGGGCGAGATGTCCTCGGGCTGGATCACCGGCGAGCCGGGGATGACGGCGGTGGCGATCGACACGTCCAGGGCGACGTGGGCGGCCTGGATGCCGGTGCCGTCCAGTTCCTTGTGCAGGTTGACCGCCCAGTTGCGCAGGGCCGCCGCGGCGGCGTTGACGTTGCCGACGATCGGCAGGGGGTCGAGGGAGCCGGCGCCCGTGGTGTAGAGCAGGGTGCCCGCGCCGGCCTCGCGCATCGCCGGCAGCACCGCCTTGGTGGCGGCGATGGCCCCGTAGAGCTGGAACTCGATCTCGTGCTGTACGTCGGAGAAGTCGCTCTCGGCCGGAGTGGTCAGAGCGACCGAACCGAACTGCCCCAGCGGGGAGTACTCCAGTACGTCGATACGGCCGAACTGTGCGGCGGCGTCCTTGAGCGCCTGGGTGAGCGCGTCACGGTCGAGCACATCCGCGGGGAACGCGGCCGCGTTGATGCCTTCGGCGCCGAGCGTGCCGACGAGATCGTCCAGCTTCTCGCGGTTGCGGGAGATCAGGGCGACGTCGAGGCCCTGGAAGCCGAAGGTACGGGCGATGGCGAGGCCCAGCTGGGGGCCGGCTCCGACGATGGCGATGCTGGTCACAGCGATCCTTTCGCAAAACCTGGTTGGCGTGATTGAAGGAAGGAGGGAGATTCGGATAGGCCTATCCGATTCGAGATCCGGACAGACCTGCCTGCTTGAAGATTCGGATAGGCCTTTCCGGTTCGCCGTGAACCACCGTACCACCAGAAATGGATAGGGCAATCCGGTTGCTAGACTGGCCGGTATGACCCCTGGCGCCAAGCCCTCCGACGACACCGCCGCCCAGCCCCTGCGCAGTGACGCCGAGCGCAACCGGGAGCGGATCATCGCCGCCGCGCGCACGGTGTTCGCGCGCGACGGCCTGAGCGCCTCCATGGCCTCCGTGGCCCGCGAGGCAGGCGTGGGGATCGCCACCATCTTCCGGCGCTTCCCCACCAAGGAGGAGCTGGTCGCCGCGGTCTTCTCCGACCGCATGGACGCCTACGCCGACGCGGTCGCCAACGCCCTGGAGGACCCCGACCCCTGGCACGGTTTCGTCGGCTACATCGAGGCCGCCTGCGCGATGCAGGCCGCCGACTACGGCTTCGCCGACGTGCTGACCATGACCTTCCCCACCGCCAAGGCCCTGGAGCAGCGCCGCAACGAGGCGTACGAGGCCATGCTGCAGCTCATCGACCGCGCCAAGGCCACAGGGCGTCTGCGCGAGGACTTCGATCCCTCGGACCTGGTGCTGATCCACATGGCCAACGCCGGCGTCGTCAACGCCACCGGCGGCGCCGCCCCGGACGCCTGGCGGCGCGTCGTGGCCCTGTTCATCCAGTCCCTCGAGACCCCGGCCCGTGGCCCCCTGCCGGCCTCGCCCGAGCACGACGCCCTCTACAGGGCCATGCTCCGCGCAAGTCCGACGGACCTCACTTCGCAGGAGCCGGGGAAGAACGGCTGACGCCGGCCCTGTTCTCCCCCCCACGGCAAGGTCCCGGCGGGCCTTGTCCGGGGCCGGAGTTGACCAGTCAGCGCTTCAACAGCGCCTTGACGGCGCGGCGTTCGTCCATCGCCTTGTGGGGGCGGCCTGCTCCAGCGGGTGGGCACCCACCCGGGGTCGACCGCCGGGCGCCGGACACAGGTGCGGCTCGCCACGCATCGCGGAAGAGTTCCAGGCGCGCCTGATCCAGGCCCCGCAGAGCCACACGGGCGTCCCGCTCGACCGACCGAGCAACCAACCCACCGGTGATCCGGCTCTACGTACTTAGAAACAGCACAGAGACCTCAGAGAAACGCGCCCCACTCCGATAACATGTTCGAACTCGCCATGAACACCCTCTTCGTCCGCCCTTCACCAGAAAGCCATGTCATCGAGCGAGATAAGTAACCTGCCCCTCCAACATCTAACAAACCGGTCAAATCGTTGATACCTATATCATCGCGGGTGTTTTCGCGAATAAAGCCGCGGGCAATACTGTGGGCCGCAGCGGTCCTGGTGACCCTCGTTTTCCTCCTCGGACTGGAGATCGCCGCGCGCCACTACAGCGTGCCGGGACCGATCACCGAACAAGCACGAGAGGCGATTTACCCTCCTAAATCAGGCTTTCTGCTGTACTCCAGCCTGGCGCTGATGGCGGTGGTGCTCACGTGGCGACAACGCTTCATCGCGTTCGGCGTCGCGATAGGTATCGACGCCGCCTTCCTGGTGGTCCGGTGGGCGGTCGACGCCGACATGACCGACGGCCACCCCTTCGGCAACGGCGCGTTGTGGGTGCTCCTGGGCTACGGGGTCATCGCCCTCACGCGCCGCACCGGCCACGAACGTGTTCTGCTCCTGAAGGGCGTCGGCCTGGGCCTGCTGGTGGTGGCCGGCCGCAAGGCCGGGGACACCTGGCTGTTCATCACCTCGCAAGCCCGGCCGGTGGTGCTCGACCAGTACGTGGCGACCGCCGATCATGCGCTGGGCGAACCGTCGTGGCTGGTGGGCCGGATCGTCTCGGCCACCGGCTGGATCGGATTCAATTTCCTCGACTTCGTCTACGGCCAGCTCGCGTTGGCCGCGGTCATCGTGATGCTGTTTCAACTGCGCAACGTGGCGGTCGAGCGCCGCTTCCCGAGCCACCATCTGGTGCACACCTTCCTGGCGATCGGCCTCCTCGGGCCGGTCATCTACATGATCTTCCCGGTGGTCGGACCGCTCTTCGCCTACGGCACCGGCACCGAGCACTGGGCGTCGGTCAGCCTGTGGTCGGACCCGGAGCCCAGCGTGCAATGGGCGGTGGCCGATCTGTGGCCGAAAGCGCTGCCGCCGGTCGATGCCCCGCACCACATGCTGTTCGACGGAATCACCCCGCGAAACTGCATGCCCAGTCTGCACACGGCGTGGGCCACCGCGATCTTCATCCATTCCCGGAAGGGCTCGAAGTTTCTGCGCATCGCGGGCACGTTCTGGCTGATCGCCACGCTCACCGCAACGCTGGGATTCGGCTACCACTACGGCGCGGATCTCATTGCCGGCGTGGTGTTCTCACTCACCATCGAGGCGGCTCTGCGCTCACACAACCGCGGCTGGGATCGATCAGGGGTCCAACTGGTCGCCTACGGCACGACCGTCTTCGCCGCGCTCCTGCTGTCGTACCGCTATCTGCCGTTGGAGATGGCCGAACACCCCTGGGTCTACGGACCAGTTCTCCTGCTGGCGATGATCTCGGTGATCTACGGCTACGTACGGACCATCACAGCGTGGGAGCCGAGGATCGCACCGGCGCGGCAGTTGGAACCGCAACCCGAATCGGTCTGAGTCGCCCTTTCACCCGCCGTGGGTGAGGCGAGGGCCGCGGTGCTGCCGAAGGCTTGGCGTGCACAGGTCGCTGACGGGCGCTTGCGCGTGCCGCCACGGCGTCTCGGACCGAGCAGGGGGACCCCGTGAACCGATACCCGCCCATCGCGGACCACGGCATGGTCGGCGATCTGCAGACCGCGGCCCTGGTGTCGTCCGGCGGAACCATCGACTGGTGGTGCACGCCCCGGTTCGACTCGCCCAGTGTCTTCGCCTCGCTCCTGGACAGCGAACGCGGAGGGCACTGCCGCCTGGCCGCGGAGCTCCCGGACGGCGACGGCATGACCGTACGACAGCTGTATCTGTCCGACACGGCCATCCTGGTCACGCGGTTCATGGCGCCGGGCGGAGTCGGAGAAGTGGCCGACTTCATGGTGCCCATCGACTCCAAGGCCCCCACAGACACGCACCGCCTGCTGCGGGTCCTCCGGGTCGTCCGGGGCAGTCTGCCCTTCTCCTTCACCTGCCGGCCGCGCTTCGACTACGGGCGCGCCTCGCACACGCTCTCGCAGACCGACGACCACGCGGTCCATTTCCATGGCCCGGGGACCGATCTGCATGTGCAGTCCAGCAGCGGGGTCGTCCTCCGCCCGGACGGCGACGACATCACCGCCCGCTTCACCCTGTCCGCGGGCCAGGCGGCCGCGATCGTGCTGACCAGCACGGCAGGGGGCGCCCCCGCCCCGGCCCGACCCGCCCTCGGGGAAATCGCGGACGCGCTCGAGACGTGCCGCACCTTCTGGCTGTCGTGGCTGCGTTCGTGTACGTATCGGGGCCGCTGGCAGGACATGGTGAACCGCTCGGCGATCACGCTCAAGCTGCTCACGTACGCCCCCAGCGGTGCGCCGATCGCGGCTGCCACGACGGGTCTGCCCGAGCAGGTCGGCGGTGAGCGCAACTGGGACTACCGCTATGCCTGGATCCGTGACGCGTCGTTGTCCGTCAGGGCCCTGATCGACCTGGGCTTCAAGGAGGAGGCCTTGGCCTTCCGCCGCTGGCTGCGCGGGCGGATCGAGGCCAAGGGTGCCGCCTCGTCGGACCCGCTGCAGATCATGTACCGGGTCGACGGCGATCCCCACCTGACGGAGGAGACCCTCGACCACCTGGAGGGCTACCTGGGGTCCCATCCGGTACGGGCGGGCAACGCGGCGGCCGACCAGCTCCAGCTCGACATCTACGGCGAGGCCTCGGACGCGCTCAGTGTGGGCGGTGACATGGGTGCACTCCGTGGCTGGAGTGCACTGACCAGCGTCCTGGACTGGCTCGCCGACAACTGGGACCAGCCCGACGAAGGCATCTGGGAGACGCGGGGCGGCCGGCAGAACTTCACCTACAGCCGGCTGATGACCTGGGTGGCGTTCGACCGTGGTGTCCGCGCGGCCACCGCCTTCTCCCGCCCCGCCGACCTCGACCGCTGGAGGGGTGTGCGGGACGCGGTCTTCCGCCAGATCGTCGAGCGCGGCTGGCACGAGAAGCGGCAGGCCTTCGTGCAGCACTACGACACCGACGTCCTGGACGCCTCACTCCTGCTCATGCCGAGGGTCGGCTTCGTCTCGCCCCACGACCCGGACTGGCTCAGCACGTTGGACGCCATGGACGAGGAACTTGTCAGCGACAGCCTCGTCTACCGCTACGACCCGCAGGCATCCCCCGACGGCCTGCGCGGCTCGGAGGGCACCTTCAACCTGTGCAGCTTCTTCTACGTCGAGGCGCTCGCCCGCAGCGGCAGGCTCAGCCAGGCCCGCCACGCCTTCGACAAGATGCTCACCTACGCCAACCACGTCGGCCTGTTCGCCGAGGAGATCGGCCCCTCGGGCGAGCAACTCGGCAACTTCCCCCAGGCGTTCACCCACCTCGCCCTGGTCACCGCCGCCATGGCCCTCGACGAGGAGCTCGAGAAGGAGCAGAACGGACCGGGATACGGCGACCACGGGCACCCGGTCACACATGGCCTCACGGTGCCCGAGGATCCGCCGCCCTCCGCCGGCCGCCAGTGACCGGACTCCGGTGGATCGGGCCCGTGCCCAGGGTCAGGGGCAAGCCCGTGCCCTGGTTGGCGTGGGCGATGATCTCCGCGGTGATCGAGACCGCCGTCTCCTCGGGCGTGCGGGCGCCGAGGTCGAGGCCGATCGGCGATCGCAGCCGCCCCAACTGCGCCTGTGTTACACCGACTTCGCTCAGGAGGCGCAGGCGTTCGTCGTGGGTGCGCCGGGATCCCATCGCGCGACGTAGCCGACGGGCAGGTCAAGTGCCAGCCGTAGCAAGGGAATGTCGAACTTGGCGTCGTGGGTGAGGACACAGACTGCGGTACGGCCGTCCACCTCGGTGCGTTCCAGGTAGCGGTGGGGCCAGTCGACGACGATCTCGTCGGCGTACGGGAAGCGGGCCGCCGTGGCGAAGACGAGGCGGGCGTCGCACACGGTGACCCGGTGGCCGAGGAAGCGGCCGGCCCGGCTGAGCGCGGCGGCGAAGTCGACCGCGCCGAAGATCAGCAGGCGGGGGCGGGTGGTGGCCACGTGGACGAGGACGGACAGCTGCTCGGGGCACGTGTCGGCGTCCCCGCCGAGCGAGACGAGCGCGGTGCGTCCCGCCCACCGGCGCTCCGTCCGCCTGACGGCGACAAGGGCCCACGGCGCCGCCCCAGCAGGCAGTTCGCAGCGGCGGCGCCGTGGGCCGTTGTCACGGATGCGTTCCGGACTCTTGACGGCACTCTTCTGACTGCGTAGACATGACAGCGCAGACATGACTGCGCAGTCAGACCGACGACGGTCTGACATGATTGCGCTGGATCGTGCGGTCACCGGGAGATGCCATGACGCGAGGGACAGGACGGGGCGGGAACTCCGCCGCGCCGCGCAGTGTGGACGTCGCCCGGCTGGCCGGCGTATCGCAGAAGACCGTCTCGCGGGTCTTCAACGACGAGCCGTACGTGTCCGCCGACGTCCGCCGGCGGGTGCTGGACGCCGCCGAACAGCTCGGGTACCGGCGCAACAACGCCGCCCGGGCGCTGGCGTCCGGGCGTACCCGCTCGATCGGCGTCGTCACCCTGGGGACCGCCCTGTACGGGCCGGCCTCGCTCCTGATCGGCGTCGAGCGGGTGGTCCGCGACACGGGTTACGCGCTGCGCGTGGTCAACACGTTGGAGGGCGACCCGGCGGGCATCGCCGGTGCCGTGGACTCGCTCCTCGACCAGGGCGTGGACGGCATCGTCATCTCCGAGCCGATCGACGAGCAGGGCGCCGGCTCAGCCGACCCGCTCCGCGCCGACGTACCGGTACTCATCCTCGGCGCACCGCCGCCGCCCGTCACCGCGCCCGCGGTGCTCACCGCGGGGGTCGGAGCCGACCTGATGGCCCGTATTGCCACCGAACACCTGCTGACCCTCGGGCATGTGACGGTCCATCACCTGGCCGGTCCGCAGCGCTGGTACGCCGCCCGGGACCGCCTGGAGGGATGGCGCACCACGCTGACCGCCCAGGGCAGGGACGTCCCTGCGGTCGTCGAGGGCGACTGGTCGGCCGCCTCCGGCTACGCGGCGGGCCGCGAGCTCGCCGAAAACCCTGACGTCACCGCGGTGTTCGCCGCCAACGACGACATGGCGATCGGCCTGATCCGTGCGCTGACGGAGGCCGGGCGCCGGGTACCGGAGGACATCAGCGTCGTGGGTTTCGACGACATCCCGGTCGCCGCCTATGTGACTCCTCCCCTGACCACCGTGCGACAGCCTTTCGACGCCGTGGCCCAGGAAGGACTCAAGCGCCTGGTGCACGCCATCGAGAACCCTGACGCCGCCCCTCTGACCTCGACCAACCCACCGGTCGACCTGATCGTCCGCGCCTCGACCGCGCCACCTCGCTCGAACGGAGGCACTTCCACCAGTCACTGAACAGGCTTGCCAGCCCACACAGTTGTGCGTCACGGCCGGTGCGTCGCCCCGGGACGGGCCGCTGCATCGTTCGGGTCCGAGCCCGTCGGGGTACTCGCATCACACAGGTGACCGCGGGCGTGCCCCGAGCGCGGTGGGCTCTTGATCCAGTAGGCCCCTGAGCCAGGCCCGCGCACCTGCCTCGGAGCCGTCACCACCCTTCCTCTCCGGCCGCGTCCCCCACTTCACGCCAGCCGTTCCCTCCCCATGCCTTCGCACGCCCTCGCCAGGCGTGCCTCCACCCTTGCCACCGGCGGGAGTTCACCATGCCCACATCCAGCCCTTCGCCCATGAGCCGTCGGCTGTTCCTGGCCACCACGGGAGCCGTGTCACTCGGCGCCGCCCTGACCGCCTGCGGCGGCGGTGACTCCGGCGGTTCGTCCGGCTCCGCCAAGCCGGTCGGCCAGGCCGACATCGACAAAGCGATGAAGACGCCGACCCAGCTGACGTTCTGGACCTGGGCCCCGAACATCGAGCAAGAGGTCGCGCTCTTCGAGAAGAAGTACCCCGCGATCAAGGTCAAGGTCGTCAACGCCGGTCAGGGCGTCGCCCACTACACCAAGCTGCGCACGGCCCTGAAGGCCGGCACCGGCGCCCCGGACCTGGCGCAGATCGAGTACCAGGCGATCCCCACGTACACGATCACCAACAGCCTGCTGAACCTGGCCCCGTACGGCGCCTCGGCGCTCAAGGACAAGTTCGTCGACTGGACTTGGGGGCAGGTCAGCGGCCCCGGCGGCGAGGTCTGGGCGATCCCCCAGGACACCGGCCCCATGGGAATGCTCTACCGCAAGGACATCTTCGACGAGCACGGCATCCAAGTCCCGGGGACCTGGGACGAGTTCGCGGCCGCCGCCCGCAAGCTCCACAAGGCGGCCCCGAACGTCTACCTGACCAACCTCTCGGCGAACGAACCCGCCGCCTGGCACGGCCTGTTGTGGCAGGCGGGCGCCAAGCCGTACGCGGTCTCCGGCAAGAGCAACCTCTCCATCGACGTCGACGACGCCGTCTCCAAGAAGCTCGCCGCCTACTGGGGCGGCCTGGCGAAGGACGGCGTCATCAGCACCGACCCCGACTTCACCGACGCCTGGTACGCCGGCTTCAACAAGGGCAAGTACGCCACCTGGCTCACCGCCGCCTGGGGCCCGGCCTTCCTCTCCGGCTCCGCCAAGTCCACCGCGGGCAAGTGGCGGGCGGCCCCGTTGCCGCAGTGGGACGCGTCCAATCCTGTCTCCGGCAACTGGGGCGGCTCCACCACCGCGGTCATCCGCTCCACCAAGAACCCCATTGCGGCAGCCCAGTTCGCCCAGTTCCTCAACAGCGACCCGGCCAGCGCCAAGCTGTTCGCCACCAAGCAGCTCTTCTTCCCGGCCACCAAGGACCTGCTCGCGGACGCGAGTTTCACCGGCGCCGCCCCCTCCTTCTACGGCGGCCAGAAGGTCAACCAGGTCTTCGCTGACATCAGCGACACGGTCTCGACGTCGTTCCAGTGGCCGCCGTTCCTCGACCAGGCCGCCACCGACTGGACCGAGACGGTCGGCAAGTCGCTCGCCGACAAGTCCGACACCGTCGCCGCGCTCGGCATCTGGCAACAGCGGCTGACGACGTACGCCAAGAAGCAGGGCTTCACCGTCAAGGGGAGTTGAGATGGCCGCCACGCGCCGTCACCGCACGGCGGGGCCGCTGTTCGTCACCCCGTTCCTGGTGCTGTTCCTGCTCCTTTTCCTCACCCCGCTCGGCTACGCCGCCTACCTCAGCCTCTTCCAGGAACGCCTGATCGGCGGCACCGTCTTCGTCGGACTCGACAACTACGTCCAGGCTCTGGACGACTCCCAACTCCTGCACGGCGTAGGCCGGGTGGCGCTGTTCTTCGTCGTCCAGGTTCCCGTGATGCTGCTGCTGGCGTTGCTGTTCGCCCTCGCGCTCGACAGCGGCCTGCTGCGACTCGCGCGCGTGATCCGGCTGGGCATCTTCGTCCCGTACGCCGTGCCCAGCGTGGTCGCCACGCTCATGTGGGGCTATCTGTACGGCCCGGACTTCGGTCCGTTCGCCCAGCTGAGCCGCAAACTGGACCTGCCGGTCCCGCACTTCCTCAGCGACGGCTGGATGCTCGGCAGCCTGGCCAACATCGTGACCTGGGAGTTCGTCGGCTACAACATGATCATCCTGTACGCCGCCCTGCGCACCGTCCCGCACGAGCTGTACGAGGCGGCCGCGATGGACGGCGCGGGGGCGTGGCGGATCGCCTGGTCCATCAAACTGCCCGCGCTTCGCCCCGCGCTGATGCTCACCCTCCTCTTCTCCGTGATCGGCAGCTTCCAGCTGTTCAACGAGCCGAGCCTGCTGATGAAGATCGCCCCGGACGTCATCAGCAGCTCCTACACCGCCAACCTCTACGCCTACTCCCTCGCCTTCACCGGCCAGCAGGTCAACTACGCGGCCACGGTGTCCTTCCTCCTCGGCCTCGTCATCGTGATCGTCTCCTACGGCGTCCTGCTCACCGCGAACCGCAGGAGGACACCGTGACGACCACAGCTCCCGAGGCGATCGCCCCGACGGCTGCGAAGCCGGTGCCCACGACAGCTGCACGCAAGCGCAGGCCCGGGCGCAGCGCTCCCCTCACCATCGCCATGCTGGCCGCCCTGGGCTACTTCCTGCTGCCCCTGTTCTGGCTGCTGATCGCCTCGACGAAGAGCACCCAGGACCTGTTCAACAGCTTCGGCCTGTGGTTCTCGCGCGCCCCGCAGCTGCTGACGAACGTCAAGGACACGTTCACCCAGGACGACGGGGTCTTCGTGCGCTGGCTGCTGAACACGGTGATGTACGCCGGTGTCAGCGCGGTCGGGGCCGCGCTGCTTGCGGCGGCCGGCGGGTACGGGTTCGCCAAGTTCCGCTTCCGCGGCGACCGGATCGCCTTCAACCTGGTCCTCGGCGCCGTCATGGTCCCGACCACCGCGCTGGCGATCCCGACGTACCTGCTCTTCGCGAAGGCGGGCCTGGTCAACACCCCGTGGGCCGTGATCCTGCCGTCCCTCGTCAACCCCTTCGGCCTGTACCTGATGCGCATCTACGCCGCCGACGCCGTACCGGACAGCCTCCTGGAGGCCGCCCGCATCGACGGTGCGGGCGAGGCGCGGATCTTCTTCCGGATCGCGCTACGGCTGCTGGCCCCGGGCCTGGTGACGGTCCTGCTGTTCACGCTGGTGGCGACCTGGAACAACTACTTCCTGCCGCTGATCATGCTCAACAACACGGACCTGTACCCGATCACGGTCGGCCTCTCCTCCTGGGCCGCGCAGGCACAGAACGGCGGAGGCGGCGCCAGCACCGACATGTTCGCGCTCGTCGTCACCGGCTCACTGATCTCGATCGTTCCCCTCGTCGTGGCCTTCCTCATGCTCCAGCGGTACTGGCAGAGCGGTCTGGCCGCGGGCGGCGTCAAGCAGTAACTCCCCTACTTCTCCGGAGGTTCCCTTCATGGCGGCTCTGCCTGCCCGCGTCCTGTTCGGTGCCGCGTACTACCACGAGTACCAGCCGTACGAACGGCCCGACGAACGCCTCAAGACCGACCTCGACCTCATGGCCGAGGCGAAGTTCACTGTGATCCGGGTCGGCGAATCGGTCTGGTCCACCTGGGAGCCTTCGAGCGGCCGCTTCGAACTCGACTGGCTGCAACCGGTGTTGGACGGCGCCCACGAGCGCGGCATCTCCGTCGTCCTCGGCACACCGACGTACGCCGTACCGCCGTGGCTGGCCCGCCAGTACCCCGAGATCACGGGCGAGCGGCACACCGGCGAACGCATCGGCTGGGGCGCCCGCCAGGAGGTCGACTTCACCCACCCGGCGTTCCGCTTCCACGCCGAGCGGATCATCCGCAAGGTCGTCGCCCGATACGCGGACCACCCCGCGGTCATCGGCTTCCAGGTCGACAACGAGCCCGGCCTGGAACTCTTCCACAACCACGGCGTCTTCCAGCGCTTCGTGGACCACCTGCGCGAGAAGTACGGCGACG
Organism: Streptomyces sp. NPDC047043; assembly: GCF_040644055.1. NCBI lineage: Bacteria > Bacillati > Actinomycetota > Actinomycetes > Kitasatosporales > Streptomycetaceae > Streptomyces > Streptomyces sp. NPDC047043. Next base: position 357,720 of record NZ_JBEYVO010000001.1, read on the forward strand.
TCGAGACCCTCAACCGCGAATGGGGCCTGGTGTACTGGTCCCACCGCCTGTCCACCTGGGCCGACCTGTGGACCCCGGACGGCAACGCACAGCCCCAATACGACGTCGCCTGGCGGGAGTTCCAGGCCCGTCAGGTCACCGAGTTCATCGGCTGGCAGGCCGACATCGTCCGGGAGTACGCCCGCCCCGAGCAGTTCGTCACCACCTGCATCTCCTACACCCGCGCCGCGGTGGAGGACGACGAGCTGACCGACCGCCTCGACATCGCCTCCGGCAACCCGTACTACGACATGCAGGACGGCCTGCTGCTGCCCGACCCCACCCCCGAGAGCCACGAGCAGAGCTGGAGGACCACCGGCGTCTGGGCGCTGTACCAGACCGCCGACTGGATGTTCTCCTCCCGCCAGGAACCGTTCCTGGTCACCGAGACCAACGCCGGCTCCATCGGCGAACCGTGGCACAACCGGCCGGCCTACGACGGCCAGTGGCGCCAGGCCGCCTGGGCGCTCGTCGCACGGGGCGCCCGCATGATCGAGTACTGGCACTGGCACACGCTGCACTTCGGCGCGGAGACCTACTGGGGCGGCATCCTCCCGCACACCGGCCGCCCCGGCCGGACGTACGCCGAACTCGCCCGACTGGGCGCCGAGTTCGAGGCGGCGGGCCCGCTCGTCGCCGGGCTCGAACCGGACGCCGACATCACGCTCGTCCACTCGACACCGAGCAAGTGGCTCATGCAGAAGTACCCGCCGCTGGCCAAGCCGGACGGCGGCCCCGACCCGGCCGCCTACCACCGCATCCTCGACCCCTTCTACCGCGGCGCCTTCGACACCGGCCGCCAGGTCCGCATCGTCCACGCCCGCCAGCTGCACGACCCGCGCGGGGAACGCGAAGGACTCTCGCCGGAGGAGGCCGTCTCCCGCCACCCGGTCCTTGTCGTCCCGGCGTTCTACGTCGCCGCCGACTCCACGCTCGACTGGCTGAAGGCGTACGCGGCGGCTGGCGGCCACCTGGTCCTCGGCCCGCGCACCGGCTACGCCGACCACGAGGCACGGGCCCGCACCGAACCGGTACCCGGACGCCTGGCCGAGGCCGCGGGTGTCACGTACGACGAGTTCAGCAACCTCGTGCAGGACGTTCCCGTCCGCGCCGTACCCGACGGCCCGCTGCGGCTGCCGGAGCAGGCCACCGCCACCCGCTGGGCGGACGGCCTGACCGTCACCGACGCCGACGTGCTGGTCACGTACGACCACCCGCACTTCGGCCGCTGGCCCGCCGTCACCACCCGACGCCACGGCGAGGGCCGTATCACCTACGTCGGCACCGTGCCCGGCCGCGACCTCGCCCGGGCCCTGGCCACCTGGCTGGCACCGCGGGCACACGCCCCCTGGCAGGACCTGCCGGCGTCCGTCACCGCGACGACCGGCACCTCCGCCGACCGGCGCCGCGTCCACGTCCTCCACAACTGGAGCTGGGAGCCGGCCGCCGTCCAGGCCCCGCTGAACCTGACCGACGTGCTGGACGGCGGCCGCATCCCCGCAGGCAGCGCGCTGGAGCTCGGCGCCTGGGACGTGCGGGTCTTCGTCACCGAGAAGGAGGGTCAATGCTGAAGAGACGACTGGGCAAGACACTGGGAACCTTCGCCGCGGCATCCGCGCTGGTGGCGGTTCCCCTGGCCGGCGCACAGGCGTACAACCCGACGGGCGGAATCCTCTACCAGCTCGGCAACGAACCGTGCCTGAAGGGCCGGGGCAACTGCGCGATCTACCCCAAGTCGGCACAGCTGCCGAGCGGACGACTGGTGGCCGCCTTCGAGAAGTCCACCGTCGTACCGGCGACGGGAAGCGCCGACGGACAGACACTTCCCGTCTACAAGAGCGACGACAACGGCACCTCGTGGCAGCCGCTGTCGGAGGTCAAGGCTCCCGCGTACCTCTCCAGCGACCCCAAGTACGCGAAATACACCAGCAATTGGACCAACCCGTACCTCTACGCGCTGCCGCAGGACGTGGGGAATCTGAAGGCGGGGACGCTGCTTCTCGCGAGCGTGGTCTCGGGCGACGACTCCTACTACAAGGAGCACAGGGCGGCCGACCCCAACTGGACGCCGTCCAACGACGGAGACCGCAAGAACCTGGCGATCGCCCTGTACTCCAGCACCGACCAAGGTGCCACCTGGAAGGTCGTCAACGTCATCGCGACGGGCGGCCGGCAGGGCGGCAGCGCGGGCGCGATCGGGCAGAACGTCGCCGCCGCGAACACGTACCAGCAGGTGGATCCCCTCTGGGAGCCGTATCTGATGGTCTACCAGGGCAAACTCGTCTGCTACTACTCCGACGAGAACGACTACACCGGCTTCGATCCGGCCACCGGAGCCCCGACCCTGGACCCGGCCAACGACACCGCCACGGACTCGCACGGGCAGATCCTCGCCCACCGGACCTGGGACGGGCACAGTGCGCGGTGGAGCGGTCCCGTCGTCGACGTCGCGGGCCTGGCCCAGGACATGGGCGGCGGCAAGACGGAGATCGGGGGCGGGCGGCCGGGCATGACGAACGTCGTGCCGACGACGGACGGCAAGTGGCTTCTCACGTACGAGTATTGGGGTGGTGGGGCCAACACCCGGTACGCCGTCGCCGACAATCCGCTGAAGTTCTACGGCGGTTCCTCGGGCAACCCCGTCACTTCGCTTCCGGTCACCGCCGGTTCACATCCCCTCGCGGTGAACGGCAGCCCGGTCCTCGTCCGGCTTCCCGACGGGCGCCTGGTCTACAACGCGGCCGGCAGCGGCAACGTCTGGGTGAACGACAGCGGGCGCAGCAACGGCGTGTGGACGCAGTACCAGACGACCTCGCCGGCCGGCTACAGCCGCAATCTGCAGTACGTGCGGGGCACCGGCCGTATCGCGATCCTCAACAACCAGGGCACGTCGACGATCGCCTACGCCGAGGTCGATCTCGGCCACTCGGCGGGCGCCTACTACCAGTTGGTGAACCGCCAAACCGGCCAGGTGATCGGCACCGGCGGCAAGACCAACGACGCGAACATCGGCAATGGCGACGTGCCGGACGTCGTGCTCGAGGACGCCGGCTCGGCGGCGAACAAGGACACCCAGTACTGGCACGTCGTGACCGAACCCAACGGCGGCACCACGCTGCTCAACAAGTCCGGGGGCCGCGCGGCGGCGATCTGGACGGGCAACGCCACGGTCGGCCGGCGTATCGGCCAGTGGGTCGACAACAGCGCCACCGGCAGCTGGAATCTCGTCAAGACCGCCGACGGCTACTACAAGTTCCAGGCGGTCAAGAACACGAGCCTGTACCTGACCGGTGGGTCCCGCGGGGCTGCGCTCACCCTGCAGAGCTCGGTCACGGACGGCTCGCAGGAGTGGCGGCTCGTCCGGCAGACCACGGCATCGGGGAAACGGGCCCACCGTTGACCTGACGTGGGGTGAACGTGATCCGACGTGGGGTGAGCTCCGTCAGCTCACCCCACGTCCGCGCCAGGAGCAGGCCGCCGTTCCGCGAACCGGCACGGGGACGCTCAGCACCGCGCCGGAAGCCACGGTCGGGCTCGCCACCCCGTACCGGGCCGTGGTGACGAAGAGACGGTCATCGCCGGGATGCAGGCACACCGAGGTCGGATGCGGGGCGGGCACGGTCAGAGTGTGGAGGAGGCGGCCGTCGGGGTGGTAGCGGCGGACCGCGCCCGCGCCCCACATCGCGACCCACAGACACCCCTCGGCGTCGACGGTCATTCCGTCGGGGCCGCCTTCACCGTCGTGCAGTTGGGCGAAGGTCTCCGGGCCGCCGGAGAGGTCGCCGCAGACGGAGTCGACCCGGCAGCGCAGGATGGTGCCGGCGGCCGTGTCGGCGAGGTACATGGTCGTGCCGTCGGCGGTGAACGCCGGTCCGTTGGCGATGGTCAGGCCGTCGAGGACGCGTACGACCGTGCCGTCGGGGTCGGTCCGGTAGAGCGATCCTGCGCCGGGGGTGCCGTCGTGGGCCATGCTGCCGGCCCAGAAACGGCCTGCGGGGTCCGCGACACCGTCGTTCATCCGGCTCGGGGCCGGGCTGCGGTCCTCGGGACGGTCCAGCCACTCCACCGCACCGTCGGCCGTGAGCAGCGCAATTCCGGTGCCCGCGGCCGCGATCCAGGTGTCCGGCTGGTCGGCCACCGGTGCGACGGCGCCCAACGGCACGTCGAGTCGGGCCAGTTGGCGTGGGGCCGTGTCGTCGCGCAGTTCGAAGAGCCGACCGCTGAGGATGTCGACGTACACATACCGGCCGTCGATCCAGCGGCCGCCCTCGGCTAGTTCGTAGCCTCCGTCCACGACGACCGTCGCGGGTGCTGCCGTGAATGTCATGGTCGGTCTCCTGGATCAGCGGATGGTCGTGCCGTCGGGCTGGTCGAACAGGCCGAGTTCGTGCCGGGTCGGCAGGCCCTCCCAGTCGCCCCGGGTGGCGACGGCGAAGGCCGCGGTCGTGACGCCCCGGTGCAGACGCGCCGGGATGTCCGCGCCGTCGAGGAGTCCGGAGAGGTATCCGGCCACGAAGGCGTCGCCCGCGCCGACCAGGTCGACGGCGTCAACTTGCCGAGCGGCGCGGTCAGTTGTCCCCTCGGCGGTGAAGGTGGTCGCGCCACGTCCACCGCGCTTGATGACCACCTCGTCGACACCTGCAGCCAGGACACTGCGCGTCGCTTCGGATTCGCCCGCGCCGGGCTCGTCCACCACCAGCGGCAGCTCGTCCTCGGAGGCGATGAGCAAGGTGGTGTGGGCCAGCAGCGGCCGCAGGGTCGTGCGGGCCTGGTCCGAAGTCCACAGCCGGGAGCGGTAGTTGACGTCGAGGCAAACCGTAATGCCGGCCTCGCGCGCCGCAGTGGCGGCGGCCAGGACGGCCTCGGCCGCCGACGGGCCGAGCGCCGGTGTGATGCCGGTCAGGTGCAGGATGCGGGTTCCGGGAGCTAGCGAGGGCAGTACGTCGGCCGGTGAGACGGCCGAACCGGCCGAACCGGTGCGGTAGTAGCTGACCCGGGTCAGGGTGCCGAGGCGGGGTTCGGTCAACAGCAGTCCGGTGGGCCGGCCGGTGTCGTCGGTGACTGCGTGGTCGGTGTCGATGTTCTCGGCGCGCAGCGTGCGCAGCACCAGGGCGCCGAGTTCGTCCGCGCCGACCCGGCCGGCCCAGCGGACGCGGTGCCCAAGCCGGGCGAGACCGATGGCGACGTTGGACTCGGCTCCCGCCACGGACAGGCCGAGACTGCCGCCCAGCCGCAGCGCACCCTGGGCCCGCAGCGCCGCCATCGTCTCGCCGAAGGTCACGACCTCGGGTGGAGGGGGTGTCGTCACGGCGTCTCCCCGGCCGCTACCTTGCGGAACTCGGCCGCGCGGGCGCGGAGTTGGTCCAGATCGCCGCCGTCGGCCGCGTCCCCGACGAGCGGTGAGCCGACACCGACGGCGAGGGCGCCCCGGTCGAGGTATTCGCGGGCGGCCTGTGCGTCCACTCCGCCGACGGGCACGAAGGGCACCTCGGGGAACGGGTCGCGCAGGGCCTTCAGATAGGCGGGGCCGCCGAGGGAGCCGGGGAAGAGTTTGATCGCGTCGGCGCCCCGCGCGAGGGCCGTTTCGATCTCGGTCGGTGTCAGGGCGCCCATCAGCACGGGGATGCCGTACGGCTGCAGCCCGTCGACCAGGGCCGGGGTGACGAGGTACGAGGCGCCGGCGTCCACGGCCCGGGCGGCGTCCTCGGCCGTGCGCACGGTTCCGGCGCCCAGGAGTGCGTCGGGGCCGAGTCCGGCGCGCGCCTGCCTGATCACGGTCAGGGCGTCGGCGGTGGTCAGCGAGACCTCGATGGCCTCGATGCTCTCCTCGGTGAGGGTGCGTACGGTACGCAGGGCGGCGGCGGGATCCTTGCCGCGGACGATCGCCAGCAGGCGGTGGGATCGGAGAGATTCCACGAGGTTCATGGGAGCGGGCTTTCCTTGTGCGTGAGGTTCAGGGGCGGTCGGTGACTCACGATTCGGTGAACAGCCGGCGCGGAGCCACCAGGAATGTCGCAAGTCCGGTGATTTTCAGGGAACTTCCTTCGGCAGCGGGTCGGTCCCGGCTTCGTCCTGGTCCGCCCGTACGGCCGCCAGGTCGTCGGAGGCCTGCGCCAGCAGTGACTCGACGGCGGCCACGGCGGCGTCCGGGTCGCCCGCCTCCACTGCGTCCAGCAGCTCCTGGTGCACGGGGATGGAGTCGGAGAAATGCCGGGCGCCGTGCACGATCCGGTCGCGGACGCGCAGACCGGCCTCGATGACGACCTCCATCCGACTGAGCAGTTCGTTGTGCGCGGCCTCCAGCAGGGCGCGGTGGAAGGCCAGGTCGGCCTCGACCATCGCGTCCGCGTCCGTACCCGCCGCCGCCATCGCCTCCAGCGCCTGCCGCATCGCGTCCAGGTCGTCAGCGGTACGGCGGGCCGCGGCGAGCCTGGCTCCGGCGGGCTCGACTATCGCGCGGACCTCGGCGAGGTCCTCCAGGAAGCCGTCGGTCGGCGCGCTGCTGCCCTGCCAGCGCAGCAGGTCGCTGTCGAGCAGGTTCCAGTCGGCGCGGGGCCGGATGGTCGTACCGCGCTTCTGCTTGGACTCGAGCAGGCCCTTGGAGGCCAGCACGCGCATCGCCTCGCGCACCACGGTCTTGCTGACGCCGAGCTCGGTCTCGAACCCGACCGGGTCCACCACGGAGCCCGGAGGGTAGTCGCCGCGGACGATGCGCCGGCCCAACTCCTCCACGGCCTGGCCGTGCAGCCCCTTGGGGGGACGGGTCACCACGTTCTCCGTTTCCGCCCAGGCCCTGTCGGACGTCGTTTCGCACCACTCACGAGGACTCCTTCATGACGCTCCATCCTCCATCGGCCATCAGGCCCTCCACCTGCCCCCACCATAACTGTTTCAATTAATTATGAATATATCTGAACCGGGGGTGGCGGCAGTCGGCGAGAGGTGCGTGGCAGAGGCCGCACACATGGCAACTCCCCCACGATTAGACCCAGTTCGAATTGATTGCCGGACCCGTCGCCCGTCGTCGAGGCTTTGGGCGCACCGCTGAGCCGTCCGAGCCCGGTGCGGGGGGAGCCGGCCATGGCCGACGAGATGGTGGAACAGGCTCAGAGATTCATCAACTCCTACAACGTCGACGGCATCCCGAAGGTGGAGGTCAACGGCAGGACCAGCTGGACGGTGATGTACGCGCTGACCCGCGCACTCCAGTACGAGCTGGGCCTGACCACTCTCGCCGACAGCTTCGGTCCGGCCACGCTGGCGGCCCTGCAGTCCCGCTTTCCCGTCATCGACGCCGGCACCCGGCACGGCAACGTCTACCGGATCGTGCAGTCGGGCCTGTACTGCAAGGGATACGACGGCGACGAGATCAACGGTGACTACACGGAACGCGTCGCGCAGGCCGTGACCAAGCTCAAGCGGAACATGGGCGTCGACGGTGTCTACCCTGGGAACGGGCTGACCCCCAAGGTCTTCAAGGCCCTGCTGACCATGGACGCCTACGTGGTCGTGGAGGGCGGCACGGACGCCATACGCACCGTGCAGCAGTGGCTCAACGGCCGCTACGTCGGCCGCCGGGACTTCTTCGTGATCCCCTGCGACGGCAACTTCTCCCGGGACGTACAGAAGGCCCTCGTCTATGCCATCCAGTACGAGCTCGGCATGAGCGACGACGTCGCCACCGGCGCCCTCGGCCCCGCCACGAGACAGGGACTGCGCCAGCACACGGTGGCCGAGGGATCCACCGGCACCTGGGTCAGTCTGTTCAGCGCGGCCATGCTCTTCAACCGGCGACCCGGCGCCACCTTCACCGGCAGCTTCGACGCCGGGCTCGCGGCCCGGGTGAGGGACTTCCAGAGCTTCGTACGGCTTGCCGTCAACGGCCAGGGCGACTTCCCGACCTGGGCCTCCCTCCTGGTGTCCACGGGCGACAGCACCCGCGCGGGCACCGCCTGCGACACCGTCACCGAAGTCACCGCCGCCCGCGCGGCGGCTCTGTACGCGGCCGGCTACCGCTACGTCGGGCGCTATCTCTCCAACGTGCCGGGCTCCACCCTCAACAAGCAGCTCCAGCCCGGCGAACTCAAGGTCATCGCCGCGCATGGCCTGAACGTCTTCCCCATCTACCAGACCTACGGCGGCGAAGCGGCCTACTTCCGTCGCGCGCAAGGCATCGCCGACGCCCACGCGGCGATCCAGCGCGCCCGCCACTACGGTTTCAGGCCCGGCACCCGCATCTATATCGCCGTGGACTTCGACGCCCTCGACCACGAGGTGACCGACAGCGTCCTGCCTCATTTCCGGGGCATCAAGGCCACCATCGACGAGTACGGCCCCGAGTACCGCATCGGTATCTACGCCCCGCGCAACGTGTGCAGCCGAGTCGGCGCCGAGGGGCTGACCACGGCAAGCTTCCTCTCGGACATGTCCACGGGTTTCTCCGGGAACCTCGGCTACCCCCATCCCGTCGACTGGTCGTTCGACCAGATCGCCACCATCTCCGTGGGCGCGGCCGAAGGCGCCATCACGATCGACAACGACATCGCCTCCGGCCGTGACGAGGGGCAGAGCAGTTTCCTCGAGGAGGACGACGACAGCCACCTGGACGGCCGGTTCGACAAGACGTTCCAGGGCGTGCTCCTGGCCGACGTGCAGAACTACCTCGTCAACTCGATGGGGGTGCCCGAGCAGGGCGGTGACGGCGGTCTGTCCCTCAGTACCCGCACCACCACCCAGTCGTTCCAGGCGGTGATGGACCTGGACTGGCTGACCACGTCCCTCTCCCGTACCTACGGCATGCGCAAGGCCCTCATCCAGTGCCCGCTGCTGTGGGAGATCCGGGCCTACAACATCGGCGACAAGGCCGCGGACGACGCCGTGGAAGCAGGCCTGAAGGACGACAGCAGCACGGGCCTCGGGCAGATCTTCGCGGCCACCGGCATCCGGTCCCGCAACTACTGCGTGCGCGCGGGGATCATCACCGGCCGCATCATGGACGCCGGCAACTCCGACGACCTCGAAACCATGTGGCGCAGCCTCCACGACGACGACGTGTACAACGTCAGCACCATCCCGGCCGTCCTCGTCGAGGGAGCCGCCGACATCGGCGTCGCACGTCCGTCCGTCTCCAGCAGTGACGACGACAGCCGAAGGATCATGGGCCGGTACAACGGGACCGGCGACGGCGCCGAGCGCTACGGCAACGCGATGATCGGCCTCTTCGCCGTCTTCGAGAAGTACAACCGTCTCTTCCGCGACTGACCGCGGCCCATCCACACCCTCCCAGGCCCATCCACGCCGTCCCAACGGAGGCAACGCCATGGCCTTACCCGACCCTGCCCTGCCGCGGCGCCTGCTGCTGCGCACCGCCGCCGGACTCGTATGCGCCGCCGGGACCGTCCCCGCCCTGGCCACCGCTGCCGCGGCGACGGACGGACCCGGCCCTCCGTCACCGGCCCGCAGAGCCGGGCTGCGCCCCCGAGCACGGGCGCGCACCGGCAGCAACAGCGCGAACGGCTGGCCGATGGAGAAGGGGGCCGACATCGGAGGCGCCATATGGAACAGGGCAGTACCGGGCACCGGTGCCATGGTCGCGGTGCGGCTCGGCGCGGTCTCCACGGTGCTCGTCCATGTGATCAGCCGCTACCACTACGAGGTCGAAGCGCTCGGACCGGACGACGTCCTCGGCTTCCAGGCGCCCCACGGTCTGGACGGCTATCGGACCAACTACGCCTCGGGCACCGCCGTCGCCATCCGCCCGGGTGCCCATCCACCGGGCGCGACCGGATCGCTCTTCCCCGTCCAACGTGCCGCCGTCGCCGACATCCTCACCGACTGCGCGGGAGTGGTGCGTTGGGGCGGCCGCTTCCGCACCCCCGACGAGGCCCACTTCCACATCGACGTACCCCCGTCCGACGAACGCCTCGCACGGCTCGCCGACCGGATCGGACGACGCAACGGGACGCCCGGGCAGGGCCCGGGAACGCCCGCCGTGCGGGGCTGAGAGTCACTTTCGCACCACCCGGGGCGCACGCCCACGGGACCCGACCATGAGGAGACACCAGTGAGGAACACCGCGAAGTCCGTGGCCGCAGCGTTGGCCGCCACAGCGGCGGCCGTCGTCACGGCCCTGGGCGTCACCGCCGCCCCGGCCTCGGCCGCACCGTCCGGGGCGCAGTACGACACGGCCTGCAACGTCACCTACTCCTACATACCGGCCGGAGCCCACCACGGCGCGGGCGAGGTGAACTACTGCCGTCTGTGGGGCGGCAGCATCGGGGTGCGCTCGGCGCCCGGGTCGAGCACCCGCGTCGGCACCATCAACAGCGCCAACACCAACTGGTTCCGCGGTGACACGCTGGGCCCGCAGTTCTGCTCCGGCAGCTACTGCAACGACGCCTGGGCCTTCACGGAGGCGGACAACGGCAACTGGGGCTGGGTGCCGGAGGTGTTCTTCTCCAGCTCCAACACCAGCTGGGACCCGAACCTGCGCAACTGCAACGCGTTTCCCGGTCTCTGCGCCCCCTTCTAGGGGCCCTGCCCGCCGGACCTGACACCACGACACACGGAGCCGCAGCGCCTTTTGCGCCGCGGCTCCGTGTGTCGGCAACCATGGAATCACTCGCCTTCGGCCGCCGGCGTCGACCGGGCTGGCCTCGCTCGGCGGCTCAGGGGGTCTGCTCGGCCTGGGTGAACGCGGCGACCAGGGCGTGGGCCGTGTTGTTCTCGGAGTCGATCCGGTGGATCTCGGCGCCTTCGAAGGTGGCGATCTCGGCGGCACGGGTGAACATGGCCTGCTCGTACTCGGTGAGCGCGGCGTCGACGTCTTCGGGGTGAGCGGCGAGGGCCTTGCCGAGTTCGGCACCGTCGAGCGTGGCCAGGTTGGCGCCTTCGCCGTTCGGGGCCGCGAGGTGGGCGGCGTCGCCGACCAGGGTCACGCCCGGCACCCTGTCCCACCGGTGCTCGGCGGGCAGGGCGTAGTGGGGGCGCAGGACCGGTGCGGTGTCGCCGTCGGTGATCAGCGCGGTGAGCTCGGGTGCCCAGCCGTCGAACTCCCCGGCGATCCGGGCGGCCACCGCGGCGGGGTCGGTGAAATCGACGGCGGCGAACCAGTCCAGCGGCTTGGACAGCGCTATGTAGCTGTGCAGGGTGTCACCGCTCTCCCGGTGGGCGAAGATCTCCTTGCCCGGCGAGGGCGCCAACATGGACCCACCGCCGACCGCTTTCGCGGCGGCCGGGTGCCGGGTGTCCGCGTCGAACAGGTAGGTCTCGACGAACGACGTTCCCACGTACGAGGGTGTGGCATCGCAGAGCAACGGCCGGACCCGCGACCACGCGCCGTCCGCACCGACCAGCATGCCGGTGACGACGGTGCCGCCGTCGGCGAAGGCCACCTCGTAGCGCCCCTCGCCGAGAGCGCGGGCGCCGCTGACCTTGTGCCCCCAGTGGACGGTGCCGGCCGGGAGCGAGTCGAGGAGGATCTGTCGCAGGTCGGCGCGCTGGACCTCGGGGCGTCCGCCGGTGCCGTCGTCGGGCTGGTCGAGCAGGACGGTCCCGTCCCGGTCGAGGACCCGCATCGCCAGGCGGCCCTCCAGGACGATGGCATGGAACTCGTCCATCAGACCGGCCGCCTCGAGGGCGAGTTGCCCGTTGTAGTCGTGGATGTCGAGCATTCCGCCCTGCGTGCGCGCCACCGGGGAGGATTCCGCCTCGTAGACCGTGACCGGGATGCCGTGGACGTGCAGGACGCGGGCCAAGGTGAGTCCGCCGAGTCCGGCGCCGATGATCGTGACGGGCGTGTGCATGGTGGCTCCTCGGGATCGGGGCCGCCCGGTGAGCTCCGGCCGGCCGTCTCCGGAAAGGTTCCGGGGCCCCGCCGACAAGGCGCCGACACCGGACCGACAGCCCCCGACAGGCGACCGACACCGCGCGGCGTACTTCCGTGATCTCGGGATGCCGGAGAAATTCCGCTTCCCCGCCGAGGGTGAGCCGCACCAGGTCGAGGTGAAGGCCGCGGGCGTCCGGATCGTGCTGGAGGCGAGCCTGTGACAGGTCCGACCGACTCACTGGACGGTCGTGTGCGATATGCCTGGCTGCGCGCCCGAGAGGCACCGCGTGAAGCTTGCGCAGGAACGCAGTTGAGCCATGCGGTTGGAGTCCTCGCTCAAGCTGGAGGCGGTCGGGAGCTAGATGTACGCCTTCGTCGCGGAGCACGCGCCGGGCGTCAAAGCCGACGGCTTCAGCGCGTGACCCGGGGGCGCAACGGCGCGCTGGAGCGCCCCTTGAGGGCGGAGAACCACACGCCGGCGCCGTAGGCGAGGTCGTCGAGGCGGCGGGCGAGGGCGTAGCGGAGAGGATCGAGGGTGGCCTGGTCTCGCCGGTATTCGAGTGCGATGTCGGCCAGAGCTGCAACCGCCGTTGCTCGGCGCGCCCGGCGGGAGAGCGTGCAGCCGACGGCCGTCAGCGGCCACCAGTGCCGGGTCAGCAGTGCGGAGGTCTGCGCCAGGGTGGCGAGGGCGCCGTTGCCGGTGAGGCGCACGGCCGACCGGTACGGATGATCGGTGCCGTCGAGCTTGCGGGCGATGCGCGCGGTGACGACGCCGAAGACGACCCCCGCGGCCGGGACCGACCAGCGGCGCTGGGCGAGCAGCGCGGCGGCGAACGCCATGCTCCACGGGGCGAACACGGCGGGTGCGATGTGCTCCGGGTGCCGCCGGGCGAGGGGCTGGGCCCCGGTGCCGTAGACGGCCTTTCGCAGCAACCAGTCCCCCACGCGGACGCGATGCTCGTGGGCGGCCCGCACGGCGGGCTCGTACCGCACGCGTCGGCCCGCCGCGACGAGCCGCCAGCACAGGTCGACGTCCTCGCCGACCCTCATGCGTTCGTCGAAGCCCTCCGCCAGCGCGTCCACCCGCGCCACGACGCAGGCCGAGGAGGCCCAGGAGACGGGAGTGCCGGGGCGCACCGCGGCCGGGTGGGCGCCGAGGTCGAGCGAGGAGCGGGCGTTCTCGTACCGTTCGATCCAGGTCGTGGCCGCGGTGGGCAGGCCGGTGATGCGGGGTACGGCCATGGCGACCCGTGGGTCGGCGAAGTGCCGTAGGAGGGTCGGGACCGTGTCGGGCTCCAGCACGATGTCGGAGTCGGCGAAGACCACGTACGGAGTGCTGACCAGGCGAAGTCCGGCATTGCGCGCTCCGGCGGGGCCGACGTTGGCGGGCAGGGCGATCAGCCGGGCGCCGTGCTCGGCTGCGACCTTGGCCACGGCGGCCGGGCGGTGCGAGGCGTCGTCGACCACGATCACGGGAGTGTCCGTGCCGATGCTCCGCAGGAGACGGTCGAGTTGGTGTGGGCGGTCGCGGACCGGTACGACGACCGTGTACCGGGGGTCGGGAGGCGACGGGAGCGAGTCGACGACGGGGTGGGCCATGCCGGTGTCGAGCAGCCGGTCCGCGAGGAGCGCGCTCGCCGCGTCGCGCACGGGGAGCGTCCTGCCGACGAGCCGCCGCCGGGCCTTCGGGGTCAGCCTGAGCAGCCGGGTCGGGAATCCGCCGAGAAGGGCCCGGCCGCCGTCAACTACCCGGGTGTGCCGGTCGAGTTGGACCACGCAGCCGAGGGGCAGTGTCATCGGCCCACCACGTTCGGGCGTGCCGCAGGATCGGTGAGGCGGCCCCGGGCGTCGACGGTCCAGGCGGTGATACGGCGGACCGTGGCGGACACCATCGCGTCCGTCGCCCGGCGCCCCTCCTCGGCCGACGCGCCGGCGGGATCGCCGAGCACACCGGAGGGCGAGACCGCGCGGACACCGTGGGCCATCAGGTCCGGCAGCAGGGCGGCCAGCGGTCGTGTGTCCCCGGCGACCGCGGCGTCGAGCCGTACGCGCTCCGGTGCCAGGTGCAGCATCAGGGAGGTCTCGGTACGGCCGGCGTGCGCGTCGCCGCCGGGTGTCCCGCACCCGGTCCAGGCGACGTCGTGGCCCTCCGTGCGCAGCAGTGCGAGGGCTGTGTCGAGGGTGGCGGTGTTGCCGCCGTGGCCGTTGACGAAGAAGATGCTGCCCGCCCACAGGGACAGCGAGCGCGTCAACTCCACGACCACCGCTCGCAGTGCCTCGTGCCCGATCGAGACGGTCCCCGGGAAGTCGGCGTGTTCGCCGCTCGCGCCGTACGCGAGCGGTGGTGCCACCAGTGGTGGACCCGGCAGGGCGTCGGCCGCCCGCCGCGCGACGGCGTGGGCGATCACGGTGTCGGTGTCGAGCGGGAGGTGCGGGCCGTGCTGTTCGGTGGAGCCGACCGGGACCAGGACGAGCGCACGGGGCGGGACGTCCGGCCAGACGGCGTCGGCCAGCACTTGATGTACCGCCATGGTCAGGCGTCCGAGGTGGGGCGTGCGGCCGGTGCGTTTCCGCCGCCCAGGGTCAGTGGGAAGCCCGTGGGTATCACCAGGTCTTCGGGCGTCAACTCGTGGACGGAGGAGTGCCCGAGGCCGAGGACGGCCGAGTCGAGCCCGCCGCGCAGGATGTCCAGCACGTTCTCGACACCGGCCTGTCCGTTCGCCGCCAGGCCCCAGAGGTAGGCGCGGCCGATCAGGACGGCGCGGGCGCCGAGGGCGAGTGCCTTGGCCACGTCGCCGCCACGGCGGACACCGCCGTCCAGCAGGACCTCGACCTGGTCGCCGACCGCTTCGGCGATGGAGGGGAGGATCCGGATGGTGGCCGGCGTGGTGTCCAGGTTGTTGCCTCCGTGATTGGACACGGACAGGGCCGAAACCCCGGCGTCGACCGCACGCCTGGCGTCGTCCACCCGGGTCACGCCCTTGAGGAGGAAGGGGCCGCCCCACTCCTCCCGCAGCCACTTGACGTCGTCCCAGGTGGGCGGCGGGGTCTGCATCCACTCGCCGTAGGCGCCGAAGAAGGTCGGGGCCGCGCCGCCGGGAGCCCGCAGGTTGGGCACGGTGAGGTCGGGGAGGCGGCCGGACCGGGCGTACTTCCAAAGCCAGCCGGGCCTTGGCAGTACGTCGGGGGCGAACCGCAGCATGGTCCTGAGGTCGAGCTTGTCCGGGATGGCGGGGCTGCCCCAGTCGCGTCCGTGGGAGAAGGACCAGTCGAGGGTGACGATGAGCGCCTTGGCGCCCGCGGCCCTGGCCCGGTCCATGCGCTGCACCATGGTTTCGCGGGTGCCGCTCCAGTACAGCTGGAAGAAGAAGTCGGGCTGGGCGCCGGCCACTTCCTCAACCGGCCTGCCGGCGAAGGAACTCAGGCCCATGATGACGCCCCGGCTCGCCGCGGCGCGCGCCACCGCGACCTCCCCGTCCGGGTCGACCGCCTGCACACCGGTCGGCGAGATGAGTACGGGAAGGGCGGTGGGTACGCCCAGGACGGTCGTGGACAGGTCGCGCTCCGCGTGATGGCCCACGACCCGTGGAGCGAAGCCCAGTTCGGCGAAGGCCGCAATGTTGCTCTCGATCGTGCGGCCCCGCTCCGAACCGGCGACGAGCGCGCCGTAGACCGAGCTGGGCAGTTGCTTCTTCGCCCTGCGCTGCGCCTCGGCGACCGTCTCGAACCAAGGGTTCCTACGCATGTGCCCCGCCCTTTCCCGTCGATGTCAGGTCGAGCCCGGCCAGCGGGTCCTCGGCGCAGTCGCTCACCGGAGGCCGGCGGGTGAGGACGAGGTCCACGGTTCGGCGGGAATGATCGCCGGACGGCTTGGGCACCCGGGTCCCCTCGCGGTGGGCCAGCAGCTCCTTCCCGTACCCCTGCACGCACTCGGGATCGGGGCCGTCCAGCGGCAGCCCGGTGAAGAACTTCGCGGCCATGCAGCCGCCCTTGCAGGAGTCGTAGAACGCGCAGGAGGCGCAGGCCCCGCCGTGCTGCGGGGTGCGCAGGCGGTGGAACAGTTCCGAGTCACGCCACACCCGGCGGAAGCCTCCCGGCTCGCGTACGTTGCCGGCGAGGAACTCCTGGTGGATGGCGAACGGGCAGGCGTAGACGTCGCCGACCGGGTCGATCAGGCAGACGACGCGTCCGGCACCGCACAGGTTGAGGCCGGGCAGGGCCTGGCCGTATGCGGAGAGGTGGAAGAAGGAGTCCCCGGTCAACACGTTCTCGCCGTGCGCCAACAGCCAGTCGTACAGCTCGCGTTGCTGCGCGGCCGTCGGGTGCAGGTCGTCCCAGACGTCGGCGCCGCGTCCGGAGGGGCGCAGCCGGGTCAGGCGCAGTTGGGCGCCGAAGCGGTCGGCGAGTGCCTTGAAGTCGTCGAGCTGGGGGATGTTGTGGCGGGTGCAGACCACGGAGATCTTGAAGGTCTTCATGCCGGCGGCGGCCAGGTTCTCCAGGGCCCTGAGCGCCGTGGCGTACGAACCCGTCCCGCGCACCGCGTCGTTGACGTCGGCGGTGGCGCCGTCGAGCGAGATCTGGATGTCGACGTAGTCGTTGCGGGCGAGGAGTTCGGCGGCCTCGGGGGTGATCCGGACGCCGTTGGTGGAGAACTTGACGCCCACGTGATGTGCCGTGGCGTACTCCAGGAGCTCCCAGAAGTCCGACCGGACCGTGGGCTCGCCGCCGCCGATGTTGACGTAGAAGACCTGCATGGCCTCCAGTTCGTCGATGACGGCCTTGGCCTCTGCGGTGGTCAGCTCGCGCGGGTCGCGTCGGCCGGAGCTGGACAGGCAGTGGGCGCAGGACAGGTTGCAGCCGTAGGTCAGTTCCCAGGTGAGACAGATCGGCGCGTCGAGCCCGTGCTCGAACAGGTCGACCAGCCGCGACGTGGCGGTCATGAGGTCCTCCCTACGACCATCGACGACTCGGCGAGTGCGGCCAACGCCCGTCCGTACCGCGGAAGTTCGGCCTCGTGGACGCCGGCGGCCAGACAGGCGGCGCGGGCCGTCCGGGTGTCGGCCAGGTGCTGGACGACCGCGAGGAGCCGGCGGTCCTTGAGGAACGTCAGCCTGCGGGTGCCGAAGTGGTAGAGCAGCGCACCGAAGGGTTCCGGCCGCACCGAGACCTGCGGGTGCAGGTCCCAGGCTCGGTCGAGGTCCATGCCGGTCATGGGGCCGCGCCGCCTAGTAGACGCCGCACATGCCGTCGATGGAGATCTCCTCCAGGAGATCGTCGGCCTCGATCAGCGAGGCCGGTGCCTCGGCCTGGTCGGCCTCGGTCACGGTGACGGTTTCTTCGGACGGGACGGAGCGGAGTTCGTTCATGCGACTCTCCCTGGGCATTCCTTCCGGATGCCGGGAGATTAATGGCACCGGGTGTCAAAAGTGAAGAGGTCTGCGCCGTCCAGTCGTTCGGCGGGGAACTGTTGCGCGGGGCGACCATGGCGTCTTCAATCAGTTGCGCATGAAGCAGACCGAGTACGCGCGCGGGCGGAGCCGCCGGCCGGACGTCATCGTGGTGGGCGCCGGCGGCAGCGGTGCCGCTCTCGCGGCGCGGCTCAGCGAGGACCCCGACCGCACGGTGCTGGTGCTGGAGGCGGGCCCGGCGCCGCGCCATCTGTCGGCGTTCCCACCCGAGTTGCTCGACGCACGGCTCGTCCCCGGAGCGCAGCTTGGGCACATGGCCGTCCAGCCGTACGCCGTGCACCTCACGCCGACGCGTCCGTACACGGTCGCGCGCGGACGCTGGCTCGGCGGCTCGACCACCGTCAACGGCGGCTACTTCGTCCGTGCCCGGCGGGCGGACTTCGACCGCTGGTCGGCCGTGGGCGGCGCGGCCTGGTCCTACGACCGGGTGCTTCCGTTCCTCCGCGCTCTGGAGACCGACCTCGACCACCGGGCCGACGCGCTGCACGGCGACCGCGGGCCAATACCCGTCCGCCGTACGGACCTTCACCATCCCGCCGCCGTCGCGTTCCGGGCGGCCGCTCACCGGCTGGGCTTTCCCGAGGAACCGGACAAGAACGCCCAGGATCCGCCGGGGTTCGGCCCGGTGCCGTCCAACGCCGTGGACGGCGTGCGCGTGAATACCGGTATCAGCTGTCTCCTGGGTGCGTCCGGCCGCCCCAACCTCCTGGTGGAAGGGGACAGTACGGTCCTCCGGGTCGTCGTCGAGCGCGGCCGCGCGACCGGCGTGGAAGTCGAGCGACACGGGCGCCGCCGGATCGTGCGCGGTGGCGAAGTGGTGCTCTGCGCTGGGGCGTTCCGCTCCCCTCACCTGCTGCATCTGTCGGGAATCGGGCCGTGCCGCGAGCTGGAGGCCCTCGGCATTCCTGTCGTACGGGACGCTCCCGCGGTCGGGGCCGGGTTCGGCGACCACCCTCAGGTGGTGCTGGAGTGGATGCCCCGCCGTCCCCTGCCGGAGCCCGCCGGCTCGTGGCTCGGCGGGGTGCTGCACCTGTCCTCGACGGACGGGGATCACGCGGGCGACCTGGAGATCCTGCAGACCCTCGTCCCCATGGCAGGACTGACGAACGGGAAGGTGTCCGTTCCCGGTGCGCCCCTCGCGTTCCTCGCCTCCGTCCAGACACCGCGGGCAAGCGGCCGGATGCGGACTCGTTCCGCCGATCCCGCGACGCCTCCGAGCGTCGACTACGGCTACCTGGCGACCACGGAGGACAGACGGCGCATGCGCGAAGTGGTGCGCGTCACCGCCGAGTTGGTCGCCACGAGTGAATTCGCGGAGGCCTCGGGCGGGCTCACGGAGCCGGTGGCGGACGTACTGAACGACGACCGTCTGCTGGACGAGTGGATCCTGGAGCATCTGGGCACGTCCCAGCACACCTGCGGCACGGTTCCGCTGGGCCCCGCCGACGATCCCCGGTCCGCCGTCGACCCCTACGGAAGCGTGCACGGCATCGACGGTCTGCGGGTCGCGGACACATCCATCCTGCCGACGCCCCCGCTGCGGGGCCCGGCAGCCACCGCCGTCCTCATCGGCGAACTCGTCGCGGACGGGATGCGGCGCGGGCTGGGGTGAACCGTTCCGCCCCCCGGACGATGTGGACGGCGGTCAGTCGGCCTTGAGCTCCGGCGGGTACCGGATGCAATCGGCCGCTGACCCCGACCTGGGCGGCCTCCGCCCACGGCGGCCTGGTCGAACACCGTCCCGGTGAAGGGAGGTTGTACGGATTCACCCCGGCCCGGGCGCCGGTGCTCGGGCCGGTCGCCTGCCCGGCGATCCGCAGGGCACGGCCGCGTGCCCCAGGACGTGGGCCCAGCTGATGAAGACGCCGGGCCGAGCGCCGCCCCGACCGGCCGGTACCGCCACCCTCGGGACGGCTGTGCGGCCGCCGGAAACCGCCATCGAGGAGGGCCGGGACCTGTCCTCGATGAGCGGCATCCTGGCCGGCACCGCCTACCGTCAACTGCCGGTATGGCGGACCGGCCTCACTTCAGGTGCCGGCCGTAGAACCGGTTCGCGTCCTCCCCCTCGAACCACGGGGTGCCGGTGTGCCCGCCCATATTGGCGTGCAGCGTCTTCTCCTTGGTGCCGAAGGCGTCGAAGAGGTCCAAGGCGCGCTGACGGGGGTTCCCCTCGTCGTCCCACTGCAGCAGCATCAGCAGCGGAATGGTGACCTGCCGGGCCTCTTCGCGCTGGGCACGGGGCACGAAACCCCCGGCGAAGAAACCGGCGGCGACGATGCGCGGCTCGACCACCGCAAGCCGGATGCCGAGGGCCATCCACCCCGAGTACCCG
Source organism: Streptomyces sp. NPDC047043 (assembly GCF_040644055.1). NCBI lineage: Bacteria > Bacillati > Actinomycetota > Actinomycetes > Kitasatosporales > Streptomycetaceae > Streptomyces > Streptomyces sp. NPDC047043. The sequence continues at coordinate 377,386 of NZ_JBEYVO010000001.1, forward strand.
ACCGGGCCGCCGACCTCGGGCAGCGCAAGGAGGGCGTCCAGGGTGATCCGCCATTCCGGGGCCGCGTTTTCGACCAGCGGGCCGACGAGGGACTCGAAGATCTCGTCGACCGGCTCGCCGGCCTGCATCGCCCGGCGGAGCTCGGCGCGGGCCTGCTCGACGGCCGCGGAACGGGGCCGGTCCCCGCACTCGGCGGCGTCGATGGTGGCCACCGCGTAGCCGTTCGCCGCGGTGTGCCGACCGCGGGCCACCAGCCGGGCTTGCCCCTTGGGCAGGCCGTTGTTGTGGGCCATCAGGATCAGCGGGGCCGGTGCGGCGGATCCAGGCGTCCACAGGGTGCCGGGGATCTCGCCGAGGGTGAAGTCGCGCTCGAGGACGCCGTCGTCGAGGCGCTGTTCGGAAGTGAATTGCATGGTCGTGCCTTTCGGGAGTGCACGCGAACGGCGCTCCCGGACGACCTATCGCCCGACCGTGACCCCAGAGGGGAGCACCCATGTCAGTAGTGTGTTCACGGGTACCACCTCCTCGTTCTCTCGCACGGCCTCCGGAAAGCTAGCAGTGGTCGCCGTGGTCCGCCAACGGCTTTTGCGGGGTGAGGCAGCTCCTGGTCAAGGAAGGTGCCCGGACCGACACGACTTCTGATCCGTAGCTCTACGAGATCGGTCAAGGGAGGTCATACAGGCAGTCGTTCGGCTCCCTCAGGTTGCTGTGGGTCATGGTCGGTTGCTGTGGTTGCTGTACTTCTCTGCCGTGCAGCGGGATGTCCCTATCAGGATCGGGCGTTGACCTCGCTTGCGACAATGCACCTATGACTGACGCCTCTGGACCGCAGGCCTTCGCTTCGCCGCTCAAACCCGTCGACCTGCGCACCATCGCGCCTGAACGTGAGGCCTTGGCCGGGTGGCTCGATTACCACCGCGCCGAGTTGCTGAGGAAGCTCGACGGGTTGACCGAGGAACAGGCTGCCCGGCGCGTCGTTCCGTCCCTCACCACCTTGCACGGAATGGTGCGGCACCTCACCAAGGTCGAGTTTGTCTGGTTCATCAACGTCATCCAGCAGAGCGAGGAACCCGCGCCCTTCGGTTGGCCGAAGCGCCGGGAGGGTGACTTCCTGTTGGACGACGGCGCGACACTGGCTGAGGACGTCGCGCGCTACCTGGCCGCTTGTGAGCGCAGCCGTGAGATCTTCGCCGGGGTTTCACTGGATGATGTGTGCACGCACCACCGATTTGGGGATCTCGACGTGCGTTGCATCATGATGCACATGATCAGGGAATACGCCCAACACAACGGCCACGCGGACGTCATCCGCGAGCTCATCGACGGCACTACGCAGAGCTGAACGCCGATTCGTCCCGATCGTGGCCACGCAGTCGGTGGAGTCTCATTGGGCGTGGCAGGACGGACGCGGGGGTGGGCGTTGCTCACGGTCTTCAGATGCCTCGAGTGTGACGCGCCGCTCTCGGCGAGCCTTCGACGCGCGAGATGGCAGCCCCTGGCGCGCATCTCGGGCAGGGAGCACTACACGTACGGGCCGTCCACGGTGCCGCGAGGATCTTTCATGCTCGACCCCGCTCCGTCCGGGGTGTCTTACGGGGAGGCGGACTTGGAGGGGTGGCTGACTGCCGTCGTCAACCCTCTCGACAGCGTGCTGCTCCGACCGCACGTCGACTCCGCGCGTCGGGTTGGCTGCTGCCGCCCCGACGGCTCCGCCGGCCCCAATCTGGTGTGCAGCCGCTGCGGAGCCGAGGTGGGCATCGAAGTAGCGGACTGCTGGACGGAGTTCGATGTCCGTCTCCTGCTCCCCAGAGTTGTGCAGGACACCACCGATGCGACTGGGCAGGGTCCGCAGGTCTGACGCGGTAAGCCACGCTCCCGCTGCCAACTCAGGTGCCGAAGTGGCCCCCTTCGCGTTAGCGTGCGCCGGTGATCAGTGAAGAGGGAACGCGTCTGGGCGCGGAGGCCGCACGTCGCCTGGCACAGACAGGTCTCTACGAATTCGAGCCGGGACTGACGGACGCCGAGTTCGCGAACATTGAACGCGAGTACGGCTTCGAGTTCGCGGACGACCACCGTTCGTTCCTCGCAGCCGGCCTTCCTGTCAATGTTCCCCCCGAGGAGGGGCAGACCTGGTCCATGCCTTGGCCCGAGTGGCGCAGCGAGGATCCGGCCAGGCTGCGCGAGCGGCTCAACTGGCCGGTCGAGGGAGTCCTCTTCGACGTCGAGCACAACAGCTTCTGGTACGAGGCCTGGGGTGAGCGCCCGTCCGATGACGCGGCCGCCCTGGCCACGGCACGGCTCCATCTTGCAGATGTGCCGGTGCTCGTACCGGTGTATGGCCACCGATACCTTCCCGCCGGCCGGGGAAGCTTCGGGCATCCGGTGCTCTCGATGTGGCAGACCGACATCATCTACTACGGGCTGGACCTGGTCGACTACATGCACCAGGAGTTCGATGAGGCACGCGGCGACGTCGACGAGAGTTGGAACCCGAAAGCGACAGCCCCCTTCTGGCGGGACCTTCTCTGACCAGGGACTCCTGGACAACAACGGCTGTCCACACGGGACGCGGTCTGGCGGGTTGGTCAGTCGTGCCGCGAACCCGGCACGCCGATATCGGATCCGAGCTCGGTGGAGGCGGTCAACGAGTGGGCCGCGCTCCTGAGATCGTTCTCCCATCCCGGCAGCTCGTCGGGGCTGATCCATTCGCTGTAGTCCGCTGCGACGGAGAGGAACTGCGTCTCCTCCGGGGTACGGGCTGCGACTGTCATCGACAGCCGGTCGGCTACGTCCTTCGGGCTCAGTTCGCCTTTTGCGAGACCCAACGCAAGGTGCACGAGGAGGCAGCGGCCGGCTGTCTCCTCGTCGGGGAGGGGTATACCGAGCTCGTGCAGTGCTTGGACGTACCGTTCACGGATCTCGGTCGCGTCGCTCCTGCGTGGCAAGCCGGCCAGTTCGCGCAGGGAAGGGGAATCACGCCCGTCGACGAGTGCATGAGCAGCGAGCATCGGGAGCTCGTCGGATGGGAGTACCTCCGCCACATACTGCCAAGCGCTCTGCTGCAACCGGTCCATGCGCCCATCGTGGGAGCGACGAGACGTCTTGGCCAGCCGATTGCTGCTGTGGTCTCGGCTTCTTCTTGCTCTGGAAGTCGTAGCGGGGGGCGCGTGGGGGCTTCCAGGCTGCGGGCCTTCTCCTCGGTGCTGTCGAGGTCGAGGGAGGCGACGGCGTCAAGGAAGCGACGGCTGGACGCTCGTTGACCAGAGCATCAGGACACCGGATCTGGGCAGCACGTTCGGGCGGCTGGATCGTCTTCCTGTGCAGGGGCGACGTGCCGGGCTCGCGCAGCAGGGACGTCTCCCCCGTCCGCACTACGCGCGAAGGCCGAGGTCTCCGTATCCGGTCGCCAGCTGTCGGATGGCCAGATCCAGCAGGGCGCTCAGGTCGGCGTCCTCGTCGGTCAGCCACTGCTCGTACGCGGCGACGCATGCGGCCAGGACGGTGCTGCCGATGAGCCGGGGCAGCATGTCGGACGCCGGCCGGCCCAGGCGGCGGGCGGCGAAGTCCGTGACCAGTGCACGCCACGACGCGTAGCGCACGGCCGAGTCAGCCTGCAGCGTCGGCACACGCAGGATGAGGGCCATGCGCTGCCGGTGCCAGGGCACCACCGCGGGGTCGAACCGGTTGAACTCGACGACCGCCTCGCGCAGCGCGTCCATCATCGGCGTGTCAGGGGCGGCCGCCGCCAGCAGGGCATCGAGCCTGGCCAGCTGCGCTTCGAAGTCGCCCCACACGAGGTCGTTCTTGGAGGCGAAGTAGCGGAAGAAAGTGCGCCGGCCGATACCCGCCACGTCGGCGATGTCATCGACCGTCGTGCCGTCGAATCCCTGCTCCGCGAACAGCTCGAAGCCCAGTCGCTCGAGCACGGCCCGTGACGTCGCGCGCGGCCGGCCCGTCCGGGCGGATCCCGCACAGGCCGCCACGTCGCTGCGAAGCGACTCCATCCCCGGTCCCCTCCTTCGCCACAGGCGCTGCGCACGACGACCGGCCGTCCGGTCCGTGCGTCGTCGGCTGCCATCCTCGCATCGCCCGGCATCGCCCGCTGCGTCCACCGGACCGCCTCCGGCAAGGCCGACGGCTCCCTGAGCGGCGACTGACGGTGCCGCGATGGGCAGTTGGCCAGCTGCGGCATCGCTGTGGCCGGTCGCGCTCACGCGGCGGAGCCGTATATCGCTGCCGGGCTCATCGGCAAGATGATCGGCCGCCGAGTTCAGCGACTCGGCTGAGGATCCGGGCCGTGTCGGCGCCCATCGCGGGCGCCTCCCCTTCCGGCGTCGGCGCGCGCGGCGGAAGGACCTCCTGCGTGCGGCCTGACGCCTGACACTCCACCACCCATTCGTCGGCAGCGGTCCGCCGTACCGGATGCGGACCGTGGTCGGCCAGGGAGCTCGCGGCGAAGGCAGCCGCGATGTCCCGCATGGAGACGTCGATCAGGTGTCCCCCGCCGCAGGCCAGAGAACCCGTCACGCCCAGTGCCGCGACGACGCCGGTCAGCGGATCGGCCACCGCGTCCGCGCAGAACACCGGGTCGCCGTCGGCGGACCGGCCGACCAGTCCGCCTGCGACCGCCGCATCGTCGCCGAAGGCGACCCGGTCGGGATGGCTGCGGCCGTACCCGGTGATGCTCACCCACACCTTGCCCGCCCGATGCTCGAGCCGTTCCGGAGCCAGCCCGAGTTGGGCGAGCGCACGCGGCCGGGACGCCTCGATCACCACGTCGGCAGCCCGGACCAACTCGGCGAGCGCGCTTCGTCCTTCGGGCAGGGTGAAGTCGACGGCGACACTCTCATGACCGGCATGCAGCCAGTCGTAGAACCGCCGGTTCCCGGCACGGGCACCGTCCGGACGCCGGGTGCTCTCCACCTTGACCACCCTCGCTCCGGCCAGTCCGAGCAGGCGGGCGCACAGTGGGCCGGCCCAGAGCGAGGAGAGGTCCACGACGAGGGCGCCCCTCGGCCGTGCATCTTCGTTGGGCGGGGCGATTGTGGACACCTGCCATGGCACGTCGACAGGAGGAGGCTCGTACGGCAGAGCAGCCGCGGGAACGCCGAACTGCCGGACGTGACCGGCGAATTCGCTCGCTTTCGCGCCGCGTACGGCAGCAGTGAGCTCCTCCCAAGGGTCGGTCACGTCGGCGCGGCCCAGCATCGCCGGAACAAGTTCGAGGTCGTCCGGCCGGCTCAGGGTCACCGCGCACCATCCGTCCGCAGCCCGGAGCAGCCGGGTCGCGCCGCCCGCGGACGTACGGCCGCGGCGGGTGAGGTTCATTGCGCCTGCTCGGGCGCCGAGAATGGTGGCAGGGTCAAGGAGGATCGGGCGACCGGCGATTTGCGCCAGGGCGGTGCCTGTCTCCGCCAGGAGAGCCGTCATGGGTCCGGGTGACAGGACGGGCGGGCCGTCCGCCTCACCGGTCAGCGCCATGGCGCCGCAAGCGGCCCAGTCGAGATGGGGGCAACCGGAGGCGGGGGCGGCAGCGGGCGGGAGTGAGGGGGCGCCCAGGGTGCGGAGCCACCGCCGGACGGACTCGGCGGGATCGCCTGGCACGGTCATCGCCACTCCTCCATGGGTGTCGTCCTACTCATCCGCATCAGCCACGGCATTGTCCTTCGCGGCTGGCGCTACGCGCCCGAAGGAGACGGCCCGTTCCCGACCATGGTGATGGCCGCCGGATTCGCCGGCGACAAGCTCGGCGGCCCCATGGACGAACTCGCCGAGCGCTTCCAGGCTGGGGACTGCAGACGGCCCGCCACACCGGCCAGTTCCACCTCGGCGTTGCCGAGGATGACCTCGGTGACGCCGACCATGATCGGTGCGAGGCCGAGCAGGGTGACGACATCAGGGTGGCGTTCGCGCCAGAGTCGGTGCCCAGGGTGGAGAGCCCGAACACGGCCGCGGACGTCAGGAGCATGCTGCGACGACCAGGGGGCGTGAGTCCGTCACCGTGTGGTGATCGACAGGAGATCGGCGCTGCGATCCCAGAACTGTCGGGCCAGGTCGCGGTCTTGGGCCTGTTCGGCGGAGGGTGCCGGCTTGCGCTTCTCGTGGTACTTCGCTGATCTCGGCCGCCGTGGCGCGCACCTTCTGGGCGAGCTCCGCCTCGGCCTCCGGGTAGACGCGGGAGGCGAGGGCGGCCACGCTTCCGCAGACACAAGCGCAGACGTCCTTCGAGGGTCAGCGGTGCGTTCCGACGTCCCCTGCTGGTGGCAGCCCTGGACTCGGCGCCGTTCACCGGGAGCCCCGGGATCTCAGGGCTCCCGCATGAGCGGCCGTGCGTGGCGTCAGCGTGCGAACTTTTCGATGGCCGCCGGGGTGACGGGGGTGAAGAAGTTGACGAGGTTGCCGTCGGGGTCACGGAACAGCAGCGACCGGTTGCCCCAGGGCATCGTGGTGGGCCCGTTGACGAAGTCGGTGACGAAGCCGGTCAGGTTCCGGTGCACGCGGTCCACGTCGTCGACGAGGAACTCGGTGATCACGCTGTGGTTGTCTGCCGGGCGGGCAGAGCCCGGGGCGAACAGCGGGACGGTGCGGGTGCCGGCGATCGCGAGGGTGGCGCCCACGGTCTTGAGTTCGGCGAAGTCCTCGGTGGCCCACGTCGCCCGCGCCCCGGTGGCTCGCTCGTAGAACTCGACGAGGCGCGCTACGTCGCTGGTGATGATGCGGATCGAGACGAAGTCCATGGGGATCTCCTTGGCTGTGCTGGAGGCGAGCCGTGCACGTCGCAGGCTAGGAGAAATAGGGGACAGAATCGGTCCTGTATTCGCGTTAGGCTGCGCACATGCCTCGACCCACCGGCCGCGTGCTGACACTCCTGGAGCTGCTGCAGTCGGGCGGCACCCGGACGGTGGCCGAACTCGCCGACTGGCTCGGCGTCGAAGGACGCACCGTGCGCCGGTATGTAAACCAGCTGATCGACCTGGACGTGCCCGTGGAATCGGTGCGCGGCCGCTACGGCGGGTACCGGCTCGCCCCCGGCTACCGCCTGCCTCCCCTCATGCTCAGCGACGACGAGGCGCTGGCCGTGCTGCTCGGCCTGGTCGCCGGCCGCCGGGCGGGGTTGACGACGGCGGATCGCACGGCGAGCGAGACGGCATCGGCGAAGATCCGCCGGGTGCTGCCCAAGCACATCGCCCGCCGGCTCGACACACTCCTGGAGGCCGTCGCCTTCACGGATCAGCCCGCCGATTTCGACACCCCGGACGCCGAGGTCCTGCTCACCATCGCCGATGCGGTGCGCCACCGCCGACCGGTGTCGATCCGCTACACCGACCGCGACGGACGGCGCAGCGAACGCACGCTGCACGCGTACGGGGTCGTCGCCCATGCGGGCCGGTGGTACGTCACGGGCCAGGACGCCCAGGTCGGCGCGGACCGAACCTTCCGGCTCGATCGCATCGCAGACGCGCGGACCCTGCCCGGCTCATTCGAAGCGCCCACGGGTCCCGATCCGGCACAGCGCCTGTTGTCGGCCTTCGCCACGGCCGCGTACCGGCACGAGGTGACCCTGCGGATCCACGGGACGGTCGAGCAGATCCGCGCCCGCCTTCCCGCCGGCGTGGCGAGCCTGGAGGAGTACGCGCCCGTGGCAGGCGAGGACCGGGAGACCGAGCGCTGGCTGCGCGTCGAGCTGCGGGCGGAGCGGCTCGACTGGTTGCCTCCGCTACTCGCCTCACTCGACCGGCCGTTCGCCATCGAGCGCCCCGATGAACTGCGCGACCTCGTCATCGCACTCGCCGATCGCCTCGCGTCCTATGCCCGCCAAGCCTGACCGCGACTAACCAATGTCATGAGACAGCACAGCTGGACGACCTCGGACTGGGCGGCGATGATGTGCCCTCCCCCAAGTCCTCGACACAGCCACGCCGTTCGCTGGCCGGAACCGACGCCATCGCGCTTTCCAGCATGAGCAGTTCGAGCACGTCTCGCCCCGTCGCCCGCACGCCGCTGGCGCTGTGGCCTGTTGCAAATGGGCCGGCAGCCGCAGCCGCTCCGTCGACCTGCGCATCCATCGCATCCGCCGAAGGCTCGGCCCGCGCTCAGCGTCCCTGCTCACCATGGAGCGGGGCGTAGGCTTCCGCCTGCGTGCGGCCCCCGCTCCGGCCGATCCGTGGAAGGGCAAATGCCGATGAGTAGACCCGAATCCGAGTTCCACCGTCCCTCGGCACCCTGGAGGCGGCCGCCCGGCGCGCCGGTCGGCGTGTGGGAGCAGGTACTGGCCGTGGATCCGGAGACGGGGGACGCCACCGTGCTGCAGCGGTACGAACCGGGGACGGACACCAGTGCGCAAGGCACCGTCACGCACGAGTACTTCGAGGAGGTGTACATCCTGGACGGCTCCCTCACCGACCTGCGCCTCGGCGAGACGTTCGCCGCAGGGACGTACGCGTACCGGCACCCGGGGATGGAGCACGGGCCGTGGACGAGCCCGGAGGGCGTGATGATGTTCGTGATCCGCAGCCATACGTCCACCCCGGGCAGCCGCGGCCACGACGGCGTTGCCTCCCCCGGCGTGCCCTAGGGCTCTTCTGATGGATCTCCGTGGGAGAAGGAGCGGCGTTCGGTGGGTGCTCTCGGCGTGCCGGGCGGAAGCCCTCGTAGCGGAGCTACTAGGGCTTTTGACCGGTGCGGCGAGAGGGCGTGCCGGGCGTCACGACGCCGCGGAGATCCATCAGAAGGGCCCTAGCCGCCCGCCAGCTCCCCGAGCAGCTTCCAGGTGCGGCGGCGGTCCTCCTCGCCGCCCAGGTCCGTCGCGGTGAACACCACCTCCGTCGCCCCCGCCTCGCGATACCGGCGTACCTCGGCGGCGACGGTCTCCTCGTCGCCGATCGCGGCCAGGTCGGCGGCCCGGGTGGCGCCGGAGAGCGCGATGACGCGTTGGTAGGAGGGGAACTGCTCGTAGAAGGCGAGGGTCTCGGTCGCGGTCCCCCGTACCGCCTCGGTGTCCGCGGTGACCACACCCGGTACGAAGGCGACGATCCGGGGTGCCGGCCTGCCCGCCGCCTCCGCCGCGGCCGTGACGGCCGGGACGATGTGCTCGGCGAGGGCGCGCGGGCCGGCCAGCAACGGCAGGATGCCGTCGGCGAGTTCGCCGGAGAGGCGCAGTGCCTGCGGTGCCATGGCGGCGACCAGGATCGGCACGGGCGGTTCGGCTCCCGGTACCGACGCCGGCAGCGGGGTGGTGGCGGTCAGCAGTTCTCCGTGGAAGTCGGCGCTGCCCGTCTCCACGAGTTGGCGCAAGGCGGTGAGGAACTCGCGGAGACGGCGGATCGGCCGCTCGTACGGGATGCCGAAACCGGTCTCGGTCAGGTGCTTGGTGCCGAGGGCCAGGCCGAGGTGGTAGCGGCCGCCGGTGGTGGCCTGGGCCGTCTGGGCCTGGCTGGAGACGAGCAGCGGATGGCGGCCGAAGACGGGGATCGCAGCGGTCCCGACCTGCAGTCCGGGCACCTCGCGGCCGACGATCGCGGCGAGCGAGGGCGAGTCGTAGGCGAAGGTCTGTCCGAACCACGCGGAGTGCAGTCCGAACTCGTGGGCCTCCCGGGCGAGTTGCACCGTGGGATCGATCCGGTACTGGAGAGGAAGTGCTACGCCGATGGTCATACACGGCTCAACCGGCAGATACGCGAGGGGCATTCCGGCTCCCGCCTGTCAGGCGTGTGACAGCACTTGTTGACCTTGCCCCAAGGGAAGCCCGCAGCATCGGCTCACGGACCGGGTGGGGCGAGGAGGCGCGGGTGCTGGTGGACGTACGGCCGTTGCGGGTGGGCGAGTTCAGGCGGCTGTGGGCGGCCGGGATCGTGACCGGGCTGGGGGCTCAACTGACGGCAATCGTCGTGCCGTTGCAGCTCTACGGCTTCACCGGTTCCTCGGCCTACGTCGGACTGGCCGGGCTGGTGGGCTTCGTGCCGATGGCCGCGGCGGCACTGTGGGGAGGTGCGCTCGCCGACGTACGGGACCGGCGGCTTGTGCTGCTGGCGACCACGGCCGGTATCGGCCTGACGTCACTGATGTTGTGGGCGCAGACGTGGGCGCACCTGCGGTCGGTGGGCCTGCTGCTGGTGCTGGTGGGCGTGCAGCAGGCCCTGTTCGGCGCCAACTCCGCGGTGGGGAGGGCCGTGGTGCCGCGCCTGGTGGCGCCGGAGTTGCTGCCCGCTGCCAACGCGCTGCAGTCGATGGTCGTCCTGTCCGCCGGCCTGGCCGGTCCGCTGCTGGCCGGCGTCCTGCTGCCGGTGGTGGGCAGTCAGGTGTTGTACCTGGCGGATGCCGTCGCCGTCGGTGCGACGGTGTGGGCGGTATGGCGGCTGCCGGCCCTTCCGCCCACCTGTGGCGGCGGGCAGCGCCGAGAGGTGAATATCCGTCAGATCGCTGAGGGATTCCGGCTCGTGGCTCGGCATCGGGTGCTGTCGGTGGTGTATCTCGCCGATTTCGCCGCCCTGTTCCTGGGGCTGCCCACGGCCCTCTTTCCGCAACTGGCGAGCGAGCGATTCCACGCGTCGGACATCGGCGTCCTGTACGCCGCGCTGTCGGCCGGTGGCGTGCTGGCGGGGCTGCTGTCCGGGGCCTTTACCCGCGTGGGCCGTCATGGCATCGCGGTCGCGGTCTCGGTGGGCGTGTGGGGGCTGGCCGTTGCGGGGTTCGGACTGGCCGGCTCGCTGGTCGTTGCGGCCGGCTGGCTGGCCCTGGCGGGCGGCGCCCTGCTCGTGCTGGGCGTCTTCCGCAGAACCGTCCTGCAGACCGCCGTTCCGGACGGGATGCGGGGCCGCCTGCAGGGAATCGACACGGTGGTGGCCGCGGGAGGGCCACGGCTGGGCGACCTGGCGCACGGCACGGCCGGCGCGGCCTTGGGCCCCACCTGGGCCGTCACCGGCGGTGGCGTCCTGGCGGCCGCAGCCGCGCTCGCCCTGCTCCTGCTGTTCCCCGGCTTCCGCCACCATCGCGCGGCGGACGCCGTACCACCGGCCTCGACGCGCCGCTGAGAACCCGGGGTTGCGGTGTACGGACCAGTCGCCGGACCCGGTGGGCGTCTCCGACTCACGGGGGGCCTCCAGGACGTCCGCAATCAGCGGCCCTGAAAGGCTCTCGCTCGGCGAACGCAGTCGGGCAAGGCATCCGGTCAGCTCCCCGGTACGTGGTCCAGGTCCATGCCCGTGACGGTGACCCAGTCCGGCTCGGCCACCAGCAGGCTCAGTTGCTGGTCCCGCAGCTCGACGTCCACGGCGTACCGGAAGCCGGCGGTCTCCGCGGCCGCCATGGAAGCCCGGTCGCCCTCCGGTACCGCGTAGACAGGCTCCCGCACCGGGCCGGAGCGGGAACCGCAGTCCCGTTCCTGACCTGGTCCGATGCCGGGGCCGGCGGGCGCAGCGAACGCTCTAGAAAGGTCAGCCTGGGTCTCGTCGTCCCCGCCGCGGTCGGTGCCGGGCAGGGGAGCTTCCTCCTCGCCGCCCGTGATGCGCACCCCGGACAGCGCCCGCCACGCACGGGCGTAACTGCCCAGAACCGAGAGGCGGTCGCCCGCGGGCACCCAGAGCAGGATCTCGGCCCGCTGCTTGGCACGGTGGAACGCCGCCGAGGCCAGTTGTGACTTGCCGACGCCGCCCGCGCCCGTGAACAGGATCTGCCGGACGGATGCGTCTCGCATGGCCGCGTCGATGCTGTCGGCCAACCCGTCACGCCGCCTCAATGCGGCGGCATCACTCGGCGGACGGCCGATCACGATCTGCGACTGAGGCTGCGGCTGGCCCGTGGCGGCGCTGCTCCGGTAATCCCGCGCGGCACGCCACAGTTGCTGCCAGTGCGCCACCGTGGGCTGTTCGGCGGACGCGCCTCCAGCTGTCCTCTCGACGGCCTGTACCAACACCATGACGGCTTCGAACTTGCGCGGTACGGACTGGCCGTTGGCCCATTCGCCAAGCCTGCGCGCGTTGACGGCGACCCGGCGCCGGGACGGCAGCACCACCGCGCTGGCCCGCCGGGCCAGGGTCTCGTCCGACACGTCCGGCAGACGCCTACGCAGCCGGGTCAGCGCTGCTGCGAACATCACTCTGGGATCGCCGGTTTCACGATCGTCCACCCGAGTCTCCCCCACCCGCCACGCCGCTCACCCCAGCCTATGCGACTGCGCCGCCCCCGGTCCGGCCCGCAGCGGGATCGAACTGCCGCCACAGCAGCCTCCGTTGACCTCCTCGGACAGCCCGCGTCGACTGCCTGGGACGGTCACCGGCGCCCCTTCACCCCTACCGTGGAACTGCTGTTGTGGGTGTTGGAGCCGGGCCCAGAAGAAGGGGACTTCTCTTGGCTGTTGAACGCGCCTATCCGGAAATGATCCGCGACGAGCAGTACGCGCGGCACTTCAATGGCTGGGAGGGCTACGCCCATGTGCGGGCGTGGCGGCCGGCACCTAACCAAGTGACCGTCATGATCAGTGGCCTGGGCGGCACTTGCACTCTGGAAGAGCTGCTTCCCCTGCTGCGCGACGAATACCCGGACGACGCGACGGAATTCTTCTTCCACATGCCCACGGACTGGAGGGAGTTGGGGTACTACGCAGCGCTGACGATGAACGCCGACGGCACGGTCGTACAAACGCGCATTGCTGGAAACGCACTGGCCGCACGTCTCGGGCCCACCCTGTACGCGACCGACGACCCGGACGACGAGTCCATCGGCGGGGACAGCCCGTGAGCCACAAACGCCGTTTGTTCGGGCATCTTCGTGGCCGACACGGCGCTGGTGGTCATGCTCCAGGTGTCGGTCACGGTTCTGCTGTACGCCCTCTTCGCCACGGGCCGGACCGCGCTATGCGGCACCCCGTTGCCGCATCGCCTGCCCGGCCCAGGCCTGCGACGCAATCCCACCGTGGAGACCCTGTCGCTGCTGGGCGCCGCCCTGGACGTGCCCGCGCGCCGACTGCTGACGGAGTGGGGCACCCCGGTCTACGTCCAGCGGCACGACGAGGGCCAGTGGTACGAGGCGACGAACTGGACCGAACGCCTGCTGGACGAGACGTACGGCTCCGGCTACGTCCGCACCCTGATCCTGCGCCTGGAACGGGGCGCCCGGGACCCCGAGCCGGTCCCCGCGCACAGCGCCGGCACGCTCCACCACATCTACGTGATCACCGGGAAACTCCGCACCGGCCCCCTCAACGAACCGGTCGACCTGGCGGCCGGCGGCTTCGTCCGCTTCCCCGGGGACGTACCGCACCACCACATCTGCCTCAGCGAACGCGTGGTTGCGCATGTGGTCACCACGCTCCCGCAGGTCCGCCGGTTCGGCCCGACCGTCGTGGAGGGCGGCACGGTCCCGCCGTCGTGAGGCCCCCCGTACAGTCACGCCGCCGACGGCAGGGAGACGTAGGGGCGTCACCGGCCGGGCATGGTTCACGAGATCCGAGCGGCGTCCTCGATGACGGGGTCCACGGTCTCCGTCTGCCCGAACGCCGGTCACCTGACCGGCGGTTCAGCCAGGCGCACGACACGATCGGCTTGGACATCGAACCCAAGTACCGGACGGCCGTAATCGCCTTCCGGGTCCATCAGCACCGGCTTGCCCAGCCGTCGGCCGATGTCCGACAGGAAGCGGCAGAACAGATCCAGTCGCTCCTGCCCCTGAAGCTCCTGCAGATCCACATCGAAGTCGATCTCCTCCGCCGCAAGGAAGCGGAAGATCGCCAGCATGTCGGTCGACGGCCAGACCCGCAGCTCCGGGCACTCGGCGTCGGGCGCGCGGTCGAGCACCGTCTCCGCCCTGGGCACCGGCAACACGGTTGCGCCCTCGGAGTACTGACATGCCCAGCCGCGTTCACCGACGAGGTCGAGGAGCGCCTGCCAGTCCTCCACCGAGGCATCCGGGACGCGCACGTCCGGCAGCGAGCCCATCAGGTCAAGATCGAAGAAGTCCGCGACGTCGTCCCACAGCAGATCAGACACCCTGCCATGCTGCCCTGCACCTCCTCCTGGCACCGCCCATTTTCTCTACCGGATCGACGCGGACGCAGGAAGCAGCACCACCCCGTCCGCATCGGCACGCAGGATGTCCCCGGCACTGAAGGTGCCCCCACCGAAGGACACCGGCGCATCGACCTCGCCCTTGCCCGCCTTGCGCGCACAACCTGACCTGGTGGTCAAGTTACGTCGGATGCGTGGATGCGACCATGAAGGTGGTACGGACACGACCAGGAGGCACACCGAATGCGGGCCGACGCCCAACGCAACGCCGAGAAGCTGCGGTCAGCCGCTGCCGAGCTGTTTCACGAACGAGGCCTTCAGGTCTCCCTCAAGGAGATCGCCCGCCGGGCCGGTGTGAGCCACGGCACCCTCTACAACCTCTTCGGCACACGCGAGGCACTCATCGACGAGGTCGTCAACGGCCTCGCGGCGGCCCGGCTCGACGAGGCCGCAGAGCAGGCCCTGGCACGCGACGACGCCTGGGACGGATTCGTGTACTACGTCGAAAGGCTCTGCGAGTTGCAGGCCACCGACCCGGCGATCGGTGACGTGGTCGCCGGTCGGTACCCGGGCGCCGCCCGCCTGATGACCCTCTGCGAACGCTCCCGCGCCACCGCCGAGGGCATCGTCGAGCGCGCCCAGCGGTCCGGCGACCTGCGCGCCGACTTCACCGGCGAGGACCTGCTGTTCATCCTCGGCACCAACGCCATCCTGTCCCGCGCCGCCGCAGACGCCGCCCCCGACGCCTGGCGCCGAGGCCTCGCCTTCGTCCTCGACGGCCTGCGCGCCAAGGCCGCGCACCCGCTCCCCACCGGCCCGCTGACCTCACAGCAGTTGTACGAGGTGATGGGCAACCTCACCGGCACGCCGTAGCGGATACGCACGCCGGGGAGGCCGGACGGACGCTCTGTGTGTGTGGGGGCAGGCTCGCCCGGGCGGCGCGAGCGCGGCGTCCCGCTCGGGGCGAGGGGTCGGGGACTTGGCCAGAACCGCTTCCGGGCTCCTGCGCGGAAGCAATCCGCCCCCGCGCAGATCGGGGCTGTGTCCTCGCGCTGCAGGTGCACTTCGTGGAGCGCGAGCCGGACATGATGGGCATCGGCGGGCGCCTGCTGGCGGACATCTGCCAGGAGGCCGATGTCATGGTGATCGACGTGGCGGTCATGGACGGGGACTGGCGCCGCGAGGTCCGGGCCGAGGTCATCGAGCGCGTGCTGTCCGCGCTGGCCGAAGCGTGCGGGCTGCCGGAGCCGTCGCCGACCTGGTGGGTCAACTTCCGCGTCATCGACGAAGGCAGCTGGGGATCCGGCGGCGGCGCCGTGTCCATCCTCTCCCTCCTCGACAGCGGCGTGTTCACCGAGGAGAAGGCGAAGCTGATTCGGGCGGCGATCGGCGCGTGAGCCCCGATCCCTCGCCGTCAGGCTGAGGGGCCGAGCGCCCCGGTGATCACCGCCTCGAGCTGTCGCGCGACCTGGTCGAGGGGCTGCGCGCTGCGTTTGGCGCGGCACATGGCGGTGGCGCCCTCGACGGCGGCCACGACGAGAGCCGCCAGCTCCGGAGCCTGATCGGGGGCGACGCCGTGCTCGCGCAGCGCGTCGGCGAGCAGCCGCTCCCATTCCTCGAACGCCTCGGCAGCCGCGGCGAGAGCCGGCGGGATCTCGTCGGCCGGGGGCTCCTCGACGGCGACCGCCAGTACGGGGCAGCCGGCGCGGAAGTCGCTCTCGACGACGATCCCGCGCCACAGGGCCAGGAAGGCGCGCAGTCCGGCGACCGGGCCCGCGCCGAGCTCCTTGCGCAGCACGCGGTTCACCGCTCCACCCGCGTACCGCACCGCCTCGGTGGCCAACTGCTGCTTGCCCTCGGGGAAGTAGTGGTACGTCGAGCCGAGCGGCGCCTTGGCGTGCCTGGCCAGCTCCCGGATGCTTGCGGCGCTCAGGCCACGTCTGCTGATCAGGTCGGCCGCACCGGCCACGATGCGCTCGCGCGACGGCACGCTGGATTCAGCCACGGCCGTACTCCCCTCTGGATATAACGCTCGTCATAGTCTAGCGTGACCTCGGGCTATAACGACTGTCATAGGCCTCGCCGTGAGCGAATCCCCGTCGTAATCCCTGTCGTGAACGCCGAGCCGCGCTCCGTATGAGCCGCGCTCCGCCGAAAGGAGACTCCGTCATGCCGATGATCCGGCTCACCGCCCCGTCCGGTTCGCTGACCGAGGAGGGCCGCAAGACCGTCCAGCAGGACCTGGCCGCCGTACTGCTGCGCTGGGAGGGCGCGCCCGACACCCCGTTCTTCCGCGCCCAGGCGTGGAGTTACCTCGTCGAGCTGCCCGAGGGGGCACAGACCACCGCCGAGGACAACGCGCCCCGCTTCCTCGTGGAGGTGACGGTTCCGCAGGGTGCGGTGTCCGAGCGGCGCAAGGCCGGTCTCGTCGAGGACACCACCAAGACCGTGCTCGCGGCGGCCGGCCTGGGCCAGGACGACGCCCTGCGCGTGTGGGTGCTGGTGCACGAGCAGGCCGACGGCACATGGGGCGCGGGCGGATCCGTCATCCGCTTCGCCGACCTGGTCGCCCTGGCGAAGGGGCAGCAGGCCGATGCGTGAACTGACCTACGTCGCCCGGCACTCGGTCGAGTGGCGCGAGGCGCCCGACCCGAAGCTCCAGTCGGGCCAGGAGGCGATCGTCGCGCCTGTCGCCGCCACCTCCTGCGACGTCGACTCCGCGATCCTGGCCGGACACGGCTTCATCGACCCGCCGTTCGCCCTCGGCCACGAGTGCGTGGCCCGGGTCGTCGAGACGGGGGACGCGGTGACCACCGTGTCCGCCGGCGACCTCGTCGTCGTCCCCTGGTCCATCAACTGCGGTACCTGCGACAACTGCCACGCCGGGCTGACCGCGCACTGCACCGCCGTACCGCACATGGCCATGTACGGTGCGCCCATCGGCGGCAGTTGGGGCGGGCTCTTCTCCGACCTGGTCCGCGTTCCCTACGCGGACGCCATGCTCGTACCGCTGCCGGCGGGTCTGGACCCGGTCGCCATGGCCTCGGCGAGCGACAACTGGTCGCTGTCCTGGCGGCTGGTCGCACCTCACCTGAGGAACAGGCCCGGTGCCAGGGTGCTGGTCGTCGCGCGCGGCAGCATCGGCCTGTACGTCTGCGACATCGCCCGCGCCCTCGGCGCCTCCGACGTCCTCTACGTCGACCCCGATCCGGAGCACCGCAAGATCGCCGAGGGCTACGGCGCCCGTACGGCCGAGACGATCGAACCCGTACGGCACGGCTTCGACCTCGCAGTAGAGGCAACGGGCCGCGTCGAGCAGCTCGCCCTCGCCGTCAAGTCCCTTGCCCCGGAGGGGATTTGTGAGTCCGCGGGCAATCACTTCCGCCCCGGTGAGCTGCCACTGCTCGACATGTACCTCACCGGCGTCACACTGCGCGTCGCGCGCGACAACGTCCGCAACCACATCCCCGACGCCCTCGAACTCGCCGCCTCGGGCAAGGTCGCACCGGAGCGGGTCGTCTCCCACGTCCTGGACTGGGAGCAACTCCCCGACGCACTGCCCGAGAAGCACCTCAAGCCCGTCTTCGTACGCGCCGACGGCTGACCGAGAGAATCGATGAACGCACCACTCACCGAAGCCCCGTTGCCGGACGCCGAGGAACTGAACCACCAGCGGGCGGCGATCGCCGCCCTCGGCCACGAACTGCGGGCCCTGGTGAACGCCACCGTGCGCACCGCGGCCCCGGCCGACATCCTGCACCGTATGACGGACGAAGTCCGGCGCCTCACCGGGCAGTTGACCGGCCGACAGCGGGCACGGGCGGAGGTCCCGGCCGTGGACGAGTTCCCTGGAGGGCTACGGATGTACAGCCCCGTCACCGGGGACGGCAGTCCGCTCGCCCCGCCCCTGCGAGTGACGCCGGACGACGACGGCATCGTGGGGCGCTGCATCCTGGGCGTCGCCCACGAAGGCCCACCCGGTTACGGGCACGGCGGCATGAGCGCCATGCTGCTGGACGAGGTGATGGGCAGGGCGTGCGTCGCGGCCGGAATGCCCGGAATGACGGTGTCCTTGCAGGTGCGCTACCACCGGCCGGTCCCGCTGGAGACACCGCTGCTGGTCCGCGCCCGTGTCACGGGCACCGAGGGCCGCAAGGTCTTCGTGGACGGCTCGATCCGCGCCGAGGAGGACGCGTCGGTCGCGGTGGTGACGGCGGATGGCGTCTTCGTCACCCCGGATCCCGACCGCACCCGTGCCCTGTTCCCCGCGCTGCGGGACCGCTGACCGCCGGGGGCCTCCTGGGCCGCCGCCCTTCAGGGACGGCGACCTGCGACTGCGGCCGGTCAGCCGGGCTGGCCGGTAGGCATGGCGGGGACGCCGTCGTCAATCGCATTTCCCCAGGTCAGCGACTTGGTGGAATTGCGGGACTGAAGCGGAACGTGTGACACAGAACTCCCATGTGCGCAAACGCCGTGTCCTGGCCACGCAACCACTGGGTCAACTTGCCGGCGTCTTACGCCCCGAGGGCCACCAGGATCGCTGTCTGAACCTGGTCGGGTGATACAGGTCCTGTTTGCCTGACGGTGGTCGGTCGGCCTCGGTGGCCCTGTGTGAGATACGTGCAGACCGCCGCCACCGCCGACCACTTCGGCCTGGACGTCCGCGCCGGCGTCGGCGCCTTCAAGGCCGGCAAGCCTTGCCACGGACCGGAGCGCCCCGCTCCTCGAACGCCACGTCGCCCCTTGGTGAGGACCTCGCCCTGCGTTTGGGCCTGCCTTTGGTGCCGACCGCGCCAAGGCCGGAAGAGGCCGGCCGGAGTTTGCACGGCAGGAATCGCCCGGATGACGGCGCTCAGTGACGCACCCGCTTCCCGCGGTGGCCGGGACTGCTCCGTCGCAGGGCCGGTGGGTCGGCAGGGCGCGGCCCATCGCGGCGCCCGGTGAGTTCGCCACCGTCGGACTACCTCCCCATTCATGGGCTTCGACGAGGAGGAAAGCGGACATGGACGCAAACGGGTGACCTTCAACACATCGGAGGTCTTTGGCCTCTACAGCCGTTCCGCACACCCGGTGTTGCGTATCGCGCACTGTTCCCGCAGCGCAGACACGTGTCACTCGCCATCTGACGCACCATCAAATGGCCCTGGAGTGAGAGGAGAAGGGCCATGTCACCTACTTCTCGGTAATTGCAGACGGCTGCTGGGCGAGGCCTCGTCCCTCACTTGAGCCTCTACTGTGTTGCCAGACCCCCTCCGGGCCTCTCCCCCACACGCGGGCGGGACTCCCGCCTGCCACCACTGAGAACAGGCGGCTGAGGGTATGAAGCCACTTCGCCCAGAAGATCCCGAACGGTTGGGTCCCTACCGTCTCGTGGCTCGGCTCGGAGCAGGCGGCATGGGGCGCGTCTTTCTGGCGGCCGCGCCGGACGGCCGCACCGTCGCGGTGAAGGCAATCCGTCCCGAGATGGCGGAGGACAAGAGCTTCCGCATCCGCTTCCGGCGCGAGGTGGCGGCCGCGGCAGCGGTCGGCGGCATCTACACGGCACCCGTGCTGGAGGCCGCACCGGACGCCGAGACGCCCTGGCTCGCCACCGCCTACATTCCCGGCCCCACCCTCGCCGAGGCCGTCGCAGAGCACGGCCCGCTGCCGGTGGAGTCGGTCCTCGCCCTCGGCGCGGGCATGGCCGAGGCGCTGATCGCGGTGCATGCCGAAGGGCTCGTGCACCGCGACCTCAAACCGTCCAACGTGCTGCTCGCCGCGGACGGCCCGCGCGTCATCGACTTCGGCATCGTGCGCGCCCGTGACGGCTATCAACTCACCGGCACCGGCGGCCTGTTCGGCTCCCTCGAGTACATGTGTCCCGAGCAGGCCACCGGTGATCCGATGGGGCCGGAGGGAGATGTCTTCTGCCTCGGCTCGGTGCTGGCGTTCGCCGCGTGCGGACGCCCGCCGTTCAGCGGTGCCGCGGCTGCCGCCCTCCTCTACCAGGTGGTTCATGGCTCGCCCGACCTGACCGGGGTGCCCGACCCCCTCGACAAGATCATCAGCCTCTGTCTCACCAAGGATCCGGCCCTTCGCATCGGCCCCGACCGGTTGTCCGCGGCCTGCGCGCCCGGCGGCGTCGAACAGTTGCTGACAGAGGACTGGCTGCCCGCACCGTTGGCCGCCACCATCGCCGGCTACCAGGCGGCCGTCATGGACCTCGACCTCCTCTCCCGGTCCCCGGCCCCTGCGCGGGTCACCAGCGACGCACCTGGCTCGCTGCCTTCGACGTCCAGCCGGCAGGGGTCGGCCTGCGCGACTGTGGCGCGGCCTGCGCACGGCCAGGCCGTCACCGGCGGCGGGGGCAGAAGGTTTGGGAGGGACAGCGCCGACCGATCCTGGGACGCAACCGAGTGCGGGGCCGGCGAAACAGGTGGCATCGGGCTGGCCATCGAGCCACCCGAGCAGGCACCCTTCAGAATTCCGGCGCAAGCGGAGATTCCCGCGCCGGAACGTCCCTCCGCACCCGTGCACCGCCGTTCCCCCGCACGCGCCGGCGTGTCCCGGCGCGCGATCCTCGCCACGGCCGCGGGGACAGCGGTCGTCGGAGGTGCGGTACTTGTCGCCGCTCGGCAGGCGACCCGTACGCGCCGAGTGAGTCCCCTCGGCGCGGCCCCGGAGCCGACCTGGGTCTACCGCGGCGACCCGCTCCTGCAGACCCCGGCCGTCTTCAACAACGGCACGGCCCTGTTGAAGGCCCGCCCAGGCACCATGATCTGCCTCGACCTGCAGAACGGCTCCCACCCCAAGTGGGTCTACCCGGGCATCAGCGTCTCGCCCACCCCCGTGCTGCTGACCTATGGCGCCGCCGTCGCGCTCGGTACCGGCGCCACGGTGATCGGCGTCGACCCGGCCGACGGCGCCGAGCGGTTCACCCTCAATTTCGGCCAGGACTTCCAGTTCGACGAACTGCTCGGCAGCTACGACAACTCCGCCGTGTCCGTCCTCGGTGCCCACCTGCAGCGCCAGTCGACGGAGCAGGGCGTCGCGACCACCACCAACGCGGTCTTCGGCGTCGACCTCCAGGCTCGCCGGGCCCTGGTGATACCGATCAGTGCGGAAGACGTCGGCATCCCCCTTCAACCGGTCGTCACGTCCGACTACTTCGTCTACGCCGACGGACTGCGCAACGTCTCGGTCCGCAACACCCGGGACGGCGGCTCCCTGCGCTGGCGGCACCCGGTCGGCTACGACCTGCGGCCCGGTCTCGCCGTGCTCGGCCAGACAGTCTTCGCCATCGGCTCCGAGCTCATCGCCCTGGAGCTGAGCACCGGCAGGCTCCGCTGGCGGGCGAAGGCCGAGCACGGCTTGTTCGCCTCCCTCGGGGCGGGCGGCAACACCGTCTACGCCACCGGCAACGACCCCTACGGCGTCTACGCCTTCAACGCCGCGAACGGCTCCCGACGCTGGTTCTGCGAAACGCCCCGCCTCAACGTCGACCATCCGATCGCGGTGGGGGCGAACGCCGTCTACGTCCCGGCCCAGGAGAACAAGAACGGCTTCTTCGCGATCGACACCGCCTCCGGCCGCCTGCTGTGGAACTTCACCGACGGCCGGGAGACCGGTGTCAACGACTGGCAGATCTCCTGCGACTCGGCCGGGCATCTGGTGGCCCAGCACTACGACCGCGCCTACGGGCTGGCGGCCACCTGAACGTGACGCGAGACGAATGTCATCGCCCGCCGACCGGTGCGCTCCAGACCGCGACGATCGCACCGATGAGGCCGGGCGGCCGTGCTGCACCAGCTGCCGCGGACCGTCGGGTTGTTCGCGGCCAGAGCGCGCTCACGCTCGGCGTAACGGCCCGGGTCACCCCACGCGCGGACGATCTACGGCCTCTTCGAGGTCCGCAGGGACGCCGACGCTTCTCGGCCGTTCGTTGTCGGCGTCCCGGTTGCCTCACCGCACTACTTCTTCAGCTCGCAAAGGAGGCGACTGCGACCGACATGACTCAAGGCCGCCCGGCCGAAGCAATGGGACGTGCTCAATGCCCCGAGGGCACCCACTGGGTGGGCCCCTCACCGAAGAGCACCCGCAGCGGCGGCTGTTCGGCATCGACGATCTGGAGCAGCGCCCCACCGGCAGCCTCGGGTCCCGGCGACTGCGCGGTGGCCCCCATCTCCTGCAGCGACGCGTGCAGGGCCGCATAGGCGTCCTTGGGGTGCGCGGTGAAGACCGCCGCGTTGTTGAGGCCGCCGGCCTGACCTCCATGGGTGGCTCGGGCGGTTACAGCGCTTCCAAGTGGGCGCTGGAAGGTCTGAGTGAGGCGCTCGCCCAGGAGGTCGCGCCCCAGGGCGTCAAGGTCGGACGAGATCTGGATGATGTGGCCGCTGCTTGTGCACGCAGGACGGGCAGCACCGCCTGCGTGACGTGCAGCACGCCGAAGACGTTCGTCTCCAGCTGGTCGCGCAGCTCCTGCTCGCCGTTCTCCTCCACCGCGCCGACCAGGGCATACCCGGCGTTGTTGACCACCACGTCCAGGCGGCCGAACCGGCCCTTCGCCGCCTCGACGGCCTCGAAGGCCTGCGCGCGGTCGGTGACGTCCAAGCGCAGCGGCAGCACCGCGTCACCGAACCGCTCGACCAGATCAGCCAGTGCAGCGGCGTCGCGGGCGGTGGCGGCGACCCGGTCACCGCGCTCCAGGGCGGCGAGGGTGAACTCGCGGCCGAAGCCGCGCGACGAACCGGTGATGAACCAGACCTTGCTCACGATGCATTCCTCCTGGGTACGGGCGGCCACCCTCACAAGCGGGATGACCGTCCCGATTAACTACGGGACGACGCTCCCGCTTTCGAGTCCGCTGTGAAGAAGAGGGAAGAAGGAAAGACAGATCTGCCCTGGCCCGCCGAGTCACTCATTCAGCAGGCCAGGACAGGCCCTGGAAGTCGTACGCAGGAGACGTCCCCTCCCCTGGTACGACGACCGGCTCGAGGGGGGACGCGCGGAGGGCGCCGTCAGGGGGAGATGACCGGCACCGCCGGCTCGTCCCCGGCGCCCGCGGTCGCACCGCCCACAGCGCTGGAGCCGGGACGGCCGGCGTTGACGAGCGCCACGACGATCACGGCGGCGAGCACCAGCATGCCGACGGCGAACCAGATCGCGTTGGTGTAGCCGTGCACCATGCCCTCCAGTTGGACCAGCTGCTGCTGGGAACGGGAGGCCGCGGAGCCGATGTGGTCCTTGACGTAGGCGGTCGTCGCGGAGGCGGCAATGGTGTTGAGCAGGGCGGTGCCGATCGCGCCGCCCACCTGCTGCGAGGTGTTGACCATCGCGGAGGCGACACCGGCGTCCCGGGGCTCTACGCCCAGGGTGGCCAGGGACATGGCCGGCATGAACGCCGTACCCATGCCGAGACCGAGCAGCAGCATCGCCGGCAGGATCAGCCCGGCGTACGACGAACCGATCTCCAGGCGGGTCAGCAGGAGCATGCCGCCGGCTGCCACCAGGAAGCCCGGGCCCATCAGCAGCCGGGCTGGGACCCGGGTCATCAGCCGGGCGCCGATCTGCGTCGAGCCGATCATCATGCCCGCGATCATCGGCAGGAAGGCGAAGCCGGTCTTGATCGGCGTGAAGCCCTTCACGATCTGCAGGTAGTAGGTGAGGAAGAGGAACATGCCGAACATCGCGGTGATCGCGATGCCGAGGGAGAGGTAGATGCCGCCGCGGTTGCGGTCGGTGACCACGCGCAGCGGCAGCAGCGGGGCCTTCACCCTGGCTTCGATGACGACGAAGGCCAGCAGCAGGACGGCTGACGCGACGAACATGCCGACGGTCAGGGAGTCGCCCCAGCCGTTGGACTCGGCGCGGGTGAAGCCGTAGACCAGGGCGACCAGGCCGAGGGTGGAGAGGATGACGCCCGGGACGTCCAGGGAGGAGCGGTTGCGGCCGCCCTCCGGCTCACGGATGACGAAGTACGCGCCGGCCGCCGCGACGATCGCGAACGGGATGTTGACGAAGAACGTCCAGCGCCAGTCCAGGTACTCGGTCAGCACACCGCCGAGGATCAGACCGACCGCGCCGCCACCGCCCGCGATCGCACCGTAGATGCCGAATGCCCTGGCCCGCTCCTTGACGTCGGTGAACATCACGGCGAGCAGCGAGAGCGCGGCGGGCGCGAGCAGGGCGCCGAAGACACCCTGAAGGGCGCGGGCGCCGAACATCATCGCCTCGTTGGTGGCCGCGCCGCCGAGCGCGGAGGCTCCGGCGAAGCCGATCAAGCCTGTGACGAAGGCGCGCTTACGGCCCCAGAGGTCGGCGATCCGGCCGCCAAACAGGAGGAGTCCGCCGAAGGCGAGGGCGTAGGCGGTGACGATCCACTGCCGGTTGCCGTCCGAGATGCCCAGGTCCTGTTGGGCAGAGGGCAGCGCGATGTTCACGATGGTCGCGTCCAGCACGACCATCAGCTGGGCGAGCGCGATGAAGGCCAGGGCCTTCCAGCGGTTGGCGTCCGGGACGCCGGGGGCCTTCCGGGCTGTTTCAGACATGGGGGTACTCACTTCGGGACATCGTCAGAGAAAAGGGCGTTGTCGAACGGGGACGGCTGGTCGGCCGGGATGGCCGGGACGGCCGGGAGAAGCGGAGTCGCGACGGGCGCGGCGGCGACAGGTGCTGGTCGCTCAGGCGACGAGCCCGTTCAGTGGGGCGGGCGTCGATCGCGCCGCCCGCCTGCGGAGAGGGGCCCGGCCCGGCGGCGGACGGGAGGGGATGGGTCCGGACGCCGGGCCGGGGGTGCGCCGATCCCGTCCCCACGGATCCGGCGCCGTGGGACCACCCCCGCTCAGGGCGGTCCCGGCCTTGAGGCGGCGCGAGGCCGGCTGAACCGGCCGCGGCCGCAAGGGGTCACTTGGGCATGCCCATGACGCGGGTGATGACGCTGTCGAAGGCCCGGTCGGACAGGACGCGCCGCATGCCGATCATGGGGCGGGCGGCGAATCCGATGGCGTAACGGGTCTTCGGACGGCGGGCCGTGACGGCTTTGCCGATCGCGTCGGCGATGACCTGGGGCGGGGAGCTGCGCTTGATGTTGGCCTCGGAGCGCATCCCGGCCGCGACGGCCTCGGCCTGCTTGGCGTAGGCGCCGCCGCCGGAGATCTTCTCCACGTTGTCGGCGGCGATGCCGCCCCACTCGGTCCTGATGCCGCCGGGCTCGATGACGACGATGTCGACGCCGAAGGGCTTGGCCTCCAGACGCATTGCGTCACTGAGGCCTTCGAGGGCGAACTTGGTGCCGTGGTACCAGCCGCCCAGCGGGGTGTAGATCTTCCCGCCCATGGAGGTGACGTTGAGGATCGTGCCCGACTTCTGGGCGCGCATGTGCGGCATGACGAGCTGGGCCAGGCGCATCGCGCCGAAGACGTTGACCTCGAACTGACGGCGGGCCTCGTCCATCGGCACATCCTCGATGGAGCCGTAGGAGCCGTAGCCGGCGTTGTTGACCAGGACGTCGATGCGGCCGGTCTCGGCGACGATCCGGTCGACGCCGGCGCGCATGGAGTCGTCGTCGGTGACGTCCATGGCCAGCGGGCGGATGCCCTGGCCTGCCAGGGCCTGGAGGCGGTCGGTGCGGCGGGCGGCGCCGTACACGGTGTAGCCGAGTGCCTGCAGCTTCAGGGCTGTGGCCTCACCGATGCCGGAGGAGGCGCCGGTCACGAGAGCGGTCTTGGTGGTCATGCCGAATCCTTGGGGAGTAAGATGAACTTCGGTTCAGGATCCATCATGAACCGCGGTTCACGTTAATGCAAGCCCCAGCCGCAGGAGAGTCATGGCACAGACCCGAGCGCCTCGCGCCGACGCGGTCCGCAACCGCAAGAAGATCCTCGACGCCGCCCGCGAACAGATCACCGCGCACGGACCCGATGCCGGAATGGACGAGATCGCTGCAGCGGCGGGTGTGGCCGTGGGCACCCTCTACCGGCACTTCCCCACCAAGAACGACCTGGTCACCGCCGTCATCGCAGAATTCCTCGCACAGGTCGCCGAAGCCGCCGAAGCCGCCCGCGAACGCCACGCCTCCGGGTCCCGCGCCGTGGACGAGATCACCGGCTTCCTCGCCTACGTCACCAAGGAGACCGCCACCAACCGCGCCGTCAAGGCCGCCGCCCGCACCCTCGGCGCCGACCCGGTCGGCGGGGACGCCGAAGCCCGCGCAGGCGCCGCACTGGCCACCCTGATCCAGGCGGGACAGGCCGACGGAGACATCCACCAGGACGTCACCGTCGACGACCTCTACCTGCTCTTCAACAACGTCCCCACCGAAGAGCCGCCGGCCTCCCGCGACCGCTGGCTCACCCTGGTCCTCACCGGCCTGACCACCCACACCCGCACCACGTAGGCATACTGATCGGCCACAATCGGGATACTTGTCCCGTTTACATGTCGTACCGGAAGGTGCCTCATGCGTGCTGACGCCCAGCGCAACCGCAAGCGCGTCCTGGAGGCGGCGCTGGACACCTTCGCCGCCGAGGGCCTGTCCGTGCCGGTGGCCGAGATCGCCCGGCGGGCCGGTGTCGGCACCGGGACGGTCAGCCGGCACTTCCCGACGAAGGACTCGCTGTACGAGGCGATCGTGCTGCACCTGGTGAGCGGGATCGTCGACAGGGCAAGAGAGCTGGCCGAGACGCGCGATCCGGGCGAGGCGTTCTTCGAGTTCTTCGCCCTCATGGTCGAGCAGATCGCGGTGAACCGCGGCCTGTCCCAGGCGATGAGCGGGAGCGGCTTCGATGTCGAGGCGGTGGCCTTCGACCCCGAGCACAACCTGCTGGCCGTGGAGGACGAACTGCTCGCCGGCGCACAGAAAGCCGGGGCTGTACGGCCGGACATCACCCGCGCCGACGTCAAGGCCCTCATGGTCGGCTGCCTCGCCCGGGAACAGCAGGCCCTCGACCCGGACGCCCGTAAGCGCATGATCGACATGGCGTGCGCGGGGCTGCGTTCCCAGCCGTAGCCGACCCCTCGAGCACGCATCAGGCCGGGCCGGGAGTGGATCGGCTTCGCCGCCCTGACCGGCGCCATCGGCTTCGCCTGACACCGCCCACGGCGCCGGCCGCCCGAAAACCGGGTGCGGGCGGTCGGTGCGGTGGGGTGTGATCGGAGGTATGCCAATTGTGCTGGGCAAGCCGGGAGTCGACGGGCTGAGCGAGGCGGTGGGCGTGCTGCGGGAGTGGCAGTACGACGGGGCTCCGATGCAACTGCATCCGGGGGACCTGGGCTGGTTCTGGCGGTTCGGTGCGGAGGCGACGGCCGCGGCGGTGCGGACCTGGAGCCGCGACGGACGGATCCTCGCCGTCGGACTGCTGGACGGCCCCGAGCTGTTGCGGCTGACGATCGCGTCGGACGCTCAGCGGGACGAGGAGCTGGCGCAGCGGCTGGTCGAGGACATGACCGACCTGGAGCGCGGCGTACTGCCGGCGGGGAAGGTGAACGTCGAGGCACCGATGGACGCACTGGTCCAGGATCTGCTGTCCGAGGCCGGCTGGAACACCGACGAACCCTGGACGCCGCTGCGCCGTGACCTCACGGAACCGGTGAAGGAACCAGACGTGCGGATCGCGGTGGTCGAGCCGGCGCAGGCGCACGTGCGGGCCGCCGTACAGCGGGCATCGTTCGACAGGTCGACGTTCACGGACGAGAGCTGGCACGCGATGGCGGCCGGACTGCCGTACTCCGACGCCCGGTGTCTGGTCGCCTACGACGACCAGGGCCACGCGGTGGCGACGGTGACGGTGTGGTCGGCCGGTCCCGGGAAACCAGGGCTGCTCGAGCCGATGGGCGTGCACCGGGAACACCGCGGTCACGGCTACGGCAAGGCGATCACCGTCGCCGCGGCGGCCGCACTCCAGGAGCTCGGCTCGTCGAGCGCGGTCGTCTGCACCCCGAGCTCCAATGCCGGCGCCGTCGCCACCTACAAGTCAGCCGGATTCCGGCAACGCCCCGAGATCCGGGACCGATACCGGGACGCCTAGTACGCGAACAGTAGTTTCACGGAGATCTCGAACAGCAGCCGGGCCCGGCCCCGCCCTCGACCCGGGAGCTGCGGGGACACGGGGCGATGTACCGCCGCGGGCTCCGCTTCAGCAGGGCGGCAGCGGATTGGTCTCGTCGTAGACGTCGCTGTCCTTCACAAAGCCCCAGCCGCCGTGGCTGAGGTGCGGACTGTCGGCGAGCGTGTAGATCCAGCGGTAGGGGTGAGGACCGCCGCCGCCCGTGTAATCGCCCTCGTGTCGGCAGGTGAACCAGTTGGTGGTGGAGTTGAGGTAGCCGACGGTCTCTCCCTCCCACTCAACACGGATTCCCGCCTTGTTGTTGCACCACCAGTGGTTGGTGGCGCTCTGATCGCGCAGACAGTTGGACGCGGCCGCGCGGGCGGCCGAGTCGCTCCCGGAGGGCTGTGCGACGGCAGCACTCGTCAAGGTGCTGACAAGGATGAACGCGCAGGCCACGGAGCCTGCGAGTCGGCCGTGCGCATCGCATCGCATCGACGGGAACCTGTAGACGGCGCAACGTCGCATCCAGACGCGTCTCGTCAACCTGGTCAGACCGGTGACGTCGGTATCCGGTGTCGGGGTCGACGTAGGCGGGCTTCAGCAGCCCGACGTCGTCGTAATGCCGCAACGCAGTGATCGACAGACCAGCGACCAGCGAAACAAGCAGCCTCGTTCATCGGTTGAGCGCGGGGTCGCACTCCTTCCGATACGCCGTGCCGGGGGCGTACATCCGCCACTGACTCCGGCTCAACTCCCCTCCCGCACGGGCGCATACGCGTCGTACCACCTGGCTGGGATCTACGACGTACCGCTGGAGGGGCACATGGGCACTGCTCGCATACAGCGTGCCCTGGTCGGCGCTGAAGGTGAGTGAGTCGATCGACTCGCCCGCCGTCGGCAGGGGGCCGCCCAAAGGCTGCCGACTCGTCGTGTCCCACAGCTGGAGTGTCCCGGTGTCGCCGCCGACGGCGAGGGTGCGGCCGTCGGCGCTCAGCGCGAGGGCGCTCACTCGCTCCGGGCTGTCGGCAGGGGCGTCGGGGAACGGGGTGCGCAGCACGCCCGCGCGATCGTGCAGATCGCCGTCCCGGAGGGCGATGCGTCCGGACCGGTCGGCCGCGGCCAGCCGGGAGCCGTCGGCGCTGAACGCCAGGGCCGTGTTGCCGGTTCCGTCGGGCAGGCCCAGGTGCGTGGCGCGACCGGTGGCAAGGCGGACGGCCCGGTTCTCGCCGGCGAGGAGCCGGCCGTCGGGGCGGAGGGCGAGGAGGCTGCTCGCCAGGCCGGTTGCAACTCCCGTCCGTCGACGGCCTGTTGTGTCCCACGTCTCGTCCACCACGCTGCCTTCGGCGGTCGGGCGTGCTGCGTACAGGGTGTGGCCGCCGGGGCCCAGGGCGAGGGCGTACACGCTGTCGGCGGAGCGTCCAGCCGGTGTCAGGCGCACCGTGGACAGGACGCGGGCGCGGGTCAGGTCCCAGATGGTGATCCGCTGGGCGGTCGGGTCCTGGCCGGGGGCCGAGATGCCGTAGGCGAAGGTCTTTCCGTCGGGGCTGAATGCCATGATCGGGCCCGTCTCCCGCGCCGAGACCGGGCGGGCCGGGTCCGCGGCGACGGGGAGCGGTACGGACGGCAGCGTCTTGGTCGCGCCGCGTCCGGCGGCGGTGGTGTGCAGCGTGAACCGGTAGTGGCTGCCGGCGCGTTCGGCGGTGGCCAGTGTGTGCCCGTCCGGGGCGAGAAGGGTGCCGGCCACGGCGTGGGAGCGCCACGCCGACGTGGTGGCCGTCGTCGTGTCGTAGGAGTGGACGGTGGCGCCCTCCAGGTAGCGGAGGGTGGAGTGGGCCGGGTCCCAGGCCAGGTCGCCGTAGGTCTGCTGCTCGTTGAGGGAGTGGCGGAAGACGGGGGTGTCGGGGGATGCGAGGCGCCACACCTTGATTTCCGTGCTGTTGGCGGTCGCCAGGAAACTGCCGTCCGCGCTCCATTCCGCCGAGGTCACCCCCGGATCGTCGAGCGCGGCCACCTGGCGTCCCGTCCGGGTGTCCCACACCTGTATCCCGGTCGTGGTGACGGCGGCGAAGCGGTGGGCGGTGTTTCCGGTCCCGGGCCCGAACTCCAGCCGTACGTCGTCCCCTTGGCACAGATCGCGGGCGTTCTGCCAGGTGCCGCGGAAGGTGTGGTGGGTGCGCGTGTCCCACACCTGTGGCGCCCCGCGGGTGGGGCAGACGGCCACCTGGCGGTCGTCGGCGCTGGGGGCGACCCTGGCCTCGTCGGTCGCCGTGGTCTCGAACAGGAGGCGGCCGTCCGTGACAGAGCGCAGCTCTACGTGCTCGTCGGCCTGGTCGCTCACCAGGTAGCTGTGGCCGCTGCCGTCGAAGGCGATGGAGGTCGTCTCGCGGGGGCGTGGGCGGGGTTCTGCGGTCCAGCGGTTCCGGGTCGTGTCCCACAGCCGTATTCCGGCGGCCGTGTAGAGCGCGAGGGTTCGTGCGTCGGGGCCGGCGGCGAACGGCTGGGTGTCGGCCGGCAGTGTGCCCGCGGCGGTGCGGTGGTGGGTGGGCAGGTCCCAGGTGTGCCAGGTGCGGCCGTCGACGGCGAGCAGGGTGCGGCCCGAGTCGGCAAGGAAGTCGTTGGCTCCGTCGGGTTGCGCGGGGTCGGTGAAGGTGTCCAGTTCGGGCTGGGCGAGGGCGGCGAGCAGGGCGCGGCGGGAGTCGGGCAGTGGGGAGACGCGCCAGGCCGCGGCGCTCAGCAGCATCGCGGTGCGCGGGTCGGTCGTACGGAGTGATTCGGCGACGGTGGCGACGCGGCGGGCCGCGGCGTCGGTGCGCTGCTGTGCTCCCGCGCGGTACTGGGTCCAGGCGACCAGGCCGGCGACCACGGCCACGGCGACGACCGCCGACAGGGAGGCGAGCAGGAGCCGGGAGCGGCGGGCGGCCCGGGCGGTCGTACGGCGTTCCGTCTCGCGCGCGTCCAGGGCTGCCGTGAGGAACTCCCGCTCGGGCGCGGTCAGTTCGGCCTCTGTCGTCTGCTCCTGGGCGAGGTCGAGGCGGGTGCCGCGATACAGCGCACCCGGGTCGCGGTCGGCCTCCAGCCAGGCGTGCGCGGCCTCGGTCAGGCGCCGGTGGTGGCGCAGCCGCTCGCGGTCCTCCTCGAGCCACCCGGCCAGCCGCGGCCAGCAGGTCATCAGGGCCTCGTGGGCGAGTTGGAGGCCGTCCTCGTCGGCGGTCAGCAGGCGGGCCCGGGCCAGCCTGTCGACCACGTCGGGCACGGCGGGGTCGGGCCACTCGCCGAGCTCGGCGTGGCTGAGCGGGCGCCGGGTGTCGGGGGTGCCCTGCCCCGGCTCGACCATCCGCAGCAGCAGGCGCCGGGTTACGGCCCTGCCCTCGGGGGCCAGTTGCTCGTACACCTCCTCGGCCGTCGCCGCGATGGCGCCGCGCACCCCGCCTGCCGCCTCGTACGCGGCCAGGGTCAGCATCCGGCCGCGGCGCCTGCGCCAGGTCTCCAGCAGGGCGTGCGAGAGCATCGGCAGTCCGCCGGGCTCGTCCAGGACCTCCTCGACCAGGCGGGCGGTCAGTTCCCGCTCCACCAGCAGGCCGGACGCGGTGGCCGGCCGGACCACCGCCTCGCGCAGTTCGCCCTCGGTCATGGGGCCGAGGGCGAAGCCGGCGCCGCGCAACGCGTCCGCCAGGCCCCGGTGTTCGAGGCAGCGGGGGTAGAAGTCGGCGCGTACGGAGATCAGGACCCGCAGCCTGCTGTCCGGGGCCCGTGCGGCGAGCAGGAGGTCGATGAAGCGGGCCCGTTCGTCGCGGTCCCGGCAGAGGGTGAAGGCCTCCTCGAACTGGTCCACGACCACCCAGCTCTCCGGTTCGTCCGCGGCCGGGGCGAGCAGATGCCCGTACGTCTGCGCAGGGGTGGCCCCGGGCGTGAGGATCCGCAGCACCGCGGGGCCGCTCCGGCAGGCGGTCCGCTCCTGCAGCCGGGGGATCAACCCGGCCCGCAGCAGGGAGGACTTGCCGCTGCCGGACGCGCCGAACAGCACCGCGAGCCGGTGGTCGGACACCAGCCGTTCCACCTCGTCGGCCGTGCGGTCGCGGCCGAAGAACAGGTGCCGGTCGCCCGGTTCGAAGCGGGTCAGGCCCCGGTACGGCGGTCCGGCCTCCCCCGCCTGTTCGCGTACGGCGTCGGTGGTGGCCGCTTCGGCTTCCTTCCAGCGCGGCTCCCACTCCCCCGGATCGCCGCCGCACACGCGCACGTAGGCGCGGACCGCGTCGAGCGACGGCATGCGTTTGCCGCCGGCCGCCCGGGAGAGCGTCGTCGCGGAGATGCCGGTGGCCTCGGCCATGGTCCGATACGGCGGGTTGCCGGCGGCCCGGCGCAGCTCGCGCAGTTGGTGCGCGAGCTGCTGCAGGGCTCCTGCCTCCGGGTCCAGGACTTGTTCGGGACGTCCCACGGGCCCACCTCTTCCGTCTCGGTGCTCGCCCGGCTAGATGGCGCTCCCGCGCCCGGGGTTCCGTGGTTGTTTCCGCCGGGGCGGGGAGCTGTGCATCAACTTTCCGCCGCTCAGGGTGGGTGCAGAGGGTTCAACAGACACTCCGGCACAAGAGGGAACCTTGCGTAAACACGTCAAAAGAACACGCGTGAAACGAGCTTGCGCGGCCGCGGCCGCCACGGTGGCCGCCCTGGCGTTGGCCGCGGAGCTGACCGATCTGGCGCAGGCGACGTCCGCGTCAACGCCCGCGAAATTTGCCGAGAGCACCGCCAAGGCGGGCCGCGCCACTCACACCATCACTCTCATCACCGGTGACCGCGTCGCCGTCGACCCCAGGGGCCGGGTCGTCGGCGTGAACCGGGCCAAGGGGCGCGAGCACATCCCCCTGCAGGTCCGTACCGTCGGCGGCCACACCCTCGTCGAGCCGATGGACGCGATCCGGCTGATCGCGAACGGCAAGCTCGACCGGCGCCTGTTCGACATCACCGAGCTCAACAAGGCCGCCAACCGCAGGAACCAGAAGAACGGCGTGAAGGTCATCGTCGGCTACAGCGGCGCCTCGCGCACCGCGAAGTCCGGCGTCCGGGAGGCCGGCACGCTCCACTCGGCCTTCACCTCCCTGAACGCCGACGCCCTTGTGACGCCCCGGCAGGACGCGACCAAGCTGTGGGACGCCGTCACCGACGGAGACTCCCTCGCCTCCGGCGTCTCCCACGTCTGGCTCGACGGCGTCCGCAAGGCCAGCCTCGACAAATCAGTGCCGCAGATCGGCGCGCCCACCGCGTGGGCGAAGGGCTACACCGGCAAGGGCGTCAAGGTCGCCGTCCTGGACACCGGCATCGACACCACCCACCCGGACCTCAAGCCCCAGGTGATCGAGTCCAAGAACTTCACCACGGCCAAGGACACCATCGACCACTTCGGCCACGGCACCCACGTCGCGTCCATCATCGCGGGCACAGGCGCCAAGTCCGGCGGCAAGTACAAGGGCGTCGCGCCCGACGCCAAGCTCCTCAACGCCAAGGTCCTGGACGACGAGGGCGGGGGCGACGACTCCTCCATCCTCGCGGGCATGGAGTGGGCCGCGGCGCAGGGTGCCGACATCGTCAACCTCAGCCTGGGCGGCGGCGACAACCCGGGCATCGACCCGCTCGAGGCGGAGGTGAACAAGCTCTCCGAGCAGAAGGGCATGCTGTTCGCGATCGCCGCCGGCAACGAGGGTGAGGGCGGCGACTCGACCCTCGACTCGCCGGGCAGCGCGGCCGACGCGCTCACCGTCGGAGCCGTCGACGGCAACGACAAGCTCGCCTACTTCTCCAGCCGAGGCCCGAGCGTCGACAACACGCTCAAGCCGGACGTCACCGCACCCGGCGTCAAGATCACCGCGGCCGCGGCCGAGGGCAGCGTCATCGACAAGGAGGTCGGCGAGAACCCGGCCGGCTACCTCACCATTTCCGGTACGTCGATGGCGACGCCGCACGTGGCGGGCGCTGCGGCCATCCTCAAGCAGGAGCACCCCGACTGGACCTACGCCCAGTTGAAGGCCACGCTCGTCGGCTCCGCCAAGGCAGGTGACTACACGGCGTTCCAGGGCGGTGCGGGCCGGATCCAGGTCGACAAGGCCATCGCACAGACCGTGGTCGCCGACCCGACCACGCTGGACTTCCCCGTCCAGCAGTGGCCGCACACCGACGACACCCCGGTCACCAAGCAGCTGACGTACACCAACTCCGCTGCGAAGGACGTCACGCTGACCCTCGCCACGAAGGCCTTCGACCCGAAGGGCAAGGCGGCCCCGGCGGGCTTCTTCAAGCTCGGCGCGGACAAGGTGACCGTCCCGGCGGGCGGCAAGGCCTCCGTGGGCGTGACCGTCGACGCCAAGCTGGGCGGCAACCTCAACGGCGGCTACTCGGCCCGCGTGACGGCCACCGGCGGCGGCCAGACCGTCAGCACGTCTGTGGGCGTCGTACGGGAGACCGAGCACTACAGCGTGACGTTGAAGTACATCAACCGCACCGGTGAGAGCCCGAAGCACATCGCCTCCCTGATGTCCATCGACGGCCTTGGACCGGCTTCCTGGCTGTCGTCCGAGTCGACCGACGACACCACCGTCGTCCGGGTGCCCAAGGGCAAGTACATGCTGGAGTCGGCGAGCGCGCAGGACCTCGAGACGTACAAGGGCGGCCTGGACTGGCTGATCCAGCCGCTGCTGAACGTCACCAAGGACACGACGGTCACGCTCGACCTGAACAAGGCCAAGTCGCCCGACATCACGGTTCCGGACCCGGCGGCCAAGCCGAAGGGCGCGTGGGTGGGGTACCGGTACTACCCGGGTCAGAACGGGGCGGACGGCAACGGCGTCCTCGTGGACTCCTTCGCCGACATCCGCGTCGCGCACGTCGGCCCGGCGGTCGACTACCTCTCCCAGACCTGGTCCGGACAGTGGACCAAGGGCGGCACGGCCGAGTACGACACCGCGGCCGCCGCTCCGGTCAAGCAGATCAAGGCGTACGTCCGCCACTACAAGGCGAGCGACTTCGCCACGGTGAAGATCGGCATGGGCGCCTCGGTCGCCGGGAAGACCGGCGCCGTCGCCCTCACCGGCTCCGTGCCCGACGGCTACGGCTACATGTCCGCCGGTGCCGACACGGTCACCCAGACGCTGCCCGGCACCCGCACGTACCACGTTTCGGCCGTGGACGGCGCCGAGTGGCGGCCCGACTTCTACCAGTACTCCGGGAAGAAGGACACCGAAGGCAACCCGGTCCCGGAGATGTCGCTCTGGGCCGCCGACTATCTGAAGCTCAAGGCGGGCCGGACCTACCAACACCGGTTCAACACGGCGGTGTTCGGGCCGGTCGTATCCTCCGCCAGCGGCGTCACCCGCGACGGCAACCAGATCTACGGCGTGCTCCCGCTGTTCACCGACAGCGCGGGTCACCTGGGTGACTCGGACTACGCCTCGGCGACGACGACGCTGTACCGCAACGGCAAGAAGATCGGCGCCTTCAACGCCCCGCTCGGCAACGACAGGCCGTTCAAGGTCCCGGCCTCGGACAGTGCGTACCGGCTGACCACCTCGGTCAAGCGCAGCGCCGCGCTGTCGACCGCATCCAGCCGGGTCGACGCGACGTGGACCTTCCACTCGAAGAAGCCGTCGAACCTCCCGGTCGACCTGCCGGTCTCCACGGTCCGCTTCAACGCCAGGACCGGCCTGGACAGCAAGGTCACGGCCGGCAAGACGGTCACCTACCCGGTCACCGTCCAGGGCGCGGCCAAGGGCCGTAATCTCAAGTCCCTCGCGGTGTGGGTGTCCTACGACCACGGCAAGACCTGGAAGAAGGTCACCGTCAAGCACGGCAAGCTCACCGTGAAGAACCCCGCGAAGGGCAAGTCCGTCTCCCTGCGCGCCAGGGTCGTCGACAAGAAGAACAACACGTCGACGATCTCGATCTACGACGCGTACTTCGGCAAATGAGCGTGGCGTCGGTGATGCGTCGACCGGGGTGAGTTGAACACCGGTCGGCCCCAGGGCCTGCCGGGGACATGGTTCCCGGCAGGCCCTGCTCATGTCTGCCCGGCTCCTCAGTCGAGTTCGGGCACGGTGCCGTCGGTGATGCGGCGGCGCAGGATGAACTTCTGGGTCTTGCCCATGGCGTTGGCGGGGATGTCGTCGGACAGGTACCAGTGGCGGGGCGTCTTGTGCGGGGCCAGGGCGGCGCGCACGTGGTCGTGGAGGGCGGCGGCGGTGGGTGGGCGGTCGGGGTCGGCGGGGCTGATCACGGCGGCGACCTGTTCGCCCCAGCCGGGATCCGGGATGCCGAGCACGACGGCCTCGCGGACAAGGGGATGGGTGGCCAGTGCGGTCTCGACCTCGGCGGGGTAGATGTTCTCCCCACCGCGGATGATCATGTCCTTGAGGCGGCCGGTGATGACGACGTAGCCGCGTTCGTCCATGGTGGCCAGGTCCCCGGTGTGCAGCCAGCCGTCCGCGTCCACGGTGTCGGCGGTGGCCTCGGGCAGGTCGTGGTAGCCGAGCATGACCTGACGGCCGCGGGCGCAGATCTCGCCCTGTTCCCCTGGCGGCAGGATCCGGGTGCCGCCCGGTTCGACGATCTTGACCTCGACCTGTGGCAGCGGACGACCCGCGTGCTGCTTGTCCTGCGTGCTGTCGTCGGGGCTGGTCTGGGTGATGACGGGGCTGAGTTCGGTCTGGCCGTAGACGGTGGAGAACCGGGCGCCGAAGCGCTGCTCGGCCGCCGCGATGAGTTCCGGCGGTACCAGGTCGCCGCCGGACACCAGGATGTCGCAGCTCTTCAAGTCGTATGTGTCGAAGCCGGGGTGGGCCAGGAGTGCGGCGTGCATGCGCGGTACGCCGGCGAAGCTCGTGGCCCGCCATTTCTGCAGGGCTTCCAGGGCGAGTCCCGGGTCGAAGAGCTGGAGCTGCACCAGGGTGCCCCGTCGCAGGGCGGTGCCGAGTACGGACAGCCCGCAGCCGGCGGTGTGGAACAGCGGCAGCCCCGTCAACCATGTTCCGCCCTCGGCGACTTGGGCACGGTCGGCCACCAGGTCCGCGTTGGTGACGAGTCCGCGATGGTGCAACAGGGCACCCTTCGGCACTCCGGTGGTGCCGGAGGTGTACTGGATCTGCGCCGCGGCGCCCGGTTCGACCGTCGGCAGCGGTTCGGGCGGGGTGCGGCGGATCTCGTCCAGCCAGCCGGTGAAGGAGATGCGTTCGCGCAGGTGGGGCAGGCGCGGTGCGAGGCGCTCCGCCTGTCCGGCCATGTCGGTTCCGCGGAAGGCGTCGGTCAGCACGAGTCCGACGGATCGCGACTGCCCCAGCACATGCTCCAACTCTGCGTCACGCAGCGCCGGGTTGACGGTCACCAGGACGAGTCCGGCGAGCGCGGCGCCGTACTGGAGCACGACCCATTCGGGCACGTTCGGCGCCCATACGGCGATGTGCTCACCGGGGGCGAACCGCCCGGCCAGCCAGGAAGCGGCGCGTTCGGCGTCGGCGAGCAGCTGCGCGTAGGTCCAGGTGCGGTCGGTGCGGTCCGCGCCGGTCAACGAGGCGCCGGGCGGGGCGACTTCGACCAGTGCCACGCGGTCCGGTACGGCCGCCGCGGCCTGCCGCAGCACCTCGCCCGTCGTCAGCTCCAGGACCGGGCGGGAGGTGTCGGCGGGCCAGTACGACTCTTTCAACGTGGGCGTCATGGCCGTCGGCCCTCCTCGAGGTCGTCCGCGGTGGGGATCGGGCCGCCGCCGTCGGGGATCCAGCGGCCGGTGTCGCGCCACTTGACGGCTTCGTGGAAGCCGTGGGTGGCGGCGAACTCCTGGAACCAGCGGCCCTCCGGCGAGTGCCGGGTGATGCCGTCGAACAGCGTCGCCAGGATCTGGGTGCCGTGCAGCCCCATGTTGTCGTACGCCTGATTGATCATCAGTTTCTGCATGGCGAGCTGGTTCACCGGCACCCCCGCCATCCGGTCCGCCAACTCCTCGACCTGCGCGTCCAGTTGCTCGGCCGGTACCGCCTCAAGGACCAGGCCCCAGTCGGCGGCGGTACGGCCGTCGATGGTGTCGCCGGTCAGCAGCATGCGCTTGGCTCGCTCGGCGCCCAGCCGGTACACCCACATCGCGGTGGTCGGACAGCCCCACACCCGTGCGGGCATGTAGCCGATCCGGGCGTCCTCCGCCATGATCACGACGTCGCAGGACAGGGCGATGTCGCTGCCGCCCGCGACCGCGTGGCCGTGCACCTTGGCGATGGTGGGCTTCAGGGACCGCCACAGCGAGAAGTAGTCGTCGGTGTACTGCTTCATGGTCGCGAAGTCCCGGATCGGGTCCCACACCCCGCTCCCCCGGTCGTCGCCCTGGGCGCCCTGTCCGTCCTCCGCGTAGATCTTCAGGTCGTACCCCGAGCAGAAGGCCCGCCCCGCTCCCTGCAACACGATCACGTGTACGTCCGGGTCGGTGCCCGCCCTCCGTACCGCGGCGGCGAGTTCGCCGGGCATCCGGGAGTCGATCGCGTTGAGCCGGTCGGGCCGGTTCAGCGTCAGATACGCCATGCGGTCCTTCACCTCGTACAGCACGGCGGGCGCACGGTCGTGATCGGTCATCGGCTCTCCTCACGGTAGGGGTCGTCGGCGATCAGGTGCTTGCCGATCCGGTTCGGGCCGGGGTGGGTGCAGCGGATCCCGTCCGCGCTGAAGACCGCGATGCTGTCGCCCCCGGACGGCTTGCCGGCCTTCTCGGTGAGCGGTTGCAGCGCCGCGGCCGTCCAACGCCTGCACCATTCCCGGGGAGTTGGCGAACGCCTCGCCGACGGCGAGCACCTCGTCACGGACGGCGCATCCATGGATCCAGTGTTGCCGACCACGGCGCTGCAGCCGACAGTCCGCACAGTGACAGTCGGATCTCTTGACCGGCGCGGTGGCCACCGGGAAGATGTTGTTGCGTATCACTCTATCTGTTGCGTATTACGAATCAACGGAGGATGTCATGTCTCCTCGTTCGCAGCCCGGTCGCGAGTACGTCCTCACGCTCTCCTGCCCCGACCGGGCCGGCATCGTCCACGCCGTCAGCGGCTTCCTCGTGCGGCACTCCGGCGACATCCTGGAGAGCAAGCAGTTCGACGACCGGCTGCAGGACCACTTCTTCATGCGGGTCCGCTTCCAGGTCACGGATCCGCGCCTCGGCCTGGAGGAGCTGCGCACCGGCTTCGGCTCGGTCGCGGAGGCGTTCAACATCTCCTGGCAGCTCTACGACGCCTCGACGCCCACCCGCACCCTGATCATGGTGTCGAAGTTCGGCCACTGCCTGAACGACCTGCTGTTCCGCAAGAGCGTCGGCGCCCTCAACATCGAGATCCCGGCGATCGTCTCCAACCACCGCGACTTCGAGCCTCTGGCCCGCAGCTACGGCATCCCCTTCCACCACGTGCCGGTGACCCGCGAGACGAAGCCCGAGGCGGAGGCCCGGCTGATGGAGCTGGTCGACGAGCTGAACGTCGACCTGGTGGTCCTCGCCCGCTACATGCAGATCCTCTCGGACGACCTGTGCAAGCAGCTCGACGGGCGGGCGATCAACATCCACCACTCGTTCCTGCCGAGCTTCAAGGGCGCGCGCCCCTATGTGCAGGCCCACGAGCGCGGGGTCAAGCTGGTCGGCGCCACGGCGCACTACGTGACCGCGGACCTGGACGAGGGCCCGATCATCGAGCAGGACGTGGTCCGGGTGAACCACGCGCAGGACCCGGAGGAGCTGGTCACCCTCGGCCGGGACGTCGAGGCGCAGGTCCTGGCCCGCGCCGTGGAGTGGCACAGCGAGAGCCGTGTGATGGTCAACGGCCACCGCACGGTCGTCTTTCGCTGACTGCTCCCGTGGCCTACCTCGACCACGCCGCCACCACGCCGATGCTGCCGGAAGCGGTGCGGGCGATGACCGAGCGGCTTGCCCTCCTCGGCAATGCGGCCTCCCTGCACGCTGCCGGCCGGCGCGCCCGGCGCACGGTCGAGGAGTCCCGGGAAACCTTCGCGGCCGCGCTCGGCGCACGGCCCAGCGAAGTGCTCTTCACCGCGGGCGGTACGGAGTCCGACAACCTCGCCGTCAAGGGCCTGTACTGGGCCCGGCGCGCCGTCGATCCGCACCGCAGACGCATCCTCGTCAGCCCCGTCGAGCATCACGCGGTGCTCGACGCCGTCGGCTGGCTGGCCGAGCACGAGGGTGCGCACGTCGAGTGGCTGCCGGTGGACTCCTACGGCGGGGTGCATCCCGAGGCGCTGCGCGCAGCGATTGCGCGCGACCCCTCGGACGTCGCACTGGTCACCGTCATGTGGGCCAACAACGAGATCGGTACGGTGCTGCCGATCCGTGAACTCGCGCGGATCTCGGGCGAGTTCGGCATCCCGATGCACGCGGACGCGGTGCAGGCCTTCGGCCAGCTGGAGCTGGACTTCGCCGTCTCCGGACTCGCCGCGATGTCCGTGACCGGGCACAAGATCGGCGGCCCGCACGGCGTCGGCGCCCTGCTGCTCGGCCGCGCACACACACCCGTGCCGCTCCTGCACGGCGGCGGCAAGGAACGGCACGTCCGCGCCGGCACCCTCGACGTCCCCGCCATCGCCGCCTTCGCGGTCGCCGCCCGCCTGGCCGCCGAGCGGCGCGCGGAGCACGCGTACGAGATCGGTCTCCTGCGCGACGAGTTGATCGATCGCGTACGGGCGGCGGTGCCCGACGCCATCCTGTGCGGCGACCCCGACCCGGCGGGCCGCCTCCCCGGCAACGCGCACTTCGCCTTCCCCGGCTGCGAGGGCGACTCCCTGCTGCTCCTCCTGGACGCGCAGGGCATCGAGTGCTCCACCGGCTCCGCCTGCACGGCGGGCGTGGCCCGCCCGAGCCACGTCGTCCTCGCCACGGGCACCGACCCGGCTCTCGCCCGCGGCACCCTGCGCTTCTCGCTGGGGCACACCTCCACGAAGGAGGACATCGACGCTGTCGCGGAGGCGATCGGGCCGGCGGTGGAGCGGGCGAGGGCCGCGGGCCGAACCTGAGGTGGCCGCCCGGCGTCCCTCGTCGTGCGCCGGTCCTTCAGGGAGTCAGCCACGCACGGCCAGAGCGGTCCCCAGGCCGACGAGGCTCACGCCCGACACCCCGGCGAGTCCCTGCCGGACGCCGGGACGGCGCAGCACAACCTCGACGCGGGCCAGGAGCAGCAGCACCGGTACGAACCAGAGCAGGGTCATGATCCAGAACAGCCCGGCGAGCACGGTGCGCGCGGCCGTTGTCGTCAGGCCCGGCAGGGCGAACTGCGGGAAGAGGGACAGGTAGAAGGCCGCCACTTTGGGATTCAACAGGTTGCTGATCAGGCCCTGCCGGGGGGGATACGCGCGCGATGCGTCCCGGGGCACGCCCGGCGGGCTGCGCATGACGGTGGGCCGGAGTCCCCCGCACCGTTTCGGCGGAGGCGAACGAAGTCGGCCAGGGCTCGGGCGCCGAGGTGGAGGAGATAGAGGGCACCGATCACGCGCAAAGCTGCGTAGGCGAGTTCCGAGGCGGTCAAGAGAGCCGTCAGCCCGGCCACCGCGGCCGCGGCCGGCACGGCGTGCCCCAGCATGATCCCCGCCGCGGTCGCGATGCCCGAACGCCGCCCCGATCGGGCCGTGTTGGCCAGCAGCAGGGTCAGATCGCGGCCGGGCACGACGATGATGGCCAGGGACGCGGCGACGAAACCGATCAGTTCTGACATGGGGCCATCTCAGCCGATGCCCCGGCGCCGGGGCAGTGCCCATCGCAACGATCTGGACTGAATTGCGGACCCTGGGGACGGGACCCGGGGATACCGAGGATCCCGGCCGCCGTCACTGGGCTGTCGAAACGTGCCCGTCCACCTGCCGAAGAGGCCGGACGACAGGTGGACGGGCGGTTTGGGGGGTGGGCCGGGTCAGTGGGCGGAGGCCGTGCCGAGCCTCTCCTGCACCCAGGTGTGGAAGGCGCCGATGTGGTGCTCGCTCGGGACGAGGACGCCGCCCTTGACGTAGGCCCGGGAGCTCATCCCCGGCTGGGTGCGCTCGCAGGCGTCGAAGTCCTGCTGGTTGACGCGGTGGAAGAGCTCCACGGACCGGCTGACGTCCTTGCCGCTCTCGACGACGTGCGGGAGGTAGAGCCAGTCGCATTCCACGACCGTGCGGTCCTGCGTCATCGGGTACATGCGGTGGAAGATGACGTGGTCGGGCACCAGGTTGATGAACACCTGGGGCTGCACGGTGATCGCGTAGTAGCGGCGGTCCTGGTCGTCCGCGACGCCCGGGATGCGGTCGAGTCCCTCGCTGCCGTCGACGGTGAAGCCCTGGACCTCGTCGCCGAACTCGGCGCCGTGGCCGACGTAGTACTGGGCCGCGTAACCGTCCGCGAACTCCGGCAGTACTTCGGTGAGTTCGGGGTGGATGGTGGCGCAGTGGTAGCACTCCATGAAGTTCTCGATGATGAGCTTCCAGTTGGCCTTCACGTCGTAGGTGATGCGCCGGCCCACCTGGAGGTCTTCGATCCCGTAGTTCTCGATCGACTCGGTGTCGCCCAGCCGTGCGACGACATCGCCGATGACGGTCTCCTCGAAGGACGGCGGAGCGTCGGCGAGGCACACCCACACGTAACCGAGCCACTCGCGGATGTGGACGTTGATCAGGCCGTACTGGACCCGGTCGATGTCCGGCATCGACGTCAGGTTGGGCGCGGCGACGAGCTTGCCGTCCAGGCCGTAGGTCCAGGCGTGGTACGGGCATTGGAAGGCGCGCTTGACCTCGCCGGACTCCTCGGTGCACAGCTTGGCGCCGCGGTGCCGGCAGATGTTGAGGAACCCCTTGAGGGAGCCGTCCCGGGAACGGGAGACGAGGACGCTCTCCCGACCGACCTGGTAGGTGCGGAACTGGCCGGGCTTGGCCAGCTCCGAGGCGCGGGCCACACAGAACCACATGGCCTCGAAGATGCGCTCCTGTTCCAGGGCGAAGATCTCGGGGTCGGTGTAGTGCTCCCCGGACAGCGTGGGGATCAGGCTCGGGGGCAGGCTGGTCGTGGTCATGATCATTCACCTCGGAAAGTCGCTCGGAAGTACCGCTGGAAAGGTCGCTCGGTGAGCGGTCAGACGCGCACGCGGCGGGGGTTGAAGAGCTCGATGGGGTGCCTGGTGGTGCCCTCGAGGGCCAGGTCGGCGAGGATCTCGCCGATCACCGGCACGAACTTGAAGCCGTGGCCGGAGAATCCGCACGCGACGGTCACCTGCGTGTGCTCGGGGTGCCGGGCGAGGACGAAGTGCTCGTCGGGCGTGTTGGCGTACATGCAGGCGGCGGCCTTGAGGAAGCGGCCGGGCAGGGCGGGGATGCGCGGGCGCAGGTATTCGGCCATGGCCGCGATCTCCTCCGGGTGCACCTCCCGGTCGAGGTGGTCCGGGTCGCTGGGGACGCCCTTGCGGAAGAAGGCGACCTTGGCTCCGCCGTCGGCGCCGTCGAGGGCCGGGAAGCCGTAGATCTGGGTGCCGTCCGGGTCCTCCCAGATGTAGACGGGGTGCCGGTCCGCGGTGAACGGGCCGGTGCCGCCCTCGGGTTGGAACCAGTACATGACCTGGCGCTCGACCGTCACCCGCACCCCGACGTCGGCGAGCAGCCCGGGCGCCCAGGCGCCGGGGGCGATGACGAGATGGTCGGCGGTGTAGGCGCCGCGGTCACAGGACCACCACCGAGCGCAGGACCTCGCCGTCGTGCATCTTCTCGAAGGCCGCCTCCACCTCGTCCAGGGCGATCTTCTCGGTGA
Source organism: Streptomyces sp. NPDC047043 (assembly GCF_040644055.1). Lineage (NCBI taxonomy): Bacteria > Bacillati > Actinomycetota > Actinomycetes > Kitasatosporales > Streptomycetaceae > Streptomyces > Streptomyces sp. NPDC047043. Next base: position 421,188 of record NZ_JBEYVO010000001.1, read on the forward strand.
CGAAGCCGTCGAGGTCGAAGCGGCCCTGCAGGTAGAGGTCGATCAGGGCGGGGAAGTCCCGGGAGGGCAGGCAGTCGCCGTACCAGGAGGACTTCAGTGCCCCGCCGCGGCCGAAGACGTCCAGCAGCGGCAGTTCGATCGTCCGCTCCGGGGCGGGCACGCCGACCAGGACGACGGTGCCGGCCAGGTCGCGGGCGTAGAAGGCCTGCTCGTACGTCTCCGGGCGGCCCACCGCGTCCACGACGACGTCGGCGCCGAAGCCGCCGGTGAGCTCGCGGATCGCCGCCACGGCGTCGGCCTTGGCCGAGTTGACGGTGTCGGTGGCGCCGAACTTCCCGGCCCACTCCAGCTTCCGCTCGTCGACGTCCACGGCGATGATCTTCGAGGCGCCCGCCACCTGCGCGCCGGCGATGGCGGCCATGCCCACGCCGCCACAGCCGATGACCGCGATGGAGTCGCCGCGCCCGACGCCTCCGGTGTTGACCGCGGCACCGAACCCGGCCATCACACCGCAGCCGAGCAGGCCCGCCGCGGCGGCGGAGGCGGTCGCCTGGACCTTGGTGCACTGCCCGGCGGCGACCAGGGTCTTCTCCGCGAACGCCCCGATGCCCAGGGCCGGGGAGAGCTGGGTGCCGTCGGTCAGCGTCATGGGCTGGGTGGCGTTGTGGGTGGCGAAGCAGTACCACGGCCGCCCGCGCCGACAGGCGCGGCAACTGCCGCAGACCGCACGCCAGTTGAGGACGACGAAGTCGCCGGGCGCAACCTCGGTGACGCCGTCGCCGACCGCCTCGACCACGCCGGCCGCCTCATGGCCGAGCAGGAAGGGGAACTCGTCGTTGATCCCACCCTCGCGGTAGTGCAGGTCGGTGTGACAGACACCGCAGGCCTGCACCTGCACCAGCGCCTCACCCGGTCCCGGGTCGGGCACCAGGATCGTCTCCACCGAGACCGGGGCGCCCTTCTTCCGGGCGACGACGGCGCGTACCTCGTGTGTCACTGTCGAACTCCTCGCTGAGGGGGCGGCCGAGTGCGACCTTCGGCCGGAGGTTCTGGATGACTGGGGACGCCGGACCGGTCCGCTGGGGAGATCCGGCGAGGAGGAACTGGACGAGTTCCGGTGTGCCCCGAGACCGGGGAGACCGAGGCCGAGTTGTCGAACCCTCAACCCTTGTTGTTGCGTATTACGCACATTGACTCGCTATGAGCAACACTAGTCTGCCTGCTGGTCGAGCGGTGTCAAGAGAACGGCCGCGCAAACTTTCCTCCGCGGGGCAGCCCCTCCCGACACATGCGGACGGCCGGCCCCTGGCCGGGGCCGGCCGTCCGCATGACGTGCGGGTTCGGCGTCCGTGACGCCGTCAGGATCGTTCGAGGTCACCCTCGCGCAGGCGCTCCCCGCCCGCTGCGGACCGTCGGGAACGGCCCGGAAGTGCGCTGGTCTCCGCGAGCGTGCGGCCGCGCGTCTCCTCGGCCCACGCCACGGACACCAGCAGGCCCACCACGGTGATACCGGCACCGATCAGCATGGTCGTGCACAGACGCCTGCATGCAAGCCACCCGGCCGGACAGTGCCTCAGTTCGCGCCGACATGGCCGAGCCGGGCCGAGACCTCCGCGGCGGCGGCCCGCACCGCGGCACCCGCCTGCGGCAGCAGGTGCTCCGCCAGCCGGAAGGACGGCCCGGAGACGCTGATCGCGCCGGCCACCTGGCCGTTGTAGGCGAAGACCGGTGCGGCCACGGCGTTCAGGGCGGTCTCGAGCTCTTCGGTGCAGGCGGCGTACCCGTCCGCGCGGACGGTCTCCAGCTGCTGCCGCAGGACCTCGGGGTCGGTCACGGTCCGTGGGGTGTACCGCTCCAGGGGGCCCGCGAGCCTGCTGTTCAGCGCCACCTCCGGCAGATGCGCCAGCAGCACCTTGCCGCTGGAGGTGGCGTGCAGCGGGGTGCGCCGACCCACCCAGTTGTGGGTGGTGATGACCGAGGGCCCGAGCACCTGGTCGACGTTGACGGCGGCGTCGCCGTCGAGGATCGCCAGGTTGATGGTCTCCGCGAGTTCGGCCGCCAGCCGCTCGCAGACCGGGCGGCTCTGCTGCGAGAGGTCCAGCCGGACCGCGGCGGCACCGGCCAGCCGCACCAGCCCCAGGCCCAGGCGGTACTTGCCCCGCTCCTCCATCTGCTCCACGAGTCCGCGCATCTCGAGGGCCACGGCCAGCCGTGACGCCGTCGACTTGTGCACCCCGAGCTCGGCGGCGATCTCCGTGATGCCCGCCTCCGCCTGACGGGCCAGGAGTTCCAGCACCGCCACCGCCCGGTCGACCGACTGCACCGGAGACTCCGCCTGCCCGTGGCCGTCCATTCCGTTGCTCATGGCGCAACATTGTGCACTATCTGAACGCTCGGCGGGATCCCCTCTTGACAACCTCTCCGAGCGATGGGGACGATGTTGCGCATAACGAATCTAGTTGCACAATGCGCTACACGCTCTTCCAGCTTCGCCGTCGAGACAGCGCGCGGGCCCCACCACCCGCCCGACGGCTCCATCCCTGTCGGGCACCCGCAACCCGGAGGTTTCCCCATGATCACGGTGTGCCGGATCGAAGACCTGCCACCCGGCGAGTCCATCCGCGTGACCGACGGCGTTCCCGCCCCCGTCGCGGTGTTCCGCACCGAGGACGGCGAGGTCTACGCCGTCGACGACACCTGCACACACCAGGACGCCTCGCTGGCGGACGGCTGGCTGGAGGGCTGTTTCGTCGAGTGCCCCCTGCACGCGGCCTCGTTCGACCTGAGGACCGGCCGTCCGACCTGCGCGCCGGCCAAGATCCCGGTGCGCGCCCACCGCGTTTCCGTGCAGGACGGCACCATCCAGCTCGACGTCACCGTGGGAGAGCCCGTATGAGGACCATCACCGTCGTCGGAGCCTCGCTGGCAGGCCTCAGCACGCTGCGCGCACTGCGTGCGGAGGGATACGACGGCGAGCTCGTCGTCGTGGGCGAGGAACGCCACTCCCCCTACGACCGCCCGCCGCTGTCCAAGGACTTCCTCAAGGGGGGCCTCGACGCCGACGCGCTCGCCCTCGGCGACGCGGACGAGTACGAGAACCTGGACGTGCGCTGGCTGCTGGGCGAGCGGGCGATACGGCTCGACGCCACGACCCGCACCGTCACCCTGGCCGGCGGACAGGAGCTGCGCACCGACGGCGTCGTCGTCGCGACCGGCGCCAGTGCTCGCATGATCCCCGGCGCGGACGGACTGGCCGGCATCCACACCCTGCGCACCCTCGACGACGCCATCGCCCTGCGCGCCGAGCTGCTGGACGGCCTGCCCCGGGTCGTCGTCATCGGCGCCGGGTTCATCGGTGCCGAGGTCGCCTCCACCGCCCACCGGCTCGGCCTGCACGTCACGGTCGTCGAGGCGCTCGACGTACCGCTGCAGCGCCAACTGGGCCGCGAGATGGGGCTGGTGTGTTCCTCGCTCCACGACGACCACGGGGTACGCCTGCTGCGCGGAACCGGCGTCGCGGGATTCACCGGCGACGGACGGGTCACCGGGGTGCGCCTGGCTGACGGGCGGGTGCTGCCCGCCGACGTCGTCGTGGTCGGGGTGGGCGTACGCCCCAACACCGACTGGCTCTCGGGGTCCGGCGTCCAGGTGGACGACGGCGTGGTGTGCGACGCCGGATGCGCGACCAGCGTGCCGGGTGTGGTCGCCGTCGGTGACGTGGCCCGCTGCCCCAACCCCTTCACCGGCCGGTACGCCCGCATCGAGCACTGGACGAACGCCACCGAGCAGGCCAAGACCGCGGCCCGCACACTGCTGTCCGGCACGTCGGCTCCCGCCCCGGCGGTGGCGCCCTACTTCTGGTCCGACCAGTACCGGGTGCGCATCCAGCTCGCCGGACACGTCCAACCCGGCGCCCGGCCGCACATCGTCGAGGGTGACGTCGACAGCCGCTCCTTCATCGCGATCTATCGCCAGGACGACGTTCCGGTGGCCGTGCTCGCCATGAACCAGCCCAAGCTGTTCAACCGGCTCCGCCGCACGCTCACTCCCGCAACTGCGGCCGTGGCCTCATGACTTCGGCGCCTCCCGACTCGCTCGGCGGCCGCCGTTCGGAGGTCGCGATGAGCGTTCCCCGGCACCTCCGATACACCTGGGACCACGAGTGGCTGGCCGTCGACGAGGGCAACGCCACGGTCGGCATCACCGCCTTCGCGGCGAAGGCCCTCGGCGATGTCGTCCACCTCCGGCTCCCCGAGGTCGGCACCTGGGTCGAGGCCGGGGAGTCCTGCGGGCGCATCGAGTCGCCCACCGCCGCCAGTGACCTCTACGCGCCCGCCTCGGGCGAGGTCCTGGAGGTGAACACGGCTCTCGACGCCGACCCGACGGCCGTCAACTCCGCCCCGTACAGCACGGGTTGGCTGTTCCGGCTACGAGTCGAGAACATCGCCGGCGCTCTGTCCGCCGATGCGTACGCCGCACACTGCGCCCACACACGAGGGAATCCGCGATGACGCAGCTCAACACCCGCCTGCACGAGCCGGATCATCGCGGAAGCCTCAAGCCGTCGTACGACACGGAAGCACTCAAGGCCCGGGTCAAGGCCCTGGCCGACAAGCACCCGCTGTACCCCGGCCTGGGCAACTAGAGCCTCACTCCCCCGGCCCCGCCCTCCGCACCGCTACGCGCAGACAAGGAAGCCCGCCGTGGCCATCAGCGTCTTCGACCTCTTTTCCATCGGCATCGGACCGTCCAGCTCCCACACGGTCGGTCCGATGCGGGCCGCCCGTATGTTCGTCGGCCGCTTGAAGAAGGACGGCCTGCTCGCGCAGACGGCCTCGGTGCGGGCCGAACTCTTCGGCTCCCTCGGCGCCACCGGCCACGGCCACGGCACCCCGAAGGCCGTCCTGCTCGGCCTCGAAGGCCACGAACCGCACACCGTAGACGTCGAAACCGCCGACGACGAGGTCCAGCGCATCACCTCGACCGGGCGGATCCGGCTGCTCGGCGCGGAGATGGGGCCCGCCCACGAGATCGGCTTCGACGCCTCGACGCAGCTGATACTGCACCGCCGCCGCGCGCTGCCGTACCACGCCAACGGCATGACCCTCTTCGCGTACGACGCCGAGGGAGTCCCGCTGCTGGAGAAGACGTACTACTCGGTGGGCGGCGGCTTCGTCGTCGACGAGGACGCGGTCGGCGAGGACCGCATCAAGCTCGACGACACGGTGCTCAAGTACCCCTTCCGCACCGGCGACGAGCTGCTTCAACTCGCCCGGGAGACCGGCCTGTCGATCTCGGCGCTGATGCTGGAGAACGAGAAGGCGTGGCGCACGGAGGAGGAGATCCGCTCGGGGCTGCTGGAGATCTGGCGGGTCATGGAGGCATGCGTGGCCCGCGGTCTGTCCCGCGAGGGCATCCTGCCGGGCGGTCTGAAGGTCCGCCGCCGGGCGTCGGCCGTGGCCCGTCAACTGCGCGCCGGGGGCGATCCGTTGGCGCACGCGATGGAATGGGTCACGCTGTATGCGATGGCGGTCAACGAGGAGAACGCGGCCGGCGGGCGGGTCGTGACCGCCCCGACGAACGGCGCAGCCGGGATCATCCCGGCCGTCCTGCACTACTACCTCAACTTCGTACCCGGCGCCGACGAGGACGGAGTGGTCCGCTTCCTCCTGGCGGCGGGCGCGATCGGCATGCTCTTCAAGGAGAACGCCTCCATCTCCGGCGCCGAGGTCGGCTGCCAGGGCGAGGTCGGCTCCGCCTGCTCGATGGCCGCGGGCGGCCTCGCCGAGGTGCTCGGCGGCAGCCCCGAACAGGTCGAGAACGCCGCCGAGATCGGCATGGAACACAACCTCGGCCTGACCTGCGACCCGGTCGGCGGCCTGGTCCAGATCCCCTGCATCGAACGCAACGGCATGGCTTCGGTGAAGGCCGCGACCGCGGCCCGCATGGCGCTGCGCGGCGACGGCCGCCACCACGTCTCCCTCGACAAGGTCATCAAGACCATGAAGGAGACCGGCGCCGACATGAAGATCAAGTACAAGGAGACGGCCCGGGGCGGTCTGGCGGTCAACGTCATCGAGTGCTGAGGGGAGTCGCTCCTCAGGAGCGGCATCAGTGGAAGTCGCGGCGGTCGAGGGCTCGTCGGAGATTGCCGAGGGCGAGTTCGGCCAGTTCTCTCCGGCCGACGTCCAGGAAGAGTTCGGCGGCCCGGCGGCTGGCGGTCGCACCGTCTTCGAGTTGGCCCAGGTCGGTGAGCATGGCACCGAGCATCAGCTGGGCCATGCCTTCGTCGGTGCGTGCGCCGAGCCTCTGACAGATGGCGATGGTCCGTCGCACGGGCGGTATCGCCTCCGAGTACCGGCCGGCTTCCAGGAGCGCCGCGCCGAGTCTGCCCAGTGCCTGATGCTCGTGCTCCGGGTCCCGCTGCTCGGCGAAGACCTCGGCGGCCTGCCGGTATGCGGCGAGGGACTCCTCCAGCCGGTGTGCGTCCTTGTAGGCGGTGCCGAGGTTGAGCGAGACGATGCCCGTGTGAAGGAGCATGCCGGCTCTGGCGTAGCAGACGGCGGCTCGCTCCAAGGGGATGATCGGTGCGTCGATCACGTTGTCGTTGAGGAGCGCGGCGCCGAGTTCGAAGCGGGCGCGGGCTTCGTCGGCGGGGGCGCCCGTCTCCTCAAAGATCCTGGCGGCCTGGTCGAGAACAGCCACGTACTCGTCGGTGGCGCCGGTCACTGCCAGCGCTCTGCCAAGTCGGATGAGGGCTTTGCCCTTTCCCGCGCGGTCGCCGGCCTTGGTGTAGGCGGTGACGGCGCGGTGTGCTTCCGGGACGATCTCGGTGAACCGGTCGAGGCGTTCCAGTGCGTCGCAGAGGTTGAGCAGGGTCAAACCCTCTGTTGCGTGCTTGCCATGGGCGTTGAGGATGCCGGCACAGCGCCGGTTGGCAGCCACGGCTTCGTCGTGGCGTTCTGCGCGCGACAGCGCTTCCCCCAGGCCGTGCAGGGCGCGGGCTTCGTCGTCCGCACGCCCGGTCTCGCGGAAGTGGCCGACCGCGCGTTCGTAGGCGTCGATTGCCTTGGCGTGCTCTCGCTTCATCGCGAATCCAAGGCCCAGGTGGATCAGTGCCTCGCCCTCCCCTTCCGCGTCCGCGCACTCGGCGAAGACCGTCAGCGCCCGTTCGGCGAAGGAGACGGCTTGATCCCAGCGCTGTGCCTCGAGCAAGGCGGCACAGGCCAAGTCCATGGTCAGCGCTTCACCGTGGCGGTCCCCATGTCGGCGGAAGGCCGCGGCAGCCTCCGCGGCCGCGGGCTCGACGGCCCCCTGGGATCGTCCGAGGCCGTGCAGGGCGGCGGCGAGGCGGTCCATCGCGGCGTCGTGGCCGTGCTGGTCGCCCAGAGCCTGGAACTGTGCGGCGGCATGACCGGCCGCGGCTGATGCCTCGCCGAGGCGGCCCAGCTCGACGAGCGCGGCCGCCACGCCGAACAGCGACTTGGCCTCGGCATGCCGGTCGCCCGACCTGCGGCAGATCTCCACGGCCCGCTGGTAGGCGTCGGCCGACTCGTGGTGCCGGTACTGCTGGAACAACGACGTGCCCAGGCGATAGAGGGCCGAGTGTTCTTCGCCCGGAGAACCGATCTCGCGCCACTTCAGGGCGGCCTGTTCATAGGCGGTCCCGGACCGTTCGTGGAGGCCCAGGTCGTCCAGGATCTTGCCGAGGTTGAACAGCGCGGCGGCCTCGTGCCGCATGTGCCGGGGGTCGTCCAGTTCACCGAAGATCGCGACCGCCTCTTCGCACGGCCTAAGAGCCTCATCGGACAGCCCCGCATCGATGCGCGCCGATGCCAGGTACCCGAGCGCCTTGGCCTCACCTGCTCGATCGGCGGCCGCGCGGTAGCGGTTGACGAGCTGTTCGGCCAGGACGGCGGCTTCCTCGTGGCGGGCCGCCGCGATCAGGGTGGCACATTGAGTCAGCAGTGCTTCGTTCGCCCGGCTCGTGTTGCCGATCGCGTCGAAGCCCTCAGCGGCCTGCCCCAGTGCTTCTGCGGCTTCGGTGAACCGTTGCGCACTCACGAGTGCGTCGGCGAGCCGCCGTAGCGTGTCGGCCTGTCCCCAGGGATGCCCGCTCTCCTCGTATTCGCCCCTGCCCTTGTCGCGGTAGGCGGTGGCGGCCCGCTGGAGCGAGGTGATGGCCTCCTCGACCTGGCCGGCTTCCAGGAGAGCCGTTCCCATCTGGAACAACGGGTTGCCCTCGGCGCCGTCGCCGAGGTCGCCGAGCATGGCGTTGGCCTGCTCGGCGGCTGCGAGTGCCTCGGGGTAGCGCTCGGCGAGTTGCAGCAGGCTGCTGAGGTTGACCAGTCCCGCGGCCTCGAGATTGCGGTTGCCCGTCTCGCGGAAGAGGGCGATGGCGCGATGGGTGTGCTCGGTGGCTTCCGCGAGGTCGTCGGAGCTCAGCAGCATGCTGAGGTTGATCAGCGCCGCGGCTTCGTCCTCGGCGCGGCCTTCCCGGCGGTAGATCTCGGCGGCCCGTCGCGCGGCGTCGATGGCATGCGGCCGGGTCATGCCCGTACTGAGATTCAGCAGCAGGCGGGCTTCGTTCAGGTGGTCCCCGGCATCGGCGTACATCCCGGCCAGGCGGTGCATCCGGCGCATGTGGTCGTGGTCGAAGACTGAGGGTCCTGGTCCTCGTTCGAATACGGCGACCGCGTCGGCCAACGCCGTCAGGGCGTCGTCTCCGCGTCCGAGGCGGTCCAGCCGGTCTCCGAGTGCGTCCAGTGCCGCGACCAGGCTGCCGCGGTGGAGTTCCGGCTCGTCCTCGGCCGCCTGCCGGGCGATGCCCAGTGCCTCTTCGGCCTGTTCGAGAGCCTCTTCGCCGCGGTCCAGTTCGGCCGTCATCGTGCTGAGGTTGAGCAGGACACGAACCAGGTCGGGGCGGTAGGTGGCCGGGTTCGCCGAAGCCAGCCGACGGTAGAGCTCGGCGGCTTCCTGCGTCACCGCCAGCGCTTGGGCGTCATGTCCCAGTCCCAGCAGAGCTCGGCCCAGGCCCGTCAGCGTTCCTGCGAGCAGCGGAAGGTATTCGGCCTCGCTGACCTCGACCAGGTGTCGGCCGGCTTCGACGGCCTCGCGCACCATCGCCTCGGTCTCCTCCCAAGAACCTTGCTCCCCAAGGAGGTTGCTGAGGTTGTTGAGGTCGGCGACGAGGTCGGGGAGGTGCTGGGCGGGGTCGGCGGTGACGAGTTCACGCCGGATGGTCACGCCCTCTCGGATGGCCGTGACGGCCTGGTCGGTCATTCCTTCCTCGGCGAGTCGGCTGCCCAGGTTCCGCAGCGACAGGGCCAGCGAGGAACGTTCGCGCCGGTCGTCCCGCGCCAGTTGTCGGTGCAGGGCGACCGACCGCCGTGCCTGGGTGAGAGCTTCGCGCGAGCGGCCGTTGTGAGACAGCGCGGAGGCGAGGTTGTTGAGGGCCATCGCCAGGTGGGGCCGGTATCGGGGGTCGTCGTCGGCCAGTTGCTGGTTGATGCGAGCGGCGTGTTGGTCGGCCTCCAGCGCCTGCGCCCAGCGGCCCGCGTTGCTGCGGCGTCTGCCCAGGGTGCCGTACAGCCAGGCACGCTGGGCCGGGTCGCAGGTACTGGTGAGGCGGTGGGCGGTGAGCCGTTCGAGGACGTCCAGGGTCCCCACGTCCAGATTGACGTGTGAACCCTCGGGCAGCAGCGGCTCGATGACCTCCAGGACCGCCAGCAGTTCGGGGGCGAGCCGGTCCGCGGCGAGGCCGATGCCGGCGATGGCGCTCAGGGTCGGGCTCCCGGCCTCGAGGGCGGCCTGCGGCCGACCGGTCAGCAGGGGGTAGAGCACGGTGCTGCCGACGTGCGGCCACCGGTCGGTGGCCGAGGCCAGGAAGGTGAGCGCGCGGGGTGCGCACGCGGCGGTGCTCGGCCTCGACAGCAGTGTTTCGGCGACGTCCACGGTCCAGGGGTCGGGGCTGTAGGCGCTGACGGCGTGACCGGGCACCATCAGCGCGAGAAAGTCCTCGGCGAGCCGGTCGGGCAGCATCGGCTGCAGCCCGGTCCCCGGATCGGCGCTCGGGTAGCAGGTCGCGTGGTCGGTCAGGAGCCTGGGGGCGGATGCCTGCGGCATGATCGTGCCGATGATGTCGGTGGCCGTGGCCGTGACGGCGGGACCGGCAAGGACGGCGGCGAACACCGCCCTCGCCATGGCCCGGTCGGACGTCCGGTGATCCAGGCCGCGGTCGGCGTTCTCGTACAGCTGACGCCAGTTCTCCTGCTCGCGGTCCAGCAGATACGTGGTGAGGCCGACCATGTCGGTGGGCAGGCTGCGTCCGGAAACCGCCGCGTCGACCGCGACCAGGGCAGCCATGTGAACCGCCAGCGTCAGCCCGAACTCGGGGGCGTCCAGCGGCTGGGGCGGCTCGGGCGGGACGGACGGTGCCTGCGCGTAGTGGCGGGTGAAGCTGTCGCGCGCAACGGCGAACATGTCGGCGCGTGCGGGGCCGTCGCCGGGCAGTGGTGCGAGGAGCTGGTCGGAGGTGTCGATGTTCTCCCGGAGCCGGTCGAGCCTGTCGCGCAGCGCCGGCCAGCCGCCCACGGAGCGGCCGACGAGCAGGACCCGCACGGGTGCCTCCCGGCGCAGCAGCGTGTTGTGGAACAGCCAGCTGAGGTCCGTCAGCGGCCACCGGTCGGCGTAGTCGACCAGCAGCAGCAGGCCCGTCTTCCCGCGCAGGTCGAGGTTCTGGCTGCCTTCTGCGGGCGGATGGGTGTCGGTGCCGTGCGCCGCGTCCACCACCAGCCAACCCGCACGCTCCGAGTCACGAGCGAGTCGCGCGGCCAGTCGTGTCTTGCCCTGGCCGCCCTCGCCGTACAAGTACCGCACCGCCAAGCGCGGTTCGGCGTCGCGCCATACGAGCAGTTCGGTGTGTTCGGCCCCGCGGCCGGTGAAGTCGACGATCTCGGCGCGCGCATCCAGCATCCGGCTGGGCTGCGCACGCATCCACTCCGAGTCCAGGACGGGCATGGCATGGCGGGCGAACAGCAAGTACACCGGTGTTCCGTCACCGAAGACGTGGATGTCCGCGCCGATGCATCCGTAGGCAAAGCCGTTGGCCGCCCGCACCACTTGCCGCTCACTCATGAGGGCCCCTGCCGCGCCTCGCGGTTACTCGGACGGCTCGGGTTCATCGGATGCCGGCTTCCGACATACGGCCCCCTCATCTCACGGCCGCGAGCCGATCCCGCCGCCAGGACGGACATGCTCCCAGCGCATCAAGGGACAGGACTGGACGTTCGCACCGGATTCACATTGTCTGCACCGCTCACACGGTCCGGATCGACGCGGCCGGCGTCGGCGTCGTCGTTCCTCGCCGGAGGAGGTGGTTGCGTGGGTCCCGTCCCGAAAGAGCGCTGGACCCGTAGGACGAGCCGCTCCAGCGGTTCGCCCACGAGCAGGTGGTTGCGTGGGTCCCGTCCCGAAAGAGCGCTGGACCCGTAGGACGAGCCGCTCCAGCGGTTCGCCCACGAGCTGGGCGAATTGCACCGGGCCGCGGGTAGTCCGTCGTACTGGACCATGGCGGCGGACTCCGGGTCTCCGCGACGACGCTGCCGCGGGCCGCGAGCGGGGAGCAGTTGCCGTCGCTCGACGTGGTCCGGCTATGCGGGCCTGCGGCGGTTACCCTGCCCTTCCGTGATCTGGCCCGCTTCGAACCCGATGACCGGCACCTGTTCTTCGGCCGCGATCAAGCGGTGGCGCAGTCGGAGCGGCTGGAGTACGACCGCCGGCTACGGTGCTGATCGGGGCGACCGGCCGGGGCAAGTCCTCGCTGCTGCGCACGGGCATGGTTCCCGTCTGCGCGAGCGCATCGCCGGCGGCGCACGCCCCGGCGGTGCTGCGGATCCCGCCGCCCGGGCCCCGGCCCGCCGTCACCTACGGCCTCCTTGGCCTGGCGGACGAACTGCGCGAGGCGGTGGACCGGCCGACATCCGCGCCCGGGTACCTGGTCGAGCGCGGGTCGGCCGCCCAGCTGATCGAGGGGGTGCTGTCCGAGCCCGGCGGGCTGCCGATGCACCCTCACCCCCTGCCCAAAACCTGGCAGCGACGCCGAAGCGCACGCCGTACGCGAGCAGCGCCCATGCCCCGCTCCGCCGCTACGACGACGCTGCCCCGAGCCGGAGACCAATGGCAGACATACGGACCGGACACGGCGTACCGGAGAGTGTGCGGCTGATCCGCCCCCGCAATGGCGAAAGCGGCGGCAGTTCATCCCCGGGGCATTTCCTGCCTGTCATGAGGCGCTGCGGCATCGGCTGCTGACATCCCGGCAAAGTGGACAAAGCTTTGCTCGGTGAAAACGTGGGCCGGGAAAACGCCGCTGTAGCGTGCGACGTGATGAACCAGCGGCGTCAGAGTTCAGGGCACGGGCACACCGTCGGACTGCTCGGGCGGGGCGCGGAGTGCACTCGTCTCGACGAGATGATCATCGGGGTGCGAGCCGGTGAGAGCCGCGTGCTCGTGGTTCGGGGCCCTCCCGGGGTCGGGAAGTCGGCGCTCCTGGAGTACGCCGAGGACGCGGTGACGGGCGGGCGGGTGCTGCGCGCGAGCGGGGTCGAGTCCGAGATGGAGCTGGCGTTCGCCACGCTGCACCAGCTCTGTTCCCCCTTGCTGGTGGGGCTGAGAAGTCTTCCGGTGCCGCAGCGCGCCGCGCTCGAGACGGTGTTCGGGATGCGCGAGGGAGCCCCGCCCGATCGTTTCCTGGTCGGGCTGGCGGTGCTGAGTCTGCTGTCGGGCGCCTCGGAGGAGCGTCCGCTGCTGTGCGTGGTCGACGACGCACAGTGGCTGGACCGGGCCTCGGCGCAGGTACTGGGCTTCGTGGCCCGCCGGCTGCTGGCGGAGCCGATCGGCTTCCTCTTCGGCACCCGCCGGCCGGAAGCGGAACTGGGCGGACTGCCGGAACTGGAGGTCACCGGGCTCACCGACGCCGATGCACACGCCCTGCTGAACTCGGCCACGCACGCCCGTCTCGACCAGCCCATCCGTGATCGGATCGTCGCGGAGACCAAGGGCAACCCCCTCGCCCTGCTCGAGCTGCCCCGCGGACTGAGCATGACCCGGATGGCCGGCGGGCTCGGCCTGCTCAATGCCGACACGCTGCCCGGGCACGTGGAGCAGAGCTTCCTGAGCCGGATCCAGGAGCTGCCCGAGCAGACCCGGCTGCTGCTGCTGATCGCCGCCGCCGAGCCGGTCGGCGATCCGGACTTGATGCACCGCGCCGCCGAACGGCTCGGCGTCACGCTCGCGACGGCCCTGGCGGGCGGCACGGACGGACTGCTGACGATCGACGAGCGGGTGACCTTCCGGCATCCGCTGGTGCGCTCGGCCGTGTACCGGGCGGCGGAAGCCAAGGATCGCCGGGCGGTGCATCTGGCGCTGGCGGAGGTCACCGACCCGCAGGTCGACCCGGACCGCCGGGCCTGGCACCTCGCGTCCGCCGCGGCCGGACCCGACGAGGCGGTCGCCGCCGAACTCGAGCAGTCCGCCGGACGGGCCCAGGCCCGGGGCGGCCTCGCCGCGGCGGCGGCGTTCCTCCAGCGTTCGGTCGCCATGAGCGAAGACCCGGCGCGGCGCGCGGACCGCGCACTCGCGGCTGCGGGCGCCGGCCTGCAGGCGGGCGACTTCCAGGCCGCGCACCGCTGCCTGGACACCGCCGAGCGTGACGCCCGGGACGAATGGGGGCGTACTCGCACCCAGCTCGTCCGCGGCCAGCTGGCGTTCGCGTCGGGCATGGCCGGCGACGCGCCCCCTCTGCTGCTCGACGCGGCGCAGCGGCTGGAGGCGTTCGACATGGACCTTGCCCGGGAGACATACCTCACGGCATGGGGTGCGGCGGTCTTCGCCGCGGACGCGGACAGCCAACTCAGGATTTCCCGGGCCATCGCCTCGCTTCCCCGGCCACAGGGCGAACCGCGATTGATCGACCAGTTGCTCAGCGGATACGGGCTACTGGTTGCCGGTGACCGGGCGGCGGCCGTCTCGGTCCTGCAAGAGGCTGTCCCGGCCCTTGCGCGCATGGCATCGCAGGACTTTCTGCGGTGGGGTTGGATCGTCGTGGGCCTTGGGACCTCCCTCTGGGACGAGGGCATCATCCGGTCGATGTTCGCCAGGGGTGTTCGGTTGACTCGCGACACAGGTGCCCTGGCGGACCTGACCGTGTACCTCACCTCGCTGGCCGGGAGCACGGCGTGGGCCGGCGACTTCGCCGGGGCGGCCGCGCTGGTCGCCGAGGCCGAGTTGTTCGCCGCGGCGACGGGCAGTCCCATGGCGCCGACCGGCGCACTTCGCCTGGAATCACTTCGGGGCCGGGAGGAGGAGGCCTCTGCGCTCATCGGCGCCGTGATCGAGCAGACACGCGCGGGTGGCCAGAGTCTCGGTCTCGGTGTCGCGCAGTGGTCGGCAGCGGTGCTCTACAACGGCCTGGCCAAGTACGAGCAGGCGGCCCTGGCCGGTCGGGCGGCCTCGGAGATCCACGAACCCTGGATCTCCACCTACGCTCTGGCCGAACTCGTCGAGGCGGCGGTCCGGATCAGCGACGAGGACCTCGCGCGCGGAGCACTGGAACGGATGGTGGACGCCATGGAGGCGTGCACCACGGACTGGGCGTTGGGGACGTCGGCCCGCACCCGGGCGCTGCTGAGTGACGCGGCCCATGCGGATGAGCTGTTCCGCGAGGCGGTCGAGCGGCTGGGCCGGACACAGCTGCGTCCCGAACTCGGGCGCGCTCACCTGCTGTACGGCGAGTGGCTGCGCCGGGAGCGCCGACGCGGCGAAGCTCGGCAGCACCTGCGTACGGCGTACGAGATGTTCACGTCGATCGGCATGGAGGCGTTCGCCGAACGGGCCCGCCGTGAGCTTCTCGCCACGGGTGAGACCGTCCGCAAGCGCACCGTCGAGGCGTCGTCGAGTGCCGAACTGACGCCCCAGGAAAGGCAGATCGCGCTGCTCGTGCGGGACGGGCTCTCCAACCCGGAGGTCGGGGCCCGGCTCTTCCTGAGCCCGCGCACGGTCGAGTGGCACCTGCGGAAGATCTTCACCAAGCTGTCGATCACCTCCCGCCGGCAGCTGCGGGAGGTGATGCCCCGCGGCGAGTACGAGTCCACGCCGGGCAAGGAGCTCACGGGATGAGCCGCTGACCGCCGTCGCACCGGTTCAGGCCGAAGGCTTCGTGGCCGTGGCTCGCCGCCCGCTCGCCGGATCGCTCGGGTGTGGCGTCAGCGGCACCGTCTCCACGGTGAGCCAGGCGGCCAGCGGGAGGGATCGCAGGATCTCCCCCAGTTGTCCGGCGCCGGCCGCCTGCCAGAGGCCGAGGTTGCGGCCCCGGCCCGGCAGTGCCCACAGGCGGATCAGAGGGCCCTCGTCAGCCAGCTCGCCAGCGCGGGCGGCCTCGCGGGCGATCATCTCCTCGACGGTGTCCGGGCTCGCCGTGTCCGGTATGTCGACGGTGAAGGTGACCAGATACTCCTCGCCGCCGGCCGCGAGCGGCACCGTGTCGCGGCCGGGGTCGTTGGCGTGCGGGCCCAGGGCCGTGACCTCGTCCGTCCGCCAGACACGCAAGGGCATCGAGGCGAGCGTCCCTTCCAGGTCGTCGGGGTCGTCCGCGGAGAACAGCCCGATCGTGCGCCACTCGCCCGGCCCCAGCGGGGGACGCCACAAGCGCAACACGCGCCCCTGGGCGGCCAGGTCACGCGTATGCGCGGCCTCACGCGCCCGGATGTCCACCACGTCCTGCGTCGGCGTTCCGTGCGGCACCCTGGTTGTCATCGTGACGAGGTATTCCATGTCCGGCCTCCTCTGCCGTCGGCTCGTCCAGGATCGCGCCGCCGACGGGCCCATCGCGCCCGTGAGAATCCCTGGCACCCGGCGCCCGGTGACATGCCCTGGCACGACCCGCCGGCTCGCCAGGGAGCAGGCCAGGGACTCCCACGGGTACGACGCCGACACGCCGAGCGCAGGCTGTTTTCGGAAGACCTGACGCGTCGGCACAACCGATCGACGCTGCCGGGCCCACGCGCGCTACGGGTGGTGGTGTGATGAAACGCCCCGACAACTCGGCTCCGGTGGTGTGCCGGATACTTGTCCGCTTCGTTCTGGCCGATGAGTCCGCCCATCCCGTACCAGTCGACCTGACCTACGACCCCTCGGACCCGTACGCCGTGTCCATGGCCTTCCACGTGGGTGCCGAGCTGGTCGTCCAGTGGGTGTTCGCCCGGGATCTCCTCCTTGACGGGCAGCACCGGCTCGCGGGTGCGGGAGACGTCCAGGTGTGGCCCTCGATGCACTCCACCGTCAACGAGGTCTGCGTCGGACTGCGTCCCTGCGGCGAGGGGGAGCCGGTCGTCCTCGCCGCGTCGGCACACGCCCTCGACGCGTTCCTGCGCCAGACCCTCGACGAGGTGCCGGCCGGGACCGAGAGCGAGCACATGCGTCTCGACGATCTCGCCGACCACCTGCTCGACAGGCCCGACGAACCGCATCGCTAGTCCAACGCCGTTGCCCGCGAGGGGAGTTGTCCGATGGCCACAGCCCTACCGAACTCGGACCCTACCGGCCCGGATGCATCGGAACCCCGTGTCGGTTCCTCCATCGAGGACGCCGCGATCGACCAACTCGCGCTGACACTGCTGCGCGCAGCAACCCTGACCGGCGAGCGTCCGGAGGATCTGGTGGCCAGGATGTCGGATGCCGGCCTGGCCGCCCTGTACCTGAGCTGCGCCCGCAAGATCTGCGATGGGCTCAGCTGCCCTTCGCCGACGACTTCAGGAAAGCCCGGATCCGCTGCGCGGCCTCGTCGGCGCAGGTGTCCATGACGAAGTGACCGCCTCGAGCGGATGGACCTCGGCATCGGACACCCCGCCCGCCGCGGTGACCGGCCACCCGCACCACCGGACGGGCCAGCCCCACGCGGCGCCCACGTGCGCCTCTTCGGCGGGATCAGCGACTGCCCGCTCTCGTCCGCGTAGCAGATGCGGGCGCCCAGGCGGTGCGCGGTACTTTTACCGACGGCGACACCTCGGCCTTCCACGCCTCGATCGCCGCCTCGTCCCGCTCCAGCGCCTGACGGACCGGACCCGGCAGCTCCAGCCGTGCCGCCGCCGCAGTCCCTGGACCGTGTAGCCGACCTGGAGCAGCCGCCCGATCAGCAACTTCACGCGCTCGAGCGTCCCCTGGTCCTCGTCGTCGAAGCCGTGTGCCAGCGGGCCCCGCTTCAACTCCCGCTCCAGCCTCTACCACTGCGCGGGCGCCAACCGTTCGACCCGCATCGGCCCCGCCGGCGTCAACGCCGCCACACCGCAGCCTCGCCGCCATCCGGGCGGGTCAACCGACGGGCGAACGCTCAACCGGCGGACAGGCTCACCAGCAGGGCCACGTTCAACGCCACCACGGTCGCACTGATGACCCACGCCCCGCATGTCGTCGCCCGTCGGTTGACCCAGCGGCCCATCACGTCGGCGTCGCGGGTGAGCAGGACCAGCGGGACCAGCGCGAACGGGATGCCGAAGGAGAGGATGATCTGGCTGAACACCAGGCTCTCCGTTGGACCGGCGCCGGCGGCGAGCACCACGATCGCGGGTGTCATCGTGAGTAGTCTGCGCAGCAGGACGGGGATCCGGCGGCCGAGGAAACCGCCCATCACCACCTCGCCCGCGTACATGCCGACGCTGGTTCCCGCGAGGCCCGAGACGAGCAGGGCGAGCGCAAAGGCGAGGGCCGCGACCGGGCCGACGAACCGCCCGTAGGCGTCGTGCGCCGCGCCGAGTGAGTCGGCGGCCTCGGGTGCGCCGGGGTGGAACAGGGTCGCCGCCGACACCAGCAGTGCGACATTCACGGCACCCGCGAGCCCCATCGCGACCAGTACGTCGGTGCGTACGTGGCGCAGCAGGCGTCTGCGCAGCGGTCGATCGGGGTCGTCGGACGGACCGCCGGCTCCGGGGGCGAGGGAGAGGCTGTAGCGGTCGCTGGTCAGCGCCGAGTGCAGGTAGATCACGTGTGGCATGACGGTGGCGCCGACGATCCCCCCGGCCAGCACCACGCTCTCGGCCCCCGACAACCGCGGCGTCAGTCCGTCGGCGGCGGTGGCCAACGGAGCGCCGGCTCCCAGCACTTGTCCGAGGAACAGCCCCAGCAGACAGGCCAGGCCCGCCGCCATGAGCACCTCGAACCGGCGCCGACCACGCCCCCGCATCGGCATCAGCACCAGCGACACCGCCCCGACCACCACGCCGCCCACCCACAAGGGAAGCCCGAAGAGCAACTGCAGGGCGATGGCCCCACCGACCACCTCCGCAAGGTCGGTCATCACGACGACCGCCTCCGCCTGCGCCCACAGTCCCCACACCACCGGCCTTCGATACCGCTCACGGCACAGCTCCGGCAGACTCATCCCGGTGGCGACGCCGAGCTTGGCGGAAAGGTACTGCAGCAGCATCGCCACGACGTTCGCCGCGAGCAGCACCCACAACAGCAGCGGCCCGAAGGTCGCGCCGGCCTGCACGTTGGTGGCGAAGTTGCCTGGATCGACATAAGCGATCGCAGCGACGAACGCCGGCCCGAGCAGGCTGTACGACAGCCCCGAACGCAACCGGGGCCGCCGCTCACCCGGAGTGCGGCCAGTGAGGGCCCTATCGCTGGTCGGATGATCGAGCTCCCCGGACCGAGCCGGGGTGGATTCGGTAGCCATGACGCCGCTGCGCTCCTAATCACCGGGAGGGGAGGCGCCCCATAAGGGGCGCGGGGAACTGCGCGACCAGCCACAGCAAACCCGCAGCCGACCACAAACCACACACGGCAGACGCGACGCACCCACCTGCTACGGAATGTTGGAAGGCCGAGGCAAGCCTTCCGCCAGATCACCGATCTCCGGCGAATGAATGGCCCCGGGATTCCCGACGACCTCCTCGACCACCAGCGTCTCGGTCGTCAACAGCAGCGCAGCAATCGACGCGGCACTCAGCAGCGCGCTGCGCGTGACCTTGACCGGGTCGATGATCCCCCGCAGATGCAGGTCGTCGTAGTCACCGCGCAAAGCGTCCAGCCCATGCCCGACGGGCAGCGCAGCGACCTTCGCCTCCGCCTCGTCCGGATCGAGCCCGGCGTTGATGGCGATCCACCGCAGCGGTTCGGCGAGCGCCTTGGCGACGATGACACGGCCCAGTGCGACCTCGCCACCCGGGAGTTCAAGCGCAGCGACGTCCACACGAGCGTGCAGCAGCGCCGCACCCCCACCGGCCACTACCCCGTCCTCCGCCGCCGCCCGAGTCGCGGCGAGGGAGTCCTCCAGCCGCATCTGCTTCTCCTTGAGTTCGACGCCGCTGGCCGCGCCGACGCGGATCACTGCGACGCCGCCGGACAGCTTCGCGATGCGCTCGCTCAGCTTGTCCTGGTCGTGCTCGTTGGTGGCCCGCTCCAGCTCGATCTTGAGGTTCTCGATCCGTTCGGCGATCCGCTCGTCGCCGCCCGCGCCGCCGAGCACCGTGGTGGAACGCTCCGTGGCGATGACCTTCTCCGCGCGCCCCAGGTCGTCCAGGGTGACGCCCTCCAGGGTGCGGCCGGCCGTACCCGTGATCACCCGCCCGCCGGTCAGCGCCGCCATGTCCTCCAGCTCGGCGATCCGCCGGAAGCCGAAGCCGGGGGCGCGCACCGCGAGCGAACGGAACGTGCCGTGCGCCGCGTTGGTGACCAGCATGCCGAGCGCGGGCCCGTCCACGTTCTCCGCGACGACGACCAGGGGTGAGCCGGTGCGCGTCACCTGCTCCAGGATCGGCATCAGATCCTGCACCTTGCTGATCTTCGTGTCGCAGTACAGCAGATAGGGGTTCTCCAGCACGGCCTCCATGCGTCCCTGGTCGGTGACCATGTACGGGGAGAGCCAGCCGTTGTCGAACTCCAGACCCTCCGCGTACTCGACGCTCAGCCCGAACGCCGACGATTCCTCCACGGTGACGACGCCGGTGCGGCCGACGCGGGCCACGGCCTGGGCGATGGCCTCGCCGATGGCCGGGTCGTTGTTGGCGGACAGGGCAGCCACGCGCACGAGTTCGTCGTCGGTGCGTACCGGCCGCGCCTGCGCGGTCAGCGAGTCGACGGCGGCAGCGACGGCGGCCTCGATGCCGTTCTTCAACAGCACAGGATTCGCACCGTCGTTGACCGCCTTCAGCCCCTCGCGGACGATCGCCTGCGCGAGCACCGTAGCCGTGGTGGTGCCGTCGCCGACGTCCCCGTTCGTACGCGTGGCCACCTCCTTCACCAACTGCGCGCCCATGTTGGCGAAGGGGTCCTTGAGCTGGATCTCGCGGGCGATGGTGACGCCGTCGTTGGTGATGGTGGGCGGTCCGGTCAGCTTCTCCAGGACCGCGTTGCGGCCCTTCGGGCCCAGGGTGACGCGCACCGCGTCGGCCAGTGCGTTCACCCCGCTCTCCAGCAGTGCGCGCGCTTCGGCATTGAAGCGCAGTTCCTTCGCCATGGCGGTGTCGTCCCTTCAAGGCTGGTCTGTCCAAAGGGCGTTCGGAAGAAAGGGGCGGTGGCGGCGGCCGGGAGTGCGGGCATCCGTGGTGCGCCGACCCTCGTGTACGGGTCCACGGAGCGGCCGCCGCCACCTGTACGGGGAGGTGCGGCTCAGGGGACGAGTACTGCGCGCCCGCGCACCCGGCCCTGGTCCAGGTCGTCCAGGGCGCGGCCGAAGTCGGCCAGGGGGTAGGTGACCGTGTGCAGGGTGACCAGGCCGCGTGCGGCGAGGTCCATCAGTTCCACCAGGTCGGTGTAGGAGCCGACCAGGTTGCCCACGAAGTTGATCTCGGTGGAGATGATGTCGATGGTCGGCACGGACAGGGTGCCGCCGTAGCCGATGACGTAGTAGTCGCCGGCCCGGCGCAGCATCCGTACGCCGTCCTCCAGCGCACCGCCCTCGCCGACGAAGTCGAGGACCGCCTCGGCGCCCTGACCGTCCGTCAGGTCCGCGACCTGCTGGACCTGGCCGCCGTCGGCGACGACGGTGTGGTGTGCGCCGAGCTGCTCGGCCAGCTTCAGCGCCTCCGCCGACCGGTCGACGACGATCAGCTCGGCCGGGGTCAGCGCCCGAAGCACCTGGATGCCGATGTGTCCGAGCCCGCCCGCGCCGATCACCACGGCCTTGGCCCCCGGCGAAAGACTGCGAGCCGCCTTCTTCGCCGCGTGGTACGCCGTCAGGCCCGCGTCGGCCAGCGCGGCCACGTCGGCCGGGGCGAGCCCGGGGTCGAGCGGGACGACCGCGCGGGCGTTGGTGCGCAGATACTCGGCGAAGCCGCCGTCGGAGTCGATGCCGGGGAAGGCACTCGCCGCGCAGTGCACGTCGTCACCGCGCCGGCAGGCGCCGCACAGCCCGCAGGTGGCCAGCGGATGCAGGATCACCGGGTCGCCCGCCGAGAGGCCGGTGACGGCGGAGCCGATCTCCGCGATCCAGCCGGCGTTCTCGTGGCCCTGGACGTACGGCAGGGTGACACCGCTCTTGGTCTGCCACTGGCCCTCGATGATGTGCAGGTCGGTGCGGCACACTCCGGCGCCGCCGATCTTCACGATCACGTCGAGCGGCCCCGACAGCACCGGCTCGGGCACCTCGTCCAGTTCCGGCCGGCGGTCGTAGCCATGCAGTCGTACGGCTTTCATGCGCTCTCCTCCTTCCGGGATCGGGGCCCGTAGCGGGTGGCCAACAGCCCTTCGCACAGCTCGGTGTTGGTGCCGATGCCGACTCCGGCCGTACGCCCCCGCAGCAGATGCCGCTCCAGACCGACCGCCGGCACGGCGTGCCCCTCGTCGTCGAGGAACAGTGGCGCCGCAGCATTCGCGGGCAGGCCCAGCAGGGTGCGCCGGCGGCGCAGCGTCACCGTGAGGCGTTCGGGCAGATCGCCGAGGACCGCGTCCGCCAACTGCCGGAAGGTCCAGCCGCGTTCGAGGAGCCGCTTGCCGAGTCCGGCCTGGGCGGCCAGGTGGCCCTTGCGCAGGAAGACGGCACGCAGCTCCTCCATCCGGTCGGCGTCGGCGAGCCCGGGGAACGCCTCGGCGAACGACCTTCCGCAGCCCACGCCCTGGTTGATCTCGTCCGAGGCGAAGTGGTCCTCCAGGACCACCGTGCACTCCCCCGCCCAGGCCAGTCCGGCCAGGGCGCGGCGGGCGTCCTCCACCATCAGCCAGGCGAAGTTGGGGGCGCAGAAGTAGGTGGGCAGCCGGAGTCTGGCCTCCACGGAGCCGTCCGCGCCGACGCTGACGGCCCGTACGAAGCCCAAGTCGGTGATGGGGCGGTCGAGTTCCGGGTCGAGCACCGCGGCCAGGGCCGTGTTGACGGCGGTGACCCGGTCGACCGCCTCGGCGACGGCGGTCATGCCGGCACCGCTGACAATGCCGCGCTCTCGGGGACCTTCAGGTCGTACAGCCGTGCGTGGTTGAGGCCGAGGATCTTGCGCTTGACGTCGGTGGTGAGCGTGCCGTACTCGCTCTGCAGGTCCTCGGGGATCTGGAAGTCGACGAACTTCTCGATGAGCCACTTCGGGCTCCAGATCGCGTAGTCGCTGCCGAACACGATCCGGTTCTCGTCGAGCCAGTACAGCAACTCGCCGATGATCTGGGCGAAGTAGCGCGGGCGGGTGTGGATGAACGGCATGACGACCGACAGGCCCGCGTACACGTTGGGTTCCTGCGTGGCGATCCAGCAGAAGTCCTCCAGGCGGGGCAGACCCGAGTGCTCCACGATGAAGTTCAGGCCGGGGAAGGCGGTGGAGGCGTCGTCGATGTCGGCGACGTCGAACGCGTCCCGGTTCAACGGCCAGATGGTGGGGCCCTTGTGGACGTGGATGTTGCGGATGCCGAGCTCCTGGCAGAGCGCCAGGTAGTCGTGGGCCTCGGGGTCGGACAGCTTCCAGCCCTTGGACGAGCCGCGCCACTCGGCGGTGTAGAGCTTGACGCCGCGCAGCTGCCACTGGGCGGCCAGCTTCCGCAGCCGCTCCAGTCCGGCCTCGCCCTCGCGCGGGTCGAAGGAACCGTTGGCGATCAGCCGGTCGGGGTACTTGCGGGCCAACTCGCCGTTGCGTTCGGTGGTGTTGAAGCCCTTGCGGTAGAACTCGGTGAGGTACGTGGGCTGGAAGATCCCCACGTCCACGTACCCGGTGTCGAACAGGTCATGGATCAGGTCCTGTTCGCTGTACTTGCGGAACTTCTCCAGCGGCCACACCCACTCCTCGGGGCTGAGGTTGCGCTGGTAGTCGTAAAGCAGCGGATGAAGCCCTCGCCGTACTTGTTGGCGGTGTTGGCCTCGCTCGCGTCCCAGAAGTGGATGTGTCCGTCGACGATGAAGTAGTCGACGCCGTCCTTGCGGTACATGCGTGCTCCTCGGGGCGTCAGTCGACCGGACTCAGGTCGAAGTCGATGTACTCGGCGGCGTCCTCGGGGTTGGCGAAGAGCATCGTGCGGTCGTCGAGGTGGACCATGCGGCCGTAGTGGGTGGACATGATCTCCTCGAAGTCGGCCTGGTCGAAGTCGAAGCCGAGGGCCTTGGAGATCTCGTCGAAGTCGAAGGTGAGGACGCGTTCGCCGTCCACGCGGATCATCGACGGGTAGTCGGTGACGGTGACGTGCTCCTTGCCGCGCATGACATCGGCGACGACGTGGCCGTTCTGGTTGTTCATCAGGGTCACGCCGCACTTGTTCGACGAGGTGCGGTCCGCGTGGAACGGCTGGGGTGCGGTGCTGGTCACTTCGCGGTCCTCTCGCTGGTGCGGTCGGCGGGCGCCCGAAGGCCCAGGTCCTCGATCAGGCGGGCGAAGCGCTCCTTGGCGCGCTCCAGGCTGTCCTCGAAGCGGACGGGTTTCTCGGCGGGCTGCGACCACAGCGGCTGCAGCCGGCGCGCCGCGTCGAGGCTGACCGGGACCCAGCGCTCCAGCCACTGCTGGACGATCGCCTTGTTGCCGGGGCCGTGGCTGTCGTCGCCGAGCAGCAGGGTGCACAGGGCGCGGGTGTAGCGCAGGTCGCGGTCGTAGTCGTTCTCGCCGGCGCCCATCACGCTGGGCGTGGTGTAGTCGCCGTTGCGGGCGGCGATCTGCAGGACGAGGTGGCTGCGGAACAGCTCGCCGACGAGGGGTTCGAAGACGAGGTTCGTCGCGAACAGGCCCTCGGACCAGTCCTGGACGGCGGTGAGCCGCTCGACGTTCTCGCGCACGCCCTGCCAGGCCGGGTCCGACTGCCACGCCTCGCGGTGGGCGGAGCCGTCGAAGCCCTCCAGCTGCTCCTCGATGTCGAGGTTGTACAGGGCCAGGTCCTGCGCGAAGCGCAGCTTGTGTGCGCCGTTCACCGCCAGCGCGTTGTTGATCATGTTGGTGGGTGCGGAGCGCTGGATCGCCACGAACACGTGCATGCCCAGGCCCTGTTCGGCGTGCATCCACGCACCGACGTGCCGTTCGACGAACTGGGTCCAGGAGCGGGTCCACTGCCCGTACGCCTCCGCCTTGCGGGCGTTGGCCAGGTTCTGCTGGACCTGCCGTACGACGTTGGCGTTGTTGCGGTAGATGGTCTGCTCCCACTCCTCGTTGGGGTCGAGGAAGCGGTGCCAGTCGGACGACTTCAGGGCCGTCCAGTCCTGGGGGTAGCCGGAGGAGCCGTCGGCGAAGCCGTAGATCCAGCCCTGCGTCAGGTGGCGTTCGGGGTCGGGCTGGACGTCGAAGGTGACGTCCTCGTACATCGTGGCCCGCAGTTTCTGCGGCTTGTAGTAGGAGAAGGTGCGGCTGGTGGAGCTCGGGAAGACGAGCGCTCCCGCCTCCGCGTCGGTGAACTGCGGTTTGGGGAAGCTGCGTTCGGCCTTGACCGGCTTGTCGGCTTGCGTGGTCATGCGTACGGCTCCTCGCGACGGTCGGGTCAGGTGTCGGTGGAAGTGGTGAACTTGTCCAGGAAGATCCGCTCCTCGGGCATGCCCTTGCCGGTGAGCAGGTCGAGCGCGGCGTCGCACATGGGCGGCGGGCCGCACAGGTAGGCGTCGGCGGCCGACAGGTCGCCCTCGTGCCGGTCGACGACCTCGGTGATCAGGCCTTGTTCGTACGAGCCCGACGCGTCCTCGGACAGGGCGGGCACGAAGGCGAAGTCCGCGAGAGCGCGGCCAAGTTCGGTGATCTCGTCGAGGGCGAACAGGTCCCGCTCGGTGCGCGCCCCGTAGTAGAAGCGGGTGCGACGGGCGCTGCCGGTGGCGGCGAGGCCGCGCAGCTGGGCCAGGATCGGCGCCATGCCGGCGCCGCCCGCGAGAAGGATGAGGTCGCGGTCCGGGGCGTCACGCATGACGCAGGTGCCGTAGGGGCCTTTGACCGTCAGCGGGTCGCCGGGGCGCAGGGTGCCGTGGAGGAGGCCGGAGAACAGGCCTCCGGGGTAGCGCTTGATGAGGAACTCCAGGGTTTCGCCGGGCAGTTGAGCCATGGAGAAGGAACGCCAGTGCTCAGTACCGGGTACCTGGATGTCGACGTACTGCCCGGTGCGGTAGGGAAGTTCGTCCCCGGGATCGAGCGTGAGACGGACGATGTCGTGCGTCATCGACTCGACGGCGGCGACGGTCGTCGCCACCTCACGTGGCGGGATGCCGTTGAGCAGCATCTCCTCGTCGTAGTTGATGAGTTCGACGGTGAGGTCGCCGTAGGCGTGCGCCCGGCACAGCAGGACGTAGCCCTCCTCGCTCTCGTAATCGGCCAGCGCGAAGGTGGAGTAACGCTCCATCTGCTGGTCGCCGTCCAGCAGGAAGGACTTGCAGGACGAGCACTGGCCCTCCTTGCAGCCGTGCATGAGCTGGACGCCCTGGCGGAACGCGGCGTCCAGGACGGTCTCGTCCTCGTCGGCCTCGATCTCGATGCCGACCGGTTCGAATCGGATGCGGTGCTTGTCGCCCACAGGACCAGCCCTTTCCGGGGCGGCGACCCCGCGACGGGTCCGTCGCCGCCCCTCGTACGGGACCGTCAGATCGCCGACGGGGTGATGTTGGTGCGGCCGCGGTAGTCCGCGACGTGCGCCTCGCGCTCCTCGTCGGACATCTCGTTGAGCGTGATGTTGGGGCTGACGAAGGTGTTGCCCCGGACGTCGTCGAGGGTCCAGAGCTTCTTCGGGTCGTCGAGGTCGAGGTGCGGCTGCGGGATCAGGGTCCTGCCGTCGTCGCGGACGTAGCCGAGGTCCTGGACGATGTCGGCGAGGTCCTGGCCGTGGTAGAGCGTCTCCCACTCGCGCTTGCCGGTCAGCCGGCCCATCGACGGCGTGGCGCGGCCCTCGTACTCGGGCCGGAACGCGGTGGTGTCGGTCCACGCGCAGGTCTCCGAGCAGTACGTGCGCCACTGCCCGTCGACCTTGTCGACCACCATGTCCTGCCGGATCAGGCACGGCACCATGCAGCTCCAGCAGCGGTGCGGGTACTGGTAGCCGACGTCCTCGAAGGCGATCGGCTTGTTGCGGCCCGGGTGCCGCATCCGGTTGTACGCCTCCCACCAGGCGCCGTACTCCGCGTACCAGCCCGGGTACTTGGACTCGAACCACTCGAAGTCCTCGTCCGTCATCCCGTCGATGCGCCAGAAGTTGACGGGCCAGCCGGTGGCGAAGAACTGGGCGACCTTGTGGACGTAGCCCTGGTCCCAGATCCGCTTCCACGCCTCCTCGACGAGGTCGTGCGGGATCTTCAGGCCGTACTTCTCCAGCGGGATCAGGTACGACCGGTAGTAGTCGTCGTAGATCCAGCGCCGCCACATCTCGGCGTACGACTCGCGGTCCTTGCGGCGGTCCTTGGAGCCGTACTCGATGAAGGTGCCGATGGCGGCGTCGACGACGCAGTGGTTGTTCCACCAGGCGTAGCGCAGATCGCGCTCCAGGAGCTGACGGTTGTCCTCGTCGGCGAGGGCCATCAGCAGGATCGAGTAGCCGTTGGAGATGTGCCGGGACTCGTCCGACTGCACCGAGTGGAAGACGGTGGGCAGCAGGTAGTCGCCGTTGGCGGCGGCCTCGGCGGGCATCGCCACGAACAGGGTGTTGGTGAACGCGGTCTCGGCGACCAGCGTCAGATAGACGTTGGCGGCGGTGATCGCGTCGCCGGTGATGAACCCCTCGCCGAACTGGCGGCCGATGGTGCCGGCGTAGCAGTTGGCGAACGCCTTCTCCGAGATGTCGAACCCGGCGGGGTCGATGTAGTGGTTCATGTAGAGGCGCTTGAGGTTCATCTGGATCGTCGAGTGGCGTACCTCGTCGATCATCTGGACGGCGAGTCCGTTGTGCAGCTGCGGGTTGGGCACCGCGCCGATCGCCATCGGCATCGCGCGGGCCGCGCTGATCTCGGGGAACGGGATGATCGACAGGAACAGTTTCTGCCACTCCATCCAGCGCTGCTGGACCTGGCGGAACATGTTGCCGCGAATCGCGCCGTCCATCGCGCCGTAGACCCGGTTGTCCTTCTCCTCCTCCATCGGGAAGTAGGAGCGCAGGACCTGCTTGAGCGGGTCCTTCTTGGGGGCCTTGTCGAAGCGGTAGTCGGTCGCGAAGCGGTCGGCCGGCGTTGCGAACGTCGGCTCCCACGACAACTCGGTGATCTTCTTGTGCGCCTTGCTCAGGCTCTGTCGGCTCACGGGTGATGCTCCTCCGGCTGACTCGGCGGTGATCCCGGCGGAACCGGCGGCGCACTGCCGTCTGTGACCGGGCGATCGCCATCGTGGGGGCGGTCACGGCAGCCCGTCGTCTCAAGTTGAGACACGGGTCACAACGCAGGTCTGGCCGTCGCCCCTCGGCCGGACTTAACGTGCTGGCGATACCGGAACCCCGAGCGTCGTCGCACGATCAGCGGCGTCGTCGCACGGCGGAAGGCGCAGAGCCGATGGAACCCCTGGAAACCGCGCACCCTCTCGACGGGACGAGGCCGTCTCCTCCTGTCTCGCCGCTCGGCCCGGACCACCCCTTCCCGCACCTGAACCCCGTCCGTGCCCGCAACCTGTTCCTGGAAGGGGCGGCCGTTCCGTCCTCCGAGGTCCGGGCGCCCATCCTCGACTCCTGGCAGCGCTCCCGCTTCTGGGGCGTGGACGCCGACCGTATCGAGGCTCCCTACAACTCCGACTTCGACCCGCACTCCCGCCTGGCCACGGCCGCTCGCCCGGTCCTCGACCGGCTCGCCGACGCCCTTCAGGGCACCCCGATGTCCCTGATCCTGACCGACTCCAAGGGCCGCGTGCGCGAGCGCCGGACCGGTGATCGGGCGCTGCACCGCCACCTCGACGACATCTGCCTGGCGCCGGGCTTCAGCTATGCCGAGGAGTACGTCGGCACGAACGGCATCGGCACCGCCGCCGAGGACGGCCGCACGGCACATGTCTTCGGCTCGGAGCACTTCTCCGAGCGGCTGCAACAGGTGTCGTGCGCCGCCGCGCCCATCCGCAACCTGGCCAGCGGCCGGGTGCTCGGCCTGATCGACCTGACCTCCTGGCAGCACACGGCCTCGCCGTTGATGCTTGCGTTGGTGAGGGAGGCCGCCGCCGACATCGAGGAGCGACTGCTGGAGATCGGCTCGGAGCGGGAACGGGCCGCGTTCCGCGCCTTCCTGACGTTGCGTCAGCGCTCTCGGCGGGCCCTGGTCACCCTCACCGACGGGCTGCTGCTCGCCGACGCGGCCGCGACGGAGCTGCTCGGCCCGGACGACCACCGCCGGCTGCGGGAACTGGCCACGGACCCGGCGGGGCTGCGCGAACAACGTCTGGTGCTGAGCGACGGACGGACGGTGCAGGTGCGGGGCCGGGAGGTGGCGGACGGCACGCCCACGGGAAGCCCGGCCGCGTATCTGATCGAGCTGCGGCTGGTCGCGGAGCAGGAGGCGCCCGCGCCGCGCGCGGCGACCCGGATGCCGCAGCTGCCGGGCATCGCCGGTTCGAGTCCCGGCTTCCAGGGCGTGGTGCAGCAGTTGATCCGGCACTGCGGGCAGGGGCGCTGGACGCTGGTGGACGGCGAGGCGGGCACCGGTAAGCAGGAGCTCGTACGGGCCGTGCACCGGCACGTCGCGCCCACCGCACCGTATGCCGTGCACGACGCGGCCGACGTGCGTAGCGGGGCGGCCGCCTGGCTGAGTGCCGTCTTCCAGGATCTGGCCGAGGACCGGGGCACGGTGGTGCTGCGCCATCTCGAACTGCTGCCGGCCATGGTGGCCGGGCAGCTCGACGCCGTGTTGCGCAGCACAGCGGGGCGGTCCGGCTGGGTGGCCGCGCTGCTCACACGCGAGGGACCGACGCTGCCCGGCGCGGGCGGACAGCGGAAGGCCGCGGAACACGTCGATCCCGTACGGGCACGCTTCGGGGCCGAGGTGACGGTGCCGCCGCTGCGGCACCGTACGACCGACATCCCGGCGCTCGTGAGCAACCTGATCGCCCGCCAGGGCGGGGACGCCACCTGTACGGAGGCCGTGCTGCGGGCCCTGTCCAGGGCTCCGTGGCCGGGCAATGTCCGCCAGCTCGCCGGTTCGCTCCGATATGCCGAGGCGCATCGCACGGGCTCGGTGATCGAGGAGAGCGACCTGCCACCGTCCGTGCTGTCCCAAGCTCAACACCCGTTGTCCGCCTGGGAGTCCACGGAGCGGGACCTGATCGTCCAGGCCCTCCTCGGCCACGGTGACGACAAGGCGAAGGCCGCGAAGGCGCTGGGGATCTCCCGGGCGACGATCTACCGGAAGATCGCGGCGTACGGGATCCGGCTGGGCCCGCATCCCGGGTGACGGCGGGACGGCGCAAGGACGGTCACTCCTCGCGGGCGCTCCGTCGGTATGCGCCGTGCAGCCACAGCCCGAGCCCCTCCCAACAGCCCAGTGCGGTCCCCGCGAGCATCAAGCCGGGACCGGCGGAGGCGCCAGCGGCAGCGGCGACCGCTCCGCACACCGCCAGCAGGACACCGAGTCCGCCGAACACCAGCAACCGATCCCGGTGTGCCCATGGCCGTGTCCCCATCCCTGGCCTCCCTTGCCTCGGAGATTCACCTCCAGGGTGTCGGTCGGTGGCGGCGGTCACTGTCTCACTGTGAGACGGCTTCGTCGGGATCGACCACGGAAGAAGGCCTGCTTCCAGTGCCGGCTACCACGTCTGATCACCGGCGCGAACCAGCATCTCGTTGACGGCCACCCGCCGCTCGCGGGTGACGATGTAACCGATCGCGTCCGCGATGTCCTGCGCCTGCAGCGGTTCGATCCCGCCGACCTGGCGCAGTGCCGCTTCGCGGGTGCCCTCGCCGAGCTGGTCCATCAACTCCGTCTGTACGGTGCCGGGTTCGACCACGCCGACGCGCACCCGTTCCACGAGCAGCTCCTGGCGAAGCGCCTCGGTGAAGCCGTTCAGGCCGAACTTGGTCAGGTTGTAGACGCTGCTGCCCGGCCGGGCCACCCGTCCGGCCGTCGAGCCGACGTTGACGATGTCCGCCACCTCCCGCGGGGACGTGGCGGCCGCGTCGATCAGATACGGAACGGCGGCATGCGTGACGTGCAGCAGCGCCGCCACGTTGAGCGAGACCATCCGGTCCCACTCCTCGATCGTGGTGTGCAGGGCCGTGCCGAGCAGCATGATCCCCGCGTTGTTGACCAGGACGTCGAGGCGCTCGAACCGCTCGAGAGTGTCCTGGACGGCCTGGTACGCCTGCTCGGGCTCGGTGATGTCGGCCTCCACCGCACGGGCCTTGCCGCCCTGGTCCGTGATGTCGTCGGCGAGCCGGTCCAGGCGCTCGCGGCGGCGGGCGACGAGGGCCACCGCCGCGCCCTCCTCGGCCAGCCGGCGCGCGGTCGCGGCACCGATGCCGCTGCTGGCGCCGGTGACCAGGGCGACGGCTCCGGCCAGCGGTTTGTCGGACATGGCTGACTCACTCCCTCTCGTCGAGGACGACCGTGTGTCGAGGCCGGCGCGGGACCGGGCGCCGCCGGAGATCAACCGCCGTGCTCAGGACGGCAGTTCGGTCCCGGCCTGCTCGCGCACCATGTACTCCGCGTACCAGCCCGGCCAGTTCGGGTCCTCCGCTCCGATGCGCTTCTCGTGCTCGCCGTGCGCGGCCGCGGCGCGGCGCAGCGCGCCCGCCAGGTCCTCGGCCGAGGCGAACGTCGTGGTCGCGGGATCCAGGCGGCCCGGGAGCCGGGTGGTGATCTCCTGCAGGACCCAGCCGTTGCCGTCCGGGTCGCTGAACGACACGAACGAGCCGTAACTGCTGCGCTGCGGATCCGGACCCGGCACCCGGGCGTCGGTCCCGGCGTGGTGGAAGACACCGCCGGCGTCGTGGAACACCTCGCTCGGCTCGGCGCCGAGCCGCTTCAACTCCCCGTGCGCGGCGTTGATGTCGTCCACGATCAGGTGCAGGCCCTGAGCCGAGCCCGGTGTCTGGGAGGTGACCGAGGTGCCGAAGATGACCGACGCCGGCGAGCCCGGCGGCGTCACCTGCACCACCCGGAAGTTCTCGTCGGTGGCGACGTCCGCGTCGAGCCGCCAGCCCAACCCCGTGTAGAAGCCCTTGGCCCGGTCGACGTCGGCCACCGGCACCACGACGACCTCGAGTTTCATGTCCATGACGTGCGCCTCCTGTTCTCGTACGAGATGCCGACGCGACGGGACTCGCGCGGCCGCCAACTGTCAGAGGCACTCGACGTCCAGGACGGCCTGGGCGAACGCCTCCGGGGATTCCTGAGGCACGTTGTGCCCGATGCCCGCCAGCGTGCGGTGGGCGTACGGGCCGCTGAACTTCGCACGGTACGCGCTGCCGTCGCCCGGCAGGGTGAACGGATCCAACGCGCCGTCAAGGGTGATCGTGGGCACCGCGATGCCCGGTCCCGCAGCGAGCTGCGCCTCGATGCCGTCGTAGCGCGGGTCGCCCGCCGCGAGGCCCAGCCGCCAGCGGTAGCTGTGGATCACGATGGCGACGTAGTCGGGATTGTCGAAGGCCTGTTGAGCATGGGGTCCGTCCTGTGAGTTGGGACTGCCGGAGGTTCGCCTCGACGGCGACCGTCGCCCGGGGGAGCACTGCCGTCCGCTGCGCTCCCCCGGGCGTTGCCGCTAGGCCAGCTCCTTCAGCAGCCGCTGCGCCAGGACCGCCGCCGAATGGGGGTTCTGGCCGGTGAACAGATTGCGGTCCTCCACCGTGTACGGCTCCCAGATAGGGCCACGGCTGAACTCGACACCGATCTTTTCCTTCAGCTCGTCCTCGAGCAGCCACTGCGCCTTGTCGGCCAGTCCTACGGCCGCCTCCTCCTCGTTGGTGAAGCCCGTGACCCGGTAGCCCTTGAAGGGCGACCGGCCGTGGATGCGAGTGGCCAGCAGAGCGGAGGGGGCGTGGCACACGATGACGAGCGGCTTGCCGGAGGCGAGCGCCGCCGTCAGCAGCCGGCCCGCGTCGGCGTCCACCCACAGGTCCTGCATCGGACCATGGCCGCCGGGCAGGTAGACCGCGTCGTAGTCCTCGACACGGGCGTCCGACAGCTGGATGGGCCGCCGCATCGCCTCCGCGGAACGGATGATGGCCTCCAGCTCGAGGGCTCCCTCCTCGCCGCCCGCCATCGAGGGACGCAGACTCATCATGTCGACGTTCGGTGTCACGCCGCCCGGTGTCGCGACCACGACCTCATGGCCTGCGTCCGTGATCGCCTTGTACGGCCGCGCGAACTCCTCGGCCCAGTAGCCCGTGGCGTACCGCGTGCCGTCCTTCAACGTCAGGTACGTGGCCCCTGAGACCACGAACAGCACCTTTGCCATCTTCGATCACTCCTGCCGTCCAGGGTGCGCGGTCCGCGTCCGCACCGCAGAACCGCCGTCCCGATCACGCTCCCGCACACGGAGGCACGGTCGAACCCGTGAGACACCCTGGTCGGCCCGGGCCCGCGTGCAGCGCCACAAGTTGGCGACCTCGGGGAACCTGACTGAACGGGTCCCCGTTCAGACTCAGTGGAGGAGAACAGCGTGAAGGAGAACTTCGCCGGGAACGAATCATGACGCTCCCGCCGACAACTCCCTGCACCGAGCGGGCGAATGCCGCCGAAACCGCGCCCGCATCATGGAAGCGGCGGCCCGCCTGGTGATCGAGCGGGGAGCCGAGCAGGTGGCCATGGAAGCCGTGGCGCAGGCCGCCGGAGTGGGGAAGGGCACGCTCTTCCGGCGGTTCGGTGACCGCGAGGGCCTGCTACTGGCCCTGCTCAGCGACGCCGAGGCCGAATTCCAGGAGGCCTACTGCGAGGGTCCGCCCCCGCTGGGGCCGGGCGCCCCGGCCGTGGATCGACTCCTGGCCTTCGGCCGCACCTTGCTGGACCCCGCCGCCAACGCCCAGGACGTGGGCGCCGCCCTCGTCCGCCACGTGCTGGCCGAGCGCCGCCAACGCTCGGAGCTGGGCCGCGCCTTCCACAGCCATATGACGGCACTCATGCAGGAGGCAGACGTGGACGGGGACTGCGCATGCCTCGCCTACGCCCTGCTCACCTTCCTGGAGATCGGACTCCGGGACGATCACCTGCTGCAGGAACGCGGCATGACCGCCACACGTCTGCAAACGGCCCGGGAGGATCTCGTACGGCGCATGACCCGCCCTGCTCCCCGACAAGCCGCCGGCTAGTCCCGTACCTCGTCCACGTCCCACTCCCGCGGCAGCACCTCGTCACCGCAGGCGCAGAACCGGTCGCCCTCCCACACGATGTCGAGCCGCCCGCAGGAGCGGAAACGCACCTCACCGGCACCCGCTCCCCGACTCTTCATGCACGCCAACCCACACGCCCGACGATCGCCCGGGGAATGCCTCCGCTAGCTGCCGCTGCCGTCCACGTAGAGACAGAACGGGTGGCCGGCCGGGTCGAGCATCACTGTGACGTTCTCCTGCGGCTGGTGGTCGGCCTCCCGCGCGCCGAGTTCGAGCGCGTGTGCCACGGCCGCCTGCAGATCGACGACTTCGAAGTCGAGGTGCATCGTCATCCGCTGAGCGCCCTCCTGGGCCGGCCAGACCGGAGGGACGTACCCGTCGGCGTACTGGAAGGCGATGTAGGCCACGCCTTCCGGTGGCGCGATGGCCGCCCCGTCCGCGTCCTCCTTGGCGATCTCCCAGCCCAGCAGCTCCGAGTAGAAGCGGGCCAGCGCCCGTGGATCGGGCGCCTCGAGCACGATGCCCCACCAGTCGTGTCTCGACATACGAGGGGTGCCGGGCTCGTGGCTGGGTCGTCCGTCCATGTCCGCGAGTACTCCCGGATGCTTCGCCGCCGCTGCTGTTCGGCGCCTGATCCCCGGAGCCTACTGGCCTGCTGCGCGTCCGGTCGTGACCGGTCCGCTGAGGCACCCCGTCGACCGGCGGGGTGCCTCTTCGCTCGCCCCCCGAATTCACCCGACCAACAGGACCTCATCCCATGATGGTGCGTCGCTTCTCCCTTGCCATCGCCGGTTCGATCACGGCGATCACATTCGTTCTGCTGACCGCCTGCAGCACCCCGGCCCACTCCACGCCCTCGACCGCCGACGCAACCACCGCTCCCGCCGCCGGTTCGGTGAAGACGCAGCCACCGTCCCAGCTGTGCACGGCCCTGACCGTGGACGCCGCCAGGCAGCTCATCGCCGACGCCCGGCCCACGGCGCAGGTCGGCCCCGACAGGGGCGACGCGCCGGACGTGTGCGGTTACGCCGCCGCCGACGGGACGTCAATACTGTCGCTCACCCCGGCCACCCGCACCTACGCCGCCGAACTGTCCGCCACCCACGACCTGAGCGCGCACCCGACCCCGGCCGGGATGCGTGACGTGCGGGTCGACCCGGTCAGCGACCTGGGCCGGCAGGCCTTTCGGGAAACCGCCCATCAGGTGCGGACGCGGCAGCACATCATCTTCGTCGTGTGGAACTCGGGGGCCCGGACCTGGGTGCTGTCCTTCGCGACCACGGCGGACACCTCGACCAAGTCGGCCACCGTGTCGGACGACAGGGTGGTCCGGGTGGCTCGATCCGTCACCGCGAAACTGGCCGCCGGTCGGTGAACCTCGCTAACTCGGCCCGGCGGCGCTGTCCGAGGGCGTTTCGGGCTTCGTGTGGAGGACCTCGCGGGCCTGTTCCGCGGCGCGGGTCATGCTCTCGGTGACGAAGCCGACGAAGCGGGCGATGTTCTCCAGGCGGGTGGCGGCCGGGGTGCCGGAACCGAGGATGCCGACGCCCTGCCGTGCGGTCTCGGCGAGCTGGGCGGTGGCGCGGGCGCTGGCGAGTATCGACTGATACCAGACGTCGTCGTCGACGACGTAGCGCTCGCGGCGCCCTTCGCCCGGTTCCCGGCGGACGAGGTCCAGATTCTCGAGGAACGCGATCGCTTTGGAGACGGACGCCGGGCTGACCTCAAGGCGCTGGACGAGTTCGGACGCGGTGAGGCTGCCCGCGTCGGTGGTGTAGAGGCAGGTCAGCACTCGGGACATCATCTTGGGAAGGCCCTGCTGCATGAACAGGGTGGCCAGCGTCTCCTCGTACTCCCGCACGGCGGCGGCGTCGCGTCCATGAGCCTGCGTGGGTGCCTCCGCCCCGCCCCGGGGCGCGGCCTGCCTGCGCCGGTGGGCGCGGCGTTCGGTGGCGTGGTGGGCCAGGTCGGCGCGGTAGGCGGCGGGGCCGCCGTTGCGCATCACCTCACGCGTGATCGTCGAGGTCGGACGGTCGAGGCGTCTGGCGATCTCCGCGTAGGCAAGGCCGTCGGCCAGCCCCGACGCGATCTGCTGGCGTTCCTGCTGGGTGAGCCTGCCTCCCGGCATTGCGATCTCCTTCGTCTCTCCCTGGTGCCGCCGCCAGCATAGCGTTCACTCTCAAACCATTGCAACGCAACGAGTGGCTGCTGTTGCATTAGTTCTCAAACCATTGCAACGATTTCCTGTCGCTGGCCTGCAATGGCAGTGAATTTCCGCAACGAACTTGTTGCCGTATTCATGAACGCAACGTAGCTTTTCCTTCATCAGAAACAGCGAGTCGAAGGAGAGCACGATGCAGAAGTTCGACACCCCCGCCCCCGTCCTGGCCGTCCTGGACATCCCCGCGGGCCGCATCCGGTTCATCGCCGCCGACCGCGCCGACACCGTCGTCGAGGTCCTGCCCGCCAACGCCGCCAAGAGCCGCGACGTGAAGGCGGCGGAGCAGATCGAGGTCGGCTACGGCGACGGCGTCCTGCGCATCGCCGCCCCCGCCGCGCACAACCGCCTCCTCGGCACCTCCGGATCCGTCGAGGTGACCGTCCAACTGCCCGCCGACTCCCGCATCGACGCCACGGCGGCCGCCGCCGAACTACGCGGCGTCGGACGCCTCGGCGAGATCACCTTCGACGGCGCCCACCGCCACATCAAGATCGACGAGGCGGCGAGCATCCGCCTCACCGCGACCGACGGCGACATCGAGGTCGGCCGCCTGACCGGCCCCGCACAGATCAGCACCGCACGCGGCGACATCCGCATCGCCGAGGCCGTACAAGGCACCGTCGTGCTGCGCACCCAGGACGGCGACATCTCCGTCACCGCCGCCGCCGGCGTCTCGGCCGCCCTGGACGCCGGCACCGACCACGGCCGCGTCAGCAACACCCTCAAGAACGACGGCACCACCGCACTCGACATCCACGCCACCACCTCCCGCGGCGACATCACCGCCCGCAGCCTCTGATCCGCAAGCCCCTGACCCGCAACCCCTGATCCGCTGCTTCTGAAGGAGCCCTTATGACCACCCCGGCCATCGCGGCACACGGGCTGCGCAAGTCCTACGGCGACAAGGTCGTGCTCGACGGCATCGACCTGGCCGTCCCCGAGGGAACGATCTTCTCCCTGCTCGGCCCGAACGGCGCCGGCAAGACCACGGCCGTCAACATCCTCTCCACCCTCATCTCCCCCGACCCCGCCTCGGGCGAGATCCGCGTCGGCGGCCACGACGTGGCCGCCGAGGCGCAGGCGGTCCGCGCCGCGATCGGTGTCACCGGGCAGTTCTCCGCCGTGGACGGCCTGATCACCGGCGAGGAGAACATGCTCCTCATGGCCGACCTGCACCACCTCTCCCGCGCGGAGGGGCGCCGGGTCACCGCCGAACTCCTGGACCGCTTCGACCTGGTGGACGCCGCGCAGAAACCCGCCTCCACCTACTCCGGCGGCATGAAACGCCGCCTCGACATCGCCATGACCCTGGTCGGCAGCCCACGGATCATCTTCCTCGACGAACCCACCACCGGCCTCGACCCCCGCTCCCGGCACAACATGTGGCAGATCATCCGCGAGCTCGTCACCGGCGGCGTCACCGTCTTCCTCACCACCCAGTATCTGGACGAGGCCGACCAACTCGCCGACCGCATCGCGGTGTTGAACAACGGCACCATCGCCGCCGAAGGCAGCGCCGAGGAGCTCAAGCGCCTCATCCCCGGCGGCCACATCCGACTCCGCTTCACCGACCCCGCCGCCTACCGGTCCGCCGCCTCCGCGCTACGCGAGACCACCCGCGACGACGAGGCGCTCACCCTGCACATCCCCAGCGACGGCAGCCAGCGCGAACTGCGCTCCCTCCTCGACTGGCTCGACACGGCCGGCATCGAAGCCGACGAACTGACCGTGCACACCCCCGACCTCGACGACGTGTTCTTCGCCCTGACCGGCCCCGGCAACGTCCCCAACCAGCCCAAGGAGTCTGCCCGATGAGCGCCCTCTCCCTCGCCGTACGCGACTCGAAGACGATGCTGCGGCGCAACCTCCTGCACGCGCGCCGCTACCCGTCCCTCACCCTGAACCTGCTGCTCACCCCGGTGATGCTGTTGCTCCTGTTCGTCTACATCTTCGGCAACGTGATGAGCGCGGGCATCGGCGGCACCGACCGCTCCGACTACATCGCCTACATCGTCCCGGGCATCCTGATGATGACCATCGGCGGCACGGTGATCGGGGCCGCGGTGTCCGTCGCCACCGACATGAACGAGGGCATCATCGCCCGCTTCCGCACCATGGCCATCCACCGCGGCTCCGTACTCATCGGGCACGTCATCGGCAGCGTGCTGCAGTGCGTGATGAGCGTGGTCCTGGTCGGCGCCGTCGCGGTGGCCATCGGCTTCCGCTCCACCGACGCCACCGTCCTGGAATGGCTGGCCGCGTTCGGGCTGCTCGTACTCTTCGCCCTGGCCCTGACCTGGATCGCCGTCGGGATGGGCCTGGCCAGCCCGAACGCCGAAGCCGCCGCCAACAGTGCCCAGCCGCTGATCCTCCTGCCGCTCATCTCCAGCGCCTTCATCCCGGCCGACACGATGCCGGGCTGGTTCCAGCCGATCGCCGAGTACCAGCCGTTCACCCCGGCCATCGAGACCCTGCGCGGCCTGCTGCTCGGCACCGAGATCGGCCACAACGGCTGGCTCGCCATCGCCTGGTGCCTGGGCCTCGCGGTGCTCGGCTACTTCTGGTCGGCCGCGAAGTTCAACAGCGACCCGAAGTAACCGCCATGACCGCGCGGGCCGTCTCCCGCAACTCGTCCCGCCCGAGGGCGGCGTACCCCGACACCACGTCGGCGCACGCCGCCCCACCGGCGTCCACGGCCACCGGTGGGGCCACGCAAGTCACCACGGCACGACGCCACTGTCGTCGAACAGCCGGCCGACGCAGCCGAGTTCACCCCCGGCGCCGGCGAGGGCCTCCTCGGCATCGCCTTCGACGGCATCACACCGCGCTGACGCCCGCCCGGCACTGCCCTCGCTACCGAGGTGTCAGCACACAGAACTCGTTGCCGTCGGGATCGAGCATCTCCACCCGACCGGTCTCGCCCTCGCCGGAGTCGACTCGGGTCGCCCCGAGGGAGACGAGACGGTCGACCTCCGCCTTCTGGTCACCGTCAGTCGGTGGAGCGAGGTCGAAATGCAGCCGGTTCCGCCCCGTCTTCGGTGCGACGGGCGGACCGCCCCACGTGATCTTCGGACCGCCGTGCGGCGAGCGGATCGCGGTCTCCTGGTCCTGATCCCAGACCAGCGGCCACCTCAGCGCTTCGCTCCAGAAGTAGCCGACGTCCTGCGAACCGTCGCAGGCCAGCGCTCCGATGAAGCCGCATTCGGCGAGGAAGTTGTTGCCCGGCTCGATGACGCAGAACTCGTTGCCGTCCGGGTCGGCGAGCACCACGTGGCCCTCCTCCGGGCGCTGACCGACGTCGATGTGCCGTCCGCCGAGTTCCAGCGCGTCGGCCACGGTCTTCTGCTGCCCCTCCAGGGATGTGCTCGTCAGGTCGAAGTGCATCCGGTTCTGGCCGGCCTTCTGCTCCTGGGTCGGCACAAAACGGATACGGAACCCGGTGTCGTCGCTGGGCAGCAGCGTGACGCCGCCGTGCGGATCGTCGGTCATCTCCCATCCCAGGAGCCCGGACCAGAACTGCGCGAGCCGCAGCGGACGGCTCGCTTCGAAGCAGAGCGCAAACAGTTGAGAAGTCATTCCTTGCACATCTCCGATCCGCTGGCCGACTGCTGCCGCCAGGGCCCCATGGCAGCCCTGCGCGCGGAACCCTATGCGCAAGTGCCGCCATCCGCACCCGAGTTATTCGGCGACGGCCCTGCCCTGCTCTCGGCCACCGCCCTGGGATCACCATTCGGATCGTCTGCGGCAGCGGAGTCCTCAGTCCCGTCCGAGGATGAGGCAGGTCGTGGTGGCGTGGGCGATCAGCTTCCCCTGGTCGTCCACGACCTTGCCCTCCGCCGTGGCGGTGCGCCGGCCGGCGTGGATGACGTTGCCCTCCGCGACGAGCGTCTGGCCGCCGGTGTGGGCGGCCCGGATGTAGTTGACCTTCAGTTCGAGGGTCGTGTAGCCGACACCCGCGGGCAGGGTCGTGTGCACCGCGCACCCCATGACGGAGTCCAGCAGAGTGGCCGCGATGCCACCGTGGACGGCGCCGAGGGGGTTGGCGAAGTCGGGGCGGGTGTCGAGCGAGACGACGGTACGGCCGTGCTCCACTTCGTCGAACCGCATGCCGAGCAGCCTGCCGATGGAGGGGATGTCGGCCTCGGTCGCCTTCACGGACTGTATCCAGCGCATCAGTTCCAGGCCGGACAGGGCGGTGAGGTCGGTCGTGGACACGGGAGTGCTCCTTGCTGTGTGGTGCTCGCGGTCCGGGGTCCGGGGTCCGGGTTCAGCCGAGGGGATTGCCGGTATCGCGCAGGGCGGCGAGGGCGGGCGCGTACATGCGGGTCCTGATGGTCGCGAGGGTATCGCCCGCCTTGGCGGCCTGGGCCTGTGCGATCCGAACTGCCGTGGTCCGTACGGCATCTTCGTCCACGGCGTGGTCGACGATCTCGGCGGACAGGGCGTCGTGGCCGCCGTACCGGCGTGCGGTGACCATGGCCTCATGGGCGGTGCGCGGGGTCAGGCGGGACTGGATGAGGGCGGACATGCCAGGCGTGAAGGGGATGTTGATGTCTGCCTCGGGCAGACACCAGAAGCCGCGGTCGGCGCGCATCACCCGAAAGTCGTGAGCCAGGGAGAACATGGCGCCGGCGGCGAAGGTGTGCCCCTGCAGCGCCGCCACGGTGACCACCGGCAGGGACAGCAGCCGGGCGAACAGCCCGTGCACGGAGACGACGTAGTCCTGGTGCTGGTCGGCGTGGGCGAACAGCCAGTCCAGGTCGAGACCGTTGGAGTAGAACTTGCCCGTCGCCGCGGTCACCAGGGCGCGCGGCCCGTCCGCCTTCTCCACCTCGTCCAGCGCGGCGTCGACGGCGGCGATCCAGTCGGGGTGGAAACGGTTCTCGCCGTCTCCGAGGTCGAGGACGAACACGTTGTCCTGGCGGTCGAGTTGGGGCATGGCGGCTCCCTCGGGGTGGGCGGTCACGGGCGGGTGCCGCGACCGGGATCGGGGTCGGGGTCGGGGTCGTGCCGGTCGCGCAGGGCGTGGACCAACAGGTCGTGGATCTCGGCGGCGGCATCGTCCAAGGGTGCGGTGCTGTGTTCGGCCCGGCACATGATCACGGCGCCCTCGACCGCGGCGATGACGAAGGCGGCCAGTCTCCTGCTGCGTGCCTCGGGCAGGCCGTTGCGGAGGAACAGGCCGGCCAGTGCGTCCCGCCAGCGGGCGAAGACCTCGGCGGCGGAGCGGGCCAGATGCGGGGCGTCGTCGTTGGTCTCGACGGCCACCGCCACGATCGGGCAGCCGGCCCGGAAGTCGCTCTCCACGAGCCGGTCCCGCCACAGGTCGAAGAACGCGTCGATCGCCTCGGTCACGTCGTCGGCCCGCGTCGCGGCGTCGATGAGGTCGGCGATGTAGTCGCCGGCCAGCGCCACCGCCTCGTCGATCAACTGGGCGCGCCCGCCCGGGAAGTGGTGGTAGACCGACCCGCGCGGGGCACCGGTGTGCGCGAGGACCCGGTCGACGCTGGTCGCGCCGACGCCGTACTCACCGAGCAGAGCGGCGGCACCGAGGACCATCCGCTCCCGGCTGTCACTCTTGCGCGGACTCACACCGTCACCGCCCTTCCTCGGACACCCCGACACTACCGGTAAGTAACTTATGGTGTATGCCATAGAACATGCAAGAGGGCTTCGACGCCTTTCCTCCACCGAGGGGTGCACTGTTCCGTGATCACGGCGCGCTCAGGGCTTTGGTGAGCAGTCACCCTGGGACCATGCGCAGTCGTCAACCGCAGCCAAATCCGGGCAGGTTGTGTCGACCGACAGCGTGTAGTGTCCGGTTCGTGCTGGCTGAACGACGACACCAACTCATCCTGCAGGCCCTGCGGTCCGGCGGCACCGCCTCCGTGACCGACCTCGCCGAGCAGTTGGATGCCAGTGCGGCGACCATCCGCCGTGACCTCCTCAAACTGGAGGCGGACGGGCGCCTGACCCGGGTGCACGGCGGAGCGGTCATCGAGGAAGAGCCGCCGCCCTTCGACGAGGCTGCCGCGGTTCAGGTGCACGAGAAGGATGCGATCGCCGCCCGGGCGGCCACCATGATCGAGGACGGCCAGTCGGTCATCCTCGACAGCGGCACGACGGTCCACCGGCTGGCCCTTCGACTGCGCGGCCGCCGGCTCACCGTGATCACCAACAACCTCGCGGTCTTCGACGAACTGCGCGATGACGAGAACATCGAGCTGATGCTGCTGGGCGGCATGGTCATCCGCGAGTCACGCATGCTGGACGGCTTCATGGCCGAGGACAACCTCCGCCAGGTCCATGCCGACTGGCTGTTCATGGGTGCGTGCGGCCTCCGGCCCGGGGGTCAGGTCATGGACACCACCGTGGCCGAGGTGCCCGCCCGGCGCGCCATGATCGCCGCCGGCGACAAGGTGGTCCTCCTCGCCGACAGGAGCAAGTTCCCCGGCACCGGCATGGTGAAGATCTGCGATCCCGAGGACTTGGATGTACTCATCACCAACGCCCCCGAAAACAACGCGACTTGTACAGCTCTGCGGGAAGCCGGCGTGAGGGTGATACCAACAGCGCCGGCCACAGCTGACGGCTGACGGCTGACGGCTGACGGCTGACGGCTGACGGCTGACGGCTGACGGCTGACGGCTGACGGCTGACGGCCATGGTCGACGGTGCAGGTCTCCCCCTGCTCTTCCTGGAATTCGACGGGACGCTCCTGCCATACGACGGAGTGCAGCTTCCGTCGACCGCTCAAGGATGGGAGGACTGGCAGGACGTATCGAATCCTCAGCTGGCGAAGATCGGCCTCGGGCGCGGTCCGCGTCTGCTGACGCTGCCCTGCGTGGTCATGTGGGTCACCGCGTGGAAGAACAAGGCCAACGAGGTGCCGGCTCCGCTGCTCGGGCCGCCGGAGCTTCCCGTCGCCGACCTGCCGGACGTGTCGCAGGAGTACGAGGTCGGCGTCTTGAACTGCAAGACCCGAGCCTGCCACTTCGGCGACACCTGGAACTCGGTCGGCGTGCAGAATCCGCCCGCGGCGTGGGCGAACATGAACTACAGCCACATGCGCGATGCCATGTACGACTACGTCCACCACTCGTGCACCCGCGTCTGGGAGCCGTCTCGGGAGCGGGCTCGCGACTCGCTGAAGGCGTTCATCACCGGGCTGAAGAGCTTCGGCGGCCTCACGATGGCCCTGTCCCGGTCTGACTGATCCGGCTGCTGGAGTCACTGCCTACGGTCGACGGGGTTGAGACGATCAGGGTGCTGTGCGAGCGCATCGGCGCCTTGCCCCGCTCGGTCGATGACCTGGTCAAAGCCTGGGCGCGGACAGCGGGATCTCCGAGTCGGAGGTGTCACGGACATGCGGCGAGCTCGACACCGACTCACCGCGTTCAAGGAACGGGGCGGGGCATGGAGTCGAGGTCCTGTTTCCGCACCCGGCCCCAGGGCTGGAGTCGGCCCGCGGGAGGGTTCACACCTAGCTGATCGCGAGATCTGCGTCCGTGAGGGTGCCGTGGGGCGGGTTGATG
This sequence comes from Streptomyces sp. NPDC047043, assembly GCF_040644055.1. Lineage (NCBI taxonomy): Bacteria > Bacillati > Actinomycetota > Actinomycetes > Kitasatosporales > Streptomycetaceae > Streptomyces > Streptomyces sp. NPDC047043. The sequence goes on from NZ_JBEYVO010000001.1 coordinate 464,586, forward strand.
TCGCTCTCGCCGCCGTTGCCGTCGCAGCGCCGGGCGGGATTGTGGAGCAGATAGGTGCCGGAGGACCAGGTGATCCACATCTCGGCGTCGCCGCCGACCACGAGGTTGCCCGACAGGTCGGCCCCGTCCTGCACGATGGCATGGTCCTCGACGACCACGTTGCCGCTGATCGTGGCCCCGGAGTTGGCCCAGACAAGGCCCTCGATGCGGGCGTTGCCGGTCACCGTGGAGTTGCCGAAGACCGCGGCGCGCGGGCCGGCGTAGACGGAGGCCGCCACGTCGGCGCGCTCGTCCACCCAGCTCCGGCGGCTGAAGTGCCAATGGCCGCCTCCGGTCGCGGCTGGCTCACCCGCTCCCTGCCATGAAGACGCGTCGAAATCGGTCCGGATCGCCGCCGGTCACGACAGCGGGTCGAGGAAGGTCAGCACCGACGCGTCCTCCTCGATCAGCGGGGTGAGAGCCGTGTTGAACGGACCGCCGTAGGGCGCCTTCAGGTGGGCCTGGAAGGCGTCCTCGTCCCGGTACACCTCGAAGATCCAGTAGGCGCGCGGCTCGGCCGTCTTGGTGTAGACGTCGAAGGCGAGGTTGCCCTCTTCCTCGCGCACCTTCTTGGCGTACTCGAGGATCAGCCGGGAGACCTCGTCCTCCGCGCCCTCGCGGGCGGTGAACTCGGCGAGCAGAGTCTTGTTCACGGTGTCGCGTCCTTCGTGGTCGGGACCGGTCCGGGGTCAGTAACGATGGGAGGTCAGGTCCAGCGCACGTCAGGTCCAGCACTCATGAATGTCATCGTTGACTTGTGTCATCGATGACATCACCTGGGCCCGATGATGACCTCGCTCCCACAGCCGCGTCAACGGTTCGGTCGTGATCTCCCGCTGCACCGCTCCCGTACCGGTCATGCGGGATCGGCGGCGAGCTGCTCCAACCGGCTCTGCCACGGTGGGTTGGGACCGGCGACCGAGCAGGTCAGGGCCGCGACCCGGGCGGCGAAGCGGCAGGCCTCCGCCACGTCGTCGAGCCGGAGTTCCGTCAGCCGGCCGCCGAGGAGCCCGCGGGCGCCCAGGTGGTGCAGCAGCCCGGCGGTGAAGGAGTCCCCTGCCCCGACCGTGTCGACGACGGTCGTCGGTACGGCGGGCACTTGGACCCGTTCGCCGTCGAGCGAGGCCAGCGCGCCGTCGGCGCCGCGGGTGATCACGACGAGTCGCGCGCCCGCCGCGTGCCAGATGTCGCATGCCTGCTCGGGCGGGGTGCCCGGCAGCAGAAGTTCCAGGTCGTCCTCACTCAGGCGCAGCACGTCGGCGAGGGCGCACCAGTGGGCCAGCCGGGCACGGTAGACGTCGGGGTGCACGAGCAGCGGCCGGACGTTGGGGTCGATGCTGATGGTCGCGGCGGGCGCGGCCGCCGCCAGGAAGTCCTCCACCACGGCCGCGCCGGGCTGCTGGACCAGGGCGAGGGATCCGGTGTGCACGCAGGCGGTCCCGGACAGGTCCACCCGGGCCAACTCCTCGGCGGTCCACTGCCAGTCGGCCGTGTTCTGCGCGTGGAAGGAGAACGCCGCCTGGCCCCGGGCGTCCAGCTCCGCCACGGCCAGTGTGCTGGGCTCGGCCGCCGCAACGGCGTCCGACAGGTCCACGCCGGACGCCTCGAGGTGGCCGCGGAACAGCCGGCCGAACACGTCGCCGGACAGCCGCGCGAGGAAGCGGGCGGGGGTGCCGAGGCGGGCCAGGGAAACCGCCGTGTTCGCAGGTCCGCCGCCCGGCAGCACCCGCAGGGCGAGTTCGTTCGTGGTGCTCGCGGGTTCGGTGAAGGCGTCGGCGACGCACTCCCCCAGGACGGTGATCTGGCGCAGGCTCATGAGCTGCTCTTCTCTGACGGACGTACGGACGCGGCGGGCACGTCGTGGCGCGGTTGCCGGACAGCCGGGGTGGGCGGCGGCGCCGGTGTTTGCCGATTTGTGACGAGCGCAAGGCATTGACGTTTCCCGGAGCCGGAGTCCATCATCCTCGCCATGCGGTGTCAACGATGACATAAGTCAACGATGACACCGGGCGGCATGCAGTGATCCCCAGCCCCGTGCCGCTCGCCATCCCACAGGAGTCGAAGATGCCTCGCACCACTCGTCTGTCCTCCCCTCTGCTCAGAGTCGCCGCGGTCATGGGCGTCGCGGCCCTCACGCTGACGGCCTGCGGGTCCGGCTCCAAGTCGGGTTCCACCAGCGCCGGTTCGGGCAGCATCAAGGTCGGTCTGATCACCAAGACCGACACCAACCCGTTCTTCGTGAAGATGAAGGAGGGCGCGGAGAAGGCCGCCAAGGCGGACGGCGCCCAACTGGTCAGCGCCGCGGGCAAGTTCGACGGTGACAACGCCGGTCAGGTCACCGCGATCGAGAACATGGTCGCCTCCGGTGTGAAGGGCATCCTGATCACCCCGAGCGACTCCAAGGCCATCGTGCCCGCGATCCAGAAGGCCCGCGCCAAGGGCGTTCTGGTCATCGCCCTGGACACCCCGACCGAGCCGCAGAGCGCGGTCGACGCCCTCTTCGCCACCAACAACCTCAACGCGGGCAAGCTGATCGGCGCATACGCCAAGGCCGCCATGAAGGGCAAGACCGCGAAGATCGCCACCCTCGACCTCGCGCCGGGCGTCTCCGTGGGCGTGCAGCGGCACAACGGCTTCCTTCAGGGCTTCGGCGCCACGGACAAGGACGTCGCCTGCGCCCAGGACACCGGCGGCGACCAGGCCAAGGGCCAGACGGCGATGGAGAACTGTCTGCAGAAGGCCCCCGACATCAACCTCGTCTACACGATCAACGAGCCGGCCGCGCTGGGTGCGTACACCGCGCTCAAGGCCAAGGGCCGGGAGAAGGACGTGCTGATCGTCTCGGTCGACGGCGGCTGCACCGGCACCCAGGCGGTCAAGGACGGCAAGATCGCCGCCACGTCGCAGCAGTACCCGCTGAAGATGGCCGCCGAGGGCGTCAAGGCCGTGGTGACGTACGCCAAGAACGGCAAGAAGGTGTCCGGTTACACCGACACCGGCGTCAACCTGATCACCGACAAGGCGCAGGCCGGTGTCACGTCCAAGGACACCGCGTTCGGCCTGCAGAACTGCTGGGGCTGAGCGGCCCGGCAGCACCGTACGACTCCGTCTCTCCCCTTCAGCGGGGCGGCCGGCCCCTCCTCCCCGACCAGGGGCGGCCGCCCCCTCGTCTCCTTGTCCTCCGACGCCTGCGGCAAGGACGGACACAGACATCTGTCTTCCGACAAGGACTTCGCATGACAGCCACGACCACGCCCCCGAGCAAGTCCTCGCCGTACGCCGAGCTCAAGGTGCCGACCGCGGCCCGCAGACTGCTCACGGCACCGACCACCGGCCCGCTGGTCGCCCTCCTCCTGGCCTGCGTCTTCTTCTCCATCTCGACCGACCAGTTCCTCACGGGCGGCAACTTCTCGCTGATCGTGCAGCAGGTCATGGTCGTCGGCACGCTCGCCATCGGCCAGACCCTGATCATCCTCACGGCGGGCATCGACCTGTCGTGCGGTGCCGTGATGGCCTTCGGCAGCATCATGATCGCCAAGATGGCCGCCAACGGCACCCTGCCCCCGCTCGTCGCCATCGCTCTGGGCATCGCCGTGTGCGCCGGATTCGGCCTGCTCAACGGGCTGTTGGTGCAGAAGATCCCGCTGCCGCCGTTCATCGTCACCCTCGGCATGCTCAACGTGGCGTTCGCGCTGACCCACATCTACTCCGAGGAGCAGACGGTCACCGGCCTGCCCGGCCCGCTGACGGCCCTCGGCCAGACCTTCCCGCTCGGCCACACCGACATCACCTACGGCTCCCTGGTCACCATCGCCCTGTTCCTCCTCCTGGCGTACGCGCTGAGCAACACCAGCTGGGGCCGGCACGTCTACGCCCTGGGCAACAGCCAGGAAGCGGCCCGCCTGAACGGCATCCGCACCTCCCGCCTGACCATCGGCATCTACACCGTGGCGGGCCTGCTCTACGGCATCGCCGCCCTGCTGCTCATCTCCCGCACCGGAGTGGGCGATCCGCAGGCCGGCCAGACCGACAACCTCGACAGCATCACGGCCGTGGTGCTCGGCGGCACCAGCCTCTTCGGCGGACGCGGTTCGGTCCTGGGCACCTTCATCGGCGTCCTGATCGTCGGTGTCTTCCGCAACGGCCTGCAGCTGATGGGCGTCGCGTCCATCTACCAGACCCTGATCACCGGCGTGCTGGTGATCCTCGCGGTGACCGTCGACCAGATCTCCCGGAAGAAGGCCCGATGACCGCCACCTCCTCCCCCACGCCCGTGCTGCAGGCCCGCGGTCTGGTCAAGCGCTACGGCCATGTCACCGCGATCGACGGCGCCGACTTCGACCTGCTGCCCGGTGAGGTGCTCGCCGTCATCGGCGACAACGGTGCCGGCAAGACCAGCCTGATCAAGGCGCTGACCGGAGCGGTGGTCCCGGACGCGGGCGAGATACGGCTCAACGGGAAGCCCATCACCTTCTCCGGTCCGCAGAGCGCCCGCGCCCACGGCATCGAGACGGTCTATCAGGACCTCGCCGTGGCCGCGTCCATGGACATCGCCTCGAACATGTTCCTGGGACGCGAACTGCGCCGCCCCGGTGTCCTCGGCAGTGTCTTCCGCATGCTGGACAAGAAGCGCATGCGCCAGGAGGCCGCCGAGCACATGGCCGACCTGAAGATCGGCCTGCGCTCACTCACGCAGTCGGTCGAGACGCTCTCCGGCGGTCAGCGGCAGGCCGTCGCGGTCGCCCGGTCCGTCGCCTGGGCCAGCAGCGTCGTCGTCATGGACGAGCCCACCGCCGCCCTCGGCGTGAAGGAGTCCGGGCAGGTTCTGGACCTGATCCGCCGCGTCCGCGACAAGGGCATGCCGGTGGTTCTGATCAGCCACAACATGCCGCACGTCTTCGAGATCGCCGACCGGATCCACGTCCACCGGCTGGGCAAGCGTGCTGCCGTGATCAAGCCGTCCGACTACTCCATGGCGGAGGTCGTCGCCATCATGACCGGCGCGCTCACCGTCGATGCGGCCGGAGGTACTGTCGTAGCGGATTCCGAGGCCGCGAAGGCCGCGGGAGTTCAGGCCAACTGAATCACTCACAGGTTCCGGCCGAGGCCGCGGTCGGAACCGACGAGCACAGGAGACTGTTTCCTCCATGGCAGCGAACCGCCGCCCGACGCTGGCAGACGTCGCCCGAGAAGTGGGCGTCAGCGCCAAGACCGTCTCCCGCGTCCTCAACGAGGACGGACCCGCCTCCGCCGAGACCAGGGAGCAGGTTCTCGCCGCCGTCGCCAAACTCGGCTTCCAGCCGAACCTGATGGCGCGCAACATCCGCGTGGGCGGACCGGACACCACCGTCGGACTGGTCATCCCCGACCTGGCCAACCCCTTCTTCGGGGCCGTGGCCCGGAGCATCGAGGACACCGTCCGCGACCGCGGACTGACCCTGCTGATGGGCTCCTCCGCGGACGATCCCGACCGCGAGCGCGCGCTGACGGACAAGTTCCTCGCGCGCCGCGTCAGCATCCTGATGGTCGCGCCGTCCGTCGGCGCCGACCACTCCCACCTCAAGGCCCACCGCACCAGGGGCCTGCCCGTCGTCTTCATCGACCGTCCGGGCGCGGGACTGTCCACGGACAGCGTCGTCAGCTCCAACCGCGCCGGCTCCCACGAGGGCGTCGCCCACCTGATCACCCACGGGCACCGGCGCATCGGCTTCATCGGGGATCTGCCGGCCAAGCTCTACACGCGTCGCGAACGTCTGGCCGGCTACCGCACCGCCCTGCAGGAATCCGACATCCCCTACGACCGCACACTGGTCGCCAGCGCGCACGACCAGCAGGGGGCCGAGGCCGTGACCTCGGCCCTGCTCGACCTGGCCGATCCGCCCACGGCCCTGTTCGCCGGCAACAACATCATGGCGCTGGGCATAGTCGCCGAACTCGCCCGCAGCAAGCGCAAGGACGTGGCCGTCGTCGCCTTCGACGACGTATCGCTCGCCGAGGCACTCGAACCCGCCCTGACCGTCGTCGCCCAGGACCCCGAGGAAATCGGCAGGGCGGCCGCGACAACCGCCCTCGCCCGCCTGGACGGCGACCGCTCCCGAGCACGCACCGTCACCGTCCCGACCCGGTTGATCGTCCGCGGCTCGGGGGAGATTGCCGCGCCGGTGCTGCAGGAGGCCTGACGCCGGCCGCTACGCCGCGGCCTGCGGGGTGAGCGTCTCGGGGTGGAACCGCTCGACTCGATCACGCTTGACGTACATGTCCCAGTAGTGCTCGGCGAGTTGGTCCGGGTCGACGACCGGGAACTTCGCGCCGGCGGCCGACTCGGCCTCGATCCGGGCCGCGGCCGCCTCGCCCATCTCGCTGCGGGCGATCGCGGCCCCGATGGTCAGCGTGCCGGCGTAGACACCGGTGCCGGCCAGTTCGGCGTTGAGGGAGTACAGGTAGTTGCGGGCGGCGGACATCACCGGTCCCACGCCGCTGAGTTGGGGCAGCGGCTGCGCCGCCGAGTAGCCCTGCGTCAGCAGAAAGGCCCCGTCGCCGCGCTCGGTCCACTCCGGCAGTACGGCCTGGACCACCTCGACGGGGGTGAGCAGCAGCAGCGGCAGCAGGCTCTCCAGGGTGGCCGCGTCCAGTTCGGTGGCCGCGGTGAAGCCCTGGTCGCCGCTGATCGGCCCGTACTCGACGACATCGATACGGCCGAAGCGGTCACGAATCGCGTCGACGAGCGCGGGCACCTCGGCGGGCCGGGAAAGGTCGGCGGAGAAGGCGGCCGCCTCGATCCCCTCACCGGCAAGCTGCTCGGCGAGGGCGTCCAGCCGCTCCTTGCGCCGGGCCACCAGGGCGACCCGGAACCCTTCCCGCCCGAAGCGGCGGGCCACAGACACACCGAGACCGGTACCGGCACCGAAGACGACGATCACTTTGGACATGGGTCTGCTCCTTGGCACGACAGTAAACGTGACCACCAGGTCAACTTACCGTCGACGGTAGCACGTAACTTGACCCCAGGGTCAAGTTAAGCCGAGGAGCGGAGCCTACGAGCGTCACCCGCCGTCCGAGCGCAGGGCCCTGTCGATCTCGCCCAGCGCCCGCGTGAGCCGGGCGTAGTCGTCGGCGGCCAGGGGCTTGACGAAGCACTCCTCCACCACGCGCGCATGCACGGCCGCGGCCCTGACGAACACTTTCCGGCCCTCCTCGGTCGGCTCCACCAGGGCCACCCTGCGGTCCCCCGGGGACGGCACGCGGCGGACCAGCCCGGCCTCCTCCATGCGGTCGACCAGCCGGGTCGTGCCGCTGCTGGTGAGCGTGAGGTCGTCGGCGAGTTGCCGCTGCGAGACCTCCTCGCCGGACTGCCGGCAGAGCCGTATCAGCACCTCCAGCATCGTGTGGCTGATGCCGCACTCCTGCCGCACCTCGCTGTCGATCCGCTGCTCGATGCGAGTGGCGGACCTGATCAGCAGGCCGAAATCGCGCACCAGCGGGCTGTTGGCGGCACGGGTTGCGGCAGCCTCATGACTCCGGGAGCTCCTGGCATTCACGTACGAACCCTACTGCCAGGTCACCTACTGCAAGCTCACCTACTGCTGTCTCAATCACTGAGCAGTCAATTGCTGAGTAGTCAATGAAATCCTATGGTGTGCGGCAGCACCCGCGAGAGAGGGAGAGCACAGTGGATCTGCAGCACTGGCTCGGCCGAGCCACCGACGCCATACAGGACTGGGCCGACACCTTCGGCCCGTACCGCACCCACCCGTCGCTCGACGTCGACGACGACCGCCTCGCGGCGGTCTTCGAGGAGTTCACGGGCAGGCTGAAGGACAACTACCCCTTCTTCCATCCGAGTTACGCGGGCCAGATGCTCAAGCCCCCGCACCCCGCCGCGGTGCTCGGATACCTCACCGCCATGCTGATCAACCCCAACAACCACGCCCTGGACGGCGGCCCCGCCACCGCGGCCATGGAACGCGAGGCCGTCGCACAGCTCGCCGCGATGTTCGGCTACGACACCCACCTCGGCCACCTCACCACCAGCGGCACGATCGCCAACCTGGAAGCCCTGTTCGTGGCCCGCGAACTCCATCCCGGCCGGGGCATCGCCTACAGCGAGGACGCCCACTACACCCACGGCCGCATGTGCCACGTCCTCGGCATGACCGGCCACCCCGTGCGCACCGACAGCCGGGGCCGCATCGACCTCGACGCGCTCGAGGACGTCCTGCGCACCGGTGCGATCGGCACGGTCGTCGTGACCACCGGCACGACCGGACTGGGTGCCGTGGATCCGGTCCACGAGGTGCTGCCCGTCGCCGAGCGCCACGGCGTGCGCGTCCACGTCGACGCCGCGTACGGCGGCTTCTTCACCCTGCTCGCCGGCGCGGAGGGACCCGAGGGGCTGCCGCCCGAGCCCTGGCGGGCCATCGCCCGGTGCGACTCGATCGTGGTCGACCCGCACAAGCACGGCCTGCAGCCCTACGGGTGCGGCGCGGTCCTCTTCCGCGACCCCGAGGTGGGCCGCTTCTACCTGCACGACTCGCCGTACACCTACTTCACCTCGACCGAGCTCCACCTCGGCGAGATCAGCCTGGAGTGCTCCCGTGCGGGGGCGGCCGCCGCGGCCCTGTGGTTCACGTTCCGGCTGCTGCCGCCGACACCGGACGGCCTCGGCCGGGTCCTGGCGGCCGGCCGCCGGGCCGCCGTGAGGTGGGCGGAACTCATCGCCGTATCAGAGCACTTGGAGCTCTACCAACAGCCCGAGCTGGACATCGTCAGCTACTTCCCCACGGTCGAACCGGCCACCCTGTCCGGCATCGACGCCACCTCCGCCCGCATCCTCACCGACGGCATGACCGGCCCGGACCCGGTGTTCCTGAGCACCTTCAGGGCGAGCCGCGAGGCGTTCGCCGTACGGCATCCCAAGGTCGGCACGGACACCGACGGAGCCCGGATCCTGAGGAGCGTACTCATGAAGCCGGAGTCCGAGGACGCCGTCGGGCATCTGCACGCACGGGTGGAGCAGCTCGCCCGGTCTTGACGGGGCTCCCCGGACGCCGTTGCCCGGCCCCGACAGGACGAGGCCGGGCAGGACTTCCAGGGAGCGGGCCGGTTCACTCGGCGGAGTCGGCGTACTCCTCGTCCTTGTCGGTCTCGGCCACCGGCTCCTCCTGGCGGTGCTTACCCGCGGCCTTGCGGCCGGGCAGCACCGCGATGACGCGGGCTCGACGTACACCGACTGCGTGGTCGCACGCGGCCACGACCAGCGACGTGTTCGCCGTGACGACGATCAGCCGGCCGAGGCAGAAAACGGGCAGGACCCACCACCGCCATGGCAGATGCGGGGATCTGCTGGTCGGCAGGAGCAGTGCGGGCACGGCCGCGGCGCTGACGGACAGTTGTTTGCCCAGTGAGAGTGCTACGCCCGCTTGGGGGCCGACCGTCGCGGCCGCAGGAGCGCCGAGGCATGAGAACGGTACAGATCCTCACCGCCGTTGTGCTTGCCCTGGTGGCGGTGGCGTGCGCCGGGCTGTCGATCGCCGCTTGACCTCGCCCACTCGGTACCCCAAGGCCACCCCCTGCGTACTGCGCAACCGGTTTGGCTCACGCAGGCATCGACTGCAGCTCGCGTACCAACTGCGGCGTGAGCAGTTCCCCGCAGCGGTCGGCGAGGACGGCCATTTCGTAGCCGACCAGGCCCACGTCGCAGCCTTCGGCGGCGAGGACGCCGAGGCAGCTTCCGTCGCGGATGCGGCCGACCATGAGGAAGCCGCCCAGCATTTCGATCATGACGAGCTTCATGCCGCGGAAGCCGTGTGCGGTGGCCGCGTTCTGGGCGAGGCTGGTGATGCCGGAGACGACGGCGGCGAGGTGGTCGGCGCGATCCCGGCCGAGGGTGTCCGAGGCGGCCATGAGCAGGCCGTCGGAGGAGACGGCGACGGCGTCGGTGACACCGTCGGCGGTACGGACGAACTCCGAGATGAGCCAGCCGAAACTCTGGACGGCGGTGGTCACGATGACGCTCCTTGAGTGGTCCGGGCCTCACCACGGGCGACACCCGCTCGGAAGCCGTTGAGCAGGGCGGAGACTGCGGGTTTGGCGGGCGGCGGCGGGGTGTTGGGGTCCTCGGCGGGGGCGAGCAGGCGTCCGGGGAGGACCAGGAGTGCCGACAGTCCACCGCCGGCGGTGTCGAAGAGGTGGACCTGGGTGCCCTCGCCGAGACGGTGGGCGAGCCGGCCGACGACGAGGTGGCCGAGGAAGCGGGTGGGCGTGGCAAGGAGGGCCTCCTCGCCGGAGTCGGAGAAGCGGGCGTTGGCGCGTTGCTTGTCGGCCTCGGACATGCCGACGCCGTGGTCGACGACGGCGAAGGAGTAGGTGTCGTCCTCGGCGTCGTACCAGCCGTGCACCTCGACCGGTTCGGTCGGCGGCGAGAAGTTCAGCCCGTTCTCGATGAGTTCGGCGAGGAGGTGGGCGACGTCGGCGACGGCGTGCCCGCGCACCCGTACCGGCTCCACGGTCGCGATCAGGACCCGCCGGTACTGCTCGACCTCGGCGACGGCGGACTGGACGACTTCCAGGGCGCCGGCGGGTGCGACCGTGGGCCGCGGCGGATTCTGCCCGGCCAGGACCAGCAGGCTTTCGGCGTTGCGCCGCATGCGGGTGGCGAGATGGTCGAGCTCGAAGAGTTCGCCGAGGGCGTCCGGGTCGAGTTCCTGCCGTTCCAGGCGGGTGATCAGGCCGAGTTGACGTCGTACGAGGTTCTGGTTGCGGCGGCCGAGGTTGGCGAGGGACTCGGTGGTGTTGCGGCGCAGGCCGGCCTGCTGGGCGGCCAGGTGGACGGCGGTGCGTTCCACCTCGTGCAGGGAGTCCGCGACCGCGGTGATCTCCGCCGCGCCGCCCAGCAGGCGTGGGTCAGGGGCGTCCGGAGCGGACTCCGGCGGGAGGAACTCCGCATCGTCCTGCGGGGATTGCTGGATGCGGGCGACGGTCGCGGGCAGCCGGTGAGTCGCCACGTCGTGGGCCTCCTCGGCGAGCGTGCGGAGCGGGCGGGTGAGGGAGCGGGAGGCGAAGGCGGCCAGGCCGGCGACGAGCACGGCGATGAGTGTTCCCGCGCCGAGATAGGCGAAGAGGCCCAGCTCGGCGTCGTGGCTGAGCCGGTCGGCCCGGTGCCGTACATCGTCGCCGACCGACTGCTGGACGGCGTACAGATCGTCGACGAGTACGGTCATCACGTCCCACCAGGTGCCGGCGTCGGCCCGCACCGCGGAGCCGTCGGCGGCTTCTTCCGCCTGGTTCTCGTAGGCGGTGGCGCGTTGGGCGTCCTCGGTTGCGAAGGCCTTGTTGAGGGCCGCGCGCTGGGGTGCGGTGGCGACCTGCCGGAAGCGGGCGAGGGCGGCGACGCGCTCGGCGCGCACCTCGGTGAAGTCGATGTAGGCGTGGCCGTGAAAGGCGCCTTTCGCGAACACGCCGTTGAGGAGGCCGCGTTCGAGGGCGACGGACTCCGTGGCCGCGGCCAGTTCCCGCAACGCGGCAAGTCCGTCGGAGAGTTGGGGGTCGGCGCCCGCCGCGTTCTCCGCCACCGGGTCCACGGTGTTCAGGGCGCCGATGGCGGTGGTGTAGAAGGTGAGGGTCGTCACCTGGTCGGCGCTGCCCCGGTCGGCGGCGGCACGGACGGCGGCAAGGCGCCGCAGGTCCCGCCGGACGACGCCCTCGACCGCGCTTTCGCTGCGCAGGCCGTGCAGCGCCGTGTCGACGCGCTTGCGGGTGGCGGCGAGCGGTGGGCGGAAGTCCTTCTCGCCGCCCAACAGGCCGTTCGTCAGGCCGCGTTCGCGTTGCAGCTGGTGGACCAGGGCCTGGATGCGCAGGCTGAGGCCGACCTCGGCACGGGTCGTCCGGGCATCGCCGAGGACCTCGGCCCTGCCGTGCACGGCGACACCGGCCACCGCCAGCAGCAGGCAGATGGGAACCGTGATGACCACCGCCACCCGGCCCCGGATGCTGCCCCAGCCGGGCACCGGCCGACGGCCGGCCGTCGTCGCCTCACCGTGCCGGCGCCCCGGCCTGCCCTTGCCGATTGCGCCAAGCCTGCCGAGCAGCGGCCGTAACGGCGTCCACACCCTCATGCCACGACGCTAGTCCGATCGCCGGAGCTGCCGGTTTCCGAGCTGTTAGACCGCGTGTGACATTCAGTTGCGCCGCTCTCACACCGCAGGCCAGGAGGGTGTGACCGCGGATGAGAAAACAGCGGGACGGCGTTCGGGCCCGCCCCCGTCGAGTGTCCGCGGGCCCGAACGCCGGGATCAGATGCGGTCGGCGGCGATCAGGAGGTAGTGGAAGCTGCCCTCCTGGTAGGCGGTGAGGAACGGGTCCTCGATGCCGGTGGCCACCGACGACTTCGCACGCAGTTCCCAGTAGGGGATGGTGTCGGGGGTCAGGTCGACGACCTGGATGGGGACGAGGTTGTTGGCGGCGAGTGCCTTGAAGTACTCGCTGCGGGGGTGGATGTTGCAGGTGTAGTGCTCGTCGATCCGGCTGACGGCCTTGGAGCGCATGCCGGTGACGTCGTTGGAGCAGCCGGTGATGCACACGTACCGGCCGCCGTACTCCAGCAGACGGGAGAACTCGGCGAACAGTTCGAAGAGATCGACGTACATCGTCGTCTCGTTGGTCCAGATCGCGCGCCGGGAGCCGGTGTCCAGGCGGGTGTCGAGCATGTTGCGGAAGTGGAAGCCGACCTTGTCGGCCACGCCCCGCTTGGCCGCCTGCTCGTTCGCGAAGGCGACCTGCTGCTCGGAGATGCTCACGCCGTCGACGTGACAGCCGAAGCGGCCGTTCGCCATGAAGCTGGTGCCGCCGCGGCCGGAGCCGGCGTCCAGGAGGCGGTCGCCGGAGCCGATGTCGCCGAGGTGGTCGAGGAGAACCTCGGCCTGGGCGGTCTCCAGGCGGTGCATCTCCTCGATGATGCGCTGCTCGCGGGTGTCGGCCGGACCCTCGAGGACGGAGGGGTCGTAGTCACCGATGCCGTAGTGGTGGTGGAAGAGGCCGTCGACCTCGCCCAGTCGGATGTTGACCGGGGCCTTCTCTGCGTTCCAGTAGGCGGCCACGGACTTCTGGTAGTCGGTGCGCAGGACGTCGCCCATGGCGAAGCCCTCCATCTGCGTGTCGATACGGGGCATGGGGGGAAGGCCTTCTCACTCGTGCTTACTTGTGGGGGGCGGGGAACTGCCTTGTGCTCAGGCGGCGTTGGCGTCGGCGTCGTGGTAGCGGGCACTGCTCGCGTGCCACTCGCGGCTGCCGCCGACCCAGGCCCAGGTGCCCGCGAAGAACCGGCGCAGCTCGGGGGAGCCGGTCAGACTGAGGGCGGCGGCCTCGGCCTCGAAGGTCTGCATGAGCTCGTTGTGGATGTCGACGGTGCGGTCGACGGCCTCCTCCAGGGAGCAGCCGTCCTCGGCGGCGATCAGCCGGGGCAGACTGAAGTCCGTCGGGTTCTCCTTGCCCATGGAGTACAGGTCGTTGACGATCACGGTCGCCGATCCCGCCAAGGTGAACGCGCGGCGCACCCGGGGGTCGGCGAACTCGCCCTGCGGCACCTCGTAACCGGCGATCGCGTCGACGAGCACCATGCACGGGATGAAGCTGTTCTCGTGCCGGTGCATCAGGAACTCCCAGACGGGCGGCGTCTGTCCGGTGTTCTGCCAGACGCCCTCCTGGTTGTAGGCGACGAACATGATCCCGAGCTCGTGGCGGAGCCGGCGCACCTGTGTGGTGGTGGCGAAGCGGGCGAGGTTGTTCAGCCCCGAACGCAGGGCCCGCATGACCGGGTCGGCCTGGACCACCTCCTCCAACTGCGGTGCGTACGCCCGCGGGAGATGGGCCTGGTCGATCACCGAGTGGGCGATCGCGAGGCGCTGCCCGAGCAGTTCGGGGCGGGCCTCCTCCACCTCGCCGTCCATGTAGTGGTCGTCGACGGACCACTCGGACAGCCCGCACTTGGCCGCCGCCAGCAGTCGGTCGGGGTCGTCCGTCTCGGGGTGGGCGAGCATCATGAGGCGCCCGAAGCCGGCCTTGCGGACCATGTCGAGCTTGCCGGGATAGATCCCGACCTCCTCGGCCCACTGGACCAGCCGCTCGTTGACTGTCTCGCCGAGTGCGGGGTCGTCCCGTACGGCGGGCGGACAGTGCAGTCTGCCGGCCAGGTCCGACCGGGCTGGTTCCCGCCGGGGAGCGGGGGGCAGTGGCCGGGCGGCCGCCGTGCCGAGACCGGCCGGCCCGGTGGGCAGTACGGGAGCCGGTGGCCGTACGACGGCGGGCGCGGCGACCGGGAGCGGGCGCCGGGGAATCCGGGCCGCCGCCGTGCCCAACCCCCTGGGGGCGGAGGGCAGTCGGGGGCCGCGTGACGCCGCGTTCGGGGCGAGCTGCAGCCGCGGCGATGCCGAGGCCTGCGCCGACAGCAGGGCCCGGACCAGACCCGCCACGTCGTGGTTCGCCGCGGGCGCGAAGGCCCGGGAGATCAACGACACGCCCGTCAGCTCCCGTTCGTACGGGTCACCTGGACGTTCTCCAGAACGCCGAGCGCGTCCGGCACCAGCACGGCCGCCGAGTAGTAGTTGCTGACCAGGTAGGAGATGACCGCCTGTTCGTTGATGCCCATGAAGCGCACGTTCAGGCCGGGCTCGACCTCGTCCGGGATGCCCGTCTGGTAGAGGCCGATCACGCCCTGGTCGTCCTCACCCGTACGCATCGCGATGATCGACGAGGTGCCCTGCTCGCTGATCGGGATCTTGCCGCACGGCAGCAGCGGCACGCCGCGCCAGGCGGGCAGCTGGTTGCCGTGCAGGTCCACGCCGCCGAAGTAGATGCCCCGCTTGTTGCACTCGCGGCCGAACGCGGCGATCGCCTTGGGGTGGGCCAGGAAGCAGCGGGTCTTGCGCCGCATGCTCAGCAGTTCGTCCAGATCGTCCGGGGTGGGCGGGCCCGAGACGGTCGAGATGCGCTGGTCGAAATCGGCGTTGTGCAGCAGGCCGAAGTCCCTGTTGTTGACCAGCTCGTACTCCTGACGCTCCCGCAACGCCTCGATGGTCAGCCGCAGTTGCTGCTCGGTCTGGTTCATCGGCTGGTTGTAGAGGTCGGCGACCCGGCTGTGCACCCGCAGCACCGTCTGCGCCACGCTCAACTCGTATTCGCGCGGGGTGAGTTCATAGTCGGCGAAGGTCTGCGACAGGGTGGCCTCGCCGATGTGCCCCGAGCTGAGCGCGATCTCCGACTCGCCGGAGCGGTTCAGCTTCCGGTGGCCGTTGGAGCTGATCATGTGCACATGCGCCCGCAGTCCCTCGTGCTGCTCGGCGATCGCCTTGTACGCCGTCACCGGCAGCGCCAGGATCGTCGTGGCGGTCGCCGTACGCGCCGTGAACTCCCACTTCTTGCCGGAGTCGGCCAGCGCCTGCCCGCCGAAGGCGTCCCCGTCGGCCAGCAACCCGACGACCGACTCGTCGCCGTAGGGGCCCTCGACGATCTTCTCCACCTTGCCGTGCGCGACCAGGTACACGTGGTCGGCCTTCCGGCCGGCCTGCACGATGACCTGGCCGGGCTCGTACTCCTTCTGCACGAACTTCTCGGCCAGCGCGCCGAGCGCATCGCCGTCGGTGAAGCCCCGCAGCGTCGGCAGTTCACCGAGCTCGGCCGGTACGACCTGGACCTTCGCGCCGGTCTTGACGAAGGAGACCCGTCCGTCGCCCAGCGTGTACGACAGGCGGCGGTTGACCCGGTAGGTCGCGCCCGGCACGTTCACCCACGGCAGCATGCGGGTCAGCCAGCGCGAGCTGATCCCCTGCATCTGGGGTTCGGACTTGGTGGTCGTGGCAAGATTGCGGGCTGCCGCGGTGCTGAGGCTCTGCTGCTCCTGTTGCGTGGCCGCCGCCTCCGGCGCCGGCGCTGTTGCGGTGTCGAGCGACATCACGTACCTCTTCCTGTGGTCATGGCTGGGCGGCGCGACGACAGACCCCTTTCGTCACGCTGCGTATACAACTAGCAGGAATCAGTTACGTTGAGTAATCAAGTGAGATGGCGCTCGAGGGTCGCACCCTCGCCGGAATGCGCCTTCACGCCCCCACTCGACGGGAACCTGCTGTTCAGGTGTGGTGCACGTCAGGCTGACGATGACGCCAATGTGTCAACGCCGCGCGCAG
Source organism: Streptomyces sp. NPDC047043 (assembly GCF_040644055.1). Classification (NCBI taxonomy): domain Bacteria; kingdom Bacillati; phylum Actinomycetota; class Actinomycetes; order Kitasatosporales; family Streptomycetaceae; genus Streptomyces; species Streptomyces sp. NPDC047043. The sequence goes on from NZ_JBEYVO010000001.1 coordinate 480,800, forward strand.
CCCGCAGCCGGAGACGTGCCGGATGGGCGTGGGACGAGCACGAAGGCCCGGCTACGGGTAGCCGGGGAAAGGCTGCACTCCGGCGAGGACGGCGCCCGCGGCGTCGTAGATGTCCTCCTGGAGGAAGGCGTGCTGCGGGACCACGGAGGCATCCCGCAGATGGCGCTGCAGGGGGCCGGCCTCCGTGATGGCGGGGATGCCGGCGAGCCGGTACGCGGACCGGACGACGTCGAAGGAGGTCCCGGCGAGGTGGGCGGAGGCCAGCCGCAGCAGGCTGGCCTGGTGCGCCGTGGCCCGATCACCGCCCTCCACCGCCTCCCACACCTCCTGCGTGACCTCGTAGAAGAAGGCACGCGCGGACCGGAGTCGGGCCTCTGCCCGGCCGACGCCGATGCGGAACGTCGCACGGTCGGCGGCCCTGGGCCCGCCGGTGAAACCGGAGTTCCCGCCCTCGGCGATGACGTGGTCGAGTGCGGCCCGGGCGATGCCCAGGCCGACGACCGCCAGCACCTGTGCGGCGTAGGGGACGGCCGGATAGCGGTACAGCGGCTCGTCTACGGTGGGCTCGCCACCGCGGACGAAGGTCCACTCCTCCGATACGACGACGCCGTCGACGGCGAGGTCGTGGCTGCCGGTGCCGCGCAAGCCGACGACGTCCCAGTTCTCGACGATCTCGACCTGTTCCGGCCGCAGTACGGCGGTCAGTGGCCGCCCGGCCTTGTCCTCGCCGGCCCTGATCCCGACGCCGAGGACATCCGCCCCCTTGCAGCCGCTGGCGAACTTCCAACGGCCGGAGACCCGGTAGCCGTTCGTGACCCGCTCGGCGGGCTGGACGGGGAACAGCCCCCCGGCGAAGGCGACGTCGGGGCCGTCGGCGTACAGCTCGGCCTGCGTCTCGAGCGGCAGTGCGGCCAGGTAGATCAGCGACGAGCCGAAGCTGGCGACCCAGCCCGCAGAACCGTCGACCTCGGATATCCGCTCGATCCGCCGCAGGAATTCGGCCGGCGCCAGCGGCTCGCCCCCGAAGCGACGCGGCGCACTGGCCCGGTAGAGGCCCGCCTTCTTGAACTCGGCGACGACCTCACGCGGCACGTGCCGCTTTTCGTCGAACTCGTCCCGCCGGTCGGCCACGAGGGCCAATACACGTTCAAGTGCCGTCTGGGGCATGGGAGTTGTCCTCCGTGGTACCGGTCGCTTTTCGACAGTCTCCGTCATCGGACGGGGAGCCTGTGAAGTACCCAGAGCGTCAAACGAGCGTCACGGCTGACGATCAGCCGCGGCGAATGTCTGTCCAGCTGGGCCTGGGCCCTTGCAGCAACCAGTCACGCGCGACGGCTGCTGCCCTGGCCCGAGAAGGCTCCTGGCCCGCGGCGGTGCCAGACCTGCTGGCGGCGGCTGTGGCGGTGGCCGCCGCGGTCGTGCCGGCCGCCATCAGGGCCCCGGTCACGGAACGCCGCGACCGGGGCCCCGGAATCAGCTACATCGCAAGGTGCCGGCCGCCGCTAGTTCCGGTACCGGAACACGATCCGGCCGCGCGTCAGGTCGTAGGGCGGGAGCTCGACCAGCACCCGGTCTTCCAGCACGATCTTGATGTAGTTCTTGCGGATCTTCCCGCTGATGTGCGCGAGCACCTGGTGGCCGTTCTCGAGCTCCACGGTGAACATGGCGCTGCGCAGGCACTCGACGACCTTGCCCTCGACTTCGATGACGTTCTTGTTCTTCGTCATCGCACCAGCTCCAGGTTGCTGCTCATCGGCCGGGCGCCGATGCGCTCGAACAGCGCCGAGGCTGGTTGGTTGGACTCGTGGACTTCGGTCCAGGCCGCGGCGAACCCGGAGCGGTGCAGCGTCCCCAGCGCGTGGGCCAGCAGCGCCCGCGCGATGCCGCGGCGCTGCTCGCCGGCCCGGACCGCGACAAGCCCGATGCGCGGCCGGTTCACCGTCACCACCCGGACAAGACCCAGGTAGCGGTCCGGTGCCGCGGCCACCGCGTACTTCGACGGGTCGACGATGGTGTCGCCTTCGGGGCGGGGAATCACCTCCGCGGGCATCGACTGCCACCCGACGGTCGCCTCGACTTCGTCACGGATCGCGCGGTCCACCGCCCGCAGCAGGCTCTCGTCCGCCTGACCGGCGGGCACGATCGTCACGCCCGAAGGCGGCAGGACCGCTGCGAGCCCTGTGCCCCGCGGATCGGTCGGCACGACGTACTCCCACTCGCGGCGCCGGATCGTGAAACCGGCGCGCCGCCAGCCGGCCGCCAGCTCTACGTCGGCTTCGTCGACCACCGTGTACAGCGGCGCCGGCAGTTGCGCCACCATCGCCTCGGTGAGCCGGTCGAAGGCGTCGTCGTGCCAGGCGTCGATGCTGACGAACAAGCGTCCGTCGGGCCGGTGCTCTGCATGACCGCGGCCGACCACCAGGTCGTCTTCCAGTGCATGCCAATGCCTGTCCGCGACGCGCGTGATCATCACCGCGTTCTCGCTCAGGCCAGATGTGAAGGGCTTCGTGTTCATCGGAGTCTCCTCCCAGGAGTGCCTCGATCTCAGGCGCTCCTGGCGACACCGAACGTCAGCCGCCGGACCGTGACGGGTTGAGGGAGCACCCACGGGTAACTGTGTTCACGGGGCTCACCTCCATAAGACGACTTCACGGTCCACCGCGAAAGTAGCAGCCGGGCGCCGCCGCGCTCCAACCATTTCCTGTGCCATGCCTTCGCGGACGCGTTCTCCCTCACCGGCGAGCCGGAACTGCAAGACGCCGTCCGGATCGCGCACCAGCAATTCGCCGACATGTTCGCCGAGTTGGTCCGCACGGGACAGCGGGAGGGCGCCCTGCGCCGGGACCTCGATCCGCACGCGGCGGCCTGGTGGCTGCTGTCCCTGCTGCACGCCCGCACGTTCCGGGCCGCATTTATGCCCGAACAGGCGGGACTGGAGGGCCAGTTGGTGACCATGACGCTGAACACGCTGACCGGTCACTGAGCTCCTGACACCGTGGCCCCGCCGGAGTGTCGCAGGGCCGCGACGCCTGCGACAAACGCGTCAGGATCAGGGGTGCGCCCGGCGTGATGACCGCCTGACCTGCATCGAGGTGCGCGACGACGGCCCGAGGCCTTCGTCACCGACCCGGCCCAGGTCCCGGACGCCGCGCCCCCCCTTCGACATGTGAGGCGTGGAACTCGGCCACCACGGCGTCCTTTGCGGAGCGGCTCCGCCGGGGACGAGCACGGCCGGATTCAAGGTTCCTGCGAACTCGACCCCCAGCGCTGATCCCCCGTGCGCAATACCGTTGGCCGGCACCAGAGCCAGGTACTCGTCCTCCTGCCCGAACACCTCTTGTCCGTTTGTGCCATGGGTCATGGCAGCGGCGGTTGACAGCGCTGCTGGACGAGTTGCCATACGTCTTCGGGGGTTTGCAGGGCGAGGGCGGTGGCTGCCGTGGAAGCGCAGGTGTCGTGGCGGAGCCGGCGGACGCGGGCACGGACTTCGTCGAGGGCGGCGGGTGCGACGGAGAGGCTGTCGCAGCCGAGGCCGATGAGGAGGGGGATGACAAGGGGGTGAGCGGCGGCGTCACCGCAGACGGAGACCTGGCGGTCGTGTCGGTGTGCGGCGGTGACCACCTGGGAGATGGCCTCGAGCACGTCGGGGTGTGCGGCCATGGCGGGGGTGGCGGCGGGGTCGCGCCGGTCCAGCCCCAGGATCTGGCAGGTCAGGTCGTTGCTGCCGATCGAGAGGAAGGAGGCTTCGCAGGCAAGGTCGTCAGCCACTGCCACGGCCTCGGGGAGCTCGACCATGATGCCCAGCGGAGGTTCCGGGACCCCGAGTTCCGCGGCCGCGGACTGCAGAAGCGCACGGCAGGAGCGGAGTTCGTCGACGCTCGCGACCATGGGGATCATGATGCGCAGGTCGGTTTCCGCTCCGACGCTGAGGAGGCTGCGGAACTGATCGGCGAACGCATCCGGTTGGGCCAGCATGAGAGGCAGTCCGCGGCCAATACGCCCGTCCGCACGGCCTGTTGAGAGGAACGGCGGCAGTTTGTCGTCGGCGAAGTCCAGGGTGCGTACGGTGACGACCTGTCCCGCAAGGGTGCGCAGGACGGGGATGAGGGCGGCCGCATGCTGGTCGCGGGTTGGCCAGGCACGATGGTTGAGGAAGGGCAGCTCGGTGCGGAGCAGGCCGACGCCGTCGGCGCCCGCGGTCAGCGTTGCGCGGGCGTCGGCCGGGGTGGCGACATTGGCCCGCAGGACGACACGCCGGTGGTCGAGCGTCTCGGCGGGCAGGTGGCGTTCCCCCGCGAGTGCGAGGCGGCGAGTGCGGGCGGCTGCCATGGCGTGGAGCGCGGTGTGGCGTTCGCCGTCGTCGGGGTGGACGACCGCGGACGCCCGATCGGCGTCGAGGAGGATCTCCTGTCCGTCCGGTTCGTCGAGCAGGGCAGGGTCGACGGCGAGCAGGAGAGGTATGCCCTGGGAGCGGGCGACGATGGCGGCGTGGGAGTTGGGTCCACCGGTGACAGAGATGGCGGCGGTCACGGTGCGGCCGGGTTCGAGCAGGTCTGCCGCGCCGATTTCATGGGCGACCAGGACCAGGGGCCGGTCGGGTGCGGGGCCCGTGTCGCCGTACAGCCAGGCCAGGACGCGGCGGCCGACCTGCCGGACATCGGCGGCGCGTTCGGCCAGGGTCGGGTCGTCCAGGGCGGCGATGATTCCGGCGTACGTGTCGACGGCCTGCCGGACGGCGACCGGCACCGGCTGCCCTTGGCGCGTGCGCTTGATGGCCTGTTCGCGCAGATCGAGGTCCTGCGCGATGTAGCCGTTGACCTCCATGATGTCGGCCTGTTCGTCCTTGCCCTGTTCGCGCAGCGAGGCGGACAGGTCGAGGAGATTGGTGGCGACGGCGTCGAAGGCGTCGGTGATCTGCCGGGCGGGATCGCCGCCGGCGCGTTGGGGAAGCAGGGCGGGGGTCGGTGGGCGGTCGGTGCGGTGGAGGAAGCCCAGGGCTGTGCCGAATGCCGCCGTATGCCCCGTGTAGGTGTGGCGGGTCATCGGGCCTCCACCGTCTCCGCGAGGGCGCGGAAGATCAGGGCGGTGGAGGTGGCGCCGGGGTCCTGATGGCCGATGCTGCGGGCGCCGAGGTAGGAGGCCCGGCCCTTGCGTGCCTGCAGGGGGGTGGTCGCGCGCATGCCCTCTTCGGCAGCATCCGCCGCAGCCCCGGCCGCGGCGGCGAAGTCCCCACCGGAGTCGACCTGCACCTGGAAGGCGGCCACCGCGGGGGCGTAGGCATCGACCATGGTCTTGTCACCGGGCTCTGCCGCGCCGAGCTTCTGGACGCTTTCGAGGCCGGCTGCGAGGGCGGCGGCGAACTGCTGCGAGTCGGCCGTCGGCGCCTCCAGCGCCTTGCCGATGGCGCGGAACGCGCTGCCGTACAGCGGGCCGGACGCGCCTCCGACGCTGGAGATGAGTGTGGTGCCCGCCTTGACCAGGACGGCCCCGACGGTTGCCGGCTCCGATCCGGCAAGGACCTTGGCCGCGGCGGAGAAGCCGCGGTGCATGTTGATGCCGTGGTCGGCGTCGCCGATGGCCGAGTCGAGCTGGGTGAGATGGTCCTTGTGCTGGTCCACGGCGGCGGCGATGGCCTGCACCCACGTGCGGGCGAGGTCGGTGTCCACGGTGTCTCCGTTCATGGTCGGTGCGTGGGTGTTTGCGGTGGGGTGAGCCGGGGGCGGGGGCGGATCCGGCAGTGTGGTCCGTCCGGCCGGAGGGGTTGTCTCCGGCCAGGACCCCGCTGTCGCACAGCCCCGCCCCCGGCTCGGTTCAGACGCCCCAGCGCAGTGCGGGAGTGTTCACGGGTGCGTCCCACAGGGACAGCATGTCGGCGTCGGCCTTGCACACGGTGATGGAAACGCCCGCCATGTCCAGGCTGGTCACATAGTTCCCGACGAGGCTGCGGGCGACAACCACTCCCTTGTCCGCGAGGGCGGCTGCCACCTCCCTGAAGACCACGTACAGCTCGATGAGGGGTGTGCCGCCCAGGCCGTTGACCATGACGATGGTCTCGTCCCCGGCAGCCGGCGGCTGGTCGGCATGGATCGCCTCCAGGGCAGAGGCCACGATCTCCTTGGCCGGGCGGAGCTTCTCCCTGCGGCGCCCGGGTTCGCCGTGAATACCGACGCCGACCTCCATCTCGTCCTCGGGCAGGTCGAAGCCCGGCTTGCCGGAGGCGGGAGTCGTGCAGGCGGTCAGTGCCACGGCGAAGGAGCGGGAGGCGGCGTTGACCCGCTTGCCCATCTCGGCGACGGTGGCCAGGTCGGCGCCCTGCTCGGCAAGGGCACCGGCGATCTTCTCGACGAAGACGGTCGCTCCGGTGCCGCGACGACCGGCGGTGTAGGTGGAGTCCTGGACGGCGACATCGTCGTCGACCAGTACGGTCTCCACGGTGAGGCCCTCCTCGCCGGCGAGCTCGGCGGCCATCTGGAAGTTGAGTACGTCGCCGGTGTAGTTCTTCACAATGAACAGCACGCCGGCGCCGCCGTCCACGGCCTGGGCAGCGGCCAGCATCTGGCCCGGGACGGGAGAAGTGAACACCTCGCCGGGACATGCTGCGTCGAGCATGCCGAGCCCCACGAGACCGCCGTGCAGGGGTTCGTGTCCGGAGCCGCCGCCGGAGACAAGGGCGACCTTGCCCGGCCTGGTGCCGCCCGCGCGGGCGATCACCTTGTTCTCCGCGTCGACCGTCAATTCCCGGTGGGCGGCGGCGATCCCGGCCAGGGCGTCGTCCAGCACCGCCTCGGGCGCATTGATGAGCTTCTTCACGACAGGGCTCCTTCGGCGGTGGCGGGCTCAACGTCCCGGTTCTCGGCTGGAGTTGCGGTGGCCGCCTTGCGGTCGGTGTTGAGAGCGACGTAGAGCACGCCGGCGGCAACGGCTCCGATCACCTCGGCGGCGAGGTAGACGGGCAGCTGATCCCAGTGGACCGTTCCGCCGAACAGCTCTCCAGTGATCATCGGGCCGAGCGTCCTGGCGGGATTGATGGACGCCGAGGTGGCGGGCGCCACCGGAATGATGATCGCGAATACGCCAAGTCCTATGGCCAGGCCCGCGAAACCGCCGGCCGCGCGCCGGTCGATGGCCCCGAAGACGATGAAGGCGAGGATGAACGTGCCGACCGCCTCGGCGAAGAAGGCCTGCACGGCACCGACACCGGTGCCGTAGGCGGCGATTCCGAGGCCGACGTCGACGGCTTTCTTGCCCAGCACTCCGACGATCGCCAGAGCACCCAGCACCGCCCCGGCCACCTGGGCGGCGACATAGCCGGGGACGTCCCGCCAGGGCATCTTCTTCGTGGCGGCCAGCGCCAGCGTGATGGCCGGGTTGATCTGGCAGCCGGAGACATGGCCGATCGCATAGACCATGGCGATCACTGCGGTGGCGAAGGCCAGCGAGATCATGCCCAGTTGCGCCATGGTGAACGGTGCGTCGCCGCCGACGATGAGTGTGGCGGGGACCGAACCGACGCCGATGAACACCAGCACCGCGGTGCCCAGCATTTCGGCGAGAAGCTTCTGTGGGTAGGTGTTTTCTTCCATGGACGGCGCCCAGTGCCGGGCTACGGCTCGGGGCGCTCACCTCCTCCGCGTTGAGCAGGTTATGGGGGTGGCCGTCAGGTGGTCGGGGTCGGGCATCCTGACGGCCGGCCCAGGGGAACCGGACAGCTCAGCGCTTCCGGCGGGGTGTTCATCATTGATGAACGTTGTTCCGGAAATTAAGCCCACGTTTCGCGCCTGTCAAGAGCTTCGGCGACTACTGGGTCCCGGACGCGCGAAAGGCCCCCCGGCAGCGTGCCGAGGGGCCGGGGCGGGCGCCGGAAGGCGAAGGCCGCCGCCCGGTCAGGTACCCGTGGTGCGGGCGCCCCCGCGGGGGGCGCCCAAGTCGCGGGAGAGGTTGCGGGCGGTCTCGCGGACCACGACGGCAAGCTCCTGACGTGCCGGTTCGGCCAGCAGGCGCTCGACGGGACCGACGATGCCGATGGCGCCGACCACCTCGCCGGATCGGTCGAAGACGGGAGATGCGATGCCTGCGTCCCCGATGGCGGACTCCTGGTCCTCGAGCGCGTAGCCCGTGCGGAGAATCTCCTTCAACTGCCCGGCCAGCTCCTGCGGATCGGTGATGCTGGCGCCGGTGAGCACGGCCGGCTCGCCCGCGAGCAGCCGCTCCCGCTCGGACGCCGGGATGCAGGCCACGATGGCCTTGCCCAGGGCACAGGTGCTCCACGGAATGCTGGCGCCCACCTCGAGGATCTGCACGGCACCCTCGGGCCGGAAGGCGTGGTGCACCACCAGGATGTGGTCGCCGGTGAGCACAGCCACCCACACCGCCTCGTTCGCCCGGGTGGCGAGCTGGTCCGCCCAGGTCAGTGAGCGGGTCCGCAGCTCCTGGGTGTCCAGGTAGGCGTTGCCCAGCTGCACCAGATCCGGGCCGAGCTGGTACTTCGAGCTGTCACGGTCCTGCACCACCAGCCCCTCCGCCTCCAGCGTGCGCAGCAGCGCATGCACGGTCGGCTTGGCCACGCCCAGGCGGTCGGCCAGCTCGGTCACGCCCAGCCGAGGACCGGTGGACGCGAGCTCCCGCAAGATCTGCACCGCACGCTGCACCGCCTGCACCATCGAAAATTTCTCCTCGATTCAGTATTGATGAACAGCGTTCCGAGATTTAACGTACCTGTTCATGAGCAATCCTGTCGGCATCGTACTCGTGTCCCACAGCGCCGAGCTCGCCGCGGGCCTTCGCCTGCTGGTGGAGCAGATCGGCTCCGACACAGTCCCCCTCGCCATCGCCGGAGGAACCGACGACGGCCGGATCGGCACCAGCTACGACCGCGTCCTGACCGCGATCCGCCACGCCGACCGCGGAGGCGGCGTCGTGGTCCTCCCCGACCTCGGCAGCTCCGTCCTGACCGCCCGCACCGTCCTGGAAGACCACCCCAGCCCCGACGTGCTGATCATCGACGCACCCTTCGTCGAAGGAGCCGTCGCAGCCGTCGTCACCGCCGCATCCGGCGCCGACCTGAAGACCGTAGCCGACGCCGCCAAGGAGGCCCGCAATGTCCCCAAGCTCTGACGCCGCCACCACGAACTCCGCGATTCACGAAAAGCTCGTCATCCTGCCCGCCAACCTGCACGCCCGCCCCGCGGGCCAACTCGCCCGCGCCGCAGCAGGATTCACCAGCGCGATACAACTGGAGCACAGCGGCCGCACCGTCAACCCGACGGGGGTCCTCGCCGTTATGGGGCTGGGCGCCACAGTCGGCACCACTGTGACCGTCCGCGCCGAGGGCCCCGACGCAGAGCAGGCCGTCACGGCCTTGGCCGACATCCTCACCAAAGCCGAGTAGCCCGGCCGCTGCCGCCGGGCTAACGAGCCGCCCCTTCCCCTACCGTGCCAAAGCAAGTCGAGGTGGCACGGGAGCTGAAAAGCATCCTGCCCACCGACCGCGGCGCCGCTCCCTGACGCCGCGTCCTCGGGCAGCACATCAGCAGCCCGCCGGTGTGCGGACCTTGCCCCTTGGCCAGGGAGCGGCCATCCGCATCAGGCGTGCGCCCCGGGCAGACGCCACGGCCATCCCGGAATCGCTCGCGCCCCGCGTCGCCGCCGTCGTCACCTTCGGCAACCCGATCCGCCTCACCGGCCAGAGCATCGACTCCACGAGCCCCACCTACGCGCCCAAGCGGGACGACTTCTGCGCCTCCGGCGACCCGGTCTGCGGCGGCGGAGTCAGCGGCGACTCCCACATCGCCTACCTCACCAACGGCGACACCGACAAGGGCGCCAGGTTCGCCGCCGAGCACGTCCTCGCGCTCAAGAACTGACCCCGCGCCGTCGGCCCGGCAACGCCTGCCGGGCCGGCGGCGACCGCAGAGTCGTCGTCCGTCTCCGGGACTTCTCCGGCACTTTGGGCCCGCGCGAAGAAGACCGAACAGCGCCGGTCAGCCCTGGTAGTGGTGAACTGCGATGGCTCGGCCGAGGGCGGCATGGTCCGCCCAGCTGCCATGGAAGCCCAACGACACCCGGCTGGGGAGCCTGACCCGCTGGCCTTGGTCAGGCTGGGGAGCCTGACCCTGGCCAGCGGGGTCCGGCGCAGGTCGGCCGCGTCATGGATCAGCAGCTCGCGCAGATCCGTCGTCCTCGCCACGGGCTTCTCGCGGGCGACGAAGACCGGTTGGAATGCCGGTGCGCGGTCTCCCATCAAGCGCCGCAGATCAGGCGGCCGGCTGGAGACGGACACAGCAATGGCCCGGCGTCGGCGCCAGGCACGCCTCGAGTCCACTCTCGCCCAGCCCCTTGAGTACCCCGCGCAGCAGGTGCAGGTTCATGCCGCACACCGTGTCCGTGTGCTCACGCGCCAACACGTGGAAAGGACAGTTGCCCAGAAGGATCGCGTCGCCTTCGCCACGTGGCTCGAAGCCGTGGCCCTCCAGCAGGTCCGTCAGGCCGGCTCCCTGCGCGCCCAGTTGCTCGCCCAGTTCCGTCGCCTTGCGGTGGAGCACCGTACGGACCGGCTCACCTGTGGCGTCGGACTCCTCGACCGCCTGCGCCAGCAGCCGCCCGGCCAGCTCGTAGCGCCGCTCGGGCAGGCTGACGCTGACCTGTCTGTCGGAGCGGCGGTAGAGCTTCGCGGGCCGGCCCGCGCCCGGTCCGCTGCGTCCGCTGCGTCGCTCGTACACCACCTCGAGCAGCCCCTGATCCGCCAGCCGATCCAGATGGAAGGCCGCCGTCTGCCGCGCCAGCCCGAGAGCCTCGGCCGCCTCGTCGCGGCCCACCGGGGCGGTCTGGCGCACTACGTGCTCGTACAGCCGCCGACGCGTCGGCTCGTCCAGGACTGCGACCGCGGAGACGTCGCCGCCGGGTGCTTCCTTCGAGTGGTCCACGAACACCAGTGTAAAACCAACAGCCATTGACTAAAGAGACGGGGCGCGCTTCTATCGTTAATGAAGGTTGTCGATAGAAGGAGGTCGCCATGTCGTCCACCACCACCGCGCCGGTCACACCCCGGCGCAACCTGGCCGCTGACCCGGCCTACCAGGCGTTCTGGATCCTTCGGACGGGGTTCACCGTGGCCCCGATCCTGTTCGGCCTGGACAAGTTCGCCAATCTGCTCGTGGACTGGCCGACGTACCTCGCCCCGTGGATCAACGACGTGGTTCCGGGCAGCGCCCAGGCCGCCATGTACGCCGTCGGCGTCATCGAAATCGTCGCCGGCGTCACCGTCGCCGTGGTCCCGCGGTTCGGGGGCTGGCTGGTGGCCGGCTGGCTGGCAGGCATCATCGTCAATCTGCTGACCATTCCCGGCTACTACGACATCGCCCTGCGCGACTTCGGACTCCTGCTCGGCGCCGTCGCCCTGGCCCGGCTCGCCGACCGCTTCCACGCCGCGCGGCAGCCGCACTGACCCGGCTCCCCGCGCACACCCGGGCGGGTGAGCAACCGCGGACTCACCCGCCCTGAGAAGAAAACCCCCAGATCAGCGATCAGGTCAGCGCCGTCGTGCAGTTCATACACCGAAGCAGAGCTCAGACGCCTCTCGTACGCCCCACGCGGCTTGTGTACACGCACCCGAGCAGCGGCACGGCCGCCGTCAGTCGGGTCGAAGGCCCGCCATCGCACGCGTACGGTGGACATGAGGACGAACGGGTACGCCGGTGCAGTCACGACCGGCAGCCGCTGCAGGCGGCCACACGCGGTCCGCTGGTCTGCTCCCACACAGGAGGGAGAGGCAATGCCCGAGCACAAGGTCGGCACACAGGAGGAATTCGAGGCAGCCCGAGCCGAGTTGCTCGCGCAGGAGAAGGAACTCACCCGGCGTGGTGACGAGCTCGCGCGGCAGCGGCGGGCGCTTCCCTGGGTGCCGGTCGAGAAGGACTACCGCTTCGAGACCGAGGACGGGACCAAGTCGCTCGCGGACCTCTTCGACGGGCGCTCGCAGCTGCTCGTCTACCACTTCATGTTCGGCCCGCCCTACGAGGCAGGATGCACGGTCTGCTCCTCGATCGCGGACACCCTCTCTCCCAACGTGGTCCATCTCAAGGCCCGCGACGTGACGCTGATCTGCTCCTCGCGAGCGCCGATCGACAAGCTCCTCGTGTACCGGGACCGGATGGGCTGGAGCTTCGACTGGGTCTCCGCGGGCGGCAGCGACTTCCACCGCGACCTCGGCTTCCAGTACACCGAGGAGGAGCTGCGGCCGTTCCTGGACGGCGACATCCCGCCGACCGTGACGCAGATGGCCGGGCTGTCCGGCACGGACGTACTCGGTTACGTCACCGAAGGGCCGGGGCTGAGCGCCTATGCGCTCTCGGACGGCACCGTGTACCGGACGTACGTCACCACCGCGCGCGGCCTCGAGCCCGCCATGGCCTACTACGGGCTCCTCGACCGGGCGCCGCTCGGCCGCCACGAGGAGGGCGAGGAGACCCACTGGCTGCGCCGCCACGACGAGTACGGCGAGACCTGAACGGTCGTCTGGTCCCGACCTGCACGCGGTACTGGCGCCACGACGCCCCGTGGACTCGAGGCATCCGTACGACCCACCTCAGAATGTGCTGGAGTCTGCCCACACCACGACTCCACCTGTCAGGAGGACAGCGGCCGTGCCCCCGAACCGACCGTCGGTGCTGGTATTCGACGTGAACGAAACCCTCAGCGATATGGGCCCGCTGCGTGACCGCTTCGAGGAGATCGGCGCTCCCGGCGGCCTGATGCCCCTCTGGTTCGCCGGAACGCTCCGCGACGGGTTCGCGCTGGCCGCATCCGGCGGCTATGCCGACTTCGCCGAGCTGGCCCGCGACAGCCTGCGTGGGCTGCTGGCCAGTGCGGAGCACCGGCCAGTCGATCTGGATGCCGCGGTCCGTCACGTCCTGTCCGGATTCTCCGAGCTGGCGGTTCACCCCGACGTGCCCCCGGGAGTACGGGCTCTGCGCGCCGCCGGATACCGGTTGGTGACGATGACCAACGGCAGCACCGCCCTCACCGAGAAGCTCCTGGACAAGGCCGGCGTACGGGACTGTTTCGAGGCCCTGATGGACGTCGCAGGACCAGGCCGGTGGAAACCGCACCCGAGCGCCTACAGCCATGTGATCGAAGGCTGCGCCGTCAGTGCCGATCAGGCCATGCTCGTGGCCGTCCACCCGTGGGACGTCGACGGCGCCCAGCGGGCGGGGCTGGCCGGCGCCTGGCTCCGGCGCGGTGCCGCCGTCTATCCGGATTCGCTCACCGAGCCGACGCTGATCGCGGAAGACCTGACGGACCTCGCGCGCCTCCTCGGCTGATCGAGATCGCGGCTGCTCCGCCGCCGGGACCAATCGGGGCCCTTGTCGGCGCCCGCTCATGCGATGGTTACCAGCCCCGTCCGCACGGCCGTTGGGCGGCGAGGACCCGCTGCCCGCATGGGGTCGCCGTCAGCGGTATCTCGGCCCCCTGCCTCGGCGCGCTTGCAGGGCGTGAGGGCGGGAACCGCACCAGCGTGCCTGGCCTGTCGCGTGCGTCGGCCTGGCCTTGGTAGTGCGCCAGCGCGCGGTAAAGCGACTGAAGGATCCGTGTCGCCGGGACGTCGATGCAGATCCGATCCTCCGCGTAGGCGTGGACGAGGTCGTGCACCCGGAACCATCCGGCTTTCGCCTCACTGACCAGGCGCAGTGCGGACAGTGCGTCGAGGTGTTGCCGAACGGTCGCCTCGGATTCGCCCGTGAGGGCGGCGTCGAAGTCGGGCAGTCGCCCTGCGCGCCCTCCAGCACCACCACAGCGACATCACCGCACGCGGCGCCCGCCTCGTCGCCGTCTCCCCGCAGATCCCCGACGAGTCCCTCTCCCTCACCGAGAAGCACGGCCTGGCCTTCGACGTCCTCAGCGACATCGACTCCGACACCGCCAAGCAGTACGGCCTCGCCTTCGGCCTCCCCGACGGCCTCGCCGCCGTTTACGACAAGCTCGGCTTCGACCTCCAGCGCGTCAACGACGGTCACCCGCGCACGCTGCCGTTGCCCGCCACGTATGTCATCGACCGCGACGGCACCATCCGCCGGGCCTTCGTCGACACCGACTACACGACCCGCGCCGAACCGGCCGACGTCCTCGCCGCCCTCGACGCACTGCACTGAGTCGCGTCTCGTGGCGAGGGCCGGAGCGGTCCGTTCCCTCGCCGGAGGAACGTCAACGCCCGCGCCCCGCTCATCAACGCGACGTCGCTGCCGCCTCCTCGCTGTCGTGCGTCTCCTCCGCCGCCCGGGATCCGGCGTCCCGGCGGTCCAGCCAACTCAGCACCGGAACCGTCATCACCGTGGTGATCAGGGCGACGAGGACCAGCGCGGTGAACAGTTCCTCGCTGACGATGCCGGCCGCCAGCCCGATGTTCAGGGCGATCAGTTGCATCAGCCCCCGGGCGTTCATCAGGGCGCCGACCCGGACGGCCACCGGGCCGGGTTCGCCCCTGAGCCGGGCAGCGGCCCAGCAGCCGCCGAACTTGCCGGCCACCGCCAGGACGACCGCGGCCGCCCCGAACGCGGTCACGGACGGGTCGGAGAAGACGTCGAAGCGGGTGTTCAGGCCGGAGTAGGTGAAGAACATCGGGACGAACACAACCTGGGTCACGGACTGGGTGGTCCGCACGAGCCGTTCGGATGCCTCGCCGCGGGGCATGGCCATCCCGACGCAGAACGCCCCGAAGACGGCGTACAGGTCGATGGTGTCGGTGAACCAGGCGGCGCAGAACAGCACGGCGACGGTGAAGAGGAGGCGGGTGTCGTCGCCGAGGCCGGGCCGGTCGACGATCCACTTCAGCAGGCGGCGTCCCAGCAGGAACAGGACGGCCACGAACAGCAGGGAGCCGCCGACCGCCCTCAGGACGGGCCCCGCCTCGCCCTTGGCCACGCTCAGCACGCCGGCGAGCAGGATCCAGGCGACGGCGTCGTCGGTGGCCCCGGAGGCCAGGGCGAGTGAGCCGAACCGGGAGCCGGCCAGCCCCCGTTCGGTGATGATCCGGGCCAGCATCGGGAACGCGGTGATCGCCAGGGCGACGCCGACGAAGGCCGCCGTCACCCAGACCGACACCCCGTCGACGAAGATGCCGACGTGGCCGTGGGCCACCAGGGTCAGCCCCACGCCCAGCGCCAGCGGGATCGCCACCCCGGCCGAGGAGACGGCGACGGCGGTGCCGGCCAGCCCGCGTCCGGCGTGCGTACGGAACTCGTAACCGGCGGCGAACATCAGGGCCACCAGGCCGATCTGTCCGGCCACGTACAGCATCGGCTTGAGTTCGGATGGGAAGACCTCGGCGGAGAGCCCGGGGGCGAGGAGTCCGAAGAGCGAGGGGCCGAGGAGTACGCCGGCGATCATCTCGCCCACCACAGGTGGCTGTCCGAAGCGGCCCGCCACCAGGACGACCAGACGGCACGTCAGCAGAATCACGACGACGGCCAGGAAGAAGGCGGGAGCGAGCTCCACGGGAGTCATGGTCTCGTTCCTCTCAGTGGCCTGTTGTGACGGGGGCGGCGGGGCCGCCGGACGCGGCGGCGAAGTAGTTCCGGCACAGGCCCTGGCGCCGGGCGTCCCACACCATGTAGCTGCCGAGGGCGAGTTGGGTGAGGCTGCGCGGGACCGCCGCCCAGCGGTCGGCCAGCCGCATCGCCGCGAGTCGGATCCGCCGGCGTGCGGGGCTCCGGGCCGCCCCGGTTCCGCTGCGTGGGATCAGCAGGCAGGGGCCGCGGCTCGGCAGCGACCGGGTGTGCTCCGCCGAGGACTCCAGCCGGAAGCGGCGCAGGGTCTCCTCGGCCGCGACCCGCATGGTGAGGACGGCGAAGCCACGTGCCGGGCAGGGGCGGTTGGCGGTGACCCCGAACGGGATGAAGGCGGACGGCCTGGTGTCCGGGTCCAGCCACCGGTCCGGGTCGAAGGGGGCTGCACCGGAGCCCTGGTACTCGGGGTAGTTGAACAGCAGGACCGAGCCGGCCGGGATGGGGGCGCGTCCGTCCCGGGGGATCTCCCCGGAGGTGATCCGGTGGGCCACGCCGAAAAGCGGGAAGTGCTGCAGCGTCTCGTTGATGACCCGATCCAGGAATTCCGGGTCCCCCTCGCCGGCCGCCAGCCGGTCCTGCACGGGCCGGTGCGTGGCGAGGGCCAGCAGCAGGTGGGCCATCGCCTCCGACATCTGCACCACAGCGGTGTTGAAGAACGTGCCCTGCAAGTAGTAGGCGCGCTCCCGCTCGGAGAGCGAGGACGGCAGTGGCACCGGCGGCGGATCGTGGGCGAGCCGGTCGCGCAGGTGGGCGGTGAGCCGGGCGCGGCGGTCCATGTGGCGCAAACTCGTGCACTTCAGGGCGCTGACCACGTCGTCCGCGTTGCCGGTGATCAGGTCCCGGACGTGACGTGGGCACGGTGCACGGAAGACCACCTCGTAGTAGACCTCGGCCCAGACCGGCATCGTCAGGTCGCGCAGTCTGACCCGGTGCACGCGCGCGTGACGGTCGAGTTCGTCGAGCACCCGCCAGGTGCAGCGACCGACCAGTTCCGTCCACTGCTCCCGGGACAGCCCGGCCAGGATCTGCCGGGTGGTCCGGGCCACGTCGTCGTAGCGCGGTCCGGGCTCCAGGTGCTCCTGGTGTACCTCCGGGCCGGGCGAGAGCCAGTACCAGAACAGGTCGGACAGCGCGGCGCCACGGCTGCGGCCGTTGGCCGCCGGATGCCCGTACACGCTCTTGAACTCCTCGGCGGGAACCTCTCGACCTGGTGCCCGGATGCCCTCCTCGCCGCCGACCCGGGCGAAGATGCGCACCCGCAGCGCGACCACCGCCCTGGGCAGCCAATACGGCAGACCGGCCACCAGGACCACGGCCGCGGCCGCGACGAGCCATCCGGTGAGACTCACGCGATCACCCCACCGGATCGGCGGTCCGATCCCGGAGCCACGACAGGGCCCGGCACGCGACCCCACGCGGGCACCCGGACCAGATCGGGCGTCAGGTCGCCGAGCCCGGACGCCCCGCACAGGGCCAGGGTGTCGTCGAGTTCCTCGCGCAGCAGCTCCAGCAGCCGCCGTACGCCCTTCTCGCCGCCCTGGGCCAGCGCCCACATCACGGGCCGGCCGATGCCCACGGCCGTCGCGCCGAGCGCCAGCGCCTTGACCACGTCGGTGCCACGCCGGATCCCGCCGTCCAGCACGACCGGGATGCGGCCCGCGACGGCGGCGAGGATCTCCGGCAACAGCTCCAACGTGGCGGGGACGGTGTCGAGTTGGCGACCGCCGTGGTTGGACAGCAGCAGCCCGTCGACGCCGTGCCGGACCGCGAGCCGGGCGTCCTCGGGATGCAGTACGCCCTTGAGCAGGACCGGCAGATCCGTCACGCCGCGCAGCCGGTCGATGTGCTCCCAGCTCAGTTCCGGGGACATGGCGATCTGGCGTACGTGGCCGCGCTCGCCGTCGCGCAGATCCACCAGGTTCTCGCAGCGCAGCCCGGGTGGCAGATCGTGGAAGCCGTTGCGCCGGTTGCGTTCTCCCGCGCCCAGCACCGGGGAGTCGACCGTGACGACCAGGGCCGTACACCCGGCGTCGGTGGCCCGCCGTACCAGCGCCTCGGTGATCTCCGGGTCGGGCTGGATGTAGAGCTGGAACCACAGGGGCGCGTCACCGTCCGTCGCACGGACCGCGTCGGCGATCTCGCCCACCGCCACCGTGGACGCCATGGACACGATCATGATCGCTCCGGCGGCCGCCGCGGCTCGCGCGGTCGCCAACTCCCCCTCCGGATCGACCAGTTTGTGAAAGGCGGTCGGGGAGAGGAGTATCGGTAGCCTCGCCCGGCTGCCGAGCAGGGTGACGTCCAGGTCCCGTACCGCGCTCCCCCGCAGCACCCGGGGCAGCAGCTGCAGCCGCCCGAACGCCGCCTCGTTGGCCCGTACGGTGATCTCGTCGCGTGCCCCGCCGGCGATGAAGTCGGCGTGGACGGGGTCGAGTTTGTCGCGCGCGGCGGCCTCGAAGTCGTGCACGGTGTACTGCATGCCGCTCACCGCCCGGCGGGGTTCGGCAGGCGGTCCAGCTCGCGGGCGAAGAACTCCGCGAGCGGGGCGTGGTGGACCTCGGGATGGTCCCACTCGTTCTCCAGGTTCTCGGCCAGGTGATGCGTGCCGAGCAGCTCACGGTCCCTGAAGTGGCGGATCACCGGGTGCAGGTAGGCGGCGTCGAAGGCGGCGTCGACCGAGTTCTGGGCGGTGCGGCGTACCGTGATGTCGAAGGGGTCGACCTTGTCGTGGTCGGGGCCGTACTCCAAGGTCACGATGAAGTAGTCGCCGGTCGCGGCGAGTTGGCTCTCGTGGGCGTAGGCGACCGGGACTTCCTCGTGGTAGCGGGCCGGTTCGCCGGGTGAGGTGACGATCAGGTCCCCGATCACGCCGAACTGCTGCCACAGCGCCGAGCTGCGGTTGACCCTGGCCACCACGGCGTCCGCCAGCGCCGGCGGGGTCGCCTCCAGTGACTGGTGCGGCCAGGGCCGGTCATGGTGGCGTTCGTCGAGGATGCGGCTCAACGCCCGGACGGCGTACCGGAATCCGTGGATGAAACCGCCGGTGGACTTCTTGAAGTCACGCTGCTGCATCAGGGTGCCGGCGAAGTACAGGCCGGGCATGTTCACCGACTCGTACGCCGGAGTCAGGGCGGCGAAGCGGTCGTCGATGACGAGGTCGGGGCGGCACTCCGGGTCGAAGGCCGAGGCGTCGAAGCGGAAGCCGGTGCAGACGATGACCCGGTCGTAGCGCAGCTCCTTCACGACCTCGTCGGCCCGGGAGAAGCTGAAGCGGACGCGGTAGCTCCCGTCGGGATCCTTGTCGATCGACAGCACCTGGCCGTCCAACAGGGCGTTCTGCGACTTGAGTTGGTAGGTGTCGAGGAAGTTGTTGTTGACGGCGCGCAGATGGCCGACGTAGTGGGTGTTCCATGCCATGCGGACGGAGTGCGGCCCGGCGACATGGATCACGGCCGCGGTCTCGACGAGGTTGTCCGCGGTCTCCAGGGCGGAGTTGCCCTTGCCGATGATCAGGACGCGCCGGTCGGTGAAGTCCTCGGGGTCCACCGATACGGCGGAGTAGTCCTCGGCGGTCTCGATGCCGGGGATGTCAGGGGTGTTGGGCCGGGTCAGTCCGGTGGCCATGACCAGGCGACGGGCGTGGTGCTCGTGCCCATGCTGGTCAGTGACGGTGTAGCCGTCGGCGTCGCGCCGGATCCGCTGCGCCCGGGTGTCGTAGGCGATGTCCAGCTTGAACGCCTCGGCGAAGTCGGCGAGATAGCGCACCAGATCGTCGGCGTGCGGGAAGTAACGCTTGCTGTAGCGGGTGAACAGCAGCCGGTCGTCCGGGGAGAGCAGGGAGTTCCAGTCCATCCGGAGATTCAGCTCGGGATCTTTGGTGCCGTTGTGCACCTTGTTGATGGAGATCAGCTTGCGGTGGCGGGGGAAGGTACGGAAGAAGGTGCCGGGGGCGTGGCCGCCCTCCAGGATCCGGTATCCGTGACCTGCCGCCTGGAGTAACTGCCCGAGCTGGAGCCCGGCGGGACCTGCGCCGACGACAAGGTAATCGAGAGGCTCGCTGTGCATGGAGTGCATGGATCTCTCCTTCTGCTCCAGGCTGCTCCGGGCGAAGACATGCCTGGAGGCTGGTGGGGGTGAGAAACGGGAGAGTGCGGTTGCGCATGGCGGCCGGGCGCGCCGTGGTGCCGGTCGGCAGGCGCGCACGGCGATGCTTCACAGGCGTGCGGAGCGGTCCGGAAGACAGCCGCAGCCAGTGGCACCCGAGGGCGGCACAACCGGGCATTCCGTCAGGGACATGACTGACCCCTCCGTCGGATTTCCCTTTGAAACCTCAAGCAGCACGCTAGTGACGAGCTGCAGCCGAGGGCAACAACCCCTCTGGGATGACAGGAATTCGACAGGTGCCGCCCTGCACGCTGCGAGGGTCGGACGGTCGTTGTCTCCGTGGGTCCCCCTACACCCCACATTGGAGACAATCAAGGACATGGCAGATCCCGTTGAGATCGCCGACTACGACCCCGCCTGGCCGGAGCGTTTCCGCGCGTTGGGGGCCGAACTACGCGACGCACTGGGCCAGGTCGCCGTCCGTATCGATCACGTCGGGTCGACCGCCGTGCCGGGCGTGGCCGCAAAGGCCGTCCGGCACCGCTCGGCCCTGGCGGCCGGGGCGATCGCGCTGCTGGGCAGCTTCGGGTTCGCTCTGCCCACGGTCAGCGCCGCCGCACCATCCAGATCGGCGGCATCGGCGGCGGCGTATTCCTTCTCGCCGTGGTCGTCGCGGCCTGGCGGCTGTGCAGCACCGGGGTGGACCGCCGCTTCCGGAGCAGCCCGTGGCCGACCGCGGCCCTCGCCCTCAGCAGCGTCGCGGTCGTGTGTCTGGGCGTGTACGGCGTCCTGGACACCCTGGGGCTCACCCCGGCCGGCTGAGGCGGCGCGGGCCTGCTGAAGAGGTGACTCGCAGCTCGCCCGGGCGGCTCTCAGGTGTCCGCCGGGCGGCGACGCCCCAGGACGGGTTCGGCCAGCGCTCTCGCTGTCCAGCAGAGGGTCTGGCCGTGCCGGGCGAAGAGTTCGTCGCGCGAGTCGAGGCGGCCCAGGTCCGCCAGGACGTAGGCGGAGAGATCGCACGAGGCGCCGGCGGCCGGGCACAGGGTCGTCGCGCCGTCCCAGTCGATCGCCGTCCTGGACAACGCCTCGAAGAGCGTCTCCGCGTCCGCGTTGGTGAAGCCGCCACCGTGGCCGTCGCTCAACTCGCCGAGGCTGCCGAAGAGTTCGGAGACCGGCAACCAGGGTGCCGTGGCGTGGACGGTCGGCGAGAGTCCCTCGATACGGAACTCCGGCCACGCCAGCAACACCTGGTCCGGGACGAGCCGACGCAAACGAGGGAAGCGCGGATACCAGAAGGCCCCGTCCACCAGCAGTCCGCGCACCCGCGTCGCCACCCCGGACGCCCGCGCCACCGCCTCCAGCACGGCCAGCCGCTGGCTGCACGAGCCACGACCGCGGCGCAACACCTCGGACACGGGTCGGGCGTCCTGCACCGAGTACACGGGCCGCACGGTTGCGGTGATCCGCCGGTGGGCCCGGCGCAGAATCGCCATCCGGTCGGTGGGCTCCACCCCCGTCGGCATGTCGAGCTCCCGACGCAGCGAGGCGACGAGCGGATGCCGCCAGTTGAGGATGCGCGTCGGGTCCGTGCTCCCGACCGCCGTTCCCCCGCCGGTCGTGCTGATGCGGGACCGACCTCGTGGTGCGAGCAGCGAACTCGTCATGACCGCGGTCCTCTCGTCCAGCGCCCCGGATCGTCAGAGGCATCATGCCGGAGAAATTGAACGCGTTCAACTACGATTGAGTGTCACTGAGCGGTCGGGGCGCAACGCCGGCGGTCAGGCCCACCGTGCATCGCTTGCCGCCCCACCACGGATCGGACGGGTTGGGTATATTACCCCTAGGGGTATTTCTGAGGAGTGATGGTGGATCTGGAACTCGCGGGTGCGGAGCTGAAGTCCGTGCTGAACCGGCTGCGCAGGGCGCAGGGCCAGATCTCCGGTGTGATCCGGATGATCGAGGAGGGGCGGGACTGCGAGGAGGTCGTGACCCAGCTGTCCGCGGCGTCCCGCGCTCTCGACCGGGCGGGGTTCGCCATCATCGCCACGGGTCTGCAGCAGTGCCTGACGGACGTCGACGGCGACGCGAGGTCCGACGAGAGCCGCGAGCAGATGCGCGCCCGCCTGGAGAAGCTGTTCCTCTCGCTGGCCTGAGGACGATGCCCCATAAGACCCCCCGGGGTATTTGAGGGACGGCAGCGCGATCACCCCAGGGGGTATCCCCGAGACGCGAGTCAGCCGTGCGAGAACCGGATCGCGGGCAGCACCCGACGCAACCACGCCGGCGACCACCACGCGGCCCGGCCGGTCAGACGCAGCAGCACCGGGAGCAGGACGAGCCGGATGAGGAAGGCGTCGAGGAGGACGGCGACGCCGAGCACGATGCCCATCTCCTTGGGCGGCAGCGGGTCGGCGAGCGCGAAGGTGAAGAACACCGCGACCATCACTGCGGCCGCGGCGAAGACGACCCGGCCGGACTGGGCCAGGGCGCCGACGACCGCCCGCCTGGGGTCACCCGTCTTCTCGTAGTTCTCCTTGGCGGAGGAGAGCAGGAAGACGGTGTAGTCCATGGCGATGGCGAAGATCATCGCGAAGAAGAACACCGGTCCCCATCCGTCGAGGAAGCCCTGAGGCTCGAAGCCCAGCAGGTCCGACAGATGCCCCTCCTGGAAGATCAGCCTCGCGACGCCGAAGGCGGCGGCGGTGGCGAGGAGATTCGTCAGTACGCCGATGGCGGCGACCAGCGGGGCCTGCAGGGCGACCAGCAGGAGGAGGAAGCCGAGGACCAGGATGACCCCGATGACGAGCGGCGCCTTGTCGTCCAGGGCCTGCTTGAGGTCGAGGTTCTCCACGGCGGCGCCGCCGACCAGCGCATCACCCGGGAGTTCTGCGCGCAGCGTGTCCACGGTCTTCGCCAGGGAGGGGTCGGACGGGTCGACGGACGGCACGGCCTGGATGAGACTCCACCCGGATCCGTCGCCCGCCCGCTGGGCGGGCAGGACGCCCGCGATGCCATCGGTCGACTTCAGCGCTTCGGTCGTCGCCGTGACGGACGTGTCCGGTACGGCGATCTGCAGCATGCCCGGCGCTCCCTTGCCGAAGCTCTGCTGCACCAGGGCGTAGCCCTGGCGTGAACTGTCGTTCTCGGGCACGACCTTGATGGACGGCATCGCCGTCTTCAGCCCGAACACCGGGACGGCCAGGGCGATGAGCACGGCCAGCGCGAGAGCGCCGAAGCGCAGCGGCTGCCGCCACAGGCGCTCGCCCCACGCACCGAAGCGCGGCGACTCGGTGCGGTCGGTGCGGGTGCGGGGCAAGGCCAACTTGTCGACGCGCGGCCCGAGTTTGGCGAGGACCGCCGGGAGCAGCGTGAGGGTGGCGGCGAGGACGAAGACGACGGACAGCATGATGCCGACGGCCATGGTCCGCACGGCGGGAGCGGGCACGAGCATCACCGCGGACAGGCTGACGAGCACGGTCAGCCCCGACAGCAGGACCGCCTTCCCCGCGGTGTCCATGGTCTCCTCGACGGCCCGCCGCCGCTCCCCGCTGTGCGCGAGGGCCGCCCGGAAGCGGATCACCAGGAACAGGGCGTAGTCGATGCCCAGCGCGAGCGCGAACATCAGGGCGAAGTCCATCGCCCAGATGGAGATCGGCGTGACGTGGCTGATGAGGACGAGCGAGCCGACCGAGGCGGCCAGTCCCGCCATGGTCAGCAGCAGCGGCAGTCCCGCGGCGACCAGCGAGCCGAACGCCACGACCAGCACCGCGAGCGTCACCGGCCAGGACAGGATCTCCGCGTGGATCATCGCCTCGAGATTGGCGGTGTTGAAGTCGCTCCACATCACCGAGGCACCGGTGGCCCGCACGGTCACGTCGTCCGTGGACAGCTTGCGCAGCGGTTCCTTGAGGTCCTCCGCGGCGCGCACCATGTCGTCGGTGTCCGCCGCGGCACCGCCCAGCACGACGGCGGTCCTGCCGTCGCGGCCGATGCTCGCGCCGGCCTGAGGCGCCACGACCTCGCCGATCCGGTCGTCGGACTTCAACTCCCTTGTGACCTCAGCGATGACGTGCTGCACGGAGGGATCACCGACCTGGTGGCTCTTCGAGGACACGGCCACCTGTATCGCGGAGGAACCGGTCCCGCCGAAGTGCTTCTCGGCCAGTTCCCGGACCTTCACCGACTCCGAACCGTTGCTCTGCCACCCCGCACCGGACAGCACCGAGGTCACCTGCGGTGCGAACGCACCCAGGACGCCGACGACCACCAGCCAGCCGATGAGTACGTGCCTGAAGTGCCCGGCGGTCCAGGCCCCGAGCCGCCCCAGCGGCCCGGCCGGGCCCGGGGCCGAGGGGTCCTCGGCACCCCCGGCGTCGGTTGCGTCGGTGGTGGTGGCTGTGGACATGCTTCCTCCTCGGCATTTATACCCCAGGGGGTATATGAGACGTCCGGAGCATACCTCATACCCCTGGGGGTATCCGAAACGTGAGATGAATACCCCCAGGGGTATTATCGGAACTACACCAAGGACCGACCGCACACCCGAAGGGATCCGCGCAATGCGCTACGACCGCACCGTTCACCTCGACACCGACTTCGCCACGACCGTCATCGCGGTGCGCGAGGCCCTCGCCGAGCAGGGGTTCGGCATCCTCACCGAGATCGACGTCGCGGCCACGCTCAAGGCCAAGCTCGGTCACGACATGGAGGACTACGTGATCCTCGGCGCCTGTAACCCGCCCCTGGCCCACCGGGCGCTCGACATCGACCGCACCATCGGGCTGCTCCTGCCCTGCAACGTCGTCGTACGCGCCGAGGGCGACGGCACCACCGTGCAGGCCATCGACCCGGGCACGATGACCGCCCTCACCGGACTCGATGCGCTGCGGCCCGTGGCGGAGGAGGCGGCTCGCCGGCTCGACGCGGCCCTGAACGCGCTCGCGCAGCCCGTTGCGTGAGGCATCCGGCGTACCTATGCACGCAGGTGGCGACTCAGGTCGCCCACCAAGTGAATGCGAACCCGACGCTCCACGAACCGCCACTGCCCGTCACGCCGCTCGAAGCGGTCGCCGTAACGTCCGGCGGCCACGGGCTGCAGCGGCAGGTCGGGCAGGGCCTGGAAGACGGTGACATACGAACGCGCGGCGGTGGTGCCCGCCTGCTCGTCGACCTCGACGGCAATGTTCGTCGTGGCGTGGTGGGTACGTGGCGTGCCGTCCTCGTAGAGAATCACCGAGTCGCGCAGCATTCGCTCGACGGCTTCACGGCCCTTGACCGGCCCCCCGCTTCCGATGAACACGGCGTCGGAGAACAGCACGCCGACACCGGCGAAGTCGCCGTCGTCGACCAGCTCTGCATACCTGGCTGTCAAGTTCGTCACGGCGGACGTGTCCGCGGCTGCGTCCATGACGGTCGAGGGTACGAGGCCGCCGCGCGCCCGCCGCGACTCCGTGTCGTACGGAGATGCCGCGCCGCCCCGCAGGCAGCGAGCTCAGCGACGGACGCGGTAGCGGATGTGGGTCGCCTCCGGAGTGTCGATCACCCGGAGGATCTCCAACTCGATCTGTGACGGCAGGACGTCGAACAGCCGACGGCCGGCACCGAGCAGCACCGGAATCTGGTGGACCTGGATCTCGTCGAGGACCCCGGCCTCGAGCGCCCGTTGCGCTGTGTACGCGCCGCGCACCTGTACATCCTTCTCCCCCGCGGCGGCCTTGGCCTGCGCCATCGCGCTCTCGATGCCGTCCAGCACGTACGTCACCAGCGGATAGCCCCAACGCGCGGCCGGGCCGGGCGGACGGTGACTGGGCACGAAGATCGGCAGACCTCCGTGATCACCGCCCCAGTGGTCCATGAGCTCTGCCGTGCGCCGCCCCACGAGCACGGCACCGGCCGCAGTCCATTCGTCCTGGAACTGGACGGCCACCGCTGCCAGGCCGCCCGACTCACCATCGGCGTCGGCCCACTTGTGCAGCCGCTCGCCGTCGTCTCCGCCGAGGAAGTCGTCGGGGTCGGCGATGTACCCGTCCAGTGACACCGACATGTCGAGCACTGATGTGGACACTCTGGCCTCCTGCGATCTCGATCCGGACTGTTGTCGATGTGCTGTAGACCCGGTCCGGCGGCACTACTCATCGGTCAGGCCGGCAACGGCCCGGCTCAGCCCCGATGAGCACACCCTCGATCCCGTCACCACTGTGGACGTCCGCCCGACGCTGCCCTAAGGTGCACGGCAAGCGCTTTCTAGCATGACCATGCCAGCCCACCTCGACATCCTTTGTCCGGCGGAAGGGAAGCGTCTCGTGCCCCACAGCGCCTCACACGAACCCGGCTCCTCGCCTCAGTGGTCCCGCAAGGCGTTCCTCCGGGGGCTGGCGGCCGTCGGGGTGGCCCCGCTGCTCCCCGTCGCGCTTCCCACGAAGGCCCACGCCGCCGGGCCCGGCCTACCTCTGGTGCAGGACGGCAGCGCAGCCTCCGTGTTCGTGGACCCGGCCGACGACCCCGCCGTCGTCCGCGCCGCCGGCGACCTGCAGGCCGACGTCGAACGAGTCAGCTCCGTACGGCCGTTACTCCTGCACGCGCTCCCCGACCGGGCCACCGCCCTGGTCCTGGTCGGCACCCTCGGCGCCAGCCCGGTCATCGACCGGCTCGTCGCGCAGGGGCGACTCGACGTCTCGCGGGTGCAGGGGCGCTGGGAGGCCTCGGTCACCCAGGTGGTGGACCGGCCGGTGCCAGGCGTCGACCGGGCACTGGTGATCGCGGGCAGCGACCGGCGGGGAACGGTCTACGGCATCTACGACACCTCGGAGCGCATCGGGGTGTCGCCCTGGCACTGGTGGGCCGACGTACCCGTCGAGCACCACGACGCCGTGACCGTGCCCGCGGGGCCGTTCAAGCGGTACGAGCCCTCCGTCCGCTACCGGGGCGTCTTCCTCAACGACGAGCAGAATCTGACCACTTGGTCGCACCGCACCCAGGAGCCGGACAAGAACATCGGCCCGGAGACCTACAAGCGCATCTTCGAGCTGCTGCTCCGCCTGAAGGCCAACTACCTCTGGCCGGCCATGCATCCGTACTCCGACTTCTTCAACAAGTACCGCGAGAACCCCGAACTGGCCGACCGCTACGGCATCGTCGTCGGCTCCAGCCACCCCGAGGCCCTGCTGCGCAACGGCGTGCACGAGTGGGACCCCTGGGCACAGGAGCACCGCAACGCCGACGGCAGCCTGCCCGTCTACGACTACACGGTGAACCCCATCGTCATCTCCGACTACTGGAGAGCCCGGGCCCGCGAGAACGCCGCGTACGAGAGCAGTTGGACGCTCGGCATGCGCGGGCTGCACGACAGCGCGCTGGAGACGAAGAACGCCACCACGATCCCGGAGAAGGTCGTGGTGATGAACAACATCATCGCCGACCAGCGCCGGATCCTCGCCGAAGAGGTCGGCGCCGTCGTCGAACCGCAGATCTTCATCCCGTACAAGGAGGTCCTGGACCTGTACAACGCGGGCGTGCAGGTCCCCGACGACGTCACGCTGATCTGGCCCGACGACAACCACGGCAACATGCGCCAGCTGCCGAACGACGACGAGCGCGCCCGCTCCGGCGGCAACGGGATCTACTACCACCTCTCCTACTGGGGCCGACCGAGGAGTTATCTGTGGCTGGACACCACCCAACTGGCCAAGGTCTGGCAGGAGTTGCGGCGGGTGTACGAGCACGGCGTCGACCGGATGTGGATCTTCAACGTCGGTGACCTCAAGTCGATGGAGAACGGGCTGTCCTTCTGTATGGACATGGCCTGGGCCGTGGACCGGTGGAGCGCCGACGACGCCGAGAGCGGCTTCATGGCCGAGTGGGCCGGGCGGCAGTTCGGGCAGCGCCACGGCCGGGAGATCGCCGCGATCCGCAGCGAGTACTACCGTCTCGCGGCGGAACGGCGCCCGGAGTTCATCGACCGCGACATCTTCTCCGTGATCCATCACGGGGACGAGGCGGGGCGCCGGATGGGTGCCTACGACCGGTTGTTGCAGCGAACGCAGGCCGTTGGGGCCCAGCTTCCCGACGCCTACCGGGATGCCTTCTACGAGCTGGTCGAATACCCGGTGCACGGCGCGTACTTGATGAACCTGAAGTACTACTGGGCGGACCGCAACGCGCTCGCGCTCCGCCAGGGCCGCGGCGCCGGAACCAACCGCTTCGCGGATCTCGCCGAGTCCGCCCACGCCGACGAGCAGGCACTCACCGCGCGGTACAACACCCAGGTGGCGGGCGGGAAATGGGACGGGTACATCAATCCCTATCCCTCCCAGATACCGAAGGCTCCCGGCCGCCCGAGCGTCACCAGGGTCACGCGGCAGGACACCTCCGGGCTGGGCGTGGCCGCCGAAGGGAACGAGACCGGAGCGGAACGGCCGCTGATCTTCTCCTCCTGCACGCGCGATCGCCGTTTCTTCGATGTCTTCAACACCGGTTTCCTGGCGGTGACTTGGGCTGCACAAGCCAGTCATCCGTGGGTGCGGCTGAGTTCGCCGGGCGGGTCGATCACCGAGCAGGTCCGTGTGTGGGTCGAGGTCGACTGGGAGCGCGTGCCCGAGGGGACGTACGACGCCACCGTTGTCGTCAGCGGTGCCGATCGGCGGGTCGAGGTGCCGTTGCGGGTGGTCAACGACGGGGAGCGGGCGAGTCGGCGGGCCCGTGGGTTCGTCGAGGCGGGCGGGTATGTCTCGATCGACGCCCGGCACGCCGACCGGCGGGTGGCGCGCGGCGGGGCGCGCTGGCGGACCGTGCGCGGGCTCGGTCGTCGTGGCGGAGCCATGGACGCCGTGCCCTCGACCGCGGCGCCGATCACCGAGGAAATCGCCGTCACTGCACCGGAGTTGAGCTATCGGGTGCGCTTCACCAGCACCGGCACCTTTCCCGTCACCGTCTTCCGGCTGCCCTCGCTCGACGAACGCGGGCGTCGTCGGCTGGCCGTCGCGCTGGACGATCAGTCGGTCACCGTCCTGACGGGGCAGGCCGTCGCCACCGGCAACCGCGGAGACACCTGGGCCCGCAACGTGGAGGAGGGGATCGAGAAGCTGACCGCCACGGTGACCGTCTCGACGCCCGGCGAGCATGTCCTGCGGCTGTTCATGGTCGACCCGGCGATCGCCGTCGACCAGATCGTCATCGACACCGGTGGCCTGCCTGCCACGTATCTTGCGCCGCCGGAGAGCTACCACCCGGTGTTCAACCCGGACCCCGCCCCCGCGGCGGTCCTGGACTCACCCGCCCGCTAGCCGAGTTCCGGCCAGATCGATCTTCTGTCAGCTTGCTGACCGGAAGTTGTCAGGTTCGTGGGCTTGCATGGCGACGGTTCCCTTCACCCGGTCTTGAAGGTCCCCCACCTTGAGACCCCCCACCGTGAAGGTCCCCCCACCATGAAGGAGTGACATGATCCACGCCCCTGCCGGCGTCACGGACGCGACGATTCCCGAGTTCCCGATGCCCCGGGCGGCCGGATGTCCGTTCGCCCCGCCCCCGGAGCTGATGCGGCTGCACGCCGAACAGCCCGTCTCCCAGGTGCGGTTGTGGGACGGCAGCACGCCCTGGATCGTCACCCGCTACGACGACCAGCGGGCGCTGTACGGCGACAAACGGCTCAGCGTCGACCCGAGGCGCACCGGCTTCCCCCACTTCAGTGCCGCCTTCCAGCAGGCCTACTCCCAGATGCCGCCGTCCTTCCTCAACATGGACGACCCCGACCACGCCCGCATTCGCCGGATGGTCACCGCGCCGTTCACCATCAAGCGCATCGAGGCCATGCGTCCGGCGGTCCAGCGGATGACCGACGAGTTCATCGACGCCATGCTGGCCGGTCCGAACCAGGCCGACCTGGTGGAGGCCCTCGCACTGCCGCTGCCGTCGCTGGTGATCTGCGAACTGCTCGGAGTCCCTTATGAGGACCATGAGTTCTTCCAGAGCAAGAGCAAGGTGGGCGTCCGCCGGGACGCCTCGCTCGAGGAGTCGCACGCCGCCTCGGGCGCCCTCCTCGCGTACCTGGACGAGCAACTCCAGGCCAAACTCGCCGACCCGGCCGACGACATGCTCTCCGACCTGGCCGCCCGGATGCAGGCCGGCGACCTCACCCGCCGAGAGGCCGCGATGCTGGGCCTGTTGCTGCTCGGCGCCGGGCACGAGACGACCGCCAACATGATCGCCCTGGGCGTGCTCGCCCTCATGGAACACCCCGACCAGCTCGCCGTCGTCCGCGACACCGACGACCCGCAGGTCCTCGCGGGCGCGGTGGAGGAGATGCTGCGCTTCCTCACCGTCGTCCACAACGGCCAGCGTCGCGTCGCGCTGGACGACATCGAAATCGGCGGCCGCCTCATCCGCGCCGGGGAGGGCGTCATCATCCCGGGCGCCACCGGCAACTGGGAGCCCGACCGCTTCCCCGACCCCGACCGCCTCGACCTCCGGCGCGACGCCCGCCGCCACATGGCCTTCGGCTTCGGCATCCACCAGTGCCTGGGCCAGCCGCTCGCCCGCCTCGAACTCCAGGTCGTCTACGGCACGTTGTTCCGCCGCGTCCCCACCCTGCGCCGGGCCACCGAGCTGGAGAAGATCCCGTTCAAGGACGACGGCGTCGTCTACGGCGTCTACGAGCTGCCGGTGACCTGGGAGTCGCACCCTCTTGAGAAAATCAATTCTCAGGCCTTGATGACTTAAGAAAATCAAGTTACAAATGAATGGAGGGTGCTTCGACGAGAGCTGGGGAGCCGAGGGTGGACTGGCAGGAGCTGACGGACCTGACGCAAGGACAGCCGTTCGTGGTCGAGCGGGTCCTCACCGGCAGCGGCATCGCGATCGAGGGGCAGTTCGAGCCGCCGCAGCTGGCTCAACTCGGCGTCGACGACCAGGTGTTCGTGGCGGCGTTCGTGCGGTCGCACGGTTCGATCAAGGAGATGGAGCGGATCTTCGGGGTGAGCTACCCGACGGTCAAGTCCCGGCTGAACCGGATCGCCGAGCAACTCGACTTCGTCGAGACCGACCCGGAACCCACCGGCGCCGCGGACGTCGTCGACCGGCTGCGGCGGGGGGAGATCAGCGCCCAGGAGGCGCTGGCCGAGCTGGAGGAGTCCGGATGATCCCGTACCTGGTGACAGTGCACTATCGACGCCCCGACGGGCGACGACGCCGGCTGTACATCCCGGTCCTGCTGATGCTGCTGCTCCTGTCACCACTGGTACTGCTCGCCGTGCTGGGCGGAGTCGTCGCATGCCTCGTCACCGGCGTGAGCCCCGTGGGCGCGCTGCGCGGTGCCGGGCAGCTGCTGTGGGCGCTGCCCGGCACCCGGTTCGAGCTCGAGTACGACCGTACGGCGGTAATGGTCAGCGTCAGATGAGTCAGAGCAGCGAGGAGGAGCAATGAACGAGCAGCGCCGCCAGATCCTGGAGATGCTGGCCGAAGGCAAGATCACCACGGACGAGGCCGAGCGGCTGATCGACGCCCTCGGACGAGAACGGCCCGGGTCGCCGCCAGGGGTCTCGTCCCGCTCCAAAACCCGGCCCAAGTACCTGCGCGTGGCGGTGAGTTGGGCGGACGACTCCGGCGGGGACGGGCCGGGACGGGTCAACGTCCGGGTCCCGTTGCAGCTGCTGCGCGCCGGGGTCCGTCTCACGAGCCTGATCCCTCCGCAGGCGCTCGCCAAGGTCAACGCGGAGCTGAACAAGTCAGGCGTACCGATCGACCTCGCCGAGCTCAAGCCGCAGCACGTCGAGGAGCTCGTCGAACAGCTCGACGAGCTCAACATCGACGTCGACGCCCCCGACGCCAAGGTGCTGGTCTTCTGCGAGTGACACCGCAGGACTCCCGGCCCCCCACCGGGTCATGTGCCGTGCCCGGACCGCCACTTGCAGTCCGGGCACGGCCACTGCGGATCCAGATGGGGCTCAACTCGCGGTGCAGGAACTGCCGTTGAGGGTGAACCCGGTCGGGGCCGTGTTCGTGCTGCCCTTGCCGGCGATGAAGCCGACGGTGACCGAACCGCCGGCCGGGATGGTGGAGGTGTACGCGGCAGGAGCCACGCTCACCGCGCCGCCGGACTGGGTGGCCGTACCGCCCCACATGTTGGAGACGGTCTGGCCGTCGGCGAAGGTGAAGGCGAGCTCCCAGCCGTTGATCGCGGCGGTTCCGGGATTGCCGATCTTGATCTCACCCTGGAAACCCCCGGGCCACTCCCCCACGACGCGATAGCCCACCGAGCACGGGGTGCTCGCCGCCTTGTCGGTGGTGACGTTCACCGTGGCCGAGCGGGCGGAGCGGTTGCCGGCCGCGTCATGGGCATAGACCGCGAAGGTGTACGCCGTCTCGGCGGTCAGGCCGGAGACGGTCGCCGTGTTGGTGGTGGAGGTGGCGACCCTGGTCTCGTCGCTGCCGCTGACGCGGACGATGTCGTAGCCGGTGACCCCGACGTTGTCGGTCGCGGCGGTCCAGCCGAGGGTGGCGGAGGTGGCCGTGACCGCCGAGGCGCTGGGGGTGCCGGGCGCGGTAGGGGCCTGGGTGTCGCCCGAGGCGCCGCCGCTGAAGACGGTGGCTTCCTTCGCCGTCTGAGCGATGCCGTTGGCGCCGTTGAAGACGCGCTGACCCCATGAACTGAGCTGCTCGGGATCGAAGTTGAGCGCCAGGTCGAGGATCGGGTCGGTGTTGCCGCTCCAGGACCAGGCCAGATAACCGAGTTTCAGCTGCTGGGCCACCATCATCATGGTGTCCTCGTCCGGGTCGCCGTACTGGTCGGCGGGGCCTCCGAACTCACCGATGAGGATGGGCAGTTCGGCGTTGACGAAGGCGTTCAGATAGTCGGTGATCTCCTGGGCGGTGTCGAAGACGCTGTACATGTGGATCGAGAAGATCAGGTTGCCGGTGGAGTCGGCGTCGTACACGGACTGGGCGTTGGCCCGCATGACGCCCTGCCAGTCCTGGCCCCAGTTGGGTGCGTCCACCATGATCGTGTGCTCGAGCCCGGCGGCGCGCAGCTTCTCGATCGCGGCGATGGTGGGGGCGGTCCAGCCGTCCGGATTGGTGTTGCCCCAGGGCTCGTTGCCGATGTTGATGACGATGTAGTTCTCTTCGCCGACGAGCACGCTCTTCAGACCGATCCAGTAGTCGGCCGCCTCGTCGAGCGTGCCGGCCGCGCTCTCCTCGCCGTAACCGGTGGTGTCGTGCACCTCCAGTACGCAGATGAGCCGGTTGGCCTTGCACTGGGCGATCACACTGGCCACGTCCGAGGCGCTGTTGGCGCTCCAGCGGTGGCCGTCGGCGAGGACGACGCGGACGGTGTTGGCGCCCAGCGCCTTGATGTCGGCCAGCGACTGCTGCGTCCTGCCCTGGTACCAGGTGTGGGCGTGGTTGACGCCGCGCATGACGAAGTCGTTGCCGTTGCCCTCCAGTAGACGGCCGTTGCTGATGTGCAGCCCGGTGGCGAGAGTGTCGGGCGACTGGGCGGCCTGGGCGACGGTCGGGCACAGGACGCCGTAGACGACGAGGCCGAGCAGACTCGCCAGGCCGGTCAGGAGCTTGGATAAGGAGCTCTTTCGTGTCGTGCTTCTTGTTCTTCTCACTGCGACTCCAGGGAGAGTGAGCGCCAAGAAACTCAGGCATGGGAAGCGAGCAAAGGTGTGGGAGCGCTCCCATAGAACCCACTCTGCCAAGTACACGTCAAGCCATCGGGCATGCTCCGGTCCGGATCGCGCGCTCCGGCCGGGCTCGCGTGCTCCGGTTCGGTCAGCGTCCGCCCGCCCGGTCCAGCACCTCCTCGGCCTGCCTGGCCAGGGCGGCGACGAGGCCGGCCGCGGCCGGCAGGTCGGTGATGAGGTCAATGGCCTCGCTCGCCCATACCGGCAACGGCGGTATGTGGCCACGTGCCACGTCCGCCCAATACGCCTGCTGGGCCTCCGGGGTGGCGGCGAGTTCCGCCTCCCGGCCCCGCCACTGCTCGAGATACGGATGGCCGAGCGTGCGCGCCGTGTACCTGGACGGCCAGTCGGACCCGCGGGCGATGTCGAGGGCGCTGTTGCGTTCCGTGTCCTGCCCGCGTCCCTCGACGATCGCCTTGGCGATCGAAGGGTCGACCAGGGCCTCGGCGGTGGCCTGGAAGCGGGTGCCGACGAGCGCCCCGGCCGCTCCCAGCACCAGGGCGGCGGCCACGCCCCTGCCGTCGGCGACCCCTCCGGCCGCCAGCACCGGCACCGGCGCCACCAGGTCCACCACGACGGGTACGAACGGCAGCGTGGACCGCCCGTGCCGGGCCCCGTGGCCGCCGCTCTCGGTGCCCTGCGCCACGATGACGTCGGCTCCGAGGTCGACCGCCTGTCGGGCTTCCTCCAGATCGGTGACCTGGATGATCAGCGCCGCGCCCGCCGCGCGGACCCGTGCCGCGAACGGGCTCGGATCGCCGAAGGACAGCATCACCGCCTTGGGCCCGTACTCCAGTGCCGTCTCGACCGCGCCGATGTCCGCCGCCCAGCTCAAGAACCCGACGCCCCAAGGCAGTTCGGCCTCCGCCACGATCGGCACCTCACGGGCGAGCCACTCCCGGTCCCCGCCCCCGGCCCCCAGGAACCCGAGTCCGCCGCCGCGTGAGACGGCCGCCGCGAGCGCACCGCCGGCCGAACCGCCCATCGGTGCGAGCGCGATCGGGTGCCGTACTCCGAACATCTCCGTGAACGCGGTAGACAACGCCATGACGGCCATCATCACATCGCGGTACCGTCCGCGGGTTGCTGCCCCTATGCAGTCAACGCCTCGACACGGCGCAGCACTTCGCGGCACCCCCGGGGCGGACGTCCGGCCGGTGGCGGCCATGGCGTCCTTGAGCGGGCAGTGCGGGCCTGCCCAGCGGATGGAACCCGTGGCCGTAGCGAACGAGTCGGCGCAGGACGGGAGCGTGCGCGCGCCGGCCGCCGAACCACAGGCTCGGGCCTTCGAGACGGTGGGCCTTGGGCTCGAAGTAGACGTCCTGTCGGTCCCGCTTGACGAAGGGGATGCCGGGGACGTCTACTTCGTGCGCCTCCCTGCTCCCGCTGACCGTGGGGTGCACCAGCAGCCGGCCCTCCCTGAGGAGGTTGAGGTTGCCCAACTCCCTTGCCATCAGCGGCGGATGACGCAGCGGGGCGGGGAGGGCCGCGGCGGCCGGCCGCAGGTACTCGGTGACGGAGACTATCGAGGCGAGCAGGAGCGAGTCACTTCCGCTCCAGCGCGGCCAGTCGCAGCTCAAGCTGGTCGAGCCGATGCCGTAGCAGGGTGACCTGGGCTTCCAGGCTGACTTCCCGTTCCGCACGGCGCTGAATGCGTGGTGACGCGGACGCGCGCTCGATCACCGCGTCCAGCTGGACCAGGCGCTGCGGTCCGTTCGGGCCGTCCACCAGGCGGGACTGGATCTCGCCATTGCGGTACCAGGCGCGCAGGGCCGAGCGAGAAACGCCGGTCTCTGCTTCCGCCTTGGCCAGCGTGACCCAGGGCGTCTCGTCCAGCTGCTCGAAGAGCTCCAGTTCGTTCTGCCAGCGCGCGAGCCGGTCGTCCCAGTTCGACGGTGTCTCCATCACACCCTCCCTTCATCATGGTGACCCTGTCAATAACAGAGTATTGACAGGGTTGAGAGCATGGAAGCATGCCATTCGATCGGTTCACGGTGGAAGCCCGCAAGGTGGTCGTCACGGCTCAGGAGGAGGCGAGGCTGCTCAAGCACAGCCACATCGGCACGGAGCACATCCTGTTGGGACTGCTCGACGCGCCGGACAGCACGGCGGCGAGGGTTCTGCACCAGCTCGGATACGACAAGGAGGCGGCGCAGGCCGATATCGCCGCGGTGGCCAAGCCCGGCACGGCCGAGCTGAGGGGCCATATCCCGTTCGCGCCGGGTGCGAAGAAGACGCTGGACCTCGCCCTGCGCGAGGCGCAGCAGCTGCGCCACACCTCCATCGGCACGGAACACATCCTGCTCGCCCTGGTCGCCGGGGAAGGTGAGGGCGTCGGCGCGAAGGTGCTTGCCGAGCGGATCAAGCCGGTCAGCAGGATCCGTGCCGCGGTGCTGGCGTCCCTGGAGGGACCGCAGGACGTCGCGGCGAGCCCGTGGCCGGCCGGCACACCTGCCACCGAGGACACCGTGGCCGCCGCGAGCGCGCTGGCCGGTGGCGCACCGGTCGGCAGCCATCATCTGCTCGAGGCGATGCTGCGGGCGGAGAACAGCATGGCGGCCAGGGTGCTGCGCGAACTCGGGATCGATCCGGACGCGGTCGCCGCCAAGATCGACGAACTGGATCCGGAGACGACGACGGACGCGAACCCGGAGGAGGCCGCAGCACGCAAGATGGAGATCCGGGTGGTCGACGACGAGGTGCACGTGATCCTGCGGGACTCGACAACGGTCACCGCCGCCAAGAAGGTCACCGAACTGTCCGACGGCCCGATCCAGGGCGTCGGGCCGGTCGCCGGAATGTTCGTCCCTCTCTGGCGGTCGGCCAACCAGCTGCTGGTGCAGATCCAGCACGTGCTGGAACCGGAACCCGAAGAAGAGGACGGATCCGCCGCGAGCAGCGTGACCAAGGTCGTGCGCACGGCGCTCGCGCCCCGGCTGCGCCGGTGAGCCGGCTGATCAGCGGGCCGGAAACGGTCGGTGGGGCAGGTACGGACGGTGGTGTGGCGAGCGAGGATGCGCCGGCGCCGTTCTCGCCGACCACCCGGGCGTGGTGCACAGACGCGTTGGCCGCGCCCATGGAGGCGCAGCACGGCGCCTGGCAGGTCGTCGCCGTAGGCCGGCACGCGCCGGTGGCCGCCATCACCGTCGGCATACGCCCCGGCCGCACTCCCGCCACCGAGCGCAGGGCATTGCTACCCACCCGGCCGGACCTCCTGGTCGGTGCACGCGGTGGCCGGCGCCAGGCGCGGTGCGCATCCGGCCCTGTCCGCACCGGCGATGGCCCGCGCGCTCCACGGGCCGATCTCCCGCGAGCAGTCAATACGGCGAATCGGAGGCACCCATGACCATCACCATCGTCGGAGCCGGACTGGGTGGCCTGGCCCTTGCCCGTGTGCTGCACGTGAACGGCATCGACGCCGTCGTGTACGAACGGGAAGCGTCGCGCGGCGCGCGCGGTCAGGGCGGGATGCTCGATCTGCACTCCGGGACCGGGCAGCGGGCGATGCGCGAGGCCGGTCTGATCGACCAGTTCCACGCGATTGCCCGTCGTGAAGGCCAGGACCTGCGGCTCCTCGAGCCGGACGGCACCCTGCTGCTGCAGGAGGACACGCCCGACGACGCCCCGCTCGAGCGACCCGAGGTCGACCGTGCCGATCTGCGCAACCTGCTGCTGGACTCTCTCCCTGGACACACGGTGCGCTGGGGGCACGCCTTCGAATCCGCCGACCGTGGCCTCCTGCACTTCGCCGACGGCAGCAGCGCGCCGTATGACCTGCTGGTCGGCGCAGACGGCGCGGACTCCCGGGTCCGCGCGCTGCTCACCGACGCCCGACCGGCACCCACCGGCCAGAACGTCGTCGAACTCGGTATTCCTGACATCGACCGCACCCACCCCGACCTCGCGGCGATGATCGGGCGCGGCAACTACTGGGTGCTCGGCAACGGTCAGTCCCTGTCGGCGCAGCGCAACGGCGACGGCCGCGTACGCATCTACCTCAGCTTCTACAACACCGCCCTGGGCTGGTTCGCGACCAGTGGGATCCCGTTCGGCGACCCAACCGCCGCCCGGGGGCGGCTGATCGACCTGTTCACCGGCTGGGACGCACGGTTCACCGCACTGATCGCGGCCTGCGACGACACGGTCCTTCCACGGTCGATCACCACTCTCCCGGTCGGCCTGACCTGGCCGTCGACGCCGGACATCACGCTGCTCGGCGATGCCGCGCACCTGATGCCGCCGGTGGGGCAGGGCGCCAACATGGCACTGCTCGACGGCGCACTGCTCGGCCTCGCGCTGGCCGCACATCCGGACGATTTCCCCACCGCCGTCAGAGAATACGAGCGCGAGATGTTCGAACGCACCAGCGGCGCCGGCCGGCAGTCCGCGCACGTCCAGGAAATCCTGACGTCGCCGGACGCCGGCCAGAAAATGCTCGCATTCTTCCGACCAGACTGAATGCAACCGCATACGGCCAGGCAACCGGCCGATCAGATCTCGCCCGCGTCGGGGTGGAGCACGACGGGTGCGCCGACCATGACCGCGTCGAAGCCGGCGCCCTCGCCCTCGCGGGTCGACCGTACGGCCGTGGGCGGATCGGCGTGGCGGCCGGTGAAGGTCCAGTCCGCGCTGAGGACGAGCAGC
Organism: Streptomyces sp. NPDC047043; assembly: GCF_040644055.1. Classification (NCBI taxonomy): domain Bacteria; kingdom Bacillati; phylum Actinomycetota; class Actinomycetes; order Kitasatosporales; family Streptomycetaceae; genus Streptomyces; species Streptomyces sp. NPDC047043. The sequence goes on from NZ_JBEYVO010000001.1 coordinate 518,787, forward strand.
GTCCCGGACCGCCCGCTGCCCGCTCTCAACCTTCACGAGATCACGGACGCGGAGGTGGCCCTGACGGTCTTCGCCGGACGCATCGTCCACGAGCGCCCGCTCGCCTCGTACAATTTGAGCCCGAACGGTCGAAGAGAGTGAAAGAGCGAGGGAGCGCCCGTGCCCGGCCAGCGATCCATCACCGAAGCCGAGAAGCTCGCCGCGGCGAAACTCGGCGGCTTCCCGATCCGCCGGGACCAGATGGCGGCCGTGGCCAACATCTACCGGGCCGCCTCCGCGGTGCGCCAGCACGTGGAGAACTCGGTGCTGCGCGGGTCCGATCTGACCTGGACGGCGTTCGTCGTGCTGTGGGTCGTGTGGGTGTGGGGCGAGTCGGAGACCCGGCACGTGGCCGAGGAGGCGGGCATCTCCAAGGGGACGCTCACCGGCGTGTCGCGCACCCTGGAGTCACGCGGACTCATCCGGCGGGCCGGTCACCCCTCGGACGGCAGGCTGGTCCTGCTCAGCCTGACCGACGAGGGCGAGCAGCTGATGCAGCGCCTGTTCCCGGCGTTCAACGAGGAAGAGGCCTTCGTCACGGGCCAGTTGACGGACGACGAGTGCCGCACCCTGGCGGAGGGTCTGCGCCGCGTGGTCCTCCAGGTGGAGGAGCATGGCGAGGAACGCCGCCAGTCCCTGCTCAACGGGGCCGAGCCGGCACCTCGGCGGAGTGGGCGACGGGCCAAGGGCTGAGTCTCGGTGCCTTCCGTACTTGTTGTCGGTTACGACCCGCATGCCATACCCGGCGTCGACGGTCAGGCCCTCCTCGCGGCGCTCGACATGGAGCTGGCCCGGTTCGGTGAGCACGGCATCGCCGCGGCCATGGCACTGGTCGTGTTCGACGGGACGGCCGAGTCCACCCTCGTCGCATCCTTGACCGAGCGACCGTGGGACGTCGTGGTCGTCGGCGGCGGCATCCGCAAAGCAGAGCAACTGCTCCCGCTCTTCGAGCAGATCGTCAACTTGATCCGCCGCCATGCGCCCCAGGCCGCCATCGCGTTCAACACCAGTGGCGGGGACAGCGTGGAGGCGGCTCAGCGCTGGCTCTGACCATCATTTGATCTCAAACGGTATGCTCGAGGGGCCCCGCCGAACCCGCCGACCGCCGAGGAGCCCCGCCGTGCGCGCACTCGTCATCCAGCACGACCACCTGACCGAGCCCGGGCTGGTCGGCGCCCGGCTCGTGGAGCGCGGTTACGGCCTCAGCACCGTGACCGTCGTGCCCGAGCAGCGTCACCACGCGCCGGACGTGGTCTTCGACTTTCCCGATGCCGCCGAGTGGGATCTCGTCGTCTCGCTCGGTGCGCCCTGGTCGGTGTACGACGACGCGGCCCTCGGCAGCTGGATCGGCGGAGAGCTCGCGCTGCTCCGCAAGGCCCACCACCTCGGTATACCCGTGCTCGGCGTCTGCTTCGGCGCCCAGGCACTGACCACCGCCCTCGGCGGCTCGGTCGAGGCGTCGCCGCGTCCCGAGATCGGGTGGACCGAGATCGACACGTACGACGCCTCGCTCGTGGGCCGGGGCCCCTGGATGCAGTGGCATTACGACCGCTGCGTACTGCCGCCGGGCGCCGAGGAGTTGGCGCGGAACGAGGTGGGCGTGCAGGCGTTCCGGGTCGGGCGGAGCCTCGGGGTGCAGTTCCATCCGGAGATCACCATGTGGATGCTGCGGGGGTGGCTGGCGAACGGCGGTGAGCAGCAGGCACTGCGACACGGCGTCGACCCCGGCCAACTCCTCGTACGAAGCGGCGACTTGGAGGCGACCGCCCGGGTCAACGCCCGCCACCTGGTCGACGGGTTCCTCGATCGGGTGGCGGGCGCTGCGGACTGACGCTCGCACGCAACTGCGGGAACGCCTCAACCGCCGGCCGAGCTGTAGACGGCCACGTAGTCCACGAGCATCGGGACGCCGGATCGAGTGGACGAGCTCGGAGTGGCATGTCCGGCGAGCGGGTCAGGGAAGGCGCCGCCCATCGCCAGGTTGAGCAGGATGAAGTGGGCGTGGCCGGTCGCGGCGTTCCAGGTGGACGCGTCCGTCTGGGAGGCGTTGACCGAGTGGTACTGCACGCCGTCGACGTACCAGCGCAGTTCCTGCGGGGAGACGCTGCGGTCCCACTCGAAGGCGTAGGTGTGGAAGTTGCCCGTGCAGGCGGTGTCCGGGCAGGCCCGGTTGGCGCCCAGGCCGTTGGTCTCGTTGCAGGGGCCGCCGGGGTTGGTGCCGCAATGGAGGGTGCCGAAGACCTTGTTGGCGCCGTTGGCGTTCTCCATGATGTCGAACTCGCCGATGCCGGGCCAGTTCTGGTAGTTGCCGCGGAAGGGCGCGCCCAGGGTCCAGAAGGCGGGCCAGTAGCCGTCGGCCGCGTCGCCGGTGACGTCGGGGACCTGGATGCGGCTCTCGATGCGCAGCTTGCCTCCGGCCGGTGGTTCGAAGTCGCTGCGCCGGGTCTCGATCCGGGCGGACGTCCAGTTGCCTGCCGCGTCCTTGATCGGGGTGATCTTCAGGTGCCCGGCGCCGTCCTGCTGAAGGTTGGCCGGGTCCGAGGTGTAGGTCTGCACCTCGCCGGTGCCCCAGTGCGCGGCGCCGCCCGGGTAACCGGTCCCGGTGTCGGTGATCCAGTTGTCACTGGAGGGCAGGGTGCCCGCCGCGGCGGAGAAGTCGTCGCTCCAAACCGGGCTCCAGCCACTGGGAGTTGGCGGAACGTCGGCACTGGCGAGGCCGTACAGGCCGCCGCCGAGCAGGGCCAGTCCGCTCAGTGCGCCGATGGCCGCCTTGAGCGGCCAGTGCGTCTTCCTTGCATGCTTGTGGGGCAACACGGGGACCTCCACGAGGTGGGGGGAACAGGAGGTGGCGGCCGGAACGGAAAACCGCGTCCGTCACTGTGGTGTGCACCTTGTGGGGCGTCAACAGTTTCGACTGAGAGCGCTCTCAACTACACATATGTGCCCGGCTCGTGAAGAGATCACCGAACGCCGGGAGTTGGGACGCGGGCCACTCCCCCCGCCCCGTCCGACACTCCGTCATCTCCCCTACGCACGCACCACCTTGACCGCCCCTGCCCGCGCCAGCAGAATGTGCCGCGTTGAGAGCGCTCTCAGACTGTGCCAAGCCGCGTCACTGACCCCGAGGAGATCACTCATGGCCGGTAGCGTCACCCGTCGGACGCTCATCGGGGCCGGTACCGCCGCAGCCGCCCTGACCGTCTTCGGCAGCGGTGCGGCCCGCGCAGCCGGCTCCTCAACTCCCGCCGCCGGAGCGGGAGATGCCCCTACGCGCGGCTACGCCTTCCTCGACGCGGCCATGGACGGCTACCCGGATCACGGCAGCATCCGCCTGGCCCAGAGCTACAGCGATCAGGCAGGCCTCTTCAGCACGGCGTTCACCTACGACAACGCTCTGGCGATCCTGGCCCATCTCGCCCACCCCGGCGCCGACTCGCGGGCCAGAGCCGTGGCACTCGGTGACGCGCTGCTGTACGCGCAGGGCCATGACCCGCAGTACACGGACGGCCGGCTTCGGCAGGCGTACAACGTGGGGCCGTACGTCTTCTACGACGGCTCGGCGCAGCCGGACGGCTTCGTGCATGCGGACGGCACGGTGAACGTCGGTACCCAATTCGGCTTCACCGGTACCGCAGTCGGGGACATGGCGTGGGCGGGTATCGCGCTGGCCGCGCTGGCCGCCCGTACAAAGGCGCGCCGATTCCTCGCAGGTGCCGTACGGATCGGTGAATGGGTGGAGGCGCACGCGCGGACCGATGAGCCGCTCGGTGGCTACAAGTTCGGGGTCGACGGTGCCGACAAGAAGCTGCCGTTCACCTCCACCGAGCACAACATCGACCTGACGTGTCTGTTCGGGCGCCTGGCGCGGCTGACCGGGGACGGCGTCTGGCTGGAGCGGCGCGCTCGGGCCGAGACGTTCCTCGGCAGGATGTGGGACGAGTCCGGAGGGTTCTTCTACACCGGCACCAACGACGGCGTCACCGTCAACACCTCCCCGATCCCCGAGGACACCCAGACCTGGAGCTACCTTTCGCTCCACGACCGCCGGCGGGCCCGGTCGGTGGACTGGGCGGCGGAGAACCTCGCTGTGCTGGACAGCGCCGAGCGGCCCAACAGCACGGTTCCCGCCGGACAGTCGTACGAAGGCGTCACCTTCAGCTCGGCCTCCCTCGTGGCGGACGAGGACTCGCCGATCGCGCCCTCGCAGCCCAGGCCCGACCGCAACGGCGTGTGGTTCGAGGGCACCGCCCACCTCGCCCTGGCCCTGCGCGATCGCGGCGCACCCGGCGACGAACGGCGCGCCGCTCGCCTCATCGCCTCCCTCGAGCGGGCCCAGGACCGACTCGGCGCGGGCCAGACCGTGGGGAGCAGGGCCCTTCCGGAGCGGTCGGGTGTGGTGTCGGCGAGCAGTCCGCTGGACACCGGGTTCGGCTTCGGCTACTACCCGTACCGGCACACGGGCGCGACGGCGTGGTACCTGCTGGCGGCGGCGCGGGCCAATCCGCTGCGCGGCAACTGAGGCACGCCCCGGCCTCGCCAAGTTCCTTTCGAGGAGCGGAAGTTCAGCCCTTGACGGCCGAGCTGGCGACGCCCTGCACGAACCAGCGCTGGAAGAACGCGAAGACGATCAGAACGGGCAGGACCAGCAGGACGCCGAAGGCGAGGACCTGGCCCCAGTCCACGGGCTGCTGGCCCTGGAAGACGCTCATCTCCAGGGGCAGCGGGCGCACCGAGGGATCGGAGACCATCAGGACCGGCCACAGGAAGGCGCCCCACTGGATGAGGAAGGTCAGGATCGCGACCGAGGCGAACACCGGCTTCGACATCGGGACGATGATGGCGAAGAAGGTGCGCCAGGGTCCGGCGCCGTCGATCCGGGCCGCCTCCTCGATGCTGGGCGGGATCGCGCGGAAGAACGTCGCGAACTGGTAGATGGAGAAGGCGTTCGCGATGAACGGGACGGCCTGGATGTAGATGGTGTTGCGCTGCTCGTTGAACAGGTAGAACAGCGGGACGGCCACCGCTTCGAATGGCACCAGCATCAGCAGCAGTACGAGGGTGAAGACGGCGCCCTGGCCACGCCACCGCAGCCGGGAAAGGCCGTACGCAGCCATGGAGTTGACGATCAGTCCGCCGAGGACCACGACGGTGGACACCAGCAGCGAGACGCCCATGAAGCGCAAGAAGTAGCCGGTGGCGTCGGAGTTGAAGTTGTCCAGAACGGCTTCGTAGTTGTCGAAGGAGAGGTGGGTGGGCAGGAAGCCGGTCAGACCGCTGAGCACCTGGTCGGAGGGCTTGAAGCTGCCGAGGACCAGGTAGAGCACGGGCAGCACGAAGATGAAGGCCAGGACGCTCAGGACGGCGTAGTCGAGGAAGCTGCGCAGGGGTGTGCGGGTCATGGTCAGTCCTCGTTGCCGGCGCGGACGACGCGGCGCTGGATCAGGGTCAGGGCGACGACGATCAGGAAGAACACGACGGTGATCGCGGACGCCTGGCCGATGTTGTTCTGGTCGAAGGCCGTCGTGACGGCCTGGTACATCACCGTGCGGGTGGCGTCCTCGTCGAGACCGCCGCCCTTGACGAGGACGTAGACCTGGTCGAAGACGCGGAAGGACAGCACCGAGGTGAGCATGGCGACGAACACGAGCGTGCCGCGGATGCCGGGCAGGGTGACATGGCGGAACTGCTGCCAGCGCGAGGCCCGGTCGAGCTGGGCGGCCTCGTAGAGCTCGCCGGGGATCTGCTGCAGGCCGGCGAGCAGGATGACCATCTGGAAGCCGACGCCCTGCCATACCGACAGCACGATGATCGAGGCCATGGCGGTGGCGGTGTCGCCGAGCCAGTCGAAGGCGCCCCAGTTGCCGAAACTCACCGCGTGCAGCGCGGAGTTGAGCAGACCGTCGCCGCTGCGGGCCAGGATGAGCCGCCAGATCACGGCGACCAGCGCCATCGGGAAGACGACCGGCAGGAAGAACAATGACCGGAACAGGCCGATGGCCTTGAGCTTGCGGTTGAGGAGGATCGCCAGCGCCAGGGCCAGGCCGGTCTGCAGGGGGACCACGACCACGGCGAAGGTGAGGTTGTTCAGCAGGGCCCGCAGGAACGGGCCGGACATGTCGGGGTCGGTGAAGATGCGCCGGTACTGCTCGATGCCGAAGAAGCGGGGCGGCAGCGGCGAGCCGAGGCGCACGTTGTAGAAGGAGAGCACGACCGCGTAGACGAACGGCACACCGACGAAGGCGATGAGGCCGCCGAGGGCGGGCGCGGACATCAGCAGCCCGTGCACCCAGTCGCGGTTCCTGCGCCCGGCCCGTGGGGGCTTGGCGGATGTCGGTGGTGAGGTGGGTTTCCGGCCGGCGGGTGCGGCGGGTGCGGGGTTCAGGGTGGTCACGGTAGGGGTCCTCTTCCCGGCCGGGAGGAACGGGCGCTGTCGGAGTGCGCGCGTGTGCGCCCGGCCCTCCCGGCTGCTGGATTCCTGCTATGGCAGCTTGTAGCCGTCGTTGTCCGAGAAGTCCTGGTCGATGGCGCGGGCTGCCTTGGCCAGGGCGCCCTTCGGGTCGGCGCCGCCGTAGACGTCACTCAGGGCCTGGCTGAACTTGGCGGTGACCGTGGGGTATCCGGCGGTGACCGGGCGGGTCACCGCGACGCAGGACTTGGTGATGTCACTGTCGCCGCACGGCTTGGCGAGCTGGTCGGCGAAGAGCTGCAGCGGGCCGCCCTGCTTGTACAGCGAGCTCTTGGCCAGCACGGACTTGGTACCGGGAGGGGCACCGTTGGCCGTGGTCATCGCGGTGACGTTGGTGTCGTTCAGGAGCGAGTCGAGGAAGGCGCCGGCCGCCTTGCCGTTCTTGGTGTTGGCGCCGATGCCCCAGGCCCAGGAACCCTGGCCGGTCTTGGGGCCGTCGCCGAAGTCGGGCAGCGGCAGCACGACGAGGTCCTTGCCCAGGGCCTTGCTGTAGGCCGGGTACATCCAGTGGCCGACCCAGCTCAGCGCCACGCGGCCCTTGGCGAAGGCGTTGCCGTCGGTGTTGGGGTCGGTGTACTTCTTCCAGCCCTGGAAGGTCTTCAGCGCCGAGGCCACGGCGGAGGTGTCGAGGGCGCCTGCGGCCTTGCCGTCCTTCAGCAGCGAGCCGCCGGCCGACCAGACGATGGGGGCGAAGCCGTAGGTGCCCCATTCGTTGGCGTAGCCGCCGCTCTCCTGCAGGTCCAGGCTCTTGCCGTCGGAGTCCTTGGCGGCCAGCTTCTTGACGGCGGCGGTGAACTCGGCCGCGGTCCAGTCGTCGGACAGACCGGTGGGGTACTTGATCCCGGCCGCGTCCAGCAGCTTCTTGTTTCCGTAGATCCCGAGCCCGGAGTCGTACATGCCCAGGCCGTAGTGCTTGCCGTCGATCTCGCCCTCGGCCTTGATGGCGTCGGTGGCGTTGCCCAGCGTCTTGGCGGAGACGTAGTCGTCGATCGCGGCGAGCTTCTGGTTGTAGACGAAGCTCGCCATGGTCGGGCCGTCGAACTCCATCACGTCCGGCAGCTTCGCGGCGTCGGTGGCGGTGATGGTCTTGGTGTAGTCGGTGTCGGGGATCAGCGTCAGCTTGACCTTGACCTTCTTCTGCGCGGAGTTGAAGGTCTTCACCGCGTTCTGCAGGGCGGTTGCCTCGCTCGCCTGTCCCTGGTGGGCCCAGACGGTGATGGTGCCCGTGCCGCTGCCCGCGGCGGACTTGGCCGTGCTGCCGCCGCCTCCCCCGCAGGCGGCCAGGGCCGTCAGGGGCAGGACGAGGGCCAGGGCCGTACCGGCCGTCCGACGGGCTCTGCTGGTTGCGGCGATCATCGTTGGTGCCTCCAGGTGTGGTGCCGGGATGAGGGTGGTGGTGCGGAGATGCATCGGGGGGTTCGGGAGCGCCACGGGCCTTACGGCGCGTCGGCGCTCGGCTCCTTGATCACGAGGGGTTGCAGTTCCCAGGCGTCGACCGCGTAGCCGAGGCGTGCGTCCGGCGCGCTGCGGGCCTGCAGCCGCCACGGGCCGCCGCCCGTCGGATAGAAGCGCAGGGTGAGCACCTGGCCGGTGGCGGTCACGAAGACCTCGGCGACGGAGTGGTCGACGACCATGCGCAGCTCGACCGGTTGGCCGGCGGGGCAGGGCATGCGGTAGGTGCCGCCGTGGGCACGCGTGTCCAGCGAGGCGTGGTCGCGGTCGACGACCAGTTCGCCGGTGGCGGTGTCCACGCGGATGTCGAGGTACTCGGATCCGTCCGGGCCGGTCAGCAGCCGCAGTCCGGCCGAGACGGTGGGCTCCAGACGGGCCGTCAGGTCGAAGGCGCGGCCCACGCCGCCGAGTTCCACCGGCTCCGGGCCGTGGACCTCGCCCGCGGTGTGCACGGTGTGCTCGCCGCGCAGGGCCAGCAGTTCGGCGGCGGGCTGCTGGCGCAGCGTGCCGTCGGCGCCGACGGAGATCTCGCGGGGCAGGGTGAGCATGCCGGACCAGCCGTCCGCGAGCACCCAGGACTCCTCCCGGGCCTCCCAGGACCAGCCCCACAGCAGCCAGCGGCCGCCCGGTGCGCGCAACAGTGCGGGTGCATAGCAGTCGGGGCCGTGGTCGGCGAGGACGGGCGGACCGGCCTCGAAGACGTCCCCACGCTCGTCCCCGATCAGGGCCGCGACGCAGCGGGCTTCGTCGCTTTCGTTCCACGCGCTGAAGATGAGGGCGCCGGGGCTGTCGGAGCTCGCCGGGAGGTACTGCGGGCACTCCCAGCCCTCACCGGTGTGCAGGTCGGTGCCGCCGACCGGCTCCTGCTCGCGGGCGTCGAAGGGACCCAGGTAGGTCCAGGTCTCCAGGTCCGGCGACTCGTAGAGCAGGGCCGCGCCGCGGCCGTCCGCGAGGGCGGCGCCGACCAGCATCCGCCAGCCGTCACCGTGCCGCCAGACGTACGGGTCGCGGTACATGGTGCAGCCGTCGGGCGGTTCGGGGACGACCGGTGCTCCGCGCGGGGTGAAGGTCCGGCCGCCGTCGAGGGAGGTGGCAGTGGTGACCGGCTGGTGCCAACGCTCCCAGCGGTTCGCGGAGTAGAAGGCCACGAGCCGGTCGCCGTCGGAGACGGCGTTGCCGGAGAAGCAGCCGTCGGCGTCCTCGCCGCCCGGGGTCGGCGACAGGGCGATCGGCAGCGGCTCCCAGCTCAGCAGATCGGGGCTGCGGACGTGACCCCAGTGCATGTTCGCGTGGGTCGCACCGTACGGGTTGTACTGGTAGCAGACGTGGTAGTGGCCGTCATGGAAGACCAGACCGTTGGGGTCGTTGATCCAGTTGCGGGGCGGGCGCAGATGCGCGACGGGCCGGAACGGATCACAGGGCGCGGTGGACACACACGTGCCTTTCGGTATGTGCGGAGAGCAGCGGGAACGGTCACCGGGCAGCGCCGGCCGCCATCCCCTCGTAGAACTCGAAGAAGGTGGACTCCCCCGGTGCTCGCGGCAGGCTCCGGCGGCATGGCGACGGGAGCGCGGGCCGGCGCGAGGCCGGCGGCGAGCTGTGGGAGAGGTTCACTGGAACGCCGACGCCCGGTCGGCGGGGAGCGCGCGGCTCAGTGTCGTCGCGCGCGGGAGGCCTTGGGGCCGGAAATCAGCAGGCTGCGGCAGTTCGACGACTCATTGAAAGTCTCGGGGGACATGTGTGTACCCTCACTGTGTTCATGTACTGACGGGCATGACGACCGGTTGCGACGGTCGCCTGTCATGGTGCGAACTGCTTCGCCGTCCCGGGGTCAGAGTCGGGGCGGCGAAGCGACCGATGCCCGCGCCACCAGCGGGCAAAGCAGCATCTCCTGGGTGTCCGGGCCCGGTGGCCGGCCCGGCGTCTTGGTGAGTGCGAGCAGCTGGGCCACGGCCCGTGCCCCCATCTCGTAGTGCGGGAGCTGAACCGTGCTCAGCGCGGGGTGAACGGCCTCGCAGACCAGCTCCTGGTTGTCGAACCCGATGACCGACAGGTCGCCGGGGATGGACAGTCCCAACTCGGCGGCGGCCCGGTAAGCACCGGCGGCCATCCGGTCGTTGAAGCAGAACAGCGCCGTCGGCCGCTGTTCGAGTGTCAGCAGCCGCCGGGCGGCCCGGTAGCCCGACTCCACGTCGCCGGACGTCGTACCGAAGGGCACCGCCGTATCGGCGGCGACCAGCGACGGGTCGTACGGGATGCCGACCTCGGCCAGCGCCTTGCGGTAGCCCTCCAGGCGGCCCTGCCGGGCGGGCAGGTCGACGGTCTGCACGGTCACACCGATCCTGCGGTGCCCGTGGTCGGTCAGCTCGCGCACCGCCGTGTAGCCGCCCTGGACCTCGTCGGGTACGACGAAGGGGATCGCGGGGTCCTCGGCACGCGCGTCCAGCAGCACGGTGGGCGTCGAGCCCAGGCTCTCCGGCAGGCGCACGTTGCGGTGGTACATCGCCGCGTACAGCACGCCGTCGACCTGTCGCTGGAGCAGCATCTCGATGCTCGTGCGCTCCAGTTCGGCGTCGCCGCTGGTGTTGACCAGCAGCAGCACCAGGCCCTCGGCCGCGGCGGCCTCCTGGGCGCCCAGGATCATCCGGCCCGCGTGAGGGGTGGTGGCGATCTCGTCGCTGACGAAGCCGATGGTCTGCGAGCGCCTCAGCCTGAGGCCCCGGGCGAGGCCGTTCGGCGCGTACCCGAGCTCCTCGGCGACCTGCAGGACACGCTGCCGGGTCTCCGCGCTGGCCCGCTTGCCCTCGACGCCGTTCAGGATGTGCGACACGGTCGCGGTCGACACACCTGCCGCCGCGGCCACGTCCTTGATCCCGATCCGGCGCGCCATCAGCCCTGCCCAAAGTAGTGGATTTCGGGTTGGCTAATCGTTTAGCCAACTGCGTGCACATGAGAGTGCCCATGGGCAAAGCCGTTGTCAATGGCTTGTTACGAACTCCTGGCCGCCGTGTGTCCTCGCGCCCGCTCAGGGCTGTGCGGGGGGAGCGCTTTCCGTCCGCGCCCATTCGTGGGCCAGGAGCCCGAGGACGACCTCGTCCTCGAACGAGCCGTACACCCAGGCCGCCGCCCGCAACCTGCCCTCCACCGTGAACCCGGCGCCGGTCGCGGCGGCGATCATCGCGGTGTTGTCGGCGAGCGTCTCGACCTGCAGGCGTTGCAGGCCGCGTACGACGAAGCCGTAGTGGCACAGCAGCCGGACCACGTCTGCGCCGAGTCCGCGGCCGCGGAACGCGGGGCGGAGCGAGATGCCGAGGTGGGCGTTGCGGTTGTGGGCGTCGATGTTCCACAGGAGGGCCTCGCCGGCCAGCTCCTGTGACTCCAGGTCGACCACCGAGAAGCAGGCCAGTGTGTCGGACGGGCCGGACACCGCGTACGGGGACTCCGGCGAGCCCTCCGGGACGGGCCGCCAGGCGCGCGAGTCGGCGCGGGAGCGGGTGGGCACGTCCTCGTAGAGCTCGCGGTGGAGTACCGGAACGTCGTCCTCGTGACGGGCCCGCAGCCCGACTCTGTCGCCACGTAGCACTCGGTATGGATATCGCAGGCCCCAGCGCCGTACAACTGCGTTTCCGCGCACCGATGTTCAGCGGCGCAGCCGGTCGAAGCGGAACGGGTCCAGGACGGTGGGACGTCTGCCCGTGACGACGTACTCGGTGAGCCGGTGGCCGGTGACCGGGCCCAGGGTGACGCCGAGCATGCCGTGGCCGGTGGCCACGTAAGCGTTGGCGTGGCCGGGGACCTTGTCGATGACCGGGAGGCCGTCGGGGAGGAAGGGGCGGCCGCCGACCCAGGGGTCGCGGATCAGGCCGACGAGGTCGTCCGGGTCGTCGAACCAGCGGCCCAGGTAGTGGCGGCTGGCGAGGGCCACGGCGACGACTCGGCGCCAGTCCAGGCGGTTGTTGTTGCCGCTCAGTTCCATCGTGCCGCCGATGCGGGTGGTACCGGCGATCGGCGAGGCCACGGCCCGGCGTTCGCCGAAGTACAGGGTGTGCCGGGGGGCCGGGTCCAGGTCCACCGAGAAGCTGTAGCCCTTGCCGGCCTGGAGGGGCAGGGGGTGGCCCAGGGCGCCCAGCAGGCGCGAGGAGCGCATGCCCGCCGCGATGACGACGGACGAGCATGCAATCTCGCCCAAGTCCGTTCGTATCGCGGTGACTTGACCTCCCGTCGTCCGGAAGCCCAGCGCCTCCGCGTTCTCGTGGATCTTCACTCCGGCCGCCGCGAGCGCCTGACCGAGGCCTTGCGCGAACGCCTCCGGGTCGACCACTCCCTCGCCCTCGACCAGGTAGGCCGCGCGAACGGCGGACGACAGGGCGCCGTCCAGCAGACGGGCCTCGTCCCCGGTGGTCACGTCGTCGGGCAGGGGGTAGCGACCGTCCGCCATCTCCCTTTGTACGGCGAGGTGGTGGCGGGCCTCGGCCGGGGAGAGGAAGGCGTGGACCATGCCGGGGCGGGTCAGGGTGGTGTCGACGCCGGCCTCGCGCAGGCCGTCGAAGAGGTCGAAGGTGGTGCGGTTCAGCTCGGCTATCGCCGTGTAGCCGCGCCGGAAGGCGGCCGGTGTGCTGCTGCGCCAGAAGCGCCACAGCCAGCGGACGAACGCCGGGTCGGGCAGCGGGCGCAGATACAGGGGCGAGTCCGGTCGCCCGAGCGAGCGCATTGCGTACCGGACAACTCCCGGTGCCGGTACGGGCGTTGAGTGGCTGAGGCAGATCCAGCCCGCGTTGCCCCGGGAGACTCCCGAGCCCAGGCCGCGCCGTTCGACGACCTCCACCTCCAGGCCCGCCTCGGCCAGGTAGTACGCGGTGCACAGGCCCACGACGCCGCCGCCGAGCACCACCACGGGGGCGGTCATGACGCCGACTCGTAGGCGGCGAGGAACTCGCGGGTGCGGGCGTGGGCCGGGCGGTCGAGGACGTCCTGGGGCGCGCCCTCCTCGACAATCCGGCCGCCGTCGACGAAGACGACGTGGTCGGACACCTCGCGGGCGAAGGGCAGTTCATGGGTGACCAGCAGCATCGTCATGCCGTCGGCGGCCAGTTCGCGCATCGCGCCGAGCACCTCGCGGGTGGCCTCCGGGTCGAGGGAGGAGGTGGGCTCGTCGAAGAGCAGTACCTCGGGTCGCAGCGCCAACGCCCGGGCGATGGCGACGCGTTGCTGCTCCCCGCCGGAGAGCTGGTCCGGTTGGGCGAGGCCGCGGTGGGCCACACCGACCCGGCGCAGCAGCGCAACGGCACGCTCCAGGGCCTCCGGCTCCGGGATGCCTGCCTTGCGCTGTGCCAGGACGACATTTTCCACGGCGGTCAAGTGCGGGAAGAGGTTGAAGCGTTGGAAGACCATGCCGACGGTGCGGCGCAGCCTGGGCAGGTCGCGGCAGACCGTGCGGCCGCCGCTGTGCACCACCTCGCCGGCCACCTCCACCGTTCCCCGGTCGGGGCGTTCGAGGAGGTTGACGCAGCGCATCAGGGTCGTCTTGCCGCCGCCGCTCTGTCCGATGACGCTGACGATGCGGCCGCGGTCGACCTCGAGGTTCACGTCGTCGAGCACCAGGCGGCCGTCGAAGGACTTGCGCAGGCCCTCGATCCGTACGACCGCCTCGGTGCGGGGCGTTGGGGCGGTCTTCGCTGTCTTCGCCGTGATGGCGGGCTCGGTCATACGGTCGTCTCCTTCAGGTCGGCTGCCGCGCCGAGGTCGGCCGCGAGCAGCGCACGGGCCGCGCGCACCCGGCGCCGTCGCCAGGGCGACAGCGGGACGCCTGCGCGCACCTTGCGCTCCAGCAGCAGCAGGAGTTGGGAGAGCGGGTAGCACAGGGCGAAGTAGATGGCCGAGATGACCAGGTACACCTCCAGCGCCCGGAAGGTGGCCGAGGTGATCAGGCGGCCCTCCGACATCAGCTCGGCGGCGGAGACGGTGACCAGCAGCGAGGTGGACTTGAGCAGGTCGACCAGCATGGTGTTGGTGCCGGGCAGGGCCTGGCGTACGGCCTGCGGCAGCACGACATGGGCGAAGATGCCCGCGCGGCCCAGTCCCAGCGCCTCGCCCGCCTCGGTCTGTCCGGCGTGCACGCCGCTGATCGCGGAGCGGAAGATCTCGGACAGGTAGGCGGCGTAGAAGACGATCAGGCTGAGGCAGCCGGCGGTGAACACGTCGAGCCGGATGCCGGCCGAGGCCAGGCCGAAGTAGGTCAGGAAGATGATGGCCAGCAGCGGGACGTTCTTGAACACCTCGGTGTAGACGGCGGCGACGGCCCGCGCGGGCCAGGCCCTGCTCAGCCTGAGCAGGGCCACGCCCAGGCCGAGGAGGACCGCGCCGACGAAGCTGACCAGGGTGTAGGAGACGGTGCGCCACAGGGCGTCGAGGAGGTCGGACCGGTAGTCGGACCAGGGGACTTGGAAGAGACCGGACATGTTCGCTCCCCTCACTGGCCGATGGAGGGCGGCGTCCAGTTGCCCGGACGGTCCACACCGCGACGTGCGGTGGCGACGTCGGCGGCCGGCTTGAGGAACTGCTCGGGGTCGCCGCCGTACTTCTTCACGAGCTTGGTCATCTCGCCGTTGGTGTACATGGCGTCGATCTGCGCGGAGATCGCCTTCTCCAACTTGGTGGCCTGCTTGGGGAGATAGAAGCCCGTCTGGTACTGCTGGAAGTACTGGTAGGCGGGCTTGGCCTTGACCTCGGCGGCGCTCGGCGGCGTCAGGTACTCCGTCCTGATCTTCAGCTCGGGGCGCTGCTTCTGCGCCGCGATGATGATCAGCGGGTCGAGGAAGCCGACGTCGACGCGGCCCGCGCCGAGGTCGTCGAAGACGCCGGTGGCGTCCGGGTAGGCGTGCAGCTTGGCGCCCGGCACGGACTGGATGGACTTGACCCAGACGTAGCCCTCGACCGTGCCGAGGTTGAGGCCCTTGAGGTCGCCGACCGTCTTGTACGTCTTGCCGCTGCGGACGGCCATCGCCGGGGGCGAGTAGTACGGCGGGTCGGTGAACAGGCCCTGTTTCTGCCGGTCGGCGGACCAGGCGACCCCGCCGATGGTGATGTCCACCCGGCGGGACTGCACTCCGGCGAGCATGCCGGCGAAGTCCGTCACCTGCGGCTTGACCTGGAGGCCCAGCTTCTTGGCCACGTAGGCGAGGATGTCGCCGTCCAGACCGACGATCTTGCCGCCCTGGACGCTGGTGTAGGGGGCGTAGGGCTCGACAGCGACCTTGATGACGCCGGGGGTGAGCGTGCCCAGGGAGGCGGTCTTGGCGGACACGTTCTTCGGGGAGTCGTCGCCGTCCGAACTGCAGGCGGCGACCGTGGAAATCATCAGCATCGCGGACAAAGCGATGGCAAGTGAGCGCACACGGATCATCGGCGTGGGCCTTCCGTATCGGCACTGAGGGGGCCCGCCGTTCACCGCGCTGTGCCCTCGGCGGGAGGTTGATTGGGCCCATACGCTAGAGATCGACCCCGCGGTGCGTCACCGTTCACTTCGTACGAACTTGTGGCCTGAATCGTGCGCCGCCCTGTACGGTGCGTCCAACCCCGGCCCGCTCCCCCGCACGGGAGGAACCGTCGTGCTGAGCCCGTCACTCGCCCAGGAGATCGCCGGGGACACCTCCGCCGTCATCGGGTTCAACGTGCTGATCACCGATGCGGAGGGCATGGTCATCGGCAGCGGCGACAGCAGCCGGGTCGGCTCCTTCCACGAGGCGTCGGTCGAGGTCGTCCGTACACAGGAACCGGCCACGCACAACGCCTCGCAGGCCCAGCAACTGCGCGGGGTACGCCCTGGCGTCACCCTGCCGCTGGTCACCGACGGCCGGGCCGTGGGCACCGTCGGGATCACCGGCACGCCCGCGCAGGTGCGCCGCTTCGGGCTGCTGGTCAAGCGGCAGACGGAGATCCTGCTGCGGGAGTCCGTGATGCTGCGCTCCCGTCTGCTCTCGGAGCGGGCGGCGGAGAAGCTGCTCGCCGACATCGCCTCCTACGATCCCCAGGTCGTCGAGGGCGACTTCCTCGTGTTCCGTGCCGCCGAACTCGGCTTCGACCTACGGCTGCAACGGGTCGCGGTGGCCATCGAGGTGACCGTGCCCGGGGGTGCCGCACGCCGCCGGGGCGCCCCGACCCAGGACGTGTCGCTGGTCCGCACGGAACTGCTGCGCACCGTCCGTGAGGTCTTCGCCGACACGCAGGACATCGTGGCCGGTACGGCGCCCGGGCGGATCGGCGTCCTGCACCGCTGTCCGGCCCGGCGCGGGACGGCGGCCCTGGTCGCCGACTGCCGGCGCGTCGTCGACGTGGTCGCCGCACAGGACGGGCTCACGGCACGCGTGGGCATCGGCGAGCCTGCCGACTCCGTCGCCGGTCTGCACGACTCCTACCAGGACGCGTGCGACGCCCTGCGCCTGGGCGGCCGTTCGGCCGGGGACTCCCCCGTCCAACAGATCGCCGACCTGCGCGTCCACCAGGTCCTCGCCGCGGTGAACCAGTCCGCCCGCAACCGCCTGCTCGACCTCACCACCGCCGACCTGCGCGCCCAGCCGGACTGGCCGGCGCTCCGGGACACGGTCACCGCCTGGTGCGAGAGCGGGTTCAACCTCGTCCGGGCCTCCGCCGCCCTGCACATCCACCGCAACACCGTCGTCTACCGCATGAACAAGATCGAGCAGATCACCGGCCGCCCCCTGCGCGACCACCGCACGACGATGGCCCTCTATCTGGCTTGCCTCGCGGACCGGTTGGGCGGTGGGTGAACAGATGTGACTGTGCGGTCCACCGTGTGGCGTCGGGGACAAGCGTCACGAGATGATCATCCTATGGCGGATGTGGTCTTCTTCGATCTGGACGGCACCCTGGTCGATCATCGAAGCGCAGTGTGGGAAGCGATCGGCCAGATCGTCCGGGCCGCGCCGAACGCGACGGCCCCACCGGAAGAGCTGGTGACGCTGTGGTGGACGCTGGAGGCGCGCCACATGCGGGAATACCTGGCCGGTCAGTGCTCCTTCGCCGAGCACCACCGACGCAGGCTCCGTTCCTTCCTGCCCATGCTCGGCGAGCCGGTCCCGGAAAGTCCCGCCCTTCTGGACGCCTGGATCGCCGAGCGCTACCTCACCGCATTCGAGGAGTCCTGGCGGTGCTACCCCGATGTCCAGCCCTGCCTGGAGACCCTGAAACGGCTTCCCCGAAGACCGCGCCTGGCCGTTCTCACCAACGGCGACCCCGAGCAACAGCGCGCCAAACTCGCCCACTTCGGCCTCCTCGACTACTTCGAAGCCGTCCTGACTCCGACCGAGCTCGGTGCCGCCAAACCCGTCGCCTACGCCAACGCCTGCCGGTGGATGCGGACGGACCCCGCGCAGGCGGTCAACGTGGGCGACATGCTGGAAAGCGATGTGAACGCGGCCGCCCTCGCCGGGCTCACCGGCATCTGGCTGGACCGCGGCATCGACTTCGTCACCGGTGGACCAACGCCGACGGCGGACGAGACGGTGCTCCGCATCGAACGGCTCACCGACCTCCCCGACCACATGTCACGCACGAACGCCTGACCGGACCTCATGGCCGGGTTCCAAATGCGGAGGTCAACTCCCGGTGCACCAGGGGCCGTTGACACTCCCACCGATCCGCGAAACGGTGGGGTTCCGTCGTGCCTGCCCGGAGGTCCGCCATGGCTCCGTCGTCAGCGCCCCACTCCGACACCGGCATCGTCGAACGCGCGCGAGCACTACGTCCGTTCATCCGCGAGCACGCGCTGCGCACCGAGCAGGAGCGGCGGGTGCCGGACGAGGTCGTCGCGGCGCTGACGGAGGCCGGGATCTACCGGATGAACGTCCCACGGCGGTACGGCGGTTACCAGACCCGGCCGAGCCTCCAGGTGAGCGCGCTGGCAGAGGTCGCCGCCGCGTGCGGCTCGACCGCCTTCGCGACGCTGATCCAGGCCGGCTGCGCGTTCATCGCGGCGCTCTTCCCCGACGAGGCGCAGGACGAGATCTTCACCAGTCCCGACGTACGGGTCGGCGGCACCCTCATCCCGGACGCCACCGCGGTCGCCACGGACGACGGCTACGTCGTCAACGGCACGTCCGGCTTCGCGACCGGCTGCCGGCACGCGGACTGGCACCTGCTGACGGCCCGCGTCGAATCCGGTGACGGCCCGCCCGAGGCGCTGTGGACCGCCGTACCCATGGCCGAGTTGGAGATCCTCGACGACTGGCATGTCTCCGGGCTTGCGGGCAGCGGCAGCAACAGCGTGGTGGCCCGTGACGTCTTCGTGCCCGCACACCGTGTGCTGCCCGTCGGGCCTCTCCTGAACGGCGAGTTCCCCTCCAAGTCCAACGCCGACGACCCGTTCTACCGGATGCCCGTCCTGCTGCTGTTCTGCGCCTGGACGGCACCGAACGCCCTCGGTCTGGCACGCGGGGCGCTGGAGGAGTTCAGCGAGCGGATCCATCGGCGGGGCATCACGTACACCTTCCACAAGAGGCAGAGCGAGGCGACGGTCACCCATCTCCAGGCGGCCGAGGCGGCGATGAAGATCTCCTGCGCCGAACTGCTGACGCGCGATTTCGTCGCCCGTATCGAGGCCGGCGAGCCGTACTCGGAGGAGGAGCGGGCCAGGATCCGGGCGCAGAGCGGCTATGTGGCGCGGCTGTGCAAGGAGGCCGTGGACCTGATCGCCTCCGCGTCCGGGGCGTCGTCGCTGCACCGGGAGGTGCCCATTCAGCGGGCGGTGCGGGATGTGGCCGCCCTGAACCTGCACTCCTTCGTCAATCCCGCGACCAACCTGGAGTTGTACGGCCGGGTGCTGTCGGGACTGGATGCGGGCACGCCGTTCCTGTGACCAGCGGCTGCTACGGCCGGCCCGCTCCCGGCACCTCGACCGGAACGGTGAGCACCTGACCGCTTCCGGGCGCCACCATCTCGGACTCGGTCATGCCCTGCCATCGTGCGGCCGTGATGAACAGCGTCCTGCCCTCGGGGCCGCCGAGCGCGCAGGCGAAGGCTCCGCGGTCCAGCGGCACGGTGTCCAGGACGGTGCCGCCTTCGGCGACGCGTACGCACCGCCGGTTGGGTACGTCGGCGTACCACACGGCGTTCTCGGCGTCGGTGCAGATGCCGTCCGGTGTGCCCTCGCCCAGGTCGGCCCAGACGCGCCGCCGGGAGAGGCTGCCGTCCGCGTCGATGTCGAAGGCGACGAGTTGGTGGCGGTAGGAGTCAGCGACGATCAGCGTGGAGTTGTCCGCGGTGAGCGCCATGCCGTTGGGGAAGGCGATGTCGTCCGCCACCTCGTGCACCTTGCCGTCGGGGCCGGCCAGGTGCACGGCACCGGGCTTGACGTCCTGCCCGGCCGTCGGGTCGAAGCCCACGCGGTTGACATAGACGTTGCCGCGACCGTCCGCCACGATGTCGTTCCAGCCGGCCGCGCCGAGCTCGGCGTGGGTGACGAGGCTGCCGTCGGGCTCGCGGCGCAGCAGCCGCCCCTCGGCGGAGAAGACGATCAGCAGGCGGTCGTCGTCGGGGAGCCAGGCGGTGCACAACGGCAGGGACGCCACCCGGGCGACGACCTCGCTGCGGCCCGCCAGGTCTACGGCAACGACCTCGCCGGCGGTCCAGTCGGAGAAGTACAGCCGGTCGCCGTGCCACCGCGGTGACTCGACCAGACCCCGGCCGGTGAGCAGCGTGGACGCCTCGGCCATCGTCATCACAACCCTTCGCTCGGGCCGGCCCGGCGCCGGCCTCTCACCCTCTACACGAAGAGCGGCCCGCCGAATCGACAGACATGACCGTCTCGTCGACAAGCATCACCCTCAGGACGGCTCCACGCCCCGGACCCGGTCCAGCACGTCACGGATCATCTCGGCGCTGATCATGAAGTGCTGCCGGGCGATCTCCTCCGCCCGCTCGGGCTCGCCGGCCGCGATGGCCTCGTAGAGCGCCTTGTGGTCCTCGCCGCCGCGGTGGAAGTCGGTCCGTTCGCCCTTGCCCCAGGGCTCGACGGGGAAGCCGAGGCTGATCCGGGCGAGCAGGTCGCGGCTGAGCATGACGATCTGCGGGTTGCCCGTGGCGGTGCGCACGGCCTGGTGGAAGGCGCTGTCCGCGGTCTGTTCGTCGCGCGGTGTGCGGGCGGACAGGTAGGCGGTCAGGGCCTCCCGCATGGAGTCGACGTCCTCGGAGCAGCGGCGCCGGGCCGCCGTCGCGGCCACCATGCCCTCCACCAGCCCGCGCAGGTCGAAGAGCTGCTCGAACTCCTCCCAGCGGGGCACGAGTGTGTGGCGCACCGCGGCCGCGGTCGACTCGGTCCAGCTGTCGCGGACGTAGGCCCCGCCGTTGCGGCCCCGGCGGATCTCGACGACGCCGACGGCCTGCAGACGCGCGATCGCCTCACGCACGGTGGGCCGGCTGACTCGCAGCAGCTGGATCAACTCCCGTTCCACGGGCAGCCGTTCGCCGGGCAGGAAGTCTCCCACGGCGATCGCGGTGAGCAGCCGGTCGGAGACCTCGTCGACGGCGGACGCCACGCGCACCGGGCGCAGTCCGGGCGAGGGCGCGCCCCCGAGGAGGACACGGTCGAGCACCCGCGAGAACTCGCCCCCGGGTTCGGATGCCTCAGGTACGGATGTCAGCTGGTTCCCCCTTGCTCGCCGCTTCTGTTAACGCACACCGGCCACGTAAACACACCGTTACTTCTTGGCCCGGCCCCGCTAAAAGGTCTTGTGCGCTGACCATTTACCCAATCACTATCTCACCCATCCGTCACACCCACCCCGTTTCAGCAGGCGGCCGGTTCGTTCCGGCCTTCTGGGAGGCTTCCTCGTGGCGATCCCCGAACCGAACCACACCGGAACCGTCGACTTCAACGGCTGTTCCACCTGGTACCGGATCACGGGCGAACCGGGCCGGACACCCCTGGTGGTCCTGCACGGCGGACCCGGCGCCGGCCACAACTACACGCTCCGCATCGCAGGCATCGCCCACCAGGGCCGCCCCGTGGTGCACTACGACCAGCTCGGCACCGGACTGTCCACCCATCTGCCCGACAAGGGCGCCGACTTCTGGACCGTCCAGCTCTTCCTCGACGAACTCGACAACCTCCTCGAGGCATTGGGCATCGCCGACGGCTACCACCTGCTCGGCCAGTCCTGGGGCGGCATGCTCGCCGCCGAACACGCCGTACGGCGACCGCCGGGACTGCGGGGTCTGGTCATCGCCAACTCCCCCGCGTCCATGGAGCTGTGGCTCAAGGCGGCGGCCGAACTGCGCGCCGAGCTGCCACCGGAGGTCCAGCACACCCTGCTCGCCCACGAGACCGCCGGCACGACCGACGACCCCGACTACCGCGCGGCCGAGCAGGTCTTCAACGATCGCCACGTGTGCCGTGTGACGCCCAACCCGCCCGAAGTACAGGCCACTTGGGACAACATCGCGGCCGATCCGACCGTGTACCACACGATGAACGGGCCGAACGAGTTCCATGTCGTCGGCACGCTCAAGGACTGGTCCGTCATCGACCGGCTGCATCTGATCGACGTACCGACCCTGCTGGTGTCCGGCCGCTACGACGAGGCGACCCCGGAGACCCTGCGCCCCTTCGCCGACCACATCCCCGATGTGCGCTGGCACATGTTCGAGCGCTCCAGCCACATGCCGCACGTCGAGGAGGAGGAGCTCTACCTCCGGGTCGTGGGCTCCTTCCTCGACTCCACCGACTGACCCCAACGGCCGTTCCCCCGACGGGAGTTCATTGCGATGTCCCGCAGCACCAGACGGGGCGCGCTCGCCGCCGCCACCGTCGCCCTCGCCCTGACCGCCGCCGCCTGTTCGTCCTCCGACAGCGGCTCCTCCGACAATCCGAGCGCGTCCTCCTCCGGCTCCGGGTCCTCCGCCTTCCAGCCGCAGCACAAGGGCGGCACCCTCAAGCTGATCGCCCACGCGGCCGCGGGCACCCTCGACCCGCAGGTCAACTACACGCTCCAGTACTGGCAGCTGTACCAGTCCATGTACGACGGGCTGCTTTCGTTCAAGAAGGTCGGCGGGCAGGAGTCGTTCACCGTCGTCCCGGACCTGGCCGCGGCGATGCCGAAGGTGACCAACGGCGGCAAGACGTACACCTTCACCCTTCGCAAGGGCATCACGTTCTCCAACGGCAAGGCGCTGACCACCGATGACGTGGTGGCGTCCTTCCAGCGCATCTTCAAGGTCTCCAGCCCCACCGCCGGCACCTTCTACAACGGCATCGTCGGCGCCGACGCCTGCATCAAGAAGCCGGCCTCCTGCACTCTGTCCAAGGGCGTGATCGGCGACGCCAAGACCAACACGGTCACCATCAACCTCACCGCCGCGGATCCCGAGTTCCCGTACAAGCTGGCCGTCCCGCACGCCAGCGTCGTACCCAAGGACTCGCCCACGAAGGACGCCGGGACCAAGCCGCTGCCGTCGACCGGCCCGTACACGGCCGCCTCCTACGACCCGAACCGCGAGCTGAAGCTCGTACGCAACCCGCACTTCAAGGAGTGGTCGCGGCAGGCGTCGCCGCAGGGCTATCCGGACGTCATCGACTACACCTTCGGGCAGACCGTCGAGTCCGAGGTCACCGCCGTCGAGAACGGCCAGGCGGACTGGATGTTCGACGCGCCGCCCACCGACCGGCTGGGCGAGATGGGAACCAAGTACGCGTCGCAGACGCATGTGAACCCGCTGACCGCGTTCTGGTACGCAACGCTGAACGTCAACATGGCGCCGTTCAACAACAAGTTGGCGCGCCAGGCGATCAACTACGCGGTCGACCGGGCCGCCGTGGTGCGGCTGTACGGCGGCACCAACCTCGCCTCTCCCGCGTGCACCGTCCTGCCGCCGGGCTTCCCCGGGCACGTCGACTCGTGCGAATACACCAAGGGCGGCGGCACGACCTGGAAGGCCGCGGACCTCGCCAAGGCCAAGGAGCTGGTGAAGAAGTCCGGCACGGCCGGGCAGGAAGTCGGCATCGTCGTCCAGGACGACGACGTCAACAAGTCGATCGGGCAGTACCTGCAGAGCCTGCTCACCCAGCTCGGCTACAAGGCGAAGCTCAAGCCGCTGTCGCCGAACATCCAGTTCACCTACATCCAGAACACCAAGAACAAGGTCCAGTTGGCGCTGACGTCCTGGTACCAGGACTATCCGGCGGCCTCGGACTTCCTCAACGTGCTGCTGTCCTGCGCCTCGTTCCACCCCGGCAGCGACTCGAGCATCAACATCTCCGGCTTCTGCGACAAGGGCATCGACGCGAAGATGCACACGGCGCTGAAGACCGCGCAGACCGACCAGAAGAGCGCCGACCAGCAGTGGGGCGCAGTCGACCAGCAGATCATGGCCGAGTCGCCGGTCGTCCCGCTGATCAATCCCAAGCTCGTCGACTTCACCTCGAAGCGGGTCGGCAACTACCAGTTCAGCAAGCAGTTCTACATGCTCGTCGGGCAGCTGTGGGTCAAGTGACCAGCGCCCAGCCCCTGTTGACCGCTGACGCCCGGCGCTCGCCGGGCCCCTGGCGGACGGCCGCCGCCGACCTGGTGCGCAACAGGTCGGCGCTGGCCGCGGCCGTCGTCCTGCTGATCGTCGTCGTGGCCACCCTGTGCGCGCCGCTGTACGCGGCCCACATCGCCCACACCGACCCCTTCCAGTCCCATGTCTCCGGCAGCACGGTCGTCGACGGCAAGACCGTGCCGGTGCTCACCCCCAGCAGCACCGGCCTCGGCCTCGGCGTCACACCCATCGGCCCGACCTGGGATCCCGCCCACTACTTCCTCGGCGCCGACAACCAGGGCCGCGACGTCATGGCCCGCCTGCTCTACGGCGGCCGCACGAGCCTGTTCATCGGCGTCACCGCGGCCCTGCTCACCTGCGTCGTCGGTACGGCCGTCGGGGTCGTCGCCGGGTACGCGGGCGGCGTCGTGGACTCCGTCATCTCCCGGATCCTGGACGTCATTTGGGCGTTCCCGGTGTACCTGCTGGCCATCTGTCTGTCGGTGGTGCTGCTCACCAACGGGCTCAGGCTGGGCCCGCTCACCGTCGACGCGGGAAGCCTCTGGCTGCCCGTCGCGATCATCGCGGCGATCTATGTCCCGTACATCGCACGGCCGTTGCGCGGTCAGGTGCTGGTGCTGCGCAACAAGGAGTTCATCCACGCGGCCGTCGGCTCCGGCGCCCCCACCGCGCGCATCCTGCGCCGCGAGGTGCTGCCGAACGTACTGCCGACGGCGATCGTCTTCGTCCCGCTGATGACCGCGCTGGCCATGCTCACCGAGTCGGCGCTGTCCTTCCTGTCGGTCGGCGTGCAACCGCCCGACGCGAGCTGGGGCACGATCATCGAGGACGGTCTGGGCCTGCTCTACACCCGCCCGACGGTGACGATCGCCCCCGGTCTGCTGATCGCGCTGACCACGGCGGCCCTCAACGTCCTGGGCGACGGGGTGCGCGACGCGCTCGACCCGAGCGCCCGGCTGCGCGGAGGGGTGTGACGCGCATGCTCTCCTTCGCCCTCAAGCGGTTCGCCTCGGCCCTGCTGGTGATGTTCGCGATCAGCGTCCTGGTGTTCCTGATCTTCTTCGCCACCCCGGGAGTCGACCCCGCCGCACGCATCGCGGGCCGCAACGCCGACCCCGCCACCCTCGCCCAGGTGCGGCACTCCTTCGGCCTCGACCGCCCGATGCCGATCCGCTATCTGCTGATGATGCGTCACCTCCTGATCGACCGCGACCTGGAGTCCTTCGTCAACCGCGGCGCCCGCGTCATCCCGCAGATCGTGCAGGCCACCCCGGTGACCCTGTCGCTGGTAGTCGGCGCCGCGGTGATCTGGATGGTCGCCGGCATCCTCATGGGCACCGCCGCCGCGACCCTGCGCGGCAAGGCAGCCGACCCGCTGATCATGCTCGTGGGCGTGGTCGGCGTCTCGCTGCCCGCCTACTGGCTCGGTGAGGTCGTCAACCTCATCACCCAGAAACAGCTGCACAGTTCGGTCTTCTCCTGGGTGCCGCCGCCCGGCTACGTCGGCCTGAGCCAGGACCCCGGCCAGTGGGCGCTGCACATGCTCTTCCCCTGGCTGACCCTGGCCCTGCTGTACGCCGGGATCTACGCCCGCCTCCTGCGCGGCGAGGTCATCACCGCCCTCAACGAGGACTACGTCCGCACGGCCCGCGCCAAGGGCCTGTCCGAACGCCGAATCCTGCTGCGCCACGCCCTGCGCTGCTCACTCATCCCGATCGTGTCGCTGTTCGGCCTGGACTTCGGCGCCCTCGTGGGCGGCGCCGCGCTGCTCACCGAGGTGGTCTTCGGCCTGCCCGGCATCGGCAAGCTCACCTACGACGCCCTGCAGAACCTCGACCTGCCCGTGATCATGGGGACCGTCCTGTACGCGGCGTTCTTCGTGGTCCTCGCCAACGCCCTGGTGGACATCCTGTACGCGCGACTCGACCCGAGGGCCCGCCATGCCTGAACCCCTGCTGGACGTACGCGACCTGCGGATCAGCTTCCGCACCCGCACCGGCCCGGTCACGGCCGTCGACGGCCTCTCCTTCACCGTCGCACCCGGCGAAGTCCTGGGCGTGGTGGGCGAGTCGGGCTCCGGCAAGAGCGTGTCGATGCTGGCCGTACTGCGCCTGCTGACCAACCCCAACGTCACCGTGTCGGGCGAAGTCCACTTCCGCGGACGCGACTTGCTCACTCTTGCGGACAAGGAGATGCGGGCGATACGGGGCCGGGAGATCGCCATGGTCTTCCAGGACCCGATGACCGCGCTGACCCCGGTGTACACGGTCGGCTGGCAGATCGCCGAGCAGATACGGGCACACGAGCAGGTCTCCCGCAAGGCGGCGCAGGCCCGCGCGGTCCAGTTGCTCTCCGACGTCGGCATCCCCGACGCGGCCTCCCGGGTGAACGCCTACCCGCACGAGTTCTCCGGCGGCATGCGCCAGCGGGCGGTCATCGCGATGGCCCTCTCCTGCAGCCCCGCGCTGCTGATCGCCGACGAGCCGACGACCGCGCTGGACGTCACCGTCCAGGCCCAAATCCTGGACCTGATGCGGGAGTTGAACGCGGGCGGTGCGGCCGTCGTGCTCATCACGCACGACATGGGGGTGGTCTCCCAGATCGCCGACCGGGTCCTGGTGATGTACGGCGGCCGGGCGGCCGAGGAGGGCCCGCGCCGGGCGGTGTTCCACGGCCCGCGGCACCCCTACACCTGGGGTCTGCTGGACTCGGTGCCCCGCGTCGGCGGCCCCCGGCTGCGGCGGCTGCCCACCATCGCGGGCATGCCGGTATCGCCCGGCAGCCTGCCGGAGGGGTGCGCGTTCGCACCGCGCTGCCGGCTGCGTCACGAGCGGTGCGAGGAGCGCCCCGCGCTCTCCGGCGACACCCATCGCGACGCCTGCTGGCTGCCGCCGGACGACCGCGCGGCACTGCGCCTGACGGCACGGGCGGCGGCGACCGGCCCGGCGGACATCAACACGGAGGCGGCGACGTGACGGCACAGGACATCGTGGCAGTGGACGAGGATGCGCCTCCCGCGGGCGACGTCCTGCTGCGCGCCACGGACGTCACCAAGCACTACCCGCTCGCCCGGCGCCGCAAGGTCCTGCGCGCCGTGGACGGAGTGTCCCTCGACGTCCGCACCGGGGAGACCCTCGGTATCGTCGGCGAGTCGGGCTGCGGCAAGTCCACCCTGGGCCGCTGCCTGGTCCGGCTCACCGAACTCACCGGCGGGCGGGTCGAGTTCGACGGGCAGGACATCAGCACCCTGTCCACGCGCCGACTGCGGCCCGTGCGCCCGGGCATGCAGCTGGTCTTCCAGGACCCGCAGGCCTCGCTCAACCCCCGCCGCCGCGCCGGGGACATCGTGGCCGAGCCCCTGCTGGTGCACCGCTACGGCGACGCAGCCGCGGTCCGTCGCCGGGTCGCCGAGCTCTTCGACGTCGTAGGACTGGCAGCGGCGCATCTGGACCGCTATCCGCACGAGTTCTCCGGCGGTCAGCGCCAACGCATCGGAATCGCCCGGGCATTGGCCACGAACCCGAAGCTGATCGTCGCCGACGAGCCGGTGTCCGCGCTCGACGTGTCGATCCAGGCCCAGGTGCTGAACCTCTTCGCCGACCTCCAGGAGGAGTTCGCGCTCACCTATGTCTTCATCGCGCACGACCTCGGCGTGGTCCGCCACGTGTCGGACCGCATCGCCGTCATGTACCTCGGCGAGATCGTCGAACTCGCCGATGCCGAGGCCCTGTTCGAGGCCCCGGCCCACCCCTACACCCAGGCACTGCTGTCCGCGGTGCCGGACATCGACGACGGCAGCGCGGCGGACGCACCGCCCCGGGAACGCATCGTCCTCACCGGCGAGGTGCCCAACCCGGTGGACAAGCCGACGGGCTGCCCCTTCCGCACCCGCTGCCCGTACGCACGCGAGCCCTGCGCCGTGGAGCGCCCCCGGATCACTCCGACGCCCGCCGGCCGCCACGTCGCCTGCCACTACCCACTGACCGGCTGACCGGCTGACCGGCCGCGCCTACGGACCCTTGCGGCCGACTCCCACGTACACCCAGTACTCCTTCGGGTTGTCCGGGATCAGGTCGTCCGGGTCCGGGCGCCACAGGGGGAGGTGGACCAGGCCTGGTTCCACGAGGTCGAAGCCGGTGAAGAGTTCGAGGATCTCGTCGTGGGAGCGGGTGGTGACCGGCGAGGTGGCCCTGGACTTGTACAGCTTGCTCACCGCGTCGGCCGTGTCCGGGCGGTCCTCGTGCGTGCCGTGCGACATGGCCAGGAAGCTGCCCTCCGGCAGGACGTCCCGGAAAGCGGCCACCAGGCCGACGGGGTCCTCCTCCGGTGTGACGAAGTGCAGGATCGCGTTCATGAGTACGGCGACCGGCTGGTCGAAGTCGATCAGCTTGCGCACCTGCGGGGAGGCCAGGACGTCGGCCGGCCGCCGGATGTCGGCGTCGACGATGTCCGCGTCGGGGTTGTCGGCGAGCAGGGACGCGCTGTGCGCCACGGCCACGGGGTCGTTGTCGACGTAGACCACCCGCGTCCCGGGGCTGGCCGCCTGCGCCACCTCGTGCACGTTGCCCTGGGTGGGGATGCCCGAGCCGAGGTCGATGAACTGCCGTATCCCGGACTCGACCAGGAAGCGCACGGCCCGGCCGAGGAAGGCGCGGTTGGCCCGGGCCAGGGTGCGTGCCTGGGGCTCGATGGCCGTGATGGCGGCCACCGCCTCCCGGTCGATGGCGAAGTGGTGCTCGCCGCCCAGCAGGGCGTCGTACACCCGGGCGACGCTCGCCTTGTCCGGATCGGTCCCCGACGGGAGACCTTCGCTGTCGGGCACCGCAACTCCCTCTTTCACCAGGGGCCTTGACACGTCATCATATAGTTACCGACGACGCACGGCGAGCCGCCCGTCCCGCCGTACCGCCGGACCCCCACCCGGAAAGGCACGACCCTGCGCAACGAATCGCGCAGCCGCACCGACGCGATCCCTGCCGCCCTGCCTTCACCCCGTCGGTCGGCCTTCTCCCCGGCGGCCGACGCCATCGGCTCGGAACTCGACCTGCGGCTGACCGGCAGCCATGTCGTCCACGCGCTGACCCCCGGATTCTGCGACGCCGCATCCGTCCATCTGCTGGAGCGCTGGCTGCGCGACGAGAACGCGTACGCCGTCGCGGACCCGCCCAAGGTGGAGGCGCGCCGCCTGGCCGTGCGCGTCGGCACGGACGCCCTGGAGGACTGGGCGGGCGTGCTGCCGGTCGGCGAGGTGCTCGTCTTCCCACGCGAGACGCCGTATGCCCGTGCTCTCGCCACCGGGCACACACAGCTGCTCGACTCGGTCGACACGTACACGTCCGAGCGGCTGGTCGCCTCCGGGGGCGGGGACGCGCGGATCGAGGAGCTTCTGCGCGTGGCTTCGTTCGCCGTCGTCCCGATTCAACTGCGCGGCACCGCCGTCGGTTTCGTCGTCTGCTCGCGCGGCAAGGACAGGGGCCCCTTCAGCCCGGGAGACATCGCGGCCGTGGAGTGGCTGGCCGCCCGGGCCGCCATAGCGCTGGACAACGCGCGCCGTTACGAGCGCGAGCGCCGCACCGCCCTGGCCATCCGGGGCAGCCTGCTGCCCGGCACGGTCCGGGAGGCCGAGGGGTGCCGCATCGCCCACGGCTGTCTGCCGGCCGGGCAGGGCAACATCATCGGCGGTGACTGGTTCGACGTGCTCAGGCGTCCGGGCGACCGGGTCAGTCTGGTCGTCGGGGACGCCATGGGGCACGGTCCGGAGTCGGCGGTCGCGATGATCCAACTGCGCACCGCGGTCCGTACGTTGGCGGGCCTGGACATCCCGCCGGCCGATCTCGTACGGCGCCTGGACGCACTCGCCAGCGACACCCCGGGCGCCTCCTTCGCGACCTGCATCTACGCCGAGTGGGACCCCCGGCAGCACACCTGCACCCTGGTCGGAGCCGGCCACCCTCCCCCATTGCTGCGCGGCCCCGACGGCCGGACCGCGCCGGTCGCGCTGGCCAGCCCGGGCCTGCCCCTCGGCCTCGGCACGGGCAGCTACGAGGCGACCGTGCTGACCGTGCCCGAACCGGCCCTGCTCGTGCTCTACAGCGACGGCCTGGTCGAGTCCCGCGACGCCGACATCGACCACGAGATCACCCGCCTCGCCCGCGCCCTGGACACGGCAGCCGCCGAGCCCGTCACCGACGGCCAGGACCCCCTCCAGTCCCTGTGCGGACGGCTGCTGGACACCCCCTCCGCCACGACCGGCGCCGACGACCGCACCCTGCTGCTTGCCGAGTTGACGCCCGCGAAGGACTAGCGGGCCTCTGCTCAGGCCTTCAGGTTCGCCCACACCGCGTTGCCGCCGGTGAGTCTGGATCGGTCCACCCCCCAGGTGTCCGCGAGTTCCTCGACGAGGAGCAGGCCGCGGCCGCCCTCGTCGTCGGGGCCGGGCTCGCAGCGGGGCAGGCCGCGGCCCGTGTGGTCGTGGTCGTGCACCTCGAGGCGGAGCAGGCCGTCCGTGACCATCCCGATGCCGCACAGGATGCGCGCGCTGAATGTGTGCCGTACGGCGTTGGTGGCCAGTTCGGACACGAGCAGGACGGCGTCCGCGCACAGTTCGCCCGGCAGGCTCCAGGCGCTCAGCCGTGCGCCCAGGGAGCGGCGGGCGATCCTGACACTGGAGCGGCGGGCCGGGATTTCCAGCCAGTGGGTGCGGTCCGGGCTCGAGACGTCTAAGAGCTGTGGGGAGGAAGTCGTGTGGGGGGACACGGCAGTTGGCCTTCCGTGGGGGACGGGCGCGCTGTGACCGTCGAAACGATTCACACAAGTAACTATGCTCGCAGGCGAGTTCAAGCTGCAACCGGCTGCCTGATAATTTCATAGAGCCGGTATCCGTCTGGCGACATCATCAAGTCGACGTCATTGTGGTATCGGTGACGGTCCCTCAGGAGGTAGGGCGTGAGCGAAGGTCGTCCGGGCACGGGCAGCGGATCCAGCGCGCCCACCGTGCTGCGCATGATCCTCGGCCGGCGGCTGCAGGAGCGCCGCCAGGACGCGGGCGTGTCACTGGAGGAGGCGGCCAGGGCGCTGCGGGTGAAGTCCCTGACCATCCGCCGCCTGGAGAAGGCGGAGGTCGCCCTCAAGCCCCTCTACGTGGAGAAGCTGCTCGAGACCTACGGCGCCGACCGGCAGGAGATAGACGAGTTCGTCGCCCTCGCCGAGCGGGCCAACGAGCCCGGCTGGTGGCACATGTACCGCGATGTGCTGCCCGGCTGGTTCAGCGGCTACGTGAGCCTGGAGACCGGGGCCAGGACGCTGCGCACGTACGAGCCCCACTATGTGACGGGCCTGCTGCAGACCCCCCGGTACGCGCGCGCGGTACTGCGCGGGGGTTTACCCAACGGCAGCGAGGAGGACCTCGAGCGGCGGGTGGACGTGCGGCTGCGCCGCCAGAGCCTGCTCGAGAGACCGGACGCCCCCACGCTGTGGGTGGTGCTGGAGGAGGCCGTGCTGCACCGGGTGGTGGGCGGCCCCGAGGTGATGCGGGAGCAGATCGAGCGGCTCCTGGAGGTCTCGGAGCTGGCGCACGTCAGCGTGGACGTCGTGCCGTTCACCGCGGGCGCCCACGTCGGCGCGTGCGCCCCCTTCACCTACTTCCGGTTCGAGGAGCCGGAGCTGCCCGACATCGTCTACAGCGAGATCCTCTCCGGCGCGATGTACCTGGACCAGCGCTCGGACGTCGCGGCCCATCTCGAGGCCCACAACCGCATGTCCCTGCTGACCTCGGACGCGGACAGCAGGGCGCTCCTTCACCGCATGCGCAAGGAGTACGCATGACCACCACCGACGTCATGACCACCCCCGACGGCACGGTCCGCCACGTCTACAACGGGATGCCCGCGACGGAACTGGGCGAGCACGGCTGGGAGTCTCCCTGGAGCGGCCCCAACGGCGGCCAGTGCGTACAGACGAAACAGCTCGCCGACGGCCGCGTGGCACTGCGGCAGTCGACCGACCCCGCCGGACCCGCGCTGATCTACACCCCGGAGGAGATCACCGCGTTCGTCGCGGGGGTCAAGCGGGGTCTCGCCGACCATCTGACGGCCGGCTGAACCACCAGAACGCCGGCACGACCGGGACGGACCCCAACCCGCCGCCCGGAGACGACCTGCCCGCCCCACCCCCACGCCCAGCACCGAAAGGGACAGGATGACCAACTCGCACGCTGCGCGGGACATTGACACCAGCAGGCCCCACTCTGCCCGGATGTACGACTACTACCTCGGCGGCAAGGACCACTTCGACGTCGACAAGCAGGCCGCAGAGACCGTCGCCTCGGCCTACCCGGCCATCTTCGTGTGCGCCCGCGAGAACCGGGCGTTCATGCACCGCGCCACCCGCGTCCTCGCCCGGGAGCACGGCATCCGTCAGTGGCTGGACATCGGCACCGGCATTCCCACCGAGCCGAACCTGCACCAGGTGGCCCAGTCCGTGGTCCCCGAGGCCAGGGTGGTCTACGCCGACAACGACCCGCTCGTCCTCAAGTACGCCGAGCGCCTGATGCGCAGCACGGCCCAGGGCCGCACGACGTACATCGAGGCGGACGTCAACGACCCGGCCGCGCTGCTGGACTCCCCCGCACTGGCCGAGGTCCTGGACCTCGACAGGCCCGTGGCCCTGTCCCTCAACGCCCTGATGCACTTCGTGACGGACGCCCAGGACCCGTACGGCATCGTGGAGCGTCTGCTGGCCGTTCTCCCCTCGGGCAGCGCGCTGGCCCTGAGCCACTGCACGCCCGACTTCGACCCGGCCACCTGGCAGAAGGTCACCGACATCTACACCAATGCCGGGACGCCGGTGCAGTTCCGCTCGCAGGAGGACGTCGCCCGTTTCTTCAGCGGGCTCGACCTGCTCGAGCCCGGTATCGCGGTCGGCCACCGCTGGCGCCCGGACGGCGACTCCGATGCCACGGACGCCGAGGTCAGCCTGTGGACCGGGGTGGGCATCAAGCCGTAGCCACAGGCTCCGCATGGAGCCGGACGGCCCCGGGTGTGAGCGGGGCCGGGGCCGTCCGGTGGTCCAACAGGGAGCCGGTCAGGGCTGGACGGCCTTGCCGCGTCCCCAGGCCCAGGCGAGGCGGTCGGCGCCGGACTGGTTGGTGGTGGCCAGCCAGGGCTTGGCGGCGTCGCCGATCAGCTTCTGGATCGAGTACGTGTCGTCGGTGCGCAGGCCCGGCCAGTAGACGGACCCCATGCCGAGCTTGCGGAACGTGTCCGTGTCGGCCTGGATGAAGTTGATCGAGTTGTTCGTCGCGTCGGGCTTGTTGTAGTTCAGGCCCGTGGTCATCGGGGCACCGAACTCGTCCGCGACGGTGCGGCTCGCGCAGTCGCCGATGCGCTCCTTGAGGTCGGCCACCCACTGGTCGTAGGTCGCGTAGTCCTTCCAGAAGCCGTAGTGGTGCAGCGAGAGGTACGTGCCCTTCAGGCGCGGGTCGGCGCAGACCGAGGTGACGTGGTCGTTGTAGCCGGCGCCGCTGACGAACACGCGGTTGCGCGGGACCGAGGGATAGGTCGACAGCCACTTCACGGCCAGGTCGGCCCACTGCGTGTCGGTGTAGCCGTGCGGCTCGTTCATCGGCTCGAAGTAGACCCTCGAGTTGCCCTTGTACGCCTTGACGACGTTGTTCCACATGGGCCAGTAGGTGGCCTCGTCGTCGATGAAGCCGTCCTTCTGGGTGCCGGTGCCCTCCCAGTAGGACACGATCACCTTGAAGCCCTTGTCCGTCGCCGCGTCGATGACGCCGCGGTACGACTTCCAGTAGGAGCCGTTGACCGTGTACGGGTTGATGGGCAGGCGGACGGTGTTGGCCCCGAGGTTCGCACGGAACGCCGAGATGACCCGGCTGGCCTTGGCATAGGTCTGGGCGTAGGTGTCGGAGGTCGACAGGCCGGACAGCTGGAGCAGGTCGTCGGCGTAATTGTCGCGCGGGTCGGCCCAGTTGACGCCCTTGAACTGGGTGGTGTCCGTCTTCGGCGCGGCGGCGGAGGCGGGGCTGCCGGCCAGGGTGGTGCCGCTGACCGCGGCGATCGCGACCGCCACGGAGGCGGCGCGCAGCCGGGGGGTGAAGCGGTTTCTGGTGGGGGTCTTGCGCATCAACGTGCCCTTTCAGGAGATGGCGGCTCGGCGCGTGGGGGCCTGCGCGTGCAGGAGCTGCCGTGGGGGGTGTGCCGGTCCTTCCGCCCTCCCTGCATCACCGACCACCACGGCGTGTTTACGTAAACATCCTGTGTGCGACAAGGGCTGCCGGGGTCTCCGGCGGGCTGGTCACGCGGCGATGTTTACGTAAACTCGAAGGCGTCGGAATCGTGGCATCCGCCCCAGCGGCCGTCAAGGTGTCCCACGCGTAACATCCGGTGGGTCCAGGGAGGCGGGAGTGATGCGGCGATGGGGCTGAACGAGCCGGAGCAGCGGGTTTCCGCGCCCGTGGGCGGTGCACAGCGGGGTGGGTCCGGGGTGCCCGGCGGGCGGCGTAAGCAGCGAGTGTCGATGGCGGACGTCGCGAAGCTGGCGGGGGTCTCGTCGCAGACGGTGTCCCGGGTCTCCAACGGGCATCCCGGGGTGATCGCCGCGACCCGGGAGCAGGTCCTCGCGGCGATGCGGGAGCTGGGCTACCGGCCCAACAGCGCGGCGCGCGCGCTGCGTTACGGCCAGTTCAACACCATCGGCGTGATCCTGTTCAGCCTGTCCTCGACGGGCAACAGCCGTACCGTGGAGGCGATCGCCACGCATGCCGCGGCCGAGGGCTACGCGATCACCCTGATCCCCATCGACGTCCCGACCCAGGACAACGTGCTGGGCGCCTTCACGCGCATGGGCGAGCTGGCGGTGGACGCCGTCATCGTCATCATGGAGATCCATCTGCTGGACACCGGCACCGTGCAGCTGCCGCCCGGCGTGCACGTCGTCGTCGTGGACTCCGACGCCGGCGACCGCTACGGCGTGGTCGACACCGACCAGGCCGACGGCGCCCGCAAGGCGGTGAGCCATCTGCTCGGCCTGGGCCACCGCACCGTATGGCATGTGACCGGCCCGGAGACGTCGTTCGCCGGCCAGCGCCGAACTCAGGCCTGGCGCACGGTCCTTGAAGACGCCGGGTGCCCGGTGCCGCCGCCCCTGCACGGCGACTGGTCGGCCGAGTCCGGCTACGCGGCCGGTCTCGCGCTCGCCGAACGGCCCGACTGCACCGCCGTGTTCGCCTCCAACGACCAGATGGCCCTCGGTCTGCTGCGCGCCTTCCACGAGCGCGGCCGCCGCGTCCCCCAGGACATCAGCGTCGTCGGCTTCGACGACATCCCCGACGCGGCCTTCTTCGTGCCGCCCCTGACCACCGTCCACCAGGACTTCGCCGAGGTGGGCCGCCGCTGCGTCCAGGGCGCCCTCGAGCAGATCCGCGCCCGCGGCGGCCCCCGCCCCGGCACCGACCTCGTCCCGACCACGCTGGTGGTCAGAGACAGCACCGCACCACCGCCCGACCACCGCGCCTGACTGTGCCGTTGCGCACACAGCCGCACGACACGGCCTTCTTCGAACGGGCGGCCGACGCTCCCGTGCTACAAGGCTGGGCATGAAGATCGAGCCGGTCACCCTGTCCACCCCACGGCCCGTGCGGCGGCCGACACTGGTGCAGGGCTGGCACCGACTCACCTTCCTGCACTGGCCGGTGGAGCCGGAGCGGGTGGCCGGCCTGCTGCCGTCCGGAACCCGCCCGGACACCCTCGACGGGCTCACCTACGTCGGCCTGGTCCCCTTCCTGATGCGCGGCGTGGGCCTGGGACCGGGTCCCGGTCTGCCGTACCTGGGCACGTTCTGCGAGACGAACGTACGGCTGTACTCCGTGGACGACCAGGGCAGACGCGCTGTCGTGTTCCGCTCCCTGGACGCGACCCGGCTGCTGCCCGTGCTGATGGGCCGGTTCGGCGTACGACTGCCCTACACCTGGTCGTCGATGCGCCTGCACCACGCCAACAACAGGATCACCTACACCTGCCGACGCGGAAGCCCGGCAGGCCGCGGACCCACCAGCCGGGTCGTGGTGCGAACCGGCGCCCCCATAGCCGAACCCACCGCCCTGGAACGCTTCCTCACCGCCCGGTGGGGCCTGCACGTCACCTGGCACGGCCGCACGGTGCACCTGCCGAACGAACACGCACCCTGGCCACTGCACCGGGCCGAACTCCTCGACCTGGACGACGACTTGATCCCCGCGGCCGGGCTGCCCCGCATGGCGGACCCGCCGGTCAGCGTCCTGTACTCGCCGGGAGTCTCGGTCCGATTCGGAACACCGTCCGCCCTGACGCCGCGCAGGCGGTGACGGCCCGGGAGGCGTCGCTACGACGTACTCGGCCCCGGCGTCGGGCCCATGCTCCCGAGCTGCCTGATGGTCCCGCCGATCTTGGGCCGGAATCCCTCCAGCATCTTCGGCTGCGCGCTGACGACCCAGCGGGAGCCGACGAGGTACTTGCCCCCGTACATGGCGGCGCTTTCGAGCCAGACCTCCTGGTACTCGCCCCGCGGGAAGGTGGTGATGAGGTAGTCGGCGGCCTTCGTGTGGCACACGCCCTGGCGCAGTTCCTCCGCCTCGATACGGATCTTGGCCTTGCAGCCGGTCAGGCCGGCGATGACCTCGACCTTCGCCGGCGCCACAACTCCGGCCGCGGGAGCGTTGGTCACGGCCGTCCTGGTCCCCTTCGACCTGGCGGCACCGTCGTCCTCTCCCCCGCTGCAGGCCGCGGCCAGCGGAAGCAGGGCCAGACTGCCGGCCAGCGTCGCACCACGCATCAGCCGGGCCGTGGGCGGGATACGTCCGGTACGTCCTCGTAATGACTGCCGCAACACGTGCCTCTTTCGTATCCGCGCCGTTCCGCCCGCCGTCACGGGCCTGGGTACAACAGGGGTTACGGGTGGGCGGCGTGGGCCGTTCACGGCACCTGGCAGTCGTACTGTTTGCCGACAGGTTTCGCCCCGGAAGGGAACCTACGAATGATCATTTTTGGCACCAAGGGCTACCTCTACCAGCTCGCCATACTCACGCTCGTCTGTGGCCAGTGCGGAAACCCCGCCGCGCACACGCTCCGCAAGCGCGTCACGAAGTTCACCCTGTTCTTCGTGCCGCTGTTCCCGTTCTCGACGAAGTACGCGACGCAGTGCACGTTCTGCGGCGCGGAGCAGAAGGTGACCAAGGAGCAGGCGGAGCAGCTGCAGGCGCAGGCCGCCGCCGGGCAGTCGGGGCCGGCGTACGGGCAGCCGCAGCAGCAGCCGTACCAGCACTGAGGACTCGAGCCCGCCCGCTCCATGACCGGCAGAACCCGGAGTCCCGATACCGGGGTGCGGGATCTCCGGGAGACGGGTGCCGGCGGCTGGCGCCGGAGCCGCGGACCGCCCTGCGGCGCGAGCCCGAACTGCTGGTCCGGATGGCCGGGTTGCTGCTCGACCTGCACTTCCCGCCCTCGCTCCACGGCGAGTTGTATGAAGCCGTCGGCCTGGAACCGGAGCCGGCGGGGACCAAGCGGCTCGCGACCGTACGGCGGCACTGGGACCGGCGTATGCGCGAACTGGTGCTCACCGCTTAGGAGTTCCGGTGCGCCTTCGGTGACGACCACCGCATCCTGGTCCCCCAGCGCTTCGTCGGCCACAGCCCCGCCGCCCGCGAGCACGTCGTCGCACTCGCGGGCCGTCCGCGCCTGGGCCCCCAGCGCCACCGCGGCCTGACGAACATGCCGGTCAGGCCGCCGTCTTCACCGCCGCGCCCACCTCGGCCGGCTGCCGCACCGCGCGGCGGCGCCTCGCCGGTACTCCGAGCGTCGGGTTGGCGACGCCCCAGGCCGCGCCCTTGCAGATCAGTTCCTTGTAGACGGCGGCGAACCGTCCCGTCAGGGCCGCACGCACGGCGCGGTCGTCCGCGGTGACGTACTGGATGAGGCCTTCCCTGCGCCCCAGCGAGATGCACTGGTTGAAGTAGCGGAGCGGCGCGTTCGGGAGCTTGCCGCCGGTCAGGCGTGCCGCGATGGAGTCGGCGGCCTGCCAGGCGGTGGGCGTGCCCGAGGCGCAGGACATCCGCAGGGGCTTGTCGCCGGGGCCCATCGCCAGGGCCGCGTCGCCGACGGCGTACACGTCCGGGTGCGAGACCGAGCGCATGGTCCCGTCGACGACGATCTGACCGGTGTCGGTCACCTCGAGGGTGGTGGCCTTCGCGATCGGGTGGACGGCGAAGCCGGTGGTCCACACGGTGACCGCGGCCGGGACGGACGTGCCGTCGGCGGTGGTGACGCGGTCGGCTTCGACGGCGGCGACGGCGGTGTGCTCGTGCACGGTGACGCCGAGCCTGTCGAGGACCTTGCGCAGGTGGGCGCGGCCCTTGTCGGAGAGCCAGTCGCCGAGGCCGCCGCGCGCGGCGAGGGCGATGTCGAGGTCCGGACGGGCCTCGGCGATCTCGGTCGCGGCCTCCAGCCCGGTGAGGCCGCCGCCGACCACGACCACGGGCTGTCCGGCGTCCAGGCGGGCCAGGCGTTCACGCAGCCGCAGCGCTCCCGGGCGGCTCGCGATCTGGTGGGCGTGCTCGGCGGTCCCGGGGACGCCCTGGTCGTTCCAGCCGCTGCCGAGGGCGTACACGAGGGTGTCGTACGACAGTTCCTCCTCGCGCTCCTCGGTGCCGCTCACGTCGACGACGGCGACGGTCCTGCGGTCGACGTCGACGCCGGTGACCTTCGCGAGCTTCAGGTTCACGCCGGTGTCCGCGAACATCTCGCTGAAGGGCCGGTGCTTGAGCTCCTGGCCGACCGCCAGCTGGTGCATCCGTACGCGTTCGACGAAGTCGGGCTCGGCGTTGACGAGGGTGATGGCGACGTCTTCGCGGCGCAGTCGCCTGGCGAGGCGCCCTGCGGCGGTGGCTCCGGTGTAGCCGGCTCCGAGGACGACGATGCGGTGCTGCATGTCCGTGCTCCTGTCTGGTCCTGTCTTCAGCGGATTCGCCTCTTGAACCGGGCGGCCCGCCGTTTCCTGACAGGAACCGGATGTGAAGCACCTCACATCGGAGTCGAAAGGGTCAGAAGAGGCTGACCACGGGTTCGCCGTGGTCGGCGGCAGCCCACTGCTGGGTCGCGCGTTCGAGCTTGTCGGGGTTGACCTGGTTGCGGAACGCGGCGATGCCATCGGCGGTGATCTCCAGGGACATGACGCCGAAGACCCGTCCGTCGACGACCGCCACCAGGGCCGGGCCGCCGTTGGCGGTCGTGGCGTGGAGCTCGACCGAGCCGCCGGCCAGAGCGCGCTGGGCCTTGCCCGGCTTGAACAGGCCCCGCATGAACTTCGCGACCGCGAGAGCCCCCTCGAACGCCTTGGCGCGGGCCGGGATCTTTCCGCCGCCGTCGCCGATCGCGACGGCGTCCTCGGTGAGCAGCCGTACGAGCGGCTCGGTCCGGCCGCTGGTGGCGGCGGCGAGGAACTCGTCGATGACCCGACGCGCGGTGGCCTCGTCGACCTCGGTACGGGCCTTGCCCTGCGCGACGTGCTTCTTTGCGCGGTGGAAGATCTGCTGGCAGGAGGCCTCGGTGATGTCGAGGATCTCGGCGATCTCCCGGTGCGAGTAGTCGAAGGCCTCCCGCAGCACGTACACCGCGCGCTCGTTGGGGGTCAGGCGCTCCAGCAGGGCGAGGACCGCGTAGGAGACCGACTCGCGCTGTTCGGCGGTGTCGGCCGGGCCGAGCATCGGGTCCCCGGCGAGCAGTGGTTCGGGCAGCCACTGGCCCACATAGGTCTCGCGCCGCGCGCGGGCCGAGGTGAGCTGGTTGAGGCACAGGTTGGTGAGCACCTTCGTCAGCCAGGCCTCGGGGACCTCGATGCGGTCGACATCGGCGGCCTGCCAGCGCAGGAACGTCTCCTGCGCGGCGTCCTCGGCCTCGCTCGCTGAGCCGAGGAGGCGGTAGGCGATGGCCTCCAGGCGGGGCCTGGAGGCCTCGAACCGGTCCACGTCGTCCATGGTCAGAGCCATGGTCGGGATCCTAGCCCGCGGGCCGCGCCACGATCACCTGTGCCCCCGGTCCGTCTCTCCGGCCACGAGCAGGCGGTAGCCGTAGTCCATGGAGTCCCGGCCCAGCAGGTCCGCGTGCCGGCGCTGCCAGACGCCCGAGGCCAGGTCGGCCCGCAGTCGCGCGATCGCGGGTTCGACCACGGAGGGCGGGAGCGCGGCGAAGGAGGAGCTGGCCTGCCGGATGACGGGGTCGAGGTAGAGCTCCGGGCGCCGCCAGTGCGCGACCTGGAAGCCGTCGGTGAAGTCGTGCGGGATCGGGAAGGGCAGGACGGTGTGTGCGTCGAGGGCCTCCGCCACCTCCGACACGGATGTGAAGCGGGCGTGGTCGAGCTGCCGGATCTCCGGGAGGTACTCCTCGATCAGCCACAGTTCGGGCAGGTGCTGCGGGTCCCAGGTGAAGACGACCTGCCGACGGGAGACGCGCCGCAACTCGCTCAGACCACGGTGCAGGTCGGGCCAGTGGTGCACCGTCAGCACCGCCATCGCGGCCTCGAACGAGTCGTCCCCGAAAGGCAGTTCCTCCGCACCGGCGAGGGTCTTACGGTGGCCGGGATGCTGGTCGAGCATGACCTGTGAGGGGTCCACCGCGATGACCTCCGCGTCCGCCGGCTCATAGGAACCGGCGCCCGCCCCGACGTTCACGACGGTGCGCGCCCCCGCCAGCGCTTCGTGGATCATCGCGGCCAGCCGCGGGTCGGGTTGCCGCACCCGCCGGTATCCGACACCGATCACGTCGTACGTCGCCGGGCTTCCCCCGGCAGCAGAAGCAGTCATGCTCCGGATCCCACCAGGCCGGTCACCGGCGGAGCGAGACATTTGCTCTGGGCCGAATGCTGCTGCTCCGGCTCGACTTGGACGACCTCGCCTGCGGCCTCATCTGCTGGTGGCGACGGAAGAAGCACCGATCATGGTCCGGTCACGAGCTCCTAGCTACAACTCACACCACTCACCCAGCCGGTCGGCCGCCCGCGTCTGCGTGAAGTCCTGCACCAGGTCCCAGGCCCGATCGGTATTCAGGACAAAGTCCCCCGTGAACACGGCGAGGTCATCCATGATCGGGACTTCGACCTCGGCGCCGGAGGGTACGGTGCCGTCTCCTACG
This sequence comes from Streptomyces sp. NPDC047043, assembly GCF_040644055.1. Lineage (NCBI taxonomy): Bacteria > Bacillati > Actinomycetota > Actinomycetes > Kitasatosporales > Streptomycetaceae > Streptomyces > Streptomyces sp. NPDC047043. The sequence goes on from NZ_JBEYVO010000001.1 coordinate 559,470, forward strand.
AGCAGCGACATCCGCTCGGTGTCACTCAGCAGATGGACGACCGCGTGATCATCTCGGAAGGCAAGGATCAGCACCGGGAACTCCCTGTCCGGCGACCGAACCTCGACATACCCCTGACCACAGGAGCGCAGGTCGTTGAAGCGATCGGACAGATCCTTGGCCTCTGAACGTCGCTCAACCGGATGGAACAGTCCCGATTCCGGCGACGTCGCCGCCCACAACACGCTCATCCAGCCTCTCCCCCACACAGGCCATCGCCCAGGGCCAACGCTCCCACGCGTCACCACGACACAGCTACTGAGACTGGGGCGCGTGATCGTGTTACGAACTGAAGGGGCCGAATTGCCACCGGTGCGAGACCGCGAGACGCAGGTGAGCCAGCCGCCGGAGTTTTCCTGCTGCCGGACGGACCCTCCGACGTCTTCAAGCGGGTCATGAGCGATGTCCCCGATCCGCCGCCCGACGCCAAGGCCTCGGTTGGGTTCAGGCTGAACACCTCAGGGGCCAGGTGCGGGTGGTGCAGCCGTGTTCTGACCTGCATCGGCGCTTTGGTTCTGTCCCTGGGCGGAGCCACCACCGTTTCCGGCATCGGGGGGTGCGGCCGTCTGAGAGTCCTGCGTCTGCCGCGTGAGGATGCTGAGAACCTCGCGTGCGTCTTTTCGCTTCGCTGGATCGGAGGCGAAGAGGGCGCGCAAGGTCGCCGTGGCGATGAGAGTCATGAAGATGCCCATGAGCACTCCGACAGCCCAGGCGAGCCCTGGAGCAGCGGACAGCAGTGCTGCGATGGCCCCTGCGCCGATCGCTCCACCTACGGCTAAAGAAGTGGTAGGGCTCTCGATTGCCGCGAACATGGTGCGAAGCACGGCGTAGATCACGGCGATCAGGCAGAGGAGCGGCAGGGCTACCTGCCAAGCGCGATGCCCGAACGAGCCACGCAAGTGGGTCCAGCAGATGTAGATTCCCCATGCTACGAAGGCCTGCACGGCAGCCCAGGCGGCAACCAGGCCGACTTGGCGGCGAGTGAGCGTAGCCAACATTTCGTCCCCCTCCTGTACTACTTGTAGCGGCATCAGGAGGAGAAAGCGCCCCACTTGAGCAATCTGGGATCTTTCGTCGCCAGATGACCTCGCCACGGTCTGGCACTCCGCCGCCGCCCCCTCCCCGACAACCCTGTCCGACCTTGCTCGGCCGCACGCCGCGCCCGCATCCTCACCGCGCTTGCAGAGCCCGCGGGTACGACCGAGCCGGCGCACCGCCTGGACGTCAGCCCCGGCACGGTGAGCCAACACCTCGGCGCGCTCCACTGCGCCGGTCTGGTCAGCCGAGCACGCGACGGCCACGCCGTGCTGTACCTGTGCAGCCCGCTCGGTGACCGGCTGTGCCTGTGAACACCCCACGGGGGAAAAGGGTTTGACGCCCATCGGCGCCGGAGGATCGGATGGCGCTCCATGAGCACTGGGCAGATGCATCCCGGACTGTTGCCCGTCGACGACGATCTCGTACGGCGGCTGGTCGCCGGGCAGTTCCCGCAGTGGGCGGGGCGGGCAGTAGTGCGGTTTCCGTCCGGCGGGACGGTCAACGCGATGTACCGGCTCGGCGACGACATGGTCGTACGGCTGCCGCTGGTGGAAGGCGGAGCCAAGGATGTGGCGCTGGAGCAGGAGTGGCTGCCCCGCCTCGCGCCCCTGCTGCCCACGGCGATTCCCGAGGTGCTCGGGGCCGGGCAGCCCGCCGAGGGGTATCCGTGGCAGTGGTCGGTGTACCGGTGGCTGTCCGGGCGCAACCCCGAGGAGGGAGCCCTGGCCGAGCCCGTTCAACTGGCCGAGGAGCTGGCCGCGTTCGTGGCGGCGATGCGCGGCCTCGACCTGCCGGGGGCGCCGGCGGCCTACCGTGGCGGGCCGCTCGCCTCGCTCGACGTCTCGACCCGGGCGGCGATCGAGGAACTGCGCGGCATCCCGCAGGAGGGCGTCGACTGCGACGCGCTGACCGCCGTATGGGAGGACGCACTGCGGGCACCGGACTGGGACGGGCCGCCGGTGTGGCTGCACGCCGATCTGATGCCGGGGAATCTGCTGGTACGCGACGGCCGACTGACCTCGGTGATCGACTTCGGGTGCATGGGGGTGGGTGATCCGGCGTGCGACCTTTTCCCGGCGTGGAATCTACTGCCGGTCGAGGCAAGAGCCGCCTTTCGCAAGGCACTTGACGTGGACGACGCGACCTGGCGCCGCGGCCGGGGGCGCACGCTCTCCCAGGCGGTGATCGCGCTGCCGTACTACCGGACGACGAACCCGGCGATGGCGAACAACGCGCGGCATGTCATCCGGGCGGTGACTGACTGACGTTGCGGATCAGGCCTGTGCTCTGCCCGTGTGGGCCATGCCGGCCTCGGCGTCGGGAATGAGGTGTCGGCGGCGCGTGAGGACGGGACCCGGGTGACGGAACAGCCTCTTGGCACCGTTGAGGGTGGCGTTCTTGTACGCGATGGCCTTGCGCCCGGTCAGGACGGCGGGTGAGCCCCGTCCGGACATCCCTGGAGGTGGACATGCATCCGTTCGGTCTCGCCATGGCAGGTCACGACGTCGACACGGCCCCCGTCTGTGACATCCGGCAGGTCTGAACGGTCAGGAATCGAGAAGCCCCGGCGTGTGGGCCGCGCCTAGCGTGAAGGGCATGGACATCACCATTCACGCGAGCTTCCTTCCGCATGAGGACCCGGACGCCTCCGTGGCCTTCTACCGCGACATCCTCGGCTTCGAGGTCCGCAGCGACGTCGGCTCCGGCACGATGCGCTGGATCACGGTCGGTCCCGTCGGGCAGCCGGGCACCTCCATCGTTCTGGAGCCGCCGGCCGTGGACCCCGGCGTGACCGACGACGAGCGCCGCACCGTCGCCGCGATGATGGCCAACGGCACCTACGCGCGCGTCCTGCTGGCCACCGCCGACCTCGACGCCGCCTTCGAGCGGATGGAGGCCGGCGGTGCCGAGGTCGTCCAGGAACCGATCGAGCAGCCGTACGGCGTGCGCGACTGCGCCTTCCGGGATCCCGCGGGCAACCTGATCCGCATCAGCGAGCGGCGGTGAGTGCTCCGGAGGTCGCCGATCCCGCCGAGACACCCCGGGTGGTGCAGCGCCTTGTGCCGACCGCCTACCGGCCGGTGCTCGCCAACCGGGTCTTCCGGCGGCTGATCCTCGGGTTCGCGGTCTCATATCTCGGCGACGGGATGAGCTTCGTGGCGGTGGCCTGGCTCGCCATCGAGCTGGCACCGCACGCGAGTGCGGGGCTGTGGGTCGGCGGCGCGGTGGCCGCGTACACCCTGCCGGGTGTGGTCGGCGCGCTGGCGTTCGGCCGCTGGCTGCGCCGGGTGCCGGCCAGGCGGCTGCTGCTCGCCGACAGTGTGCTGCGCGGCGTGGTCCTCGGCGCCGTACCGCTGGCCTGGCTGGCCGGGCTGCTCACGCCGGCGCTGTACGTCGTGCTGCTCGCGGTCTCGTCGCTGCTGCACGCGTGGGGCAGCGCGGGCAAGTACACGCTGCTGGCCGAGCTGCTGCCGGACGAGCAGCGGCTCGCCGCGAACACCCTCGTCAGCACGCTCAACTTCGCCGCCACGATCGCCGGGCCCGCGATCGCCGGCGTGCTGGTGACGTACACCGGCTCGGCGCTCGTGCTCGGCCTGGACGCGCTCACGTACGTGTTCCTCGCCGTGGTCGTCGTGCGCACCGGACTGCCCGAGTCGGGGCCCGACTCCGCCGTCTCCCCGGTCGACCAGAAGGCCGCCCGCGGCGGCTTCGCGTTGCTGCGCTCCCGGGCCGAGCTGCTCGGGCTGCTGACGCTCACCTGGTTCTTCAACCTGCTGTACGGCCCCCTCGAGGTCGCCCTGCCGCTCCACGTGACCGACGACCTGCACGCATCGGGCGCGCTGCTCGGCCTGTACTGGATGCTGTTCGGCGTAGGCGCGGTGCTCGGCGGGCTCGCGGTCGGTGCGCTGCGGCGGCTGCCGCTGTGGCCGGTGACCGTCGGCATCGTGATCGCCTGGGGGCTGTCGCTGCTGCCGTTCGGTTTCGGCGTGCCGACGGGTGTCACCGTCGTGTGCTTCATGCTCGGGGGCGCGATCTACGGGCCGTTCGTACCGCTGTCGGTGACGCTGATGCAGGCGAAGTCGCCGCCGCAGCACCTGGCGGCGATGCTCGCGGCCCGCAGCGCGGCGCTACTCACCGCCTCCCCGCTGGGCACGGCGCTCGGCGGGCCGCTCACCGCAGCGCTGGGCCCACGGGCGACGCTGGGCGGCTCGGGGCTCGCCACGGTGGCGCTCGGCGCGGTCGCGTGCGTGCTGCTGGCGGCCCGGCGCGGGAAACCGTCGGCCGGGTGACCGACCGATCAGGAATCGAGCAGCGCCGACCCACGGGCCGCACCTAGCCTGACCGTCATGGACACCACGCGAAGGCGGCCCCGCCCGACGGATGGAGACACGATGAGGACGGACGCGCACTCGCCCGAGCCGCACCTGGCCGACAGCCACGATCTGATCCGCGTGCACGGCGCGCGCGAGAACAACCTCAAGGACGTCAGCGTCGAGATCCCCAAGCGCCGGCTGACGGTGTTCACCGGCGTCTCCGGCTCGGGCAAGAGCTCCCTGGTGTTCGACACGATCGCCGCCGAGTCGCAGCGGCTGATCAACGAGACATACAGCGCCTTCGTCCAGGGCTTCATGCCCACGCTGGCGCGGCCCGAGGTCGACGTCCTCGACGGGCTGACCACCGCGATCAGCGTCGACCAGCAGCGGATGGGCGGCGACCCCCGCTCCACGGTCGGCACCGCCACCGATGCCCACGCCATGCTGCGGATCCTCTTCAGTCGGCTCGGCGAGCCGCACATCGGCCCGCCCGGCGCGTTCTCCTTCAACACCCCCTCGGTCAAGGCGGCCGGTGCGATCACCGTGGAGCGCGGCGCGCAGAAGGCGCAGAAGGTGACCTTCTCCCGTACGGGCGGCATGTGCCCCCGCTGCGAGGGCCGGGGCACGGTCACCGATCTCGACCTCGCCCAGCTCTACGACGAGTCCCTGTCGATCGCCGAGGGCGCGATCACCGTCCCCGGCTACAAGGGCGGCGGCTGGAACTCGCGGCTCTACGCCGAGTCGGGCTTCTTCGACCCGGGCAAGCCGATCAGCAGGTTCACCAAGAAGGAACTGCACGACTTCCTGCACCGCGAGCCGACCAGGATGAAGATCGCGGGCATCAACATGACCTACGAGGGCCTGATCCCGCGGATCCAGAAGTCGATGCTCTCCAAGGACAAGGAGGGAATGCAGCCGCACATCCGGGAGTTCGTGGAGCGCGCGGTCACCTTCACCACCTGCCCCGAGTGCGACGGCACCCGGCTCAATGAGGGCGCCCGGTCGTCGAAGATCAAGAAGATCAGCATCGCCGACGCCTGCCAGATGGAGATCAGGGACCTGGCCGAGTGGGTCCGCGGTCTGGCGGAGCCGTCGGTGGCGCCGCTGCTCACCGCGCTGCAGCACAGCCTCGACTCCTTCGTGGAGATCGGCCTCGGCTACCTCTCGCTCGACCGTCCGGCGGCCACGCTGTCCGGCGGCGAGGCACAGCGCGTCAAGATGATCCGCCACCTCGGCTCCTCGCTCACCGACGTCACCTACGTATTCGACGAACCGACGATCGGGCTGCACCCGCACGACATCCAGCGGATGAACGACCTGCTGCTGCAGCTGCGGGACAAGGGCAACACGGTGCTCGTCGTGGAGCACAAGCCGGAGGCGATCGCGATCGCCGACCACGTCGTCGACCTCGGCCCGGGCGCCGGCACGGCGGGCGGCACCGTCTGCTTCGAGGGCACCGTCGAGGGACTGCGGGCCAGCGACACCACCACCGGCCGCCACCTCGACGACCGTGCCGCGATCAAGGAGACGGTGCGGGAGGCCGCCGGTGCGCTGGAGATCCGCGGCGCGAGGGCGAACAACCTGCAGGGCGTCGACGTCGACATCCCGCTGGGCGTGCTCGTCGTCGTCACCGGCGTGGCCGGTTCCGGCAAGAGCTCGCTCGTCCACGGCTCGATCCCCACTGCCGAGGGTGTGGTGTACGTCGACCAGGCCCCGATCCGCGGCTCGCGGCGCAGCAATCCGGCGACGTACACCGGACTCCTCGAACCGATCCGCAAGGCGTTCGCGAAGGCCAACGGCGTCAAGCCGGCACTGTTCAGCGCCAACTCCGAGGGCGCCTGCCCCACCTGCAACGGCGCCGGGGTCGTCTACACCGACCTGGGGATGATGGCGGGCGTCTCCACCACCTGCGAGGACTGCGAGGGCAAGCGGTTCCAGGCGGCGGTGCTGGAGTACCACCTGGGCGGGCAGGACATCAGCGAGGTGCTCGCGATGTCGGTGACCGAGGCCGAGGAGTTCTTCGGCTCCGGCGAGGCGCACACACCGGCCGCGCACAAGATCCTCGAGCGGCTCGTCGACGTCGGGCTCGGTTACCTCAGCATCGGCCAGCCGCTCACCACGCTCTCCGGCGGCGAGCGGCAACGGCTCAAGCTCGCCACGCACATGGGCGACAAGGGCGGCGTCTACGTCCTCGACGAGCCGACCACCGGCCTGCACCTCGCCGATGTCGAGCAACTCCTCGGCCTGCTCGACCGGTTGGTCGACTCCGGCAAGTCCGTGATCGTCATCGAGCACCACCAGGCGGTCATGGCGCACGCCGACTGGATCATCGACCTCGGCCCCGGCGCCGGCCACGACGGCGGCCGCATCGTCTTCGAGGGCACCCCCGCGGACCTCGTCGACGCCCGCTCCACCCTCACCGGCGAGCACCTCGCGGAGTACGTGGGCGCCTGACCGCAGGCCTGCCCTGCACCGCAGGGCAGGCACCCCGGTCCTCCCTAGACCGCGCAGGCCCGCACGAACGCCTCGGCCAGTTCGGCGGGGCGGGTGAAGCAGCCCTCGTGGCTGCCCGGGGTCTCGACGATCAGCGGGTTCTTGAGCCGCTGCGGGAAGCGTTCGGCCCAGGCCCACTCGCCGGGCAGGGAGAGGTCCTCGGTGGACAGGACGTAGGCGGTGGGGATGTCGAGCGCGGCGAAGGCCGTCGTGTCCGGCTTCTCGGTGAAGGTGCCCAGCGGCTGCGGTACGAGCAGGGAGTGCACCGTGCGCTGGGTTTCCTCACCGGCGTCCTGCATGAACGCCTGCTGCCACACCTCCAGCGGCAGTGTCACCGTGTCGTTGCCGGAGGCGGCCGCCAGGGCGTGGAACATCTCGCCGTAGTGCGGCGGGCACGCCTCGATCAGGGACTCGCCGTCGTTCGGCACGAAGGCGCTCCAGAACACCAGGCGCCGTATGCGGGCCGCGAGCTTCGGTGCCGCGCCGGTCAGGACGTAGCCGCCCCAGCTGTGGCCGACCAGGGTGACGTCGGTCAGCCCGGCGCGTTCGACGTACTCCACGAGGCTGTTCACACAGTCCGTGAGGGTCACCCCGCGCGGGTCGTCGTCGCCGCCCAGCCCGGCCAGGGTGGGGGTGTGCACCTCGTGCCCGCCGGCTCTGAGTTCGGTGGCGACCGGACGCCAGGCCCAGCCGCCGTGCCAGGCCCCGGTCACCAGGACGAAGGTCTCGCTCATGTCGATCTCCTTTGATCGAGTGGTGATGATCAAGTGGTGAAAAGTGAGTTCACAACCAGCGGGGAATGGTCCGCAGTTCACCCACGACCTGCATTCCTTCAGCGCCGCCGCGGCCCGTGAGCCAGGCCGCGAGGGCATACGGCGGCCCGCTGACCGTGACGCCTGCGGGCAGCGACCCGAGCACCACCGTGCTGTGGCCCTCCGCGCTCAACTCGGCTCCGGTACCCGCCTCGACGCGGGACGACATCCATCCGGCCACATCGCGTACGAGGGCCCAGGCGAGGTCGGACGGCAGCGCGTCCATGCCGACGCCGACGTCCAGGTCGACCAGGTGGATCCACACCTCGCGGGCCCGTAGCCACGGCACCTCCGCCGCAGGGATCTCACGGCCCTGCCCGCTGACGACGGTGGCCGACCAGGCGTCGTCGGACAGCGCCTCGGCGGCTTTACGGAAGCGCGCGGCGGACTCCCGTACGTCCGCCCGCTGTTCGGCCAGGGGCCGCCGCGCACCGGCCTCGATGTCGGCGCCGCGCTGCTCCGGTGAGGCGTACATCGGCGTACGGATGCCGGTCCGGGCCCAGTTCAGCAGGTTGACCAGGGCGTCGGCGTTGCGGGCGAGGTGGGTGAGGAGATGGCCGCGGGTCCAGCCGGGGAGGGCGGACGGTTCGGCCACCGCGTCCAACGGCAGCGCGTCGACCGCCTGTTGCAGCCGCCGCTGCCCCTCCTCGACCCATTCGAGGACCCTCACGGCTTGTCCTCGACCACCGTGTTCACGCACTCCCCGACACCCTCGACGACGGTGCGTACGACCTGGCCGGGCTTCAGGAACACCTTCGGATCGCGCGCCGCACCGACCCCGCCCGGGGTGCCGGTGAGGACCAGATCGCCCGGCTCCAGCGTCGTGAACGTGCTGAGGTAGGCGGCGATGTCCGCCGGCGTGAAGAGCAGGTCGGAGGTGCGCGAGCGTTGCATGACCTCGCCGTCCACCTCGCAGCGGATCTCCAGATCGGCCGCGTCGTCGATCTCGTCGCCGGTCACCAGCCAGGGCCCGGCCGGGGTGCTGGCCTCCCAGGCCTTGCCCTGCAGCCACTGCGGGGTACGCCACTGCCAGTCCCGCATGGAGATGTCGTTGACGACGGTGTAGCCGGCGATCGCGGCCGCCGCCTCCTCCTTGGTGGCCCGGCGGCGCAGGCGCGAGCCGACGACGAAGCCGAGTTCGGCCTCCCAGTCCAGCTGCTCCGTCTCCCCCGGGTGGACGATGTCGTCGCGGGCGCCGAGCAGGACGTTGGCGAACTTGCCGAACAGGGCGGGGTGTTTCGGCATCTCGCGGCCCATCTCGGCGATGTGGGCGCGGTAGTTGTGGCCCACGCAGAAGATCTTGGCGGGGGTGGTGACGACCGGTGCGAGGTCGAGGGCGGCCACGTCGTGCGCCGGGCCGTCGGCGGCAGCGGCCGTGCGCCAGTCGGGGCGGCGCAGCAGGGCGGCGACGTCGGGAGCGCCGGTCTCCACGGCCTTGCCGCCGTCGAGGCGGACGGCCGCCGTGCCCTCGGCGGTGCGGATGGTGGCGAGCTTCATGCGGGGGTGCTCCCGGTGGTTTCGGTGCGGGCGAGGTCGAGCGCCTCGTAGACGGGCGCGTCGTTGAAGGTGAAGAGGTCCAGCTGCGTGTCGGCGGCGACGGTCAGCGCGCACCAGGAGGGGACGGCGATCAGGTCGCCGGCGCTGACGTCGATGACGCGGTCGTCGAGGGTGACGGTGCCGCTGCCGCGGAAGACCTGCCAGACGGAGGAGCCGACGGTGCGGCGGGTGGCGGTGGTGGTGCCCGGGCGCAGGCGGTGCATCTCGGTACGCAGACTGGCGAGGGCGTCGCGGCCGGTGGCCGGGTTGGTGAAGCGGATGCCGGCGTGCCCGGGCTCGATGACGCCGGGATGGCCCTCGTCCTCCAGCTCCAGCTGGGCGGTGAGGGCGTCGTCGGTGTCGGCCCAACGGTAGGCCATGAGTGGGGAGTTGGGGCTGGCGGGCGCGGCGACGGGGCGCAGTCCCGGGTGGCCCCACAGCCGTTCGTTCCGCGACCGGGACGGGGTCGAGCGGTCCGAGACCCCGTCCTCGCCGAACTCGAAGAACCCGGCGTCGAGGCGGTGCACGAGCGGAATGTCGAGGCCGTCCAGCCAGACCATCGGGGCGTCGCCGACGTGGTGGTGGCCGTGCCAGTGCATGGAGGGGGTGAGCAGCAGATCGCCGGGCCGCATCTCGACGGCGTCGCCGTTGACGACCGTCCACACGCCCTCGCCCTCCAGAATGAACCGGAACGCGCCCTGCGAGTGCCGGTGGGCGGGGGCGACCTCGCGCGGTCCCAGGTACTGAATCGCCGCCCACAGATTGGGAGTTGCGTACGGCCGTCCGGGCAGGCCCGGGTTGGCGAGCGCGATCGCCCGGCGTTCGCCTCCCCGTCCGACCGGCACCAGGTCGCCGGCCCGGCGGGCGAGCGGCAGCAGGGTGTCCCACTGCCAGACGTGCGGCACGGCCTCGGGCTGCGGGGTGAGCGGCATCAGGTTGCCGATCTCGGTCCACAGCGGGATGAGCCCGCCGGCCGCGAACCCGTCGTAGAGCCCCCGCAGTTCGGGGTCCGTCTCGTCCGGAGCTATGACCGGCACGGTGGTTTCACTGGCCATGGAGGATTCCTTCGGCGTCGAGGCGGCGCACGATGTCGGCGCGCAGGGCCTTCTTGTCGATCTTTCCGACCTTGGTGGCGATGAGTTCGGGGACGGTGACCAGCCGGTCGGGGAACTTGAAGCCCGCGACTCCGGCGCGCTCCATGACGTGGTGGACGTCGTCGAGGGTCACCGTGCGGCCCGCTTCCGCTACGACGTAGAGGCAGACCCGCTCGCCGAGTTGAGCGTCGGGCATCGCCACCGCGGCGGCGCGGGCGACGCCCGGCGTCTGGTACGCGAAGTTCTCGATCTCCTCCGCGGAGATGTTCTCCCCGCCCCGGATGATCATGTCCTTGTCGCGGCCCTCGACGACGAGGTTGCCGTCGGGCAGCAGCCGCACGATGTCGCCGGTGCGGTACCAGCCGTCCGCGGTGAACGCGCGGGCGTTCTGCTCCTCGGCGCGGTAGTAGCCGCGCGGGGTGTAGGGGCCGCGGGTGAGCAGCACGCCGGGGCTGCCGTCGGGGACCGGGTCGCCGAGTTCGTCGACGACGAGGAGTTCGTCGTCCTCGCACATGGGGCGCCCCTGCGTCGTACAGATGACGTCCTCGGAGTCGTCCAGGCGCGTGTAGTTGAGCAGGCCCTCGGCCATGCCGAACACCTGCTGGAGGGTACAGCCCAGTTCGGGGCGGACCCGCCGGGCGACATGGTCGGCGAGCCGGGAGCCGCCGACCTGCAGCACGCGCAGGGAGCTCAGGTCGGCCCCGGGGTGTTCCCGGTGGTGGTCCAGCCAGCGCTGGGCGACGGCCGGGACCAGGGCGCTTGCGGTGACGCCCTCGCGCTCGACGAGCGGGAACGCCTTCTCCGGGTTGGGCGAGCCGAGGACGACCCGACCGCCGTGCAGCAGCGTGCCGAGGAGGCCGGGGCAGGCGAGCGGGAAGTTGTGGCCGAGGGGCAGCGCGGCGAAGTAGACGGTGTCGGAGCCGAATCCGCAGACCTCGGCGCTGCGGCGGGCGTTGTAGAGGTAGTCGTCGTGGGTGCGGGCGATGAGCTTGGGTAGTCCGGTGGTGCCGCCGGAGAGCAGGAACACGGCGATCGAGCGGCTGCCGGGCCGATGGGCGTCGATGGCGGCTCGGTCGGCCGGTGTGCCGGGCCCACGGCACAACTCCCCCAGGTCCACGGCGTCGTCGTCGACCTTGTCGCCAAGTACCAGGATGTGCCGCAGAGTTGGCGAGGCCTCGGCGATCTCGAAGGCCATCGCCTGGTGGTCGTGGTCCTTGAGGGAGTCGGGGACGGCGATGGCGACCGCCTCGCTGTGCTCGACCAGGTGCCCGATCTCATGTCGACGGTGTCCGGGCAGCGCCATCACCGGGATCACACCGAGGCGCAGACAGGCGTATGTGAGGATCACGAACTCGGCGGTGTTGGGCAGCTGCACCACGAGCCGGTCGTCCGGCCGCAGCCCCAGCGCGGCCAGCCGCAGCGCCACCGCGTCCGCCCGCTCGGCGAGTTGACGGTATGTCAGGCGGCGGTCGCCGTCGACGAGTGCGACCGCGTCGGGAACGGCGTCGGCCACGGCGTGCAGCCGGTCGCCGATCGCATCGCCCTCCCAGTACCCCTTGCCGGCATAGCGCCGGGCGTACTCCTCGGGCCAGGGGACAGCACCCTTGCTGCTCGGCCTGGGCATGGTCGTTCTCCTTAGCGGTCCTGTGCGGGTGCAGCGGTGGGGACGATCACGGCGTCCAGGGCGATCAGCCCGACGGCGGTCAGCCGCAGCGGGTTGATCTCGATCTCGGCGGTGTCCGGGCTCGCGGCGAGCGCTGCCGCGAGGGCGGAGACGACCTGCCCGAACTCGTCCCGGTCGAGCACCGGCCCGCCGCGCCAGCCGTCGAGGAGGGCACGGGCGGCCAGGTCGTCGGGCATCGAGGCGGCCTCGGCCGCGGTCAGCGGGGCGAGCCGGATGGCGACATCGGCGAGCGCCTCGGCCGCCGTGCCGCCCAGTCCCGCGAGCACGACCGGCCCGAACACGGGATCGCGCCGCACACCGAGCACGAGGTCGACGCCGGGCGGGGCCATCGCCTCCACCAGGTAGCGGCGGACGGGCCCGATGGCGTCCAGCGCCGCATCGAGCTCCTCGGGGGTCCGCACGCCCAGGTGGACCCCGCCGATCTCCGTCTTGTGCAGGATCGCGGCGTCCAGCACCTTGACCGCGACGGGCCCCTCCAGCAGCCGCAGGGCGTAGTGGGCATCGGCGCCGTTCTCGCAGGCGACGCGGACGGGGGTACGGATGCCCAGCTCGGCGAGGAAGGACTTGGCGGCGTTCTCGTCGAGGGGGCCGGGCGGCACCGGGGCGGCAGCTGTCGGAGCGGACACGTCCGTCCCGCAGGCGCGCTGTCGGGCATGGGTCACCAGGGCGCGTACGGCGTTGGCGGCCGAGGCCGGTCCGGTCAGCGCCGGGATCCCCGCCTTGTGCAGCCGCGCCCGCTGCTCGGCGACGTCCTCGGGCAGGCCGCCGACGACCACCACGGCCGGCGCGTCCGCACCCAGGCCCGCGGCCTGCGCGGCCGAGGCGAGGTCGACGCTGTCGGGCTCGGTCAGGGCGTAGACGGCGAGCAGGTCCACGTCCGGGTCCGCGGCGGTGGCCTCGAGCACGCGGGCGAAGGTCTCGGCGGGCCGGCCGGTGTCGACCGGGTTGCGCTGGTAGGTGAGCGGGGGCAGCAGCCCGGCGAGGGTCTGCTGCGTGGCCTCCGCCAGCTGCGGCATCCGGATGCCGTCGGTGCCGGCCCGGTCGGCCAGCAGCAGCCCGGGGCCGGCCTGGGCGGTCACGATGGCCAGCCCCGGCTCCTTGTGAGGCCGCAGCTGGATGCGGGAGAGCGCGGTGAGCGCGTCCACCATCTCCCGCTCGTCGTCCACGACGACCGCCCCGGCCTGGCGCAGCGCCGCCCGCGTCGTACGCCAGGAGGTGGCCAGCGCCCCGGTGTGCGACCGGGCGAAGTCCCCGACGTCCGTGCGCCCGACGACCAGCGCGACGACCGGCTTCACGGCGGCCACCCGGCGCACGGCCGCCACCAGCCGCGGTCCGTCCGGAACCGTCTCCAGATGCAGCGCGACGGCGCTCGTACGACCGTCTTCGGCGAGGTGTTCCAGGACGTCCGCGGCGGTGACGTCGAGGCCCGCGCCGATGCCGGCACCGATGCTGATGCCGTTGCCGGCGGCGGCCAGGTCGAAGGAGAGGGCGTGGTTGACGCCGCCGCTGGCCGCGACCACGGCGATGTCACCGGCCGGCAGCTGCCCGGCCGCGGGCACGAAGCTGGCGGTCAGGCCCAGGTGCGGCGCGAAGAAGCCGGAGGTGTTCGGGCCGAGGAGCCGGATGCCGGTCTCCCGGGCGACGCGGCGCAGTGCGTCCGCGTGTGCCTCGCCCTCCGGTCCTGCCTCACCGAAGCCGCCGGCGCAGACCAGCGCGGCACGGCAGCCGGCGGCGGCCGCCTCGGCCAGCGCGTCCGCGCTGCCGGCCGCGGGCACGCAGAGCACGGCCAGGTCGAGCCGTCCGTCGGTGTGCGCGGCGGCTTGGGCGACCGAGGCGTACACGCCCGCGGCGGGGTCGGGGCGGTGGGCGTTGACCAGGGCGCGGGCGCCGGGGAAGGCGGCCAGCGAACGGGCCATGGCGGCACCCAGCTTGCCGCTCTGCCGCGAGGCGCCGATCACCACGACGCCCGCGGGCGCGAACAGCGGGGTGAGGTCCGTGCTCATGCCCGCTCCCCCGACACCAGGTCGGCGCGTCCGGACAGCAGCAGCGTCTCGGCGCGGTCGTCGTCCATCCCGGGCTCCACGATCAGCACGGGTACGCCGTGCACCAGTCGGGCCTGCTCGGCCAGCAGCGAGCGGGTGAGCGGGGTTCCGCCCTGTACGGCGACGACTTCCACCGCGGCTTGGCCCAACCGGTCGTAGATCTGCGGCAGTTGGTCCTCGCTCTCGGGTGCGGTGAGCCACCGGCAGCCCTCTCCGTGCAGGGCGGTGAGGTCGGCCTCGGTCAGGCGGCGTCCGGTGAACTCCCGCTCCCCCAGCCGGATCGGCGTGTCCAAGGGGGCATGGCCGCCGTGCACGGACTGCCAGTCGCGTACGACCTGTTCGACGAAGTCCGGGTCGCGGCGGGCGATGCGTTCCTTGCCGATGCTGCGGGAGATGAAGTGGAAGGCGAACTGGGTCGGCCCGAACGCGTCGTGGTAGCGCCCGAAGTGCTCCCACCAGGACAGGCTCGGCCGGGCGGAGTTCTGGATCTTCTCCACCGAGGGGCGCCGGGCCGCCTCGTACGCCTCCAGGGCGCCCGTCAGGTCGTCGCGGTGGGCGAGGAGGCTGTCGGCCAGGGCGATGGCGTCCTCCATGGCCATCTTGGTGCCGGAGCCGACCGAGAAGTGCGCGGTGTGGGCGGAATCGCCGAGGAGGACGACGTTGCCGGAGTGCCAGCGCCGGGCGCGGCGGGTGCGGAAGTTGCCCCAGCGGGAGTTGTTGACCAGCAGTTCGTGCCCGTCGATCTGCTCGGCGAAGAGCTTCTCCAGGTAGGCCTTGGTCTTCTCGTCGCTCGCGCCGGGCGGCTGCGCGGTGTCGAACTCGTCGAGGCCCGCCCGCCGCCAGGACTGCTCGTCCGTCTCCACGATGAAGGTGCTGACGCTGTCGCTGATCGGGTAGCCGTGCACGGCGAAGGTGCCGTGCGGACCGTGCTCGTGCACGAAGGTCAGGCCGTCGAAGAGGTAGTCGGTGCCGAACCAGATGAACTTCGCGGTGGCGACCTCCACCTCCGGCACGAGTACGTCGGCGAGCCGGTCGCGGAAGCGCGAGTTCGCCCCGTCGGCGGCGACGATCAGGTCGTAGCCGGCCGGCTGCCCGGGGTCGGCGGGGACCTCGTGGCTGAAGCGGAGCTCGACGCCGACCTCCTCGGCCCGCTCGTGGAGCAGCTGCAGGAGGGTCTTGCGGGTGATGGCGGCCATGCCGTTGCCGCCGACGCGGATCCTCTGCCCCTTCAGCCGGACCTCGATGTCGTCCCAGTGGCGGCCGTGCTCGGCGAGGGCGGTGCGCAGCACGGGGTCCGCCGCGTGGATGGCGGCCAGCGTCGCGTCCGAGAACACCACGCCGAAGCCGAAGGTGTCCTCCGCGCGGTTCCGCTCGAAGACCGTCACCTCGACCGACGGATCGGCCTGCTTGATGAGCGCCGCGAAGAACAGCCCGCCGGGGCCGCCTCCCACGCAAGCGATCCGAGAAACCATGATCTGCGCCTCCACGTCCAGTATCCGCACGGGCTGGGCCCGCACACCGGCATTGTGTGTCACTCATTCCACGGACGTCAATCATTTGTTACGCATTTACAGGCCCGTGGAGCACGCGGTTACCTGGAACGCGACGCATCTCTGCAACGGCCGTCCGTGTGACATAGTCGTTTCTGTGAAGCCTCGATCGATCGTCTTCGACCTGTTCGGCGACTACGTCCGTTACCGCGGCGGCGCCGCCCGGCTGCGCACCCTGAGCACCCTCATGGACTGCTTCGGCGTCGGCGAGAGCACGGTGCGGGTGGTCCTCGCGCGCATGCGCAAGGAGGGCTGGTTCGACGTGCGGCGGGAGGGCAGGGAGACGCTCTACGCGCTCAACAAGCGCAGCCTGCAGCTCCTCGACGAGGGCCGCTCACGCATCTTCGACCGGGCTCCGTCCGACTGGGACCGGCACTGGTACATGGTCATCTACTCGGTCCCGGAGTCCGAGCGAGGTGTCCGCGACCGCATCCGCAAGGAGCTGGCCTGGCTGGGCTTCGGCCCGCTGGCCCCGTCTACCTACGTCTCCCCGCACGACCGCCTCCAGGAGGTCCGGGAGAGGTTCGCCGACGAGCCCTCCGTACGCCTGGACACTCTGCGCTGCCAGTCCGGCGGGCTGCCCGTCGACCGCGAGATGGCGGCCCGCAGCTGGGATCTCGCCGCACTCAACGAGGACTACCGGGAGCTGCTGCGCACCTACCGGGTGCGCATGCCGTCGTACCGGGCGGGGGCGCTGAGCCCCCAGGAGGCGCTGGTCGAGCGCATGCGGCTGACGTACGACTACCGCAAGTTCCCCTTCCGCGACCCCGACCTGCCGACCGATCTCCTCCCGGCGGGCTGGGTGGGCCACGAGGCGCACGAGATGTTCCTGGAGGCACACGAGATCCTCGGCCCGGCGGCCGAGTCCTACTACGACGAGGTGGCCGGCGTCCGGGGCGCGCCACCCAACTCGGAATCGGCGTAGGACCATTCCACGGCCGCTGCAGCCTGACCGAAACGTCGCGCCCGTTGGGTCCTCGACCGAGGTGGGTCTATCGTCTGAATCGTGGGCCAGAACATAGGAGAGCGGCCATGATGCCGCAGGACGAAGCCGTGATCGGCTGCATGGGCGAAGTGCTCATCGGAACCCGCGGATCCGCGGGCCCCGGCGAGATCCTGGTGCGTGTCAGAGGCGGTTCCGAGACCTTCCTCGCCTGGTCCGAAGATCCCCTGCCCACGGGGGCGACGGTGCTCGTGATCGAGTCGCGTGGATGCCGTGAGGTCGGCGTCGTCGAGTGGGTGGATCCATTGGACGCGCTCGGCGGGGACACCGCCGGCGCAGACTGAGGAGTAAAACAGCATGTTCGGATACCGCGTTCCCGCTCCCGACGAGGCGATGTTGATCTCGGGGGGCCGGCGGGGACTGGGGGGCGCGCCGTTCCGAGTGGTGACGGGTCACGGCAAGTTCGTGCTCCCGTTCTTCCGAAAGACCCGCTTCCTGACCCTGTCGATGAACGAGGCCGAGGTCACGGAGACCTGTGTCACCCGGCAGGGCATCTCGCTGAGCGTCCGCGCGGTGATCGCGTTCAAGGTCGGCAACGACACCGAGAGCATCATCAACGCGGGCCAGCGCTTCCTGTCCGACCAGGAGCAGATGGCGGTCCTGACCGGCCGTATCTTCGCGGGCCACCTGCGCGCCATCATCGGCTCGATGACGGTCGAGGAGATCGTCACCGAGCGGCAGAAGCTCGCCGCGGAGGTGCTGGACACCTCCAAGACCGAGATGGCCAAGATCGGCCTGATCGTGGACTCGCTGCAGATCCAGTCCATCGACGACGGCGACGCCGGCTACATCGATGCGATGTCCGCACCCCACAAGGCAGCCATCCAGCGGCAGGCCCAGATCGCCCAGGCACAGGCCACCCAGACCGCCGCCGAGGCGCAGCAGGAGGCGGCCCGCAAGCAGGCCGAGTACGCCCGGCAGACGGCCGTCGTCAAGGCCGAGTACTCCGCCGAGGTGGACCGCGCGCAGGCCCACGCCTCCCAGGCCGGACCGCTGGCGCAGGCCCACGCCCAGCAGGAGGTGCTCGCCGCCCAGACCGAGCTGGCCCAGCGCCAGGCCAAGCTGCGCCAGCAGCAGCTGGTGGCCGAGATCGTGAAGCCCGCCGAGGCCGAGGCCGAGCGGATCCGGGTGCTCGCCGCCGCCGACGCACAGCGCATGAAGATCCAGGCCGAGGCGGCCGCCTCGTACGACCGGGTCGCGCTCGACCGGATGCTGATCGACCAGCTCCCGCAGATCGTGAAGGAGGCGGCCGGCGGCCTGGCCGGCGCCAACGTCAACGTCCTCAACGGCGCGGACGGCCTCGGCGAGATCGCCGCCGGCCTGGTGTCGCAGGGCCTGACGATCCTCGACTCGGTCCGCCAGAACCTGGGCAACCAGGACTCCGCCGAGAACCGCCGCCCCGACGAGGACAACAACTCCGGCCTGCTGCAGCTGCGTTCGGGCCGGGAGAAGAAGACCGACGACGGTCCGGTGGACGTCGACTAGCCCACGGCCAGGGGCTGTTCGGAAAATCCCGACAGCGGTATCGGCGCCCGGCCGGTTGCCGGGCGCCGATACGCGTCAGGTCAGTCGGCCGACCCTACGGTCCTGCCAAGATGCCGGGCGAAGAACAGGACCGCGCTGTCGGCCTGGAACCTGGGCAGCTCCTTGTGGCTGCCCGCGTTCGCGTACAACGTCTTCTCCTTCGAGGCGAAGGCGTCGTACAGCGCGAGGCCGGCCTCGCGGGGGATGTGCTCGTCGTCCCACTGGAGCGCGAACTCGACCGGGATGGTGATCCGCTGCGCCGTCTCGGCCAGGAGGTCGGGCCAGAAGAGGCCGAAGACGGCGGCGGTGATCCTGGGATCGGCCGCCGCCAGCGGCACGCCGATCGCGGTGCCCATGTTCAGGCCGTAGTAGCCGACCGGCCCGTCCGCGCCGATCTCCGGCAACTGCTGAAGTGCGTCCAGGGTCGCCTGCCACTCCGGTACGGCGCGCTCCGCGAGGTGGGCGTTGTAGCGGACGACGATCGGGCCGACCGGCTCGCCCGCCTTCATCGCCTGCTGCATGACGGCGATCTCCTGCTCGTCGTGCGCCGTGCGCGGCCGGTCGCCGTGACCGGGCGCGTCGATGACGGCGACGTGGAACCCGCAGCCGTGCACGAGGCGTTGGGCACGGCCCGACATGGCTGGTGCCTTCTTGTGGGTGCCGCCGCCGTGGCCCATCAGCACGAGGGGTGCGCGAACCAGGCCGGATGCAGGTGCGGATGACGGTGCGGGCGACCAGAGGACGCCGGGGATCTCTCCCACGGTGAAGTCGCGTTCGAGGACGCCGTCCGACGTCGTCTCCGCAGTGAACTGCACAGAATGCATAGGTTGTTGCCTTTCGAGAGTGCCTTGTCGAGGCGCTCCCGGCGGACACCTATGTCAATCGCCCGACCGTGAAGGAGAGGGGGAGCACCCATACAGCTACAGCGTTCATGGGTCTCACCTCCTCGCACGACGTCACGGCTGCGGGCAGGCTACAACGGGGCGCGATCCTGCCCAACGGGTTTTCCTACGGCGGGTCATGGCCCGTCGAAGAGGGCGAGCCCGTCGTCGGGGGGCTGGAGCTTCACGTACTCCTCGAGCAGCTCTCGGCCGACCGGGGCGGTCCCCGGTCCGCCTTCGCGGCTGCGGGCTTCGAGCTGGCGGCACAACTCGTCGACAGGTGCGGCAAGGTGGTGGAGTTCGACCGGAACCCCGAGTGCCCGCGCCGCCGACCGCTTCTCGTCCCGTTCGGTTCGCGCCCAGAACCCGAACTCCAGGATCACGACCTGTCCGAGCCGCAACAGGTCCTGGGCATGGGCCCAGAACCGCCTCTCGAGCCGGTCGCGCGCTCGCTCGTCGAACAGGTCGATGCCGAGATCCGCCATCCATTCGTCCGGACACAACCGCCCAGCCGGATCTCTCTCACCAGGCGCCTGGCCAGCGTCGTCTTCCCGGAGCCGGGAAGCCCGCACAGCAGGATCAGCCGGGGCGCCGGGCTCCCGTCCATCAGGCGCCTCCACGGCATCGCAGCAGGGTCACGCCGCCATCCTCGCTCAGCCGCCCCGACCGACCGGCGTGCGTGTGCAGCCCGGCCGGATGCGAGCCGGGCTGCTTGGACTAGTCGCGTACGTGGTCGACGTGCTCGCGGTTGTTGCAGGCGTCGTCCAACGCGGTACCGGTCCACGGTGCGGCCCATGGGACCAGCGCGAGCGCTCCCCTGCAGAGGTCGGCGCCGAAGGGGTTCTGGTGGGTGGTGAGGACGACGGGGCCGCTGAAGTTGTTGTTGTCGTCGGCGTGGGCCGGGGTGGCGAGGGCGAGTCCGGCAATGGCGAGCGCGGCGAGGGCGCTGATCTTCTTCATAGCCGGGTCAACGACATCAGATTGTCCCAGTTACGCCGCTTTTATTTCGTCCCGTGAGCGCGGCGATCCGCGCTCAGGGACACTCACAGGCCACATCTCCCGGCGGCAAGCGCAGTGATCGCACACTCGGCGGCGTGCCGTGCCGCGAGCACGGCGGGGAAGGGCCCGCACCCGTGGGCGGCACGGTCGGCCGGTCCGCTCGTGATCCGCCACTGCCAGGCGATGTGTGCTGCAGGGAGCGAGGGGCGCTGCCAGACGGGCTCGGCGGCCGCGGGCACAGTCTCCGCCACCTGGACCACTACGCCGTACGCCACCCCGTCGACCACTGCAGCGGCACACCTCCCGCCGTCGGCGTCCACAGCCCAGTCCAGGCGTGGCGGAGTCGACTCCGACAGCCGCATCGTCCACGCCCAGGCCAAGGACCTGCAGATCCTGCCCGGCACCGTCGACCGCTACGGCTTCTTCGGCAAGGCGGTCCAGCGCAACGATCCCTGGGACACCGGCTGGTGGCGTTACCGGGTCCCGGGGCGCGGCCAGATCGACTGGAACGCCGTCGTGGACGCCCTGTACGAGAACGGCTTCACCGGCACCCTTTCGGTCGAACACGAGGACCCGGTCTGGAGCGGCACCGAGGAGAAGGTCAAGACCGGCCTGGAGATCGCCCACCGCACACTGAGATCACTGATGGCTTAGCGAGTACATCGGATCAATCTTCGCTCCGCTGAGAGTGTTGACGCCTCTCGCGACCCAGTTCTACGCTGCGCCAGCAGATAGATCCGATGAATCCGTTACGGCTGAATCTGTTACGGCATTGCCTGCGATCCCTCTCGCGCACCCCTGCAACGTTCAGGAACCGTCGCATCTTGGAGGCACCCGCAATGACCTCTAGACGAGTCGTGCTCGGCTCGGTGCTGGGCGGCACAACTGCCGCCGCTCTCCCCGGAGTTGCCCAGGCCGCGCCCGCCCGTGACTTATCTGTCGCCGCCCCGCGCAGCGGTCGGTGGCAGTTGCGCAACCGTATGGAATCCGACGGCGCCTGGGCCGCATTCCTGCACGGGCAGGACCTGGTGTGGCAGCGGCTGCCCACGCTCTGGTACGAGGGGCCGTTCCTGGGGGACGGGCGGCTGGGCAGCATGGTGTACCGGGAGCCGGACGCGAACAGCGTCCGTTTCACGGTCCAGCACGGCGAAGTGCAGGACCACCGCCCAGAGTTCGGCAGCGGCTGGGGCACCGCCCGGCTGCCCGTGGGGCATCTGACCCTCGATCCGGTCGGCACCATCGCGGGCGTCGACTGGCGGCTGAGTCTGTGGAACGCCGAGCTCAGCGGGGTCATTACGACCGACAAGGGGACGCTGACCCTCGCCGCCTTCATCCATGACGGGGTCTTCGCGGCCCGGGTGACCGCCGGCGGTGACGAGGAGGTCCGCTGGACCTTCCATCCCGAAGAGGCCATCAGTCCGCGGAAGATCCAGGAGGCGCCGCCGGCCGGGTACGTCGCCAACCCGCCCTGGACGACGCAGACCACCGGCGTTGTCGAGCAGGTCCTCCAGCCGCTCGTCAGCGGCGGGCAGACCGCGACCGCCTACCGCCGCTCGGGCGACACGCTGGTGCTCAGCGTGGCCCACAGCCACCCCTCGAACACCCGGGCCGGGGAGGTCTCGCTCAAGAAGGTCCAGCGGGCGGGGTCGTACGGAACTCTCCGTTCACAGCACACCCGTTGGTGGCACGCCTTCTACCGCAAGAGTTTCGTCTCGATCCCCGACCAGCGGCTGCAGAGCTTCCACTGGATCCAGCTGTACAAGGTCGCCTCCGCCAGCCGTGCGGGCGGTCCGGTCATGGCCACCTCCGGACCGTGGCTGGAGCCGACCCCCTGGCCCGCCGTCTGGTGGAACCTCAACGTGCAGTTGGAGTACTGGCTCATCCACGGCTCCAACCACCTGGAACTCGACTCGCTGGCCAGCACCCTCCGGCAGAGCCAGGAGCAGCTGGTCGCCAACGTGCCCGCCGCGTACCGGTCGGACAGTGCCGGGATCGGCCGTAGCTCCGACATGTTCGCCAACCGCGGCGTCGGCATGCCCGGCACCGGCGCCGAAGTGGGCGATCTGACCTGGGCGTTGCACAACGCGTGGCTGAGCTATCGGCACACCATGGACGAGGCGCTGCTGCGCGACACGATCTACCCGCTCTTGCGCCGCGCGATCAACTACTACTGGCACTTCCTCCAGCCGGGCGACGACGGCAGACTCCACCTGCCGTCGACGCTGTCCCCGGAGTATCCGGTGGTCCCGCCGAAGGACACCAACTACGACCTGGCGCTGATCCGTTGGGGCTGCACCACGCTCCTGGAGGTCGCCGAACACCTCGGCGTCGACGATGCGCTGAAGCCGCGCTGGCAGGAGATCCTGGCGAAGCTCACGCCGTATCCGGTCGACGGGAACGGCTTCATGATCGGCGCGGACACGCCCTACGCCCAGTCCCACCGCCACTACTCCCACCTGCTGATGGTGTATCCGCTGTACCTGGTCAACTGGGACCAGCCGGAGCAGCGGGAGTTGATCGAGAAGACGGTGGTGCGGTGGCATGCGCTGACGGGTGCGCACCGCGGCTACAGCTATACGGGCGCCGCGTCGATGTACGCGATGATGGGCCGCGGGGACACGGCACTGTCGTATCTGAAGAAGTTCTTCGATCCCACCACCCGCTACCCGTGCCGGGCCAACACCCACTACACCGAGGCCGGTCCGGTGATCGAGACGCCGCTGTCGGCCTCGCAGTCCCTGCACGACATGCTCTGCCAGAGCTGGGGCGGGGTCGTCCGGGTCTTTCCCGCCGTACCGGAGTCGTGGGCCGATGTCACCCTCCACGACTTCCGTACGCAGGGGGCCTTCCTGGTCAGCGCGGTGCGCTCCGGAGGGGTCACGCGTTTCGTGCGTGTACGCAGCCTGGCGGGCGAGCCGCTGGTGCTCCGGCACGGTCTGCCCGACGGGCGGCTGACCGCCGTTCTGGACGACGGCCGTCCGGCGCGCACCCGTACGACCTCCGACGGCGACCTCGCCGTCGACCTGCCCAAGGGACGGGAGGTCCTGCTTCACGTCGGTGAGCGGCCCGACCTCGTCATCTCCCCGGTCGGCGTGAGCGAGCCGGGCGCGCCGTGGGGGCTGCCGTAGGTCAGGGCCGTGCGTGATCCTGCTCAACTGCTGCGTGGTCCGGGTCGGCGCAGGAGAATGGCCGTATGGGCGGTGGGTTCGTGGACGAGGCGGTGCGGGCGGTGCCCGCGCCGCCGCTGCGGGGGCTGGTGGGCTGGTACTCCGGCTACCGTCAGCGCGGCATCCCGCAAGGCCGGCACCGCGGGCTGCCCTCGCCGTGGCTGACGCTGATCCTCACCCTCGACGAGCCGCTGAGCATGGCCGCCCACCCCGACCCCTTCGCCACCCCCGGCGACTACCTCACCCTGCTGGGCGGCCTGCATCTCACCCCCGCTCTCATCAACGTCCCCGGCCGGCAGTCCGGCATCCAGGTCGCGATCAGCCCGCTGGGCGCCCGCGTCCTGCTCGGACTGCCGGCCGGGGAGCTGGCCGGGATCGACGCCCACGCCGACGACGTCCTGGGCGCCGACGTGCGCGAGGTGCACGACCGGCTGCGCGAGGCACCCGACTGGGCCGCCCGTTTCCACGTCGTCGACACCTGGCTGCTCGGTCGTATGTCCCGCCTCGACGGCGTGCCGACGGCCTCCGCCGATCCGGTCGCGGGCTCCTGGCAGCGGCTGCTGTCCAGCGGCGGCCGGCTGCGCGTCGACCGGCTGGCCGCCGAGACCGGGTTCAGCGACCGGCATCTGCGCAACCGCTTCCGCGCGGAGATCGGCCTGACCCCCAAGGCGGCCGCCAGGGTCATCCGCTTCGACCTGGCCCGCCGCCGCCTGGCCCGCCGGCCCGGCCGCCCCGACCTCGCGGGCCTGGCCGCCGACTGCGGCTACGCGGACCAGTCGCACCTCGACCGCGAGTTCGCCGCCCTGGCCTCCTGCACGCCGAGCGCCTGGCTGGCACAGGAGTTCCGAAACATCCAATCCGGGCACCACCCCTCCAGCTGACCCTGGTGGTGACCGCCGGCCGATCCGGCCGGCTCCCGCGAGAGGAAGGCTCACGATCATGACCAGTACGTCCGACACCGCCCAGCGGCCGCCCGCCCCGCAGGTCTGGCCCACCCTGCGCGCGAACGACGCCCGCGCCCTGATCCGCTTCCTCGTCGACGCCTTCGGCTTCGAGGAGACCGTGGTCTACGGCGAGGCCGACCGGGTCGAGCACGCCCAGCTGAGCTGGCCCGAGGGCGGCGGCGTCATGCTGGGCTCGGTGCGCGAGGACCAGGACCCCGCCACCGGCCCGACGCCACCGGGCGCCTTCAGTGCGTACGTCGTCACGGCCGACCCGGACGCCGTCCACGCCCGTGCGAAGGCCGCCGGCGCCGAGATCACCATGGACCTGCACGTCACCGACTACGGCTCCCGTGACTTCGCCGCCCGTGACCCCGAAGGAAACCGGTGGTATTTCGGCACATACCGCGGCGAACCGCGCTGATCATGACGAGGTGAGCATTCTCACCCCGGCCGGTCCAAGGCGGACCCACCTGGGATTTGTTCCTCTCCGTACCCTGTCGCGCCCTCGAGAGCACTGCGGTCGTTCACTGCGGGCGGGCACACTTGGGCATGCGCTGCTGCCTGTCCGCTCCCCTTGCCGCCCTGTCGGCGCTCCCCGATCCCTGCCAGATCATGCGATCCGGTGCCCTCCTCACGCCCGCGCTGCTGCGGGCCGCCGCCGATGCACTGCGCGGCCCGGCGAGGCACCGTCACCGCGGCGGTGTGGCGGCCGTCCATCTGGAACTGGTCACGCTGACCGAGGACCGCGCCGTCATCACCTGGTACACCGGGGTGCCCGGCACCGGCGACGGCCTGGGCCACATGCTCCCCGCGGTCACCGAGGGCGAGGTCGTGTACGGCACCCACCCCGGCCGCCTCAACCGCGTCGCGGCGGAGGACGGGCCGGTGGCGCACCACTACGTGGAGCTCACGGACCTGGAGCCCGGGCAGACGTACTACTACCAGGCCCGCTCGCGGGGCGTGGCCGCGACGCCGACCCCGCTGCATCTCGTGCGCGGCAACGCCGTCGGCACCAATCGCCACGGCCTCGGCTCGAGCGGTGGTCCGTACTCCTTCACCACGCCGCAGCCGCCGCCGGGGCGGCATCTGCTGTCGATCGCGCTCTGCAACGACCTGCACCTGGGCGAGACCACCGCCGGCCTGGTGACCGGCGTGCCGCTGATGCGCGGGGTGCGGCAGGCGCAGGGCGGCGCGCCCTATCCGGAGATCATGAGCCGGGCGGTGGTCGAGGAGGCCCGGCGGCGCGGGGCGGACGTGCTGCTGGCCGCGGGAGACATCTCGGCCGGGGGCCAGGCGCAGGACCTGGCGGAGGCCAGGCGGATCCTGGACGGCTTCGGCGCCCGCGGGCGGGACTACTTCGTCGTACGCGGCAACCACGACCGGCCCGGGCACGACAACTGCCGTTCCTGTGACGGCGGGTGCGGGGACTCCTTCCGCGACGGGTTCCTCGACGGCGACGGGCCGTCGTACTTCGCGCGCGACCTCGGCGGGCTGCGGATCGTCGGGCTCGACACCTACGAGAAGGACGGCAACGGCGCCGACTCGGGCGGGCTCGGCGCAGAGCAACTGTCCTGGTTCCGGGCCCGGTTGAAGGAGAACAAGGACCAGCCCACCGTCGTGTTCGGGCACCATCCGCTCGCCGTGCGGGACTCCGTCTTCCCGGTGACCGGCGGGCAGCGCCTCGGCCGGCGTCAGGCCCGCTCCATCCTCGACGCCTACGCGAACGCCCCCGGCGTCTTCCTCCACCACGCCGGCCACACCCACCGCAACAAGCGCACCGTGCTGCCGCAGGCCCCGCACGTCACGATGCAGGAGGTCAGCGCGGTCAAGGAGTATCCCGGCGGCTTCTGTCTGGTGCGGATCCACTCGGGCGGTTTCGCCGTGAACCACTACAAGTCCAGCGGCCTGGCGGCCCGCGAATGGGGCGAGCGCAGCCGCCGCGTGGCCGCCGGCCTCTGGCCGCACCACGCCCTCGGCCGCTCGGTCGCCGACCGCAACAGCATGACCCCCCGCGACCTGTCCGGCATCACCCGCCCGACCCCGAAGCTCCCCGCCCAACGCCGGCCGCAGGCCGTACGTCCACTGCCGTAGGGCCGGTACGGCGGATCAGGTCGCCCTCGGGCGACGGTTCCTCTCGACCGCCTCGCGCGAGGTCTGCGCGTGCCCGGCCCCGCAACGCCGGCATGATCCGCCGGGTGGGACCTGAGCGCCAACGGCCCCGGCGCCAGGAACGCGAGGGACAGCAGCATCCAGCGGCGAACCGCGCAAGAGCCGGTGCGGCGGATCAGCTCGGCGAACGGAACAGCGCAGCGCGGGAACACATGCCCCACGCGTCAAGCTGATCCGCCCAACAGGCCCTGCACCCCCGCGGCACATCACACCGCCTCCTTACGGACTTCTCGGTGTGTTCCGGGCGGCATCGGGGCAGGCGTCCTAGCGTCGGTGGCATCCGCCCCATGAATCCCACGCCCAGGGTGCCACCGGCGCGAGACTTCACCCAGGGGCGGCGGAACGCCGTACGTCGACGGCCGTGAGGGCCAGCGCCAGCGGCCCCGGCGCCAAGAACGCCAGCGGTATCAGCATCCACGCGCACAGCACGGCCGTCGCCACGGCGAGCAGGACCAACGCACTGCCGCCCGCGTCCCGTACCGCATCCCGCGCAGCCTCCCGCACCGCCACCCGCCAGTCCGTGAGCGACTCGGGACGGGCACAGGCCCGCAGTCCCACCACCGCGGCGCACGCTCCGATCACGGCGGCCACCACCGCGAAGAGCGGCGCCCCCGGCAACCCTGCCCCCGCCAGCGCCAGATCCGCGGCGAACAGCAGCAGCCCCGTCAGCGCCACGGCCCCTGCGCCCAGGTCGCCCGCCCGCAGGCGGCGTCGCAGCAAGCCGAAGTACCGCCCGGCGGTGGCCGGTTGGTCCTCCCCCGCGCCCCGCAGCACCGCGCAGGCCGTCGACAGCGCGGCCGGCGCGGTCAGCAGCGGCACGCACGCGACGGCGGTGGCGAGGCCGACGCTGAGCACGTCGGCGAACAGCGTCATGCGCGGCCCGAAGACCTCGCCCGGCTCACGCATCCGCGTCCCGCTCGTCCCCGTATCGCTCCTCCCGCTCATCACGCTCATCCCTTCAGCCCGGAGCTGGCCATGCCCTCCACCAGGAACCGCTGGAAGGCGAGGAAGAACAGCACGATCGGCAGCAGCGCGATCACCGACATCGCGAACATCGGCCCGAACGCCGACTGACTCGACGCGTCCACGAACGACCGCAGCGCGAGCGTGAGCGTGAACTTGTCCGGGTCGAAGAGGTAGATCAGCTGGGTGAAGAAGTCGTTCCAGGTCCAGATGAACGTG
The DNA here is from genome assembly GCF_040644055.1 of Streptomyces sp. NPDC047043. Lineage (NCBI taxonomy): Bacteria > Bacillati > Actinomycetota > Actinomycetes > Kitasatosporales > Streptomycetaceae > Streptomyces > Streptomyces sp. NPDC047043. The sequence goes on from NZ_JBEYVO010000001.1 coordinate 586,941, forward strand.
AAGATGGCCGTGGTGATCAACGCGGGGCGGGTGAGCGGCAGGATCACCCTGAAGAAGCTGCGGAACGGCCCGCAGCCGTCGATCCGGGCCGCCTCCTCCAACTCCCTCGGCAGACCGCGCATGAACTGCACGATCAGGAAGACGAAGAAGGCCTCCGTGGCGAGGAACTTCGGCAGGATCAGTGGCCAGTAGGTGTTCACCAGGCCGAGCTTGTTGAAGATGATGTACTGCGGGATCAGCACCGCGTGGTGCGGCAGCATGATCGTCGCGATCATGAATGCGAACAGTGGTCCACGGAAGCGGAATCGCAGCCTTGCGAAGGCGTAGGCGGCGAGCGAGCAGCTGATGACATTGCCCAGCACCGCGCCGCCCGCGATGAGCAGCGAGTTGCCGAGCAGCCGCCAGATGGACACGTCGTTCACGCCGTCCAGGGCGGTCTTGTAGTTCGACCACTCGAGGTGGCTGGGCAGCAGGTCGAGGCTCGCGATGACCTCGTCGGCCGGTTTGAGCGAGGTGGCGAGCAGCCAGGCCAGCGGGTAGAGCATGACCAGCAGTGCGGCCAGGCAGCCGAGGTGCACGGCGATCCGGCCCCGGCGAACGGGCTTGCGGGGTACGGCAGTTGAGGCTGTCGTGGTCATCGGTCCCCCTCGGAGGCGTAGAAGACCCAGGAGCGGGAGGTGCGGAACAGCACCGCGGTGACGGCACCGATCACCAGCAGCAGCACCCAGGCCATGGCGGAGGCGTAACCCATGTGGGAGGCGACGAAGCCGCGGTCGTAGAGGTAGAGGGTGTAGACGAGGGTGGAGTCGGCGGGGCCGCCCTTGCCGCCGCTGACCGCGAAGGCGGGTGTGAACACCTGGAAGGCCTGGATGGTCTGCAGGACGAGGTTGAAGAACAGGACCGGGGACAGCATCGGCACGGTGACGGACAGGAACTGCCGCCATTTCCCTGCCCCGTCGACGGCGGCCGCCTCGTACAGCTCCGCCGGGATCTGCTGCAGCCCGGCGAGAAAGATGACCATCGGCGCCCCGAACTGCCACACCGTCAGCAGCGCCACGGCGACCAGCGCCCAGCCGGGCTTGTTGACCCAGCCGCCGGTTCCGAAGAGGTTGTCCACCGTGCCGCCGTCGTTGAAGACGGCCCGCCACACCAGGGCGATGGACATCGACGCGCCGAGCAGCGAGGGGGCGTAGAAGGCGGATCGGTAGAAGCCCTTGCCGCGCTTCATGGACTTCAGGGCGAGTGCGACGACCATCGCCAGCGCCAGTTGCAGGGGCACCGCGACGACGACGTACGTCAGGGTCGTCACGACCGACCGCCAGTACCGCGGGTCCTCGGTGAACATCTGCGTGTAGTTGCGCAGGCCCACCCAGTGCGGAGGGTTGAACAAGTCGTAGTCGGTGAACGACAGATACAGCGAGACGGCCATCGGCAGCAGCGTCAGCACGGTCGCGCCGAGCACCCATGGGGACAGGAACACCCAGGCGGCGCCCTGGCGTTCGCGCTTGGGACGGCGTTCGGCAGCAGGCACGGACCGGGGCGGGCGTGCGGTGGGTGCGGGGACGTCGGTGGTGGTCATGACCTCAGCTCCGCCTTCGCCTCGGTGACGTAGTTCTCGGCCGCCTCGCGGGGCGACATGCGCTCGTACGACACCTGGTCGTAGTCGCGCTGGAAGGTGGTCTGCAGGGCGTTGTCGCCGGACGGCGGGGCCTGCGGCGGGTCCTTCAACGTGCCTTCCAGCAAGGCCTGGTAGTCGGCGACGGTCCTGTCGAAGTCCTTCAGCTGCGAGGCGGTCTGCTCGCGGATGGTCTCGTTGACGGGGATGCCGCGGGTCGCGCCGAGGATCTTCGCCGCCTGGTCGTCGTTGAGGAGGAAGTCGATCAGCTCGGCGGCCTCCTTGCGGTGGCCCGTGTGGGCGCCGATGCCGAGGAACATCGACGGCTTGAAGTACTGGCCGGGCGTGCCGTCCTCGCCCGACGGCATCGGCGCCAGCGCGATGCCGCCTTCGACCAGCGCGAGGTAACCGCTGGACGGGGCGTCCCAGTTGAAGTCGGCGGTCGCCTTGCCGCGGCCGAGCGGGGTGTTCTCGACGGAGCCGTCGAGCTGCGTGGTCTGCTCGGCAGGGGACACGGCGCCCTCCCGGCGGAGTCTGTCGGTGAAGGTCCACCACCGGGCGAGGTCGTCGGCGGTGAAGCCGAGGCCACCGGTCTTGGTGTAGAGGGACTTGCCCTGGCCGCGCAGCCACACCTCGAAGGCGTCTTCGCTCTGGCCCGGGTCGGTGCCGCCGGGCTTCCCGGTCTTCTTGGCCAACTCCCGCATGGCGTCGGCCCATTGGGTCCACGTCCAGCCCTTGCCCGGGAGCGGCACTCCGGAGCCCTTCCAGGCCTTCACGTCGTAGACGACGGTCTCGGTGCCGCGGCCCTGCGGGATCGCGAACTGGGCTCCGTTCACCCGGCCGGCGGCCAGCAGGCCCGCGTCGATCTCGCCGGTGCGCAGGGTGTCCTTCACCTGGCCGAGGTCGAGCAGGACGTGTCCGGAGGCGTACTGGTCGATCTGGCGGTAGTCGAGCTGCATCACATCGGGTGCGTCGCCGCCCGTGGCCTGGATGGCGAGCTTCTGCTTATAGGCGTCATAGCCCGAGAACGACGTCTGCACCTGCACGTTCGGGTGCTGCTTCTCGAACAGGGCGACCGCCTGCTCGGTGCGTGCCGCGCGGTCGGGGTTGCCCCACCACGTGTATCTCAGCACGACCTTGCCGCCGCCGACCGACGCCCCGGATCCCCCGCAGCCGGCCAGCACCGCACCGAGCGCGAGTGCGGCGGCCGCTGCGCAGAACCCCTTTGTCCTGTGTCCGGGCATGCAGAGGTCACCTCTTCCTCCGCGCACCCTGCCGAGCACAAAGCGCGCAGAAAGCGCTTGCAATCGCAAGCGACCCTAGGTGCGGGGCATTGTCAGGACAACCCCCGTGCACCCAAGTCCCGCCACTCACAGCCCGATTGAGATTGGACTGGACCTCTTCCGCTATTGGCATGGACCTGTTCATGATCCCCGACTATGCTCTGCCGCGCATGAAGTGAGAGCGCTCTCAACGTTCTGCTGTTCCACCCCCACCCTGCTGGAACAACGAAGGGCTACTCCCTTGAGACGCACAACAGCCATGCGCACCGGACTGTCCGCACTCCTCCTGCTCGGCACCTGGGCCACCGCGAGCACCCTGCCGGCCTCCGCCGCGGACACCCACGAGGGCTCCGCCGAGGCACCCGCCTCCGCCGGGCTCCTCACCGCGATGCAGCACGACTTCGGACTGACCAGGAGCCAGGCCGAGGCACGCCTGGCCGCGGAGAAGACGGCAACCGCCGTGGAACGCAAGGCGAAGCGCGCCGCCGGATCGTCGTACGGCGGCTCCTGGTTCGACGCGGGAAGCGGCAGGCTGACCGTCGCCGTCACCCGGTCCGCGAGCACCCAGACCGTACGGGCGACCGGCGCGGACGTACGCCTCGTGAAGCACAGCGCGAAGCAGCTCGACGCGGCGAAGGTCCGCCTCGACAAGCTCAACGCCCCTGCGGGAGTGAGCAGTTGGCACGTCGACCCCAAGGCCAACAAGGTCGTCGTGAACGTGGTCTCCGCGCGCAAGAGTGACAACGATGTCCGACGCTTCCTGGCACAGGCCCGCCAGGCGGGTCCCGTCACCGTGCAGCAGACGTCCGCCGCACCGGAGACCTTTGCCGCCGGGACCGTCGGCGGCGACCCGTTCTACACCGGCAACGTCCGCTGCTCCATAGGCTTTTCGGTGTACGGCGGCTTCGTCACCGCCGGGCACTGCGACCAGCACACCGGCGCGGTGTACGGCTGGGACCGCTCGTACGTCGGCAACTTCCAGGGCTCCTCGTTCCCGGACAACGACTACGCCTGGGTGAACGTCGGCAGCGGCTGGTGGACGGTACCGGTGGTGCTGGGCTGGGGCACGGTCTCCGACCAGCTGGTGCGCGGCTCCGCCGAGGCCCCCGTGGGCGCGTCCATCTGCCGCTCCGGCTCCACCACGCACTGGCACTGCGGCACCGTCCTCGCGAAGAACGAGACGGTCAACTACAGCCAGGGCTCGGTGTATCAGCTCACCAAGACGAGTGTGTGCGCCGAGCCCGGTGACTCCGGCGGCTCGTTCATCAGCGGCGACCAGGCACAGGGCGTCACCTCCGGCGGCTGGGGCAACTGCAGCTCCGGCGGCGAGACCTGGTACCAGCCCGTCAACGAGATCCTCAACCGGTACGGGCTGACCCTGCACACCGCCTGAGCTGGACCCCGGGTGCACGACCCGCAAGTGCGGTGGATTCACCGGCAGTTCACCGAACCTGCCGTCCACGTCGGTTCATGTCGTGCACCAACGGCCTACGCTCGACGGCGCCTTGGCGGCGGACGCACTCGTGGCGTCCGCCGCCCCCCACTGTCCGACCGACGGAAGGTCCCGCCTCATGGTCCGCAGATCCGCGGCCGCCGCACGGCGGTTCGGGGTGAGAGCCGCCGCTCTCACTCTTACCACCGCGCTCGCCGCAGCACTGCCCGCGCCGGGTTCGTCGGCCGCCGACGGGGCCGATGCGGTGGCAAGTCCCACCGCATACGTGGATCCCCTCATCGGCACGACGAACGGCGGCAACACCTACCCCGGCGCCACCCTGCCGTACGGCATGATCGCCTGGTCCCCGACCAGCACCACCGGCGACCAGACCAGCACGGGTGCCGCGAACGGCTACGAGTACAACGTGCGGCGGATCCGCGGTCTGAGCCTCACCCATGTCAACGGCGCCGGCTGCAACCCGGGGGCCGCGGGCGACGTACCGATCATGCCGTTCGTCGGGGACGTCACCTCGTCGCCGTCGGCCGACACCAAGGACGCCGTGTACGCGTCCAACTTCTCGCACGGCAACGAGCGTGCGGTGCCCGGCCGTTACTCGCTCGGCCTCGACTCCGGTGCGCGGGCCGATCTCGCGGTGACCCGGCGCGCGGGCGTCGCCGACTTCACCTTCCCGGCGGACAAGCCCGCGAGCCTGCTCTTCCGCGTCTCCAACTCCCTCAACGGCAGCGAGGACGCGCACATCGACATCGACCGGGCCCACCGCAAGGTGACCGGCTGGGTGCTCACCGGCGCGTTCTGCGGGCGGCGCGCCAACGGCGGGACCAACAACCGCAAGAGCTACTACCGTCTGTACTTCAGCGCCTCCTTCGACCGCGACTTCGCCACCACGGGCACATGGAGGGACGGCACCCTCTCCCCCGGCGCCACCTCGGGCGGAGGCGGCGAGGGGTACGCCACCGGCGCGGACCGGGCGGGGCGCGGTTCCGGTGGCTGGGTCGGCTTCGACACCGGCTCCGACAACGATGTCCGGATGCGGCTGGGCATCTCCTACGTCAGCGTCGCGGGCGCCGAGTCCAACCTCCGCCGCGAGATCGCCCCGGACTCGACCGTCGACGACATCGCGGCGGACGCCACCCGCGCCTGGGACCGCGAACTGCGCTCCGTCCGTATCGACGGCGGCACCACGGCGCAGCGCACCACCTTCTACACGGCGCTCTACCACGCCCTGATGCAGCCCAACCTGATCAGCGACACCGACGGCCGCTACCCGGGGATGGACGGCGTGCCGCACCGCCTGGCACGCGGGCAGGGCGCGCAGTACAGCAACTTCTCCGGGTGGGACCAATACCGGGCGCAGGTGCAGCTGCTGGCCCTCCTCAAGCCGCGTATCGCAGGGGACTTCGCCCAGTCGCTCTACAACTTCGCGAAGCAGCACGGCGGGGTGTGGGACCGCTGGGTGCACATCAACGGGGCGACGCATGTGATGACGGGCGACCCCTCGGCGGCCACCCTGGCGACCTTCTACGCCATGGGTGTGCGCAACTTCGACTACCGGGGCGCCTTCGACTCCCTGCTCCACCAGGCCACCGTGCCGAACCCGGACGGGCTGTCGGATGCGGGCTGTCCGGGCCAGTGCACCGGTCAACGGCCCAATCTCGCCCAGTACTTGAGCTCTCACTACGCGGCGCAGGACGTCTGTCACTGCTGGGGCGGGGCCGCCGAGACGCTGGAGGACTCGGTCGCGGACGCGGCGCTGGGCAAGTGGGCCGAGCTGCTCGGCCGTGACGAGCCGGCCGCCGAGTTCACCGAGCGCGGCGGCTGGTGGCGCAACGTCTTCAACTCCGAGGCCACGGACGGCGCGGGCACCACGGGCTACATCCAGGCCCGCAACCTCGACGGCTCCTGGGTCTCGCCGTTCAGCCCGGGCAGCGACCGCGGCTTCGCGCAGGGGACGAGTGCGACGTACACCTGGATGGTGCCGCAGGACGTCCAGGGCCTGGCCGAGGCGATGGGCGGACGGGAGAAGGCCGCCCAGCGGCTCGACGGCTTCTTCCACAAGCCGGACGGCTCCTGGTCCGTCAAGGGCGGCGACGCGCTGCGCTACGACCCGACCAACGAGCCCGGAATCCACGCCCCTTGGCTCTACAACGCGCTGGGCCGGCCCTGGAAGACGCAGGCGACCGTCCGCCAGATCCTCGACACGGTCTACGGCACCGGACCGGCGGGCCTGCCCGGCAACGACGACCTCGGCACGATGTCCGCCTGGTACGTCTTCTCCGCGCTCGGCCTGTATCCGCAGACCCCGGGCAGCGCCTCAATGCTGCTGGGCACACCGTTGTTCCCGCACGCCGTGGTCGACCGGCCCGGCCGGACCGACATCGTCATCGACGCGCCGGAGGCCGATGCCGACCATCCGTACGTGAGTGCCGTACGCCTCAACGGCCGTCTGCATGACCGCTCCTGGACCGACGCGGACCTGCTCCGGCAGGGCGGCACGCTCACTTACCGCCTTGCCACCGAACCGGACACCGGGTGGGCGACCTCGACGGCGGGGCTGCCCAAGTGAGCCGACAAGTGACGCGTCTACTGCTCGCCGACTGGCTCGGCTGCCAGTTCCCGTTGATACCAGGTGCCCGGCTTTCCGCCGACGGAGGCGGGGTCGGCCGGGCCGACCGGGACGAACCCTGCCTTGGTCAGCACCTTCTGGGACGCGACATTGACCGTGGCGGTGGCCGCCCTCAGCGTGTGCAGTCCGTGGCGTGCCACCGCCAGCCGGCACAACTCCCGTACGGCCGCGGTCGCCACGCCGCGGCCGGTGACGTGCTGGGCGACGCGGTAGCCGAGTTCGGCGGTGCCGTCCTCCAAGTCGTACAGATTGAACCGGCCCACCACCGAGCCGTCCTCGGCGACGAGCAGGTAGAAGGCACAGACACCGGCCTCCTGTTCGGCCAGCAAGGCGTCGTACCGCTCGGCGTACCGCTCGAAGAACTCGTCCCCGCGGTCGGAGACCGAAGCGGCGAAGTAGGCACGGTTCGCCAGCTCGAAGGCGAGAACCGCCGGGGCGTGGCCGGCCTGCAGCTGTTTCAGCTCGGGCATTGAAGCACCTTACTGGGATGACGCGTCGAGTCCACGCGAGTTCCCGCCGATGGCCGCGCAGGCTCGTCCTCAGGCCGGGGTCTCACCCGTGACGGTCAGGACCGCGCGGCCGAGGATGTGGCCGGCGATGTTGAAGCCGAGGAAGGCGGGTGTGGCCTCGGCCGGGACGCCGATCTGCTCGACGTCGAGGGCGTGCACCACGACGACGTAACGGTGCGGGCCGTGACCGGCCGGTGGGGCGGCGCCGATGAAGCGGGCGGCTCGGGCGTCGTTGGGCAGCTGGTAGGCGCCCTCGGGCAGACCCGAGCCGGCGTCGTCGCCCGCGCCCTCGTCCAGTGCGGTGACGTCGGCCGGGATGTCGGCGACCGCCCAGTGCCAGAAGCCGGAGCCGGTCGGGGCGTCCGGGTCGTACACGGTGACGGCATAGCTCTTGGTGCCCTCGGGGGCGCCGCTCCAGGACAGCTGCGGCGAGGCGTCCTTGCCACCCGGGACGCCGAAGATCCCGGAGTACTGCTCGGCGGGGACCTGGCCGCCGTCGGTGAGGGTGGTGGAAGTGACGGTGAAGCCCGGGACCTCGGGGAGGCGGGCGAAGGGGTTGTTGGCGGTCATGGGGCGATGCCGTTCCTTTCGGAGATGTCAGGGGTCGGGCAAGGCTGAGGCAGGGGGCGATCGGCCTGTCTCAGATCGACGATAACACTGATAATCGATTATTGAAGGGATCGTCTATGCTGAGCCCATGACTCAGACGGCTGACAGCTCGGCGGCCCCCGACGGCAAGCAGATGCTCTCGGAGCGGGTGTACGTCCTGCTGCGGGACGCGATCATGCGGGGCGCCTACGCGCCCGGTACGCCCCTGAAACCGCAGGAGCTGGCCAAGGAGCACCAGGTCAGCCTGGCCGTCGTGCGGGAGGCGCTGGTGCGGGTGGTGGGCGAGGGACTCGCCGACCGGCTGCCCAACCGCGGCTTCGCGGTGCCGGACTTCTCCGACCTGCGCTGGCAGGAGATCGCCGAGGCCCGCCGCACCGTCGAACCGCTCGTGCTGCGCATGGCGATCGAGCGCGGCGACGTCGACTGGGAGGCGAGGGTCCGTGCGGCGCACCACCGCCTCGCCCGCACGCCGGCCTTTGCGCCGGAGGAGGGCGAGTACTTCAGCGCCGCCTGGGCGGAGGCCCACCGGGTCTTCCACCGCACGCTCCTGGAGGGCTGCGGCAACACCGTCCTGCTGGGCACCTTCGACCGGCTGTGGACAGCGAGCGAGCTGGCCCGCCGGTGGTCCGCGCACCGGACCCCCGAGCGCGACTTCCTCGCCGAACACCGCGCCCTGGAGGAGGCCACCGTGGCCCGCGACGCCGACACCGCCGCCGACCTCCTGATCCGCCACCTCACGCTCACCGCCGCGGGTCTGACCTCCTGCACTCACGAGGGCACACCAGAAGGACCATGACGCGGCCGGCCGGCCCGGCCGTTGATCTCAGGCCGCTTGCCAACGGCGCTTCTTGCGGCGCTCCTGTCGGTGAGCACCGATCACGCCCCCGACAAGGCCCAGCGCCAGCGCGACCATGACCAGCCACTTGCCCGCGCCGGCACCGAACAGAGCGCCGTCGACGAGGAACACCACAGGAACCGTCAGGAAGACCCAGCCCAGGCTCCAGGCCTGCACCAGGGCGTCCAGCAGGCCGCTCAGCCCGGCCCACAGGGCCAGACCGAGCAGCAGCCAGAGGGCCGAGGTCCGCGTCCACATCGAGTCCTCGGACGGCGGCGGGAAGGTCTGGGTGTGGCCGCGGACGGTGATGCCCACGACGGCGCCCTGCCAAGTCCGCAGCTCCGCCCGGCTGCCCCGGACGGCGGCGTCGTACGGCCCGTTCCCGACCTCCAGCCACTCGGTGCCCCGTACCCCGTTGATGCGGAGCTTGTACTTGGTCGTGCAGCTCCGATTGCTGCCGGTGCCGGAACAGCCCTGGATCTCCGTCTTGTCCACGACGCGGGTCTCTTCGCGGCCGATGCAACTGCCGGTTGCGGCGGGACAGTCGGCCGCCTGCCGGTAGACAACGGTCTCCCGGTACGCCTCGACCGTCCACTGTGCGCTTACGACGATCCCGGCACCCGCCGCGACCACGACGAGCACCCGCAGCCAGACCGGCAGACGCCGCGCGAGCCACCCCTTCGGGCCGCTGTTCCGCTTCCCCTGAAGGTCCTCACGCGCCCGTGCCTCCATCTCCCGGATGCCCATCGTGCCCCCGTGCCGTGCCTCTGCGAACTGGACGGTAGAGGGTACGACGTGACAGGTGAACGGGGGTCAACGAGGGTGAAGGGGCGCCGTGTTGCCCGCGCCTTGCACCTCAGCCCTCGATCACCGGAACGTCGGCGGCGCGAGTGAAGCGCGGCAGCGCAGCAGTGCCGATCGCGAGTGCGGCGACGATGCCCATCTGCGCGTACTCGACGGCGGCGAAGGCGTGCGGGATGCCGTGCGGCGCGAGGGCGAGGTAGAGGGTGCCGAGAGTGGCGACGCCCAGGGCGAGGCCGCTCTGCTGCAGGGTGATCAGTACGCCGCTGCCGATGCCGCCCAGGTGGGCGGGGACGTCGGCCAGCACGCTGCGGAACAGGCCGGCGAACAGCATCGACTGTCCGGCGCCGGCGAGCGCGAGCGGTGCGGCCATGGCCCACAGGCCGGCCTGCGGACGGCTCGTCACGAGTACGGCGACCAGCCAGGCCAGACCGGCCAGTTGGACCACCGCGCCCGCGGCCATCGCGGCGCGTCCGAAGCGGCTGATCAGGCGCGGGGCGAGCACCGAGCCCGCGAAGAACAGCAGGGCCATCGGGAGGATCGCAAGGCCGCCGTGGAGGGCGTCGGCGTGCAGCCCGTTCTGGACGGTCAGGGCGAAGACGAACATGAACGCGCCGAAGCCGATGCTGAACGCCAGCACCATGGCCAGTCCGCGTGACATCGACGGCAGCCGGAGCAGCGACGGCGGCAGCAGCGGCACCTCACCGCGCCGCTCAGCACGCTTCTCCACGCCGTACGTGGCGGCCCCCAGGACCACAGCGACGGCGAGCAGCAGCCAGACCCACCAAGGCCAGCCCAGCGCGTGCCCCTCGGTCAGCGGCACGAGCAGGGCGACCAGCGTCGCGGCGAACAGGACGGTGCCGGGCAGGTCGATGCCGACGGGGTGCTCGGAACGTGTGGCCGGCACGATGCGGGCCGCGACCAGCAGGACCACCAGTCCGATGGGTACGTTGACCAGGAAGATCGGCCGCCAGGAGGTGCCGGCGATGTCCGCGCCGACCAGGAGGCCGCCGACCAGCTGCCCCACGACGGCGGCGATGCCCGAGGTCGCGCCGTACAGGGCGAGGGCGCGTGCCTTGCGCTCGCCGTCCAGGGCGTGGTGGAAGGTCGCCAGCACCTGCGGCACGAGCAGCGCGGCGGTGGCCCCTTGGACGATCCGCGCCGTGATCAACACCCCGACGCCGGGTGCGAGTCCGCAGGCCAGCGAGGCCAGCACGAAGCCGACGAGTGCGACGAGGAAGAGCCGGTGGCGGCCGTAGCGGTCCCCGAGCCGGCCGCCCAGGACCAGCAGGGCCGCGTACGCGACGCCGTAACCGGCGATCACCAGCTGCAGCGAGGACGGCGAGGCGTGCAGGGAGGTGTCGATGCTGGGCAGGGCGACGTTGGTGATGAAGAAGTCCATGATCGGCAGGAAGGCGCCTGCCAGGAGTATGAGGACGCCGGTCGCATGCAGGTCCGGGGCGGTGTGATGGGTGCGGTGCCGGGCGGCGGTGCCGCCCGTGTGTGTGGTGGCCATGGCCAGCCTCTCGCATGGGCAATTACTTGCGTGCGCCAGCAACTATAGAAGTTGCGTGCGCAAGTAAGCAAGAAGTAGGCTGGGCGCATGCCCGACAGCGACGAGACCGCCCCGCTCTCCGAAGAGGAAAAGGCCCTGATCAGGGCACTGCGGCCGGCGATGGCCGCCTTGATGCGGTCCTTCGACGAGGACCTGCGCCGGGCTCAGGGGCTGAGCCACACGGAATACATCACGCTGATGTTCCTGGCCGAGGCCACGGACCGCACGATGCGCCTGAGTGATCTGGCCGAGCTGGTGCAGCAGTCGCCTTCGGCCCTCGGCCGCACGGTTCGGCGGCTGGAGGCCGAGGGGCTGGTAGCGCGCGAGCAGTCCGCGGAGGACGCCCGCTCGTTCCACGCGATCCTCACCGACGCCGGGCTCGCCCGCCTGGACGAGGCCCACCCCACCCACATCGCCAGCGTCCGCCGCCACCTGTTCGACCGGCTCGAGGGCGTCGATCTGGGCCGACTGGCCACGGCCTTCCACGACATCACGGGCACCGTCTGAGCCGGGTCGACTCGAAGCCACCGGCTGCGCGAACTGGCGTACGCATCATGGGTGTTGGGACGTACCTTGTGCCGTGGACAGTCCACGCCCCGGCCGAAGAGGGACGGTAGCCATGACCGACTCCGCGACGACGCCCGAACCGGCGGCGCAGCACAACATCGACACATCGGTGCCGCACTCGGCCCGGATCTGGAACTACTGGCTGGGCGGGCAGGACAACTACCCCGTCGACAAGGAGGCCGGCGACGCGTACACCGCCGTCTTCCCCGGCATCGTCACCATCGCCCGCAGCAGCCGCGCCTTCCTGCGCCGCAACATCACCTACCTGGTCGCCGAGGCGGGCATCCGGCAGTTCCTGGACGTCGGCACCGGCCTGCCGACCGCCGACAACACCCACGAGGTCGCCCAGCGCATCGCACCCGAGAGCCGGATCGTCTACGTCGACAACGACCCGATGGTCCTGGCACACGCCCGCACCCTGCTCCGCTCCACCCCGGAGGGAGCCACCGCCTACGTCGACGCCGACGCGCTGGACCCGGACCGCGTCCTGGCGGCCGCCGCCGGGACGCTGGACCTCACCCGCCCCACGGCCCTCATCCTCAGCAACATCCTGGGCCACGTCGCGGACCACGACCAGGCGCGCTCCCTGGTCACCCGCCTGATGGACGCCCTGCCGTCCGGCAGCCATCTGTCCATCAACGACGGTTCACGGGGCATCGACCCGGTCTTCGAACGGGCCCAGGACGCCTACAACGAGAGCGGCGCCGTCCCGTACATCCTGCGCACCGTCGACCAGATCACGGCGTACTTCGACGGCCTGGACCTGATAGCCCCCGGAGTCGTCCCGGTCCCCTTCTGGCGCCCGGACACCACCTCGCCCGCCCCGGAACCGATCGGCGAACACGGAGGCCTCGCCCGCAAGCCGTGACGCGCTCGGCAAGAGGTTCACGATGATCTCGGCGCGCGCCCCTTCGGTCCTGCGACGGGCCCGGACGCCGCCGCCTTCAGGAGGCGGCGGAAGGTCGGGCATTCCATGTGGCTCGGGGCGGGGCAGGCCGCGGCGTGGCGCAACGAGTCGCGCAGGACGGTGAGTTCGCGGATCTTTCCGTCCAGCTCGTCCGCCTTGTCCGCAAGCACCCGACGGTCGATGCGCGGCTGCCCGTCCGGCGCGAACATGCGGGCGATCGCGTCCAGCGAGAACCCGGCGGTGCGCCCCAGCGCGATCAGCGCCAGGCGGTCCAGTACGCCGGGGTCGTACTGGCGGCGCAGGCCCCGTCTGCCGACCGAGGCGATCAGCCCCTTCTCCTCGTAGAACCGCAGTGTCGAGGCGGGCACCCCGGCACGGCGCGTCACCTCGGCGATGTCCAGGTCTGTCATGCTCTTTACCTCAAGTCGACTTGAAGTGGCACGGTGTCATCCCGGCCCCTGAGAAGGCAAGCAAGGGGCAACAGAGGAGGCGATCATGGACGGCGCGCGCAGGACGGACGACGAGCAGGCGGCCCGGTGGAACGGGCCCGCCGGTCACGCCTGGGTCGCAGGGCAGGCGGTGCTGGAGGAGATGTTCCGGCCCTTCGAAGAGATGCTCGTAGAGGCCGTGTCGCCGCTGCGCGGAGGCCGAGTGCTCGATGTCGGCTGCGGCACCGGCGGCACCACGCTGGCCGTTGCGCGCAAGCTCGGTCCGGAGGCCCGTTGCGTCGGCGTCGACATCGCCGAACCGGTGATCGCCGCGGCCCGGGCGCGCGCCGAGCGGGAGGGGGCGCCGGTGTCCTTCATCCTCGACGACGCGCAGGAGCACGCGTTCGAGCCCGCCGGCTTCGACGCTCTCATCTCGCGCTTCGGCGTGATGTTCTTCGGCGACTTCGTGCGGGCCTTCACGAATCTGCGGCGGGCCGTGCGGGACGGGGCCGTGCTTCGGTTCATCGTCTGGCGCAGCCCGGCCGAGAATCCGTTCATGACCACGGCCGAACGGGCCGCGGCACCGCTGCTGCCCGACCTGCCCGTCCGCCGGCCGGACGAGCCCGGGCAGTTCGCCTTCGCGGACCCGGACAGGGTTCGCGACCTCCTGGCGGACAGCGGCTGGGACGGGATCGACATCCGGCCGGTCGACGTCGAATGCGCCTTTCCCGAGCGGGACTTGATTCCGTACTTCACCCGGCTCGGTCCGGTCGGCCTGGCCCTGCCCGGGACGGACGAGCGGACCCGGGCGCGGGTCGTCGAGACGGTCCGGGCCGCGTTCGAACCCTTTGTGCACGGCACGGAAGTCCGCTTCACGGCCGCCTGTTGGACGGTCGATGCGCGGGCGTCGACCGCGCCGTAGTCAGTGCCGGGCGAACTGGACCCGGGTCGGCTGCGCCACGTTCGGCCGGATCGCGATCCCGTCGACGGTGAGTCGTTCGCCGTAGATGTCGGTGATTCTGATCGCTCCGCCGCAGCCGCTGCCGTCCTCGGAGAGGAAGTAGTTGTAGTCGGTGCGCGCCAGTTGGCGCCAGCCGCTGCCGGTGCGGACCTCCAGCCGGGCCAACGGGTTGCGGTGGCCGATCACCTGCAGCCCGCACCAATAGCGGCTGGAGCCCGTCTTGTAGCGGACGGAGAGCGTGCCGACGCTGCTGGGGCTCGCCAGCTTCCATGTGATCGGGATCCGGCCGGCCGAGGGGGCCGCGAGCTTGGCGAAGGCCTCGGCGCTGAGGTCGATCTGGCCGGGGGCGCAGTCCCCCGGGCATTCGTTGGTGATGCGGACCGTGATGGAGGCGCCGTTGGCCGCGCGGACCTGTACGTACGCCCCGCACGCCTTGGCCGTCTCGTAGTCGGTGTGGTTCATCGCCCCGGTCAGGACGTCGCTGCTCGCGTCGTACAGGCAGGCGCCGGTGCCGTCGGAGTCGTAGAAGGTGGCGACTCCTCGGTAGGTCACGCCGGGGCGGATGCGGCCCGCCAACGGGGCGGTGCCGGACGCCGGTTGAGCGGCGTCCCTGGCCGACGGTTTCGCGGATGTGGCGCGGGCGGACGGCTTCCGCGAGGTGGCTTTGGCCGAGGGCTTCGGTGACACGGCGGTTGCGCCGGCGGACGCGCTCGGGGACTCCGACGCGGACGGGACGTTCGCCCGGGCACCGGCGGCGGGCGTGGCCGCGGCGGGGTCGGCGTCGGACTTGTGGCCGGGCAGGAGGACCAGGGTCAGAGAGGCGACGATGAGGGCCGCGGCCGCCGATATGAACAGCCAGCGTCTGTGCACCGGACCTCCTTGACGACCGTGGGCCGTTGCCGTGAGCGACGGGCAGCGATCGTGCCAGACCCGGGAGCGCGGCGACAAGCGCGACTTGAGGGCGGCAGCCGCACCTCACCGCCCGGCCGCGAAACTTTCGGATTTCCGGCAACCCTTTCCCGAGCAGCGGCGACTGTCGCATGCTGAGGACTCTGCCCACGGGCCGGTCTCCCGCGCCCGGCGCCCGCCGAAGGGACGAGATGACGCACAAGAAGGCCCTGGTGGTCCGAGGCGGCTGGGAGGGACATCAGCCGGTCAGGGCAACAGAGTCGTTCCTGCCCTTCCTCGAAGGCAACGGATACACCGTGCGGATCGAGGAGTCGACCGACGTCTACGCCGACGCCGCCGAGATGGCCGCCACGGACCTCGTTGTGCAATGTGTCACGATGTCGTCGATCACCACCGAACAGCTGTCCGGGCTGAGCGCGGCGGTCGTGGCGGGCACCGGGTTCACCGGGTGGCACGGCGGCATCGCCGACTCGTTCCGCGCCTCCTCCGACTATCTCCACCTGGTGGGCGGCCAGTTCGCGACCCATCCGGGCAAGGAGCCGTGCGAGCGGCAGGGGGACGAGACCGACAACTTCCTGCCGTACACCGTCAACATCACCGAGCTCGGCCGCGAGCACCCCGTCACCGCCGGCATCGAGGACTTCGACCTGCACACCGAGCAGTACTGGGTACTGCACGACGACCTGATCGACGTGCTGGCCACCACCACCCATCCCGCCCGGCCGTGGCAGCCCTGGGACCGGCCGGTCACCTCGCCGGCGGTCTGGACCCGGCGATGGGGCGCCGGGCGCGTCGTGGTGACGACACCGGGGCACAGCCTCGACGTGCTGGAGAACCCGAACGTCCGCACCGTCATCGAGAGGGGCATGCTGTGGGCGACGCGCACCGCATCGGCGTCGTAGGTCTCGGGGTCATCTCCCGCGCGTACCTGGACACGCTCGTCGGCCATCCCGCCGTACGCATCACCGCGGTCGCCGACCTGGACGCCTCCCGGTCGGCCGCCGTCGCCGCCGAGCTGCCAGGCGTCGCGGCACTGACCGTCGAGGAGCTGCTGAGCAGCCCGGACGTGGACACCGTGCTGAACCTGACCGTCCCCGCGGCGCACGCCGAGATCGCCCTCGGCGCCATCGGCCACGGCAAGCACGTCTACGGGGAGAAGCCGCTGGCCGCCACCCTCGACGACGCCCAGGCCGTGGTGGAGGCCGCCGCGAAGGCGGGCGTCGGTGTGGGGTGCGCGCCGGACACCGTCCTGGGCACCGGGATCCAGACGGCGCGGGCGGCCGTGGAGACGGGAGAGATCGGCCGTCCCCTGTTCGCCACTGCCGTGATGATCACCCCGGGGCACGAGCGCTGGCATCCCCACCCCGACTTCTACTACACCGCCGGCGGCGGCCCGCTGCTGGACATGGGGCCGTACTACCTCGCGTCCCTGGTCCACCTGCTGGGTCCGGTGCGGGCCGTGACCGGGGCTGCCGGCCGGCTGCGCGGCGAGCGCGTCATCGGCTCCGGCCCGCGCGCGGGCGAGCGGATTCCGGTCGAGGTGGACAGTCATGTCTCCGGTGTCCTGGAGCATGCGGGCGGGGCTCTTACGACGATCACGACGAGCTTCGACGGTGTGGCCACCACGGCGGCGCCGATCGAGGTCCACGGCGAGTCGGGCACGCTCGCGGTTCCGGATCCCAACGGCTTCGACGGCGAGGTGCGGCTCTTCGCCCTCGGCGACACACAGTGGCGCACGCTGCCGCCGTCGGCGGGCTATGCCGCGGGTGCGCGGGGCGTGGGCCTGCTCGACTTCATCGCGGCCGACGGAGAGCGGGCGCCGCGCGCGAGCGGCGCTCTCGCACTGCACGTGCTGGAGACGATGACCGCTCTTCTACGGTCGTCTGCGGAGGGTCGGCGGATCGAGCTGACGACGTCGGCGGAACCGCCGGTGTCCGTTCCGCTGACGGCCGCCGGGGAGTGGTGAACGACCGCACCGGAATCAGCCGCAACAGGAGTCACACGGCCTCGGCGGCCAGGTCCCGGTCGCCCTTGCCAGCGCTCCGGCCCTCGCAGGCCGCTTCGACAACGTCCGGTTTGCGGATCAGGAGCAGCGCCGCGTCGTCGTGGAGACGGCCGCCCACGTGGGCCAGCAGTTCATCGTGGAGCGCGCTCAGGGTATGGGCCGGGTCGTCGGAGACGTGCCGGGCCAGGCCCTCGTGAAGCGGGTAGAACTCGCGGCCCCCGTCACGGGCCTCGGTGACCCCGTCCGTGTAGAGCAGGAGTTGATCTCCGTCGGCGAAGGGCAGCACCTGCAGGCCGGGGGTGTGGTCGGTGAGCGTGCGCAGCCCGAGGGGCGGGGCCGGGTGCGTGGGCTCGACCGCGGCGACGCTCCCGTCGGCTTGGACCAGTAGCGGCGGTGCGTGGCCGCAGTTGACCACCTCCAGCTGCCCCGGCTGCGGGTATCCGGCGACCACGGCGGTGACGAAGTCGTCGGAGCCGAGGTTGCGCGCCAGGCTCCGCTCGATCCGGTCGACGACGGCGAGGAGGTCGGGCTCGTCGTAGGCGGCCTCGCGGAAGACACCCAGCACCAGCGCGGCGGTTCCGACGGCGGGCAGACCCTTGCCGCGCACATCGCCGACGATCAGCCGCACGCCGTACGGGGTGGGTATCAGCGCGTACAGGTCCCCGCCGATGCGGGCCTCGGCCGCGGCGGCGCTGTAGCGGACGGCCACCTGGAACGGGCCGACCGTCGCCGGTACCGGCTTGAGCAGCGCGTGCTGGGCGGTCTCGGCGACCGAGCGGACGGCCGCGAGCACACGTTCCCGGCGGCTGCGCAGCGCGCTGGCCAGGCCGCTCGCCAGGGTGACGGCCACGAGGGCGGACAGTACGGCCGCCAGTTCGCCGCCCGGCACACCGTCCCGGGCGCCTAGCGTGGCGCCGAGCACGGCGGCGAGGAGGCCGACGCACAGGACTCCGCGCGGCCCGTTGGTGGTGGCGGCCAGGGCGGGCCCGGCCGCGAGCATGGGCAGCCAGATCATGCCGGCTCCGCCGAAGACGTCGGCGAGCACGATGACGGCGACGATCAGCACCGGCAGGCAGGCTGCCCCGGCTGCCAGCTGTGCCACGACCCGCCTGCGGAGCGATGCCCGGGTACCGGCCACTCGGTTCCAGAACGGCCGTATCGGCCAGTGGGCGCCATCGTGGTCTGGGGCCTGACTCATGTTCTGTCTGCAGTCCTTACCTGTGTAGGGCACATCGGTCCGGGGGCCCACTGCTGAAATGCCTGTTTCATCCAGGAAACGTGGTCGGGCGCGGGTGTCACAAGGAGAGGGATTTCAGATAGTGAGCGACAGGCTCCGGGTGACCCGGCTCGCGGTCGGCAGCAGCCGCGCCCGGATCTCCGGCAGCCGGGCGAGCCGGTCGGCCGGCAGGGAGACGCCGAGCGACCCGAGCGTGTCCCCGCAGTAGACGGGTACGGCGACGCAGACCGTGCCGAGCGAGTACTCCTCGAGGTCCGTGACGGCCGGGGCGACGGGTGAGGAGTCCAGGCGCCGCAGCAGTTCCGGCCGGCTGGTGATCGTCCGCGGGGTGAGGTCGGCGAGATGGTGGCGGGAGAGGTAGTCCTTGCGGGACTCCTCGTCCAGCTCGCGCAGCACGGACTTGCCCAGGGCGGTGGCGTGCCCCGCGTCCTCGAACCCCACCCACAGGTCGACGCGGGGCGCCCGCGGGCTGTCGACGATCTCGGCGACGCGGATCTCGCCGTCCTCGTAGAAGGTGAGGTACGTGGCGGTCGCGAGCTCGTCGCGCAGCGCGGCGAGGGTGGGCCGCACCCGGTTGAGCAGCGCCTGCCCGCGGCCCGTGCTCTGCAGCGTGTCCAGCTTGTCGCCCAGCACGAATCGGCCGTCGCCGAGCTTGCGCAGATATCCGTCGTGGACCAGCGTGCGCAGCAGGTGGTAGGCGGTGGCCAGGGGCAGACCCGTCTCACGTGCCAGCTGCTTCGCCGGCGCGCCGTTCTCGTACGCGCTCGCCGCCTCCAGCAGCCGGAAGGCCCGCTGGACAGACGTGATCAACGTAGGGCCGTCTTGCGCACCCATGGGACCAGCGTGCGCCAGGCGCCCGGCGCGGGCAAGGTGAGCGGCGCGGGCAAGGTGAGCGGCGAACCGCAACTTCGCGGTCCTCGCCGTCGAGGTGGCGGAAACTCACTGGCCCGGCCGGTTCCCGAGGCGTGATACTCGCTGTTCATGACGCGTGACGACGCCACCGGAGACATCCCGGTCACCCCGGCGCTGCGTCGGGTGCTGGCGCGCGCCGACGCTCCGGAACTGTTGGACCTGCTGGCCGACGGGATGCCGGGCGCGGATCTGACCACGCTGCTGCTGGAGGTGTTCCGGCGCCGGGCGGACCGGCTCTCGCCGGCCGAGGTGATGCGGCGCTATCGCAGCGACCGCTTCGTGGCCCCGGCACCGGTCGACTTCGCCGCACTGCGCCGCACCGAGGACGCGTTGCTGGCGGCGCTGCCCGACGCCTTCGAGGTCCTGGTACTCGCCCCCGTCGTGCCGCTGGCCGCGCATTCGGCGGTGGCGACCGTCGATCCGCGCAAGGTGATCGCGACGGTTCGGGGCAGCGAGGTGGCCGCCGATCCCACGAACGCACTGGCGCTGGAGGCAGCGCACCGGCGCTCGCTGGCTCTGACCGACGATCCGCGCTCCGACGTGCCGGTGAGGCTGGCGGCCGGCCAGCGCGTGACGCGCGCCCAGAACTTCAACGCTCCGGGGATGCTCGCCCACTTCCAGCTGTTCGGCCTGGTGACCGCCGGCCGGGACACCGGCAACCGGCGCTTCGAACACCGGCACCTGGCCGACCACCTTCGCTTCGCCGCCCGGGCCATGGCCGACGTCGGGATACAGGACACACAGATCAGACTGACCGTCCTGGACGACGCGGCTGCTCCGCTCCTCGAGGGGATGCGCCACGAGCTCGCCGGGCTGTCGGGAGTGGAGGTGCGCGAGGACCCCGACCGGGCCACGGGACGCGGCTACTACACCGGCCTCTGCTTCAAGATCCACGCGAGCATCGGAGGCCGGCAGCTGGAGGTCGGCGACGGCGGCTTCGTCCAATGGAGCCAACTGCTCACCGGGAACCGCAAAGAACGCCTACTGATCAGCGGATACGGCGTCGACCGCCTCGCCGAGGCCCTGCCGTAACCGAACCCGGCCGTCCCGCCACGCCCGTTGACTCCACCGACGCCACCTGCCCCACGCCCGGTTCGCAAGCTCCGCTTCGGACGACCGGCGGACGGCTCTTGTGCGCGATGGAGCGTGAGCGCATTCCAGGCTGCGCCCTAGCCTTCCCTCATCGAGTGCCGGTCGTCCCCAACCGACGGAGGTTGTCGCGCGTGAAGGCGAAGTCGACTGTTCAGATCGATTCGGATCGAGTCCTGGTCACGGAGTGGTGCTTCGCCCCGGGCGCCGAGACGGGCCCTCACGTTCATGCACACGACTACGTGGTGGTTCCCCTGATCACCGGAACAGTGCGTGTGGAGGACTCGGCAGGGGAACGCGAGGTGGAGATGCATGCGGGTGTTTCCTACGCACGGTCTGCCGGTGTCGCGCACAACCTGGTCAACGTGAACGGGTACGAATTCCGCTTTGTCGAAGTCGAGCTCAAGTAGAGGACGGCCCGCCGAACACGGCGGGCCGTCAAGAGTCGTCGAGGCCGGAAGCCCCCTTGATCACGCAGCGGACTCCGCGTCCGTGGCGTCCGTCGTTTCGCCGTGGTTCCGGCTGTTCTCCTCGCGCTGCCCTTCGAGGAGCTTTTTCAGGGCGAGTTGCCTGGCCGTCTTTTCCGAGTGCAGCCTCATCTCTGCCTCTGTCCGGAGATCGAACACCATTGCCTCCTTTGAGCTGTACCTTGCCGAGAGCGTGCAGGTGAATGGGTTGCGCGTCCGCCGTCAGGGCGGGTTGCGCGCAGCCGCGCATGCGAAAGAACGGGTGGGTCAGGCTTTCCGGATGTGCGCGTCAGAAGCGCGACCGGTCGGGATCCGGGAGCGACCATGCCGACCGGTACCCGGGTTCATGGGGAATCCGCCGCCGCTGCATCGTCACACCTCCCGAACCTACCTCGACCTCTTTGCCAACACATTACCCCACGACGAAGGCCCAAGTCACGGTCAAATGACCTTCGTACACAGGTAATTGGCGAATTGTTCACCAGGCCACGGGCAACTCCCGCACCCCGTGTATCGCGCGCCCCTCGAACGCGTACTGCTCCACGGCCGGGTCGGTCAGCCGCAGGCCGGGCAGCCGGTGGAAGAGCATGGGCAGCGCGACCTGGAGTTCGGCCCGGGCGAGGGACTGGCCGAGGCAGTGGTGCAGGCCGTGTCCGAAGGCGAGGTGCTGTCCGGCGTCCCGGGTGAGGTCGAGCGTGTCCGGGTCGGCGAAGACCGCCGGATCCCGGTTGGCCGCCTGCAGGGCGACCACCACGCCCTCGCCGGCCCGGATGGTGACTGCGCCGATTTCGACGTCCTCGGTGGCGATGCGGCGCAGGCCGATGTGGACGACGGTCAGGTAGCGCAGGAGTTCCTCGACCGCGCCCGGCACGAGGTCCTCGTCGGCGCGCAGCGCGGCCAGTTGGTCGGGGTGGCGCAGCAGTGCGACGACGCCGAGGGAGAGCATGCTCGCGGTCGTCTCGTGCCCGGCGATGAGGAGTTGGACGAGCAGCCCGGCCGCCTCCGCCGGGGTGGCCTCGCCGGAGGCGACCCGTTCCGTGGCGAGCTTGCTCATCAAGTCGTCGCCGGGCTCACGCGACTTGGCCGCCAGCAGCTCCTGCAGATAGCCGAAGAGCGCCGCCCAGCCGGCCCGCATCGCCTCCGGTCCGGCCGTGACGGTGGCGAAGGCGGCGGCCTGCCGGTGGATGAAGTCCCGGTCCGTGTACGGCACTCCGAGTAGTTCGCAGATGACCAGGAGGGGCAGCGGCAGGGTGAGGTGCGCGACGAGATCGGCGGGTTGCTGCTGCTTGACCAGGCCGTCGAGGAGCTCGCCGGTGATGTTCCGGATGGCCGGCCGCAGCTGCTCGACCCGGCGGAAGGTGAACTCGGGGATGAGCATGCGGCGCAGCCGGGTGTGGCCGGGCGGATCCATGGCGAACAGCTGACCGGGCGTGCGCGGCGGCGGGGTCGGCTGCAGGCCGGGGAAGCCCGGCCGGACGTTCTCGGAGCTGAACCGCGGGTCGCTGAGGACGGCGCGCGCGTCCTCGTGCCTTGTGACGAGCCAGGGATGGGTGTCACCCCACAGGCTGATCCTGGCGAGGGGCCGCTCCGTGGTCCAACGCCCGTACTCGGCGGCCGGATCGAGGAGGGGGCGGTGGCTGGGCAGGGGCGGAGGCGAGGGGTCGGTGGCGTGCATGTGGGGGGCTCCAGTAGTGCGAGTTACGGGTTCGGACGGTCAGGGGGCGGTGATGCCGGCCAGGTCGAGGAGGAGGTCCTTGACGTCGGTCGCGTCGATCTCGTCGCGTGCGGGGCCGGGGCGCGAGCAGAGCAGTACGGGGCTGTCCTGCGGGTCGCTCGGCAGCCGGCCGTGGCTGCCACGGACGCCGGAGGGGTCCAGCGGGACGGTCTGGATGCGGTAGCGCAGGCCGAGCTTCTTGCGGGCGACCTGGGCGGCGGCGCGTCCCTTCACGCCGGGCACGGTGGGGTCGTAGAGGAGCTCGGCGGGGTCGTAGCCGGGCTTGCGGTGGATCTCGACCTGGCGGGCGAAGTCGGGGGCGCGGTCGTCGTCCAGCCAGTAGTAGTACGTGAACCAGGCGTCGGAGTCGGCCACGGCGACCAGCTCTCCGGAGCGTTCATGGTCCAGCCCGTGGGCCGCCTTGCCCTCGGCGTCCAACACCTTGTCCACGCCCGGGAGTTCGGCGACGATCTTGGCGACGGCGTCCGTGTCGGCGGGGTCGCGGACGTAGACGTGGGCGATCTGGTGGTCGGCGACGGCGAAGGCGCGGGAGGTCCACGGGTCGAGGTACTCCATGCCGTCCTGTGTGTGGACCTCGAGCAGTCCGGCGCGGCGCAGGGCGCGGTTGATGTCGACCGGGCGGGAGGCGGGTGCGATGCCGTACTCGCTGAGGATCACGACCGTGGCGTCCTCGCGCCGGAAGTGATCGAGGAGGGGGCGCAGGGCGTCGTCGAGCCGGCGTGCCTCGCGCGCCGACTGCGCGGAGTCCGGGCCGGAGCGCTGGGGCTCGTAGTCGAGGTGCGGCACGTAGACCAGGGTCAGGTCGGGCTGGTGCTCGTCGAAGATCTGGCGGGCGGCCGCGAGGATCCACTGGCTCGAGGGCATGCCCGCGTTGGGGCCCCAGTAGGTGAACAGGGGGAACGGGCCGAGCCGGTCGGTGAGTTCGTCGTGCAGGGACGGCGGCCAGGTGTAGCAGTCGGGTTCCTTGCGGCCGTCGGAGTAGTAGATCGGGCGCGGGGTGACGGTCAGGTCGACGTCGGCGCCCATGGCGTACCACCAGCAGACGTTGGCGACCTTGAAGCCGGGCCTGCTCCTGCGCGCGGTGTGCCACATCTTCTCGCCGCCGACCAGGGCGTTGTGCTGGCGCCACAGGAGGACCTCGCCCAGGTCGCGGAAGTACCAGCCGTTTCCTACGATGCCGTGCTCGGAGGGCGGTGCACCGGTCAGGAGGGTGGACTGCACGGAGCAGGTCACGGCGGGCAGCACGGTGTTCAGGCGGGCCTGGAAGCCCTGTTCGGTGACCGCCGAGACGGCGGGCATGTGGCGCAGCATGCGGGGAGTGAGGCCGACAATGTCGAGGACGACCAGTCTTGTCATGAGACGGGTTCCGTTCGTGAATGGGGCTTGAGGCCGAGTTCCTCGAACCGGTCCCGGGTCCAGGCCAGTTCGGCGGCCAGGCCCGCGACGAGGCCCTCGCGGTCGCGTGGTCGCAGGTGTTCGGGTAGGACGGACCAGGTGTAGGTCTCGACCTCGATGTGGTCGCAGAGTGCCTGCGGGCCGCCGAGCAACTCGCCCAGTGCGGTGGTCAGTTCGGGTGCGGTGGTGCGCAGGGGCGGTTCGGGCTCGGCGTGCAGCGGTGCGTGGAAGTGCACCCGCCAGGGGGAGCCGGCGTCCAGGCCTCCGGCCAGGGCGTCCGGGAGGTCGTCCACGCCGGTGACCGTGCCGCCCGGGGCCGTCCTGGTCTGGTGCAGGAAGCGGGGTTCGGCGAACCGGGCGAGCGCGCGGCGCGCCTCCGGCTCGGCGGGGTCGTCGGCCTGGAGTGCGCTGGAGGCCTGCATCTTGACGACCGGAAGCCCTGCGTCGGCGAGGCGGCGCAGTGCCGTGGCCGGTTCCTCGAACTGCACGGCGAGATGGCAGGTGTCCAGGCAGATCCCGAGCCGCTCGGGGTCCACTCCCCCGAGTTCCCGGACCGCCTGGACGGTGTTCTCGACCACGCATCCGGGTTCGGGTTCGAATCCGACTCGGATCGTACGGTCTGTCTCGCGCTCCAACTCGCCAAGTTCTACGGCGAGTTGCTCCAGGGCCCGGCGGGCGACGTCATGTTGGGCGGTGTGCCACGGGGTGCGCCAGGCCAGTGGCAGGGTGGAGACGCTGCCGTGCCGTGCGTCGTCCGGCAGCAGTCCCGCCAGCACGCGGGCGCAGTCGAGCGTGTAGCGCAGGCGGGCGGGGTCGGTCCAGTCGGGCAGGTAGACGTCCTTCTTGACCACCTCGCGGTGGAATCCGCCGTAGGGGAAGGCGTTGAGGGTGACGGTCTCCAGGCCGCGTGCGGTCAGCTCGGTGCGCAGGCGGTGGACGGCGTCGGGTCGGGCGGAGAGTTCGGTGACCACGTCGCGGGCCAGCCACAGGCCGATGCCGAGCAGGTCGGCGCCGAGGGATTCGCGTACGGGCTCGGCGTAGGCGGCGAGTTGGTCGACCACTCCGTCGAGGTTCTCGGCCTGGTGCACGTTGCTGCAGTAGGCGAGGTGGACGGTCGTACCGTCGGGGTGTCGGAAGCGCACGACGGGTTCACTCTCCGCCGCGTTTGATGGAATTGCCCTCGTAGAGCGCGGTGTCGTCCGGCTTGATGTCCTCGAGGTCGAGCCGGCCGCTCTGGCCGTAGAAGTCCACCGGGTTGCGCCACATGACCTGGTCGACGGTGTCGTCGTCGAAGCCGGCGGCGAGCATGGCGTCCGCGGTCTTTCGCGTCTTCAGGGGGTCGCTACGGCCCCAGTCGGCGGCCGAGTTGACGAGTTTCCGCTCGGTGCCGTGCTCCTGGAGGATGCGCACCATGCGGTCCTCGCTCATCTTGGTGTCGGGGTAGATGGAGAAGCCCATCCAGCAGCCGCTGTCGGCGACCATGGCGACGGTGAGTTCGGTGAGGTGGTCGACGAGGACGCGCTCGGGCGGGATGCCGGACTCGCGGACCACGTCGAGGGTGCGGCGGGTGCCGACGGCCTTGTCGCGGTGCGGGGTGTGGACCAGCACCGGCAGCTCGTGCTCGACGGCGAGTTCGAGCTGGCGGGCCAGCGCCTCGTCCTCCTCCGGGGTCATGGAGTCGTAGCCGATCTCACCGACGGCCACCACCCGGTCCTTGTCGAGGTAGCGCGGCAGCACGTCCAACACTCCTGTGCAGCGAGGGTCGTTGGCCTCCTTGGGGTTGAGGGCGATGGTGCAGCGGTGCTGGATGCCGAACTGGGCGGCGCGGTGGGGCTCCCAGCCGAGCAGCGCGTCGAAGTAGTCGGTGAAGCTGTCCACCGAGGTACGCGGCTGCCCGAGCCAGAACGACGGCTCCACCACGGCCCGGACGCCGGCCGCGTACATCGCCTCGTAGTCGTCGGTGGTGCGGGAGGTCATGTGGATGTGGGGGTCGAAGATGCGCATCATGCGGCTCCTGCGGGCGCGGTGGAGATGAAGACGGCGAGGGCCCGGACGGCCGCGGCGCGGCGGTCGGGCACGGGTGAGTGGGCTTCGGCGGGCAGCCCGGAGGCTTCCAGCGTGCCGGGGTGGGCGCGCACGACGGGCCAGACGTCGGCGGGTACGTCACGTCCGGCGGCGACCCGCTCATGGGCGAAGTCGGCCAGCATGCGGGCGAGTTCGCGGTCAGCGCGCTCCTCGAGGCCCGCGACCCGGTCCAGCGGGATGCCGCTGAAGACGCACTTCAGTACGGCGTGCCGGTAGCCGTCGTAGTCCAGGTGGCGTGCGGCGTACGGGCCGAGGGCCGCCTCGATCAGGTCGGTGTCGTTGCCCCGCAGCGCGGCGCGTACCAGCGGTAGTCCGAGGTCGCCGAAGGAGGTGTCGGCGTCGTCCAGCAGGGCCAACGAGCGCAGCACTGCCCGCTGTTCGCCGGCGTCGCCGTACCGGTGGAGGGCGGTGACCTCCTCGGCGAGTGCGGCTCCGCGCAGCGGCAGAGCGGTCAGCAGCCGGGCGCGGGCGGCGTCCGCCACCGTCCAGCCGTCGGCGAGCGGTTCGCGCCCGCAGCGTCGGCCGACGGCGGGAAAGTGGGCGCGCACGGCTGCCGGGTCCTGTTCGACGCGGGTGACGGCGTCCGTCAGCCAGCGCTGTGCGTCGGCGGTGAGGTGTCGGTCGAGGGCGGTGGAGATGTGCGGATCCACGGCACATGCCTCCTGTTGGGATGGGAGTACGACAACAGCCGTACGGAAGAGGGAAGGTGACGGTGCGGTGAAGGGCCGAGGGCTCAGAACGGCTCGGCGGTCTTGAGGAACTCCAGGGAGCGGTGGGCGACTTCGGGGGCGTTCAGGGACGCACCCTGGATCTCCACCGACACGGGCCCCTGATAGCCGGAGGCCTTCAGCGCGGCCAGGACGGGCGGGAAGTCGATCTCGCCCATGCCGAGTTCGAGGTGTTCGTGCACACCGCGCCGCATGTCCTCGATCTGCACGTTCACCAGGTGCGGTGCCGTCAGGGCGATGCAGTCGAGCAGGGGCAGGTCATCGACGCAGTGGGCGTGGCCGATGTCGAGTGTGATGCCGAACAGATCGGGGTCGCCGAGCCGGTGGCGCAGCTCCAGCACTCGTTGCACGGTGTCGACGAACATGTACGGTTCCGGCTCGAATCCCAGGGCCACACTGTGCTGTTGGGCGACGGCGAGGACCTCTTCGCAGCCCGCGGCCAATCGCTTCCACGCCTCCTCCTCGGGCACGCCCTCGGGCGCCGGGCCGCTGCACAGGTGGACGGCCGGGGCGCCCAGGTCGGCCGCGATGCGCACGGCGCGTGCCAGCAGGTCGACGCGCCGCTCGGCGCCTGGGGCGGACATCAGGGTGGGCAGGTGCTTGTGCCACGGGTCCAACAGATACGGCGCCCCGGTCTCCACCATGACTGCAAGGCCGAGCCGCTCCAACCGCCGTGCCAGGTGGGCGACTTGGCGAGGCAGGTCGGCGGCGAAGGGGTCGAGGTGGCCGTGGTCGAGGGTGAGGCCGACCGAGTCGTAGCCGAGGTCGGCGAGCACGGACAGCACGTCGTCGAGTCGGTGGTGGGCGAAGCCGTTGGTGCCGAAGCCGTAGCGAAGTCGGCCTGTGGGCGGGGGTATCGGGGTCATGTGGGCGACACTTTTCGGGCGAGTCTGCGCGCCAGCGGGTGCGCCACGGCCAGGGCTCCGGCCAGGCCGGCCGCTCCGCCGCCCGCGGTGAGCGCCGCCTGCAGGGGCATCAGCGACAGGATGCCGGTGCCGACGGCGGTGCGGACGTTCGCCGCGGACGGCTCCCGGGCCGCGCGTGCCTGGGCCGTGCCGTAGGAGGCGAGATAGCCGAGCGCGCCGGCCGCCGCGCCGATCCGGGCCGTTCTGCTGCGGCGTCGTAGGCCCGGAAGTGCCGCTGCGGCCAGGGCGGTTGCGGTGCTGCCTGCGAGCGTGGCGGCGGGCAGTGTGCGGGGTGCCCCGGAGATCTCGTGGCGGCTGAGTGCTGTGACGGTGTAGGTGTGCGCGCCGGTCAGCAGGGCGGCCGGCAGTGCGGGGGCCCTGCGTCCGGGCTCCGCTCCGGCCAGTACGTTCAGCGCGCGTGCGCCCGCCATGGCGGCGGGACCGGCGGGGGTGGATTTCAGTCGGAGGTCGTACGCCCAGACCAGTCCGGTCAGCGGAAGCGCCACGCCCAGTGCCCGGCGCCCGCCTGCCAGGGCGGAGAGGCCGAGACCCGCGGCGGTGAGTCCGCAGGCGGTGGCCAGTGCGGTGCGGCGGGCAACTCGCCCGGAGGGTATGGGTCGTTCGGGCCGCTCCACCGCGTCCACGGTCGCGTCCCCGTAGTCGTTGAGTGCCATGCCCGCCCAGTAGAGGGCGACCGACGAGGCCATTGTGGCGAGGATGCGGGGCCGTGGCGTGCCGGCGCTCGCGACGGCTCCGGCGAGGACGTCGCCGGGGACGCTGAGGGCTGCGGGCAGGCGGAGCAGGTTCGCCAGATCGGCGAGGCGGGGGGAAGAACTGAAGTCGTTCGGGCCGTGCATGATCGGACCCTACGTCCAACTGCTTGAATCTTGAGACATCTTCTGGCCTTCATTTGTGTGAAGAAGCTGTGCGTGCGACCAGTCGAACAAGACCGCTGCGTGTACGCACCGCCACCCCCGCTTCACCCGCGTGGTCCTTCAACTCCTCGCTCACGCAGCGATCTACGGCCTCGTGGCGCATGGCGAGCCCGAAGACCAGTTGCGCGGAAACGGCACCCTCAGGGCCTCAGCCGCTACCGGTGCGTGCTCGGCGGCCGCGTGCAGGCGGCCGTAGCGCTGGGCGATGGCGCCGGTGCGCAGCATCGCGTCGATCAGTTCGGTGGCGAAGGTTTCGGGGGTTCGGCCCAGGAGGCGGGCGGCGTCCGTCAGCCAGGCCCGGGCGTGGAGGTAGGGCTCGGCCTCGGTGGTGGGGATGCCGTCGCGGATCATCAGGGCGTAGGCGAAGATGCGGCGGGCGCCGTACCAGACGGCGCCGGACGGGTCGTCGACGAGGCGCTGGGCGCGGCGCAGTGCGGTGGCGAACGCGGCGCCCGGATCGGCTGGGATCGGACCGTGCCCGGGCAGCAGGACGCGGGGGGCGAGGTCGGCCAGGCGGTGCAGGGAGGCCAGGGCCGTGCCGGCCGCTTCCGGGCCGTCGAGGGCGAGGTTGACCCAGCCGACGTCGTAGTCGGACAGGGCGTCCCCGACCGCCAGCAGTCGCTGCTCCGGCTGCCACAGTGCCAGGTGGCCGGGGGTGTGGCCGGGCGTGCGCACGATCTGCCAATCGGCGTCGCCGAGTTGGAGGATCTGGCCGTCGTCGAGGGGTTCGTCGACGGTGTAGGGGGCGACCGGTTGGTCGAGGTATTCGGCCTGGCAGCATCCGGGGTCGCGGCGCGCGATGGCCCGGGCCTCCGGGGTGCCGGCCGCGATGCGGGCGCCGGCCGCCTGCAGGAGCGCGTTGCCGCCGACGTGGTCGGAGTGCCAGTGGGTGTTGACGACGAGCGCGACCCTCGTCCCGGCGCGGGCGCGGGCCCAGGCGGCCGTCTCCTGCGCGTGGCCGACAAACCCGCTGTCGACCAGGGCCGGCCCGCGGCCGTGCAGCAGAAGCAGGTTGGCGTCGGGAAACGGTCTGCGCCGCCAGGTCACCCAGGACGGCAGCCGCTCGTCGTCACCGGCCATCGGCAACCTCCTTGTCGGCGCGGTCGGTTGGGGTTGCTCACCATTCCGCCGGGCGGCCCTTGAGCTGCTGCCAGTAGCGGCGATGGGCGTGCCGGGCCCCCTCGCTCGACATCACCGCGGCAAGCTCCTTGTCCAACGCGTCGGAGAGTTCGGCGATGTCGCGCAGGGCGGCGGCCTGACAGGCCCGCTTGGTGAACGCGTACGGCTCGATGGAGTCCTCGGGTGTCTCCCCGGCGAGGGCGACGGCCCGCTCCAGCAGCTCCTCGGCCGGTGCCAACTCCTGCACCATGCCCAGCTCGTGGGCCTGTCGCGGCGTGAAGATCTCCCCGCGCAGGCACGTACGCGCGGCCACCGGCTCGCCCCAGGCGTAGGCGAGCATCCGGACGTACACCGCGGGCATCGGGATACCGATCGGCACCTCGTTGAGCCCGAGGCGCGCCGACTCGTCGTCGACGGCCACCCGGTGGTCGCACACGGCGGCCGTGATCAACCCGCCCGCGAACGCATGGCCGTTGAGGGCGGCGACCGTCGGCCGCGGGTAGGTGAACAGGCGGAAATTCGTCGCCCGGTACTCCTGGAACCAAGACGCGACCGCCGCCGTAGCACCGGCGAAGAGCGGGAAGTGCTCGCCGAGGTCGAGCCCGGCGGAGAAGCGGGAGCCGGTGCCGGTCAGGACGACCGGGGAGTCGGTGTGGTCGCGTTCGAGCCGGTCGAAGGCGTCGTGCAGGTCGGCGAAGAAGGCGCGGTTCTGCGCGTTGACGGGGTTGGTCGTCATCGTCACGACGGCGACTCGGCCGCGCCGCTCGATCGTCCAGCTCATGCTCGCTCCTCCAGTCGTACGGGGACGGGATCGCCGTCGGTCCGCGCCTCCAGCGCATGCAGTACGGCCACCATGTCCTCGCCACCATGCCCCCGCGCCACGGTCTCGGCGTAGAGGGCGTGGCAGATGTCGAGGAGCGGGGAGGCGAGGTCGGCCTTGCGGGCGGCCTCCGCGATCAGCCGGTTGTTCTTCAGGACGTCCGCGGCACCCGCCTGCACGCTGAAGTCGCGGGCCAGCAGCTTGGGCCCCTTCACCCGGGACACGGCGCTGGCCATCGGCCCCGCGTCGAGGACGTCCCGGAGCAGCCGCTGGTCGAGCCCGTGCCGGTCGGCGAAGTGGAACGCCTCGGTCAGCCCGGTGACGAGCGTGATCAGGAAGAGGTTCACCGAGAACTTCATCAGCAGCGCACCCGGCACCGCACCGCAGCCGAACGTCTCCCGGCACAGGGGCGCGAGCAGGGGCCGTACGACCGCCACGGCGTCCTCCTCTCCCGCCAGCATCCCCACCAACTCCCCCTGTTCCGCGGGGACTCGGGAGCCGGAGACCGGGGCCTCAAGATATCTTCCGCCCGCACCTCGCACGGCGTCCTCCAGTCCGGCCGAGTACTCGGGCGAGGTCGTACCCATGTGGACGACGGTGCGGCCGGCCACGCGCGAGGCGAAGTCCGCGGTACCGCGCCCCAGCACCGCATCCATGGCGGCCTCGTCGGCCAGCATCAGGATCACGGTCTCCGCCCGCTCGAAGACCTCGGCGGGGCTCGCCGCGACCGCGGCTCCGGCGGCGCGCAGGGGGTCGCACCTGTCCGGTGTGCGGTTCCAGACGACCAGTGGCGTCCCGGCGCGGGCGAGGTTGAGGGCCATGGGCTGCCCCATGACACCGAGGCCGATGAAACCGACGTACACGACACACCACCACTTACGTCCGGTCACGGACCACGGACCACGGACTATGACAGCGGTCATAGTAGCCGAGTCCTATGACAGCGGTCATAAGATGGGGCGCGGAAAACTCGATGAATGGGGAGACCGAGGATGTCCGAACGAGGGCCGCGCGAGCGGATGGTCTTCAGCGCGGCCCAGCTCATCCGGCGCGACGGGGTCGCCTCCACCGGCATGCGCGAGGTAGCCAGCCACGCAGACGCCCCGCGCGGCTCGCTCCAGCACTACTTCCCGGGCGGCAAGGAACAGCTGGTCAACGAGGCAGTGGACTGGGCGGGCCGGTACGCGGGCAACCGCGTCGCCCGCTTCCTGACCGCGCTGCCCGAGCCGACGCCCGGCGGGCTGTTCGCCGAGATGGTGCGCCAGTGGACCGACGAGTACGAGCGCGCCGGGTTCGCGGGCGGCTGCCCCGTGGCCGCCGCCACGGTGGACTGCGCGGAATCCACCGTCTCCACACGGGAGGCGGCGGCCGCCGCCTTCGCCACCTGGACCGCACCGGTGGCCCGGGCCCTGGTGGACATGGGGGTGCCCGAGGAGCGGGCGGGCGCGCTGGCCACCCTCATGATCAGCACGCTGGAGGGGGCGATCCTGATGGCCCGGGCCGAACAGGACGTGCGCGCCCTGACGACCGTGGCCCGGGAACTCGGTCCGCTGCTCGACGCAGCGGTGCGCAAGGGCGACTGAACGCGGGCCGGCGGCGGGCGGGAAACCTGGTGGCCGACGGTCCACGCCGTCCGGGTCACTCCGGCGGTGTCGGTGTGTCATGCGTGCGGTACATCGCCTGTACGTCCAGCTCGAGTTGGACCGTCGGGCCGACCACCGCGATGCCGCGGGCCAGCATCGAGCGCCAGTTGAGGGTGTAGTCCTCGCGGTGCAGTTCCGTCTTGGCCAGGGCGGCGCAGCGCAGTTCCTCGCCGTAGCCGCCGTTGACCATGCCCAGGTAGGTGGTGTCCAGGGAGACCGATCGGCTCACGCCGTGCATGGTCAGGGTGCCCAGCAGCGACCACTTGCTGCCGCCGCGGTAGGCGAAGCGAGTGCTGCGGAAGTCGATGTACGGGAAGTGGTCGACGTCGAGGAAGTCGGCCGAACGCAGGTGGGCGTCCCGGGTGTTGTTGCCCGTGGTGATGCTCGACGCGTCGATGCGGACGTGGACACGGGAGTCGGACACGTCCTGGGTGACCTGGATGCCGCCCTCGAAGCGTTCGAAACGGCCGTGGACGTTCGCCATGCCGACGTGCTTGGCGATGAAGCGGATCGCCGTGTGCGGCGGGTCGAAGAGCCAGGTGCCGGGCACCGGCAGGTCCGCCTGCCGGCCCGGCTGGAGCCAGACGCGCTGCGAGGCCACGCCCGCGTCGGCGACGACGTCGACGCTCTCGCGGTGCGGCTCCAGCCCCTCGGCCACGACCATCAGGCTGTAACTGCCCGGCGGCAGCACGGCCATGAACAGTCCGTACGGGTCCGTGGTGCCGCGCGCCGCGACCTGGTGGCTGCGCAGTTCCGTCACCGTCACATCGGCGGCGCCCAGGGGCTGGTTCACCGGGTCCAGGACCTCGCGGACGACGACGCCCGCGCCGGCCGGGACGGGAAGCGTGACGCCCGCGGGGCTTCCGGAGGCATTCTTCAGTCGCCGCCGGAGCAGTCCGAGGGGCATGGGGTTCACCTTTCAGTTCTGAATGGTCGCCGTCAGGCGTGCCCGAGGATCCACCGCACGGCCTCGGCAAGCAGTTGCTCGGCGTCCTCGCCGGACGCGGCCGCCGTCGCGTGCCGGAACGCGACGTACCCGTCCGGCCGTACGAGCAGCGCGCCCGCGTCGGCCACCTCGCTCAGCCGTGCCCAGTCGCCGTACGGGTCCTCGTACTCCTGGCCGGGTCCGACGACGACGGTGGCGATGTCCAGGTCCTGGGCCTCGGCCGCCCGTACCCAACTCGCCCCGCCGATACCGGTGATGAGGGTGAAGCGCCCCTGTCCGACGACGTCGAGCGTGGACACGGTGCGCGTGCCCGAGGTGATCCAGGCGTGCGGGAGCTTGGCGCCGGGGCGGGAGGAGGGCTGGTGGTACAGCTCGGGGTCGCTGTCGAAACCGGGGTCCTCGGTGCCGTCGGGGACGATCGCGGCGGAGGCGTAGCGCTGGTTGAGGTCGACGCCGTGCGCGTTGAACTCGTACACCTTGAAGGCGATCGCCTCGCGCAGCTTCGCCCGCTGCTTCTCGGCCGCCTCGCTGGGGTCCTTGCGGGCGGCGATGTTGGCCCACAGCTGCTCGGGGGTCTGCGGCGAAAGTCCGTCCAGCGCCTCGAAGATGGGGGCGGTCTCGCCGATGGACTTGTTGGCGCGGGTGACGATCTGCCGCCCGATCGGGGCGCGTTCGGCGGTGTAGGTGTCCAGCAGCTTCGGGGAGGCAGTGCCGTCGAGGACGAGCCTGAGCTTCCAGGCCAGGTTGTAGGAGTCCTGGATGGAGGTGTTGGAACCGAGGCCGTTGGACGGCGGGTGGCGGTGCGTCGCGTCGCCGGCGCAGAAGACCCGACCGTTCGAGTACGTCTCCGCGTACATCTCGTTGACGGTCCACGCCGAGGACGACTTGACGGTCACCGGGATCTCGTCGTCGCCGATCAACTGCCGTACGACGGACTCGGCGTACTCGGTGGTCAGGTCGGGAGCGCCGGCGGTGACGTCGTAGCCCCAGACGATCAGCCACTCGTTCCAGGGCCGCACACAACGCACGAGCCCCGCGCCGATGCCACCGACGGTGGCGCCGGGCGCCAGCACCCAGTACAGGGTGGACGGCCGATGAGCGGTGTACTTGCTCAGATCCGCGTCGAAGACGATGTTGATGCTGCCGGCCACGCCCATCTGGCCGCCCATCGGCAGCCCGGCGTCCTCGGCCACCTGGCTGCGCCCGCCGTCGGCGCCGATCAGGTACTTGGCACGGATGGTGTACTCGTCGCCGCGCAGCCGGTCCTCGACCGTCACCGTCACACCGAAGGCGTCCTGGACGAAGGACTTGTAGACGGTGCTGAAGCGCAGGTTCGTGCCGCGGGCGACGGCCGCGTCGATGAGTACGGGCTCCATCAGGTGCTGGGGCATGTCGCACATGCGGGTGGGGCTGGCGAGGTCGTGCGCGGCCTGCACGAGGGGGTCGTTGCCCCAGGAGCGGACCCGGCCGAGTTCCTCACCGGCGAGGCTGGTGCAGAACGTCGTGTTGCCCATGAGGTGCTGCGGGGTCGCCTTGGCGATCACCTCGTCCTCGACTCCGAGGTCGCGCAGCACCTCCATGGTGCGCTGGTTGGTGATGTGCGCGCGGGGCGTGTCGGCGAGGCTCGCGTAGCGGGTGACGACGATGTTCGGCACGCCGTAGGTGCTCAGCGCGAGCGCGGCGGAGGCGCCCGCGGGACCGCTGCCGACAATCAGTACGTCGGTCACGACATCGGGCTCGACGGTCTGCACGGGGAACGCTCCAGGGCTCCGGGGAATGCGAACAGGCACCTACTGTTCAAGATCATGTAGGCCGGGGCCGGAGCGTGGGTGTCTCAATACGAGACAGTCCTACGAGACAGTTCACTCGTCCCGGTGGCTGACGATGTTCAGGACGTTGCCGTCGGGGGCGCGGACGAAGAACCGGCGCAGGCCCCACGGTTCCTCGGTGAGCGGATGCGGGATCTCGTAACCGCGCCGCACCGCCTCGGCGTAGGCCTCGTCGACGGCCGCGCCGACCCTGACCGAGACGACCGGGTTCGCCGGCGCGGTGGCGTCGTGCGTGAGCAGTTGGATCTGGGCGTGGCCGTCGGGCGAACGGAATTGGGCCACCCAGCCCATGTTGAACCCCTCGACGCTCAGACCGAGATAGCCGGTGTAGAAGTCGCGGGCGGCCGCGATGTCCGGGACGAGCAGGTTGGCTGTGATGCCGGTGGGTTCCATCGTCACTCCTCGTTGCTCCTCGTTGCTCCGCATGGATTCCGCACTCTGCCACCAGGCAGCAGCACCGGCGCGGGTAACGCGCGGAGCGGAGGTTGTTGCGCGTTCAACCGTTCCCGGTAGGGTGAGCGGTGCCGTGACCACCGCAGAGCGCCCTTCCGTCCGCCCCACCCTCGCTTCGCTGCGCAGGGCCCGCGAGCTGTTCCTGCTGGGGCAGCAACTGCCCGACGGGGTACCGGAAGACGTCCTCGCCGCCTGGAAGCGCGCCCGCTTCTTCGGCGTACGGCATGACGCGAAGGACCCTGCGCCGGGGGTTCCGGCATCTTCCCTACGAACGCTCGAGTCCCCTCTGCTGGCCGCGGCCCGCCCGGTCCTCGAACGGATCGCCCCCACGCTCGGCACCGGGCAGACGTCGCTCGTGCTCACCGACGAGCGGCTGCGGGTGCTGTGGACTGCGGGATTCCCGCCGGGCCACCCCCACTACGACCTCTCCGAACAGGTCGTCGGCCACAACAGCGCGGCCCTCGCGCTGCACACCCGGCGTCGCGCGGAGGTACACGGCCCCGAGCACTTCCTCGACCTGTGGCAGGACGTCTCCGCGGTGAGCGTGCCGGTGCGGGCACCGGAGACCGGGCAGCTGCTGGGCACGGTGACGGTGACCTGCGGACTGTGCGCCGAGTGCGGGCCGCATCCGCAGGCTCCGCTCGCCGAGGCCGCCTCGATCGCCGTCGAGGCGGAGCTTCTTGCGCGGTCACGGGCGGCGGAACGGGTGCTGTTGGATGCGTACTTGCGGGCGGCGGGTGAGCGGGGGCGCGCGGTCGTCGCCGTCGACGGGCGGAACCGACTCGTCAGCGAGGCTGCGGGGCGGCTGCTTTCGCCGGAGGGGGTGGAGGCGCTGGAGCGGGCGGCGGTGGGGGTGCTGGGGGGTTGGGGGCGCGGGGCCGAAGCCGAGTTGGGGGCGGGGGCGGAGGCGGAGTTCAAGGGGGCCTTGGGTTCTGGAGCGTCGGGCTGGGGTGTATCGGGGTCGGTCGGCTCGGGAGCGGTCGGCCCGGAAGCGGTCGGCCCGGGAACGGTCGGCCCGGGAACGGTCGGCCCGGAAGCGGTCGGCCCGGGAACGGTCGGCCCGGGAACGGTCGGCCCGGAAGCGGTCGGCCCGGGAACGGTCGGCCCGGGAACGGTC